>CACWPM010000009.1 GCA_902762795.1 Fibrobacter succinogenes | reverse complement strand
CTTCACCGACAACGTTGAAACCAACACCTACAAACGGTTGATCGGTTAATGAATCCTTGCTAAAAGATGTTATACCACAAACTCCACCACAAAACTGGACAACCGAGTCCACAGCATAAGGAGTATAGTCGTTACCGAGGGGAACCGGCCAAGCAATCTCGGATTCACTACCGAAATTATCGTTACCAAAGATGAACCAGTAACCCTGCGTCTTAGTGCTGTTTTCAAGACCTGTCTGAACTTGCACTTCCCCAGAAGGGCCATACCACAGATTATCAACCGATACAAACGAACAAACATCATTAAAAGCAAAGTTCTCGATTATATTGAAGCTACTCGAACTAGACACATTCTGCGAGCTAGAGCTCAATTGCCCAACCGCATTCTTGTAAGACGCCAGTCCCTTGATATTGAATTCACCACTTTCCCCTGAATGACCTTCAAATTCAAAGAGGATATCGTCAACTTTATTCAAAACTTTTTCACGAGACTCATCAATCGAATCTTCCCGCTTAAAATCATCCCATTCCGAACAAAGCGTCGATTTTTTTTGCATTTTGGGGAACTGCACGAACGGGAAATCAGAACGATTAGCCTTATCGCCAGAGCTAAGCATCAAGCGCATCGGAAGATCCGAGCGATAAGTCACGCACAGGCCTTTCCATGCAGAGACATCGGTCGCTTCACCATCGGCAGATAATTTAAATCCTACACCCGCACGTACAGGTTTTGGAGAAGATCCGCGCAATTCAACCGTGCCACAATAGCCTCCGCACGCATCAACGATGCTTCGCATGTAATCCGCAGAAGACATACCGCCCTTTTGAACAGGGAATTCGATCGTTGAAGAATTCCCCTCTTCCGTGCCAACGAAATCAAACCAATATCCAGAATTCGTATTCCCGGAATCAGCTAGAAAATCATTGAACGCCCACAAGTCTTGTTTTACGGGCTGATCGATAACATGAAAATCGTTCGCCGCAGAAGAGCTGCTGTTCTTCGCAACTGAATTTTCGAAATCGGTAACACCCGACAGTTCCAATTCGGAACACGCCATAAGCCCAAGAACAACCAAGCCTAACGGCATTTTTATTTTTTGATTATTCATCCCTCTCTCCTTTTTCCCAAGTCAACGGAAACAATTGTAAGTTCAACCTGTAAACCCTTTCTGTCGTACGGCTTTTCAACGCAATTTCCGCAATTTCCTTTCGGAACGCATTGATTTTCTGCACGATTTTTTCATAGTCCTCAGCGGCCAACCCCATAATGAGTCCTGAAAAATTTCTTTCGGGCAATGCAAATTTATCGACAGCTTCTTCCGCAAAAGAAGCCATTTCGCGATGCATGGAACGCAGCGCCACAGAAACAGCTCCGGTAGTTCCCTTCAGGTACTTGTCAGTCTGCTCGTAAGCATTTCCTTTTTTCTTCAGCAAACCCACCTTCACCATAAAATCAAGCGACTCGCGGACGTCACTAGCCATGACCTCCCAACAACAACATTTGGCTATTTCGCCCGGAGTCGCTCCCTCCATCACCGGCGCAAGTTCTCTCACCACCGGATGTACCCAAGATTCAAAATATTTGAACGCTTCGCCATCGACAATTTTCACTTTCTGGTCTGCGGCCAATTCCAACATGGCATCAAAAGCAAGCTTGCGCTCCTCATCGTTCTTGGCATCGCAATAAGTCACCATTTTCTTAAAATATTCAAGCTCAAAACCTACTAAGCCCATGGCAGCCCCGACCATTTCCGCCCCGCGGGGCGAAAGACGCGTTTTGCCATTGCACACAAGCTTCAAATAATTCGGCGAAGAAAAACCGCATATGCGGGAAAATTCACGCCACGAGAACGACGATATACGAATCCGTTCGTTGCAAAAATCCTGCATATAAATTCGATAATCATGATATTCAATAATCGGCTTCATACAAATAAATATACGTTCTTTTAAAAAAAAAGCAATAGTTCATGATTATTTTTCTTTAAAATTTTTAAAATTTAGCAACTTTTTATCATATTTTATAAAAATCGAATTGCCATGATACACTTTTTAGTTTGTTAAACATCACTTATTTTATCAGCAAGCAATCATTTATCAGGAAAAACGTCTAGCGGAGACAACATAAAAAAAAAGCGGGACTCGGCCCGCACTTCAAAAAATTACAATCTATTTTCTACAGGTTACTTCTAGCTAAATTTTCCAATCACAGAAATTTTTCAACATGGCAAGGCCGACTTCGCCGCTCTTTTCTTGATGGAACTGGCTTGCAATCAAGTTGTCCTTACCGATAAGTCCCGTGAAGGTCTGCGTGCCGTAAGTCGTTTCGGCAAAGGAATATTCGGAAGGCACCTGCGGGTAGTAAGAATGCACGTAATAAAAGTCGCAACCGCTGCGGATGCCCTTCATGATCGGGTGCTCGCGCGTGAAATTCACCTGATTCCAGCCCATGTGCGGAATCTTGAGACCCGGTTCGTCCTTGAAGCGCACAGCACGCCCCGGAATGAGCCCGAGCGTTTTGACACCGCCATCTTCTTCGCTTTCTTCGAGAATGATCTGGCAGCCAATGCAAATGCCAAGCACCGGGTTTCCGGCCTTGACCACAGCCTTGATGGCTTCGCCGATGCCTGTTTTAGTCAGAGTTTCCATGGCAGATGCGGCAGCCCCCACCCCCGGGAAAATCAATCGTGCAGCCTTCGCAATTTCATCGGGATCGCGGCTCACTTTAGCATCCGCGCCAATGAACTTGAGCGCATTCATCACCGACGTCAAGTTGCCCGCATTGTAATCCACAACAGTAATAGCCATAGGAACCTCATTAATTTTACACGCCCAAAGATAGAAAAAAGAACCGCCGAAGCGGTTCCCTTAAATTGCTTGGATTCGGTCCTAGATTAGAACCAGCGCCAGGTCACGCCGATGAGGATCGTGTTCTTGTGCTGGGAATCTTCATCCAAGTCCTTGTCGTAAGCGACATCGTAACCGACCTGGAGTTCAAACAGCGGAGAGAACGTAACGGCGAGGAGGTTTTCCCACTTACCATCAATTTCATCAAAGCCTTCGAAGTTGACGAAAGCCCACAGACGGCTCTTGAAGCTTACCAGTTCAGAGAAGCTGTACTTGAATTCCGTAATGCTTTCGAGACCCGGTTCATCCTTGAACTTTTCAAATTTTTCCGTATCCGGATCATCGGCGTAATGATACTTGTTCGAAATGGTCATGCGGTTTGCAAAACCGAGACGCGTAGAGAACATGTCGTTCGGGAAATAACCAATACCGGCCATCTGCGTGACGTACCCCGGATCCATGAATTTCGAGATTGCGGTCTTGATTTCGTTTCCATCGGCATCTTCGCTATAATCGTAGCCCTTCATGAACTGCGTTTCGAAACGAGCGCCAATATAAGGCTTGAACAAAGAGAACGCATGGAAATCAGCCATCGTCTCGATGAAAATCTTATCGGAAGACTTGCGCTTGCCAAGACCGTCCGTCCAAGTCTGGCCAAGAGCAAGATTCACCTTGTTGCGCCAGTCAGCGACGCTCCAGTGAGCCTTGAGATCGGCATCGTAAGTGACCAACCACGTCGAAGAGGAAGTTCCGCTTTCCTGATGCCAATTGTAAAAATTCATGCGAGTGAACTTGACAGCAGCGACCACGTCGGCAGTCCAGTTTTCCGGGAGATAGCCTTCAAACATTCCCCCTTCGGCAAATGCTGTAGATGCGGAAATGAGTGCGGCGCAAGCGATTGCGAATACTGATTTTTTCATGTTCCTTCCTTGTTTATGGTCCTTCCATCCCATAGACCTTATCGAATGATTTAAAGATAACATTTTTTTAGAAAAAAAACGGATTCAAGCCCAATTTCGATTACTATTATTACAAACATGTTACTCAAGCGTCTTATTTCTCCATTTCTACTGCTTTTTTGTATAGGAAAAGCCGTTGCCGACAACGCAATCGAAAATTCTGGAACAATTTTAAACGAAAAAAAATCAGCATGGCAATTCGAAGCCGGCATCTCGGCGGGCCGCCCCACGCCAATCATGATAAACTTGGGCGCCAGTCGTGAAAACGTCGTATTCAGGATAATGGGGGGCGGATGGCACTTGGACCCCGATGAATTCTGGATTGGCTATCGCGGAAGCGTTGCCTGGAAATTTTTCTACAAGTTACCTTTTTCAATCGATCTCGGACTTGGAGGCGGATACGCATTCGCGAAAGCTCCAAACCAAGTATTCAAAGCGCTGAACAGGGCGAACCATAAGCGCTTCGTGCGTTCATACAATTATAAGGAAAGCCTGGACATTTCCGCAGAAATTCGCGCGAATATCTATGGCGTGTTCACACATATCGGCATCCCGATCTATTACTTTATGAAACACAACGAACCAAACGTCTTCTGGCAAGTCGGATACGCGTATAGTTTCTAAACGAAAGACAACAGGACATTCGTTTTTCGAAAATCGGGGGCGTTTTTTTGGATTTTGTGCTACCAAATCGACATTTAAACCGCATTTGGCAGCATATTTTTTAATTTGTTCGTGATATTTTTCTCAATCGCATCATTTTTTTGCTACCAAATCACGCAATTTTTCGTTTTTAGTAACACTTTAACGAAGCCATGAAGAAAAAACCGTCTCGTTTCGGTTAATTTATTCAAAATTCATGCTACCAAATTGTCTTTTTTTCCAAATTTGGTAGCATTTTTTGCAAATTTCAAAGCATTTTTTTCATTTCGGGCAAAAAAAATCCCGACTCCGGAGAATCAGGATTTTTAGATATCTTCGCTACGCTCGCAATGACGTGCAAGGTTCGGTTGCGCAAGTATTTATACTTGCATAAGAGAACCGCTGCTGTCAAGCCTCGAAGAGGAATGACGTGCAAGACGAGAGTCGCAGACAAAGTGCCCCCGTTCCCATTCGCGGATCATGACCACGTAAGAGCTAAAGCTCTAAGTGGTCAAAGAGAACAAGTCCGGGGTGACATAATCAAGAAAATTACTTCTTGAGGCTCGGAACACCACCGAAGTCGACGTTCGTCTTCTTGCCGAGCAAGAGGGCGCGCGTCTTGAGCGGGAGGCCGTAGCAGCGGATGAAGCCAGTAGCGTCCTTCTGGTCGTACATGTCAACGTCCGTGAAGCCACCGAGGCCCATGTCGTACAAGCTGTACGGGCTCTTGATGCCGGCCGGGATGATGTTGCCCTTGTAGAGTTTGAGGGTCACATCACCAGTGACAACCTTGTTCACTTCGTTGAAGAAGGCGTCCATAGCCTGGCGGAGCGGAGTGAACCACTGGCCATTGTACACGAGGTTTGCATACGTCATGGACATCTTCTGGGCTTCGAACAAGGTTTCCTTGTCGAGCACGAGCTGCTGCAAGCATTCGTGAGCCTTGTACAGAAGCGTGCCACCCGGAGTTTCGTACACGCCGCGGCTCTTAAGGCCCACAAGGCGGTTTTCGACGATGTCCAAAAGACCGCAAGCATTATCGCCACCGATCTTGTTCAGGTATTCGAGGAGTTCGACAGCGCCCATCTTCTTGCCATCGATAGCGACCGGATTGCCCTTTTCGAAGGAAATCGTCACGTGAGCGGCCTTGTTCGGAGCCTTTTCATAAGTTGCGGTGTGCTTGAGGAACTCGTACTTGTGTTCCTGATCCGGGAATTCCAAGACGCCACCTTCGTGAGAGAGGTGCCAGAGGTTGCCGTCTTCGGAATAAATCTTCTTCTTGCTGATGCCGTTGAGCGGAATCTTGTGGGCGGCAGCGTAGTCGATAGCGTCTTCGCGGCTATGGAAGTGCCACTTAGGGTCCTTCCACGGAGCGATGACTTCAAGCTTCGGGTTGAGTGCGGCGTAGGTCAGTTCGAAACGGACCTGGTCATTCCCCTTACCGGTAGCGCCGTGAGCCACAGCGTAAGCGCCTTCCTTCTCGGCAATCTTCACCTGGTACTTGGCGATGAGCGGGCGAGCGAAAGACGTACCGAGGAGGTACGTGCCTTCGTACTTTGCACCGGCGCGAACGGTCGGCCAAACGTATTCTTCAAGGAATTCCTTCTTGAGGTCGAGAACGTAGCACTTGGAAGCGCCAGTCTTGAGAGCCTTTTCCTCGAGAGCCTTTGCGTTCGGGAAATCGTTCTGTCCCAAGTCGGCAGCGAAAGCGATCACTTCGCAATCGTAGTTTTCCTTGAGCCAAGGAATGATGATGGAGGTGTCAAGTCCACCGCTATAGGCGAGGACGACTTTCTTCTTGGATTCTGTTTTAGCCATTTTGAATGTCCTTTGAAAAAATTTTTTTAGACGGAATAAATATAGAATTAGACGAGAGACGAAAGACGAAAGACAAAAAAAATTTTATAAAAAAATGGTTAGTGATTAGTAGACAGTAGGACAAATGCTTAGGTCGAGTGTCGCGGCCAAGCTTGCTTGGACATGACCGAGGCCAGCATTTGGGACTTGAGCGAAGCGAAAGTACAAGTAGACAGTAGGAAGTTAGAAGTTTGTAGCGTCATCCTCCGCTAGGAGGATCCAGTAACTGTTTCTTGTTAGAACTTTGTAAATGGGACTGATCGGCCGAGGAGATCGAAGAACCTAGGTTTTGACGAAGAAAGTCGCGGATGCACGGCGTGCATCGCAGGTCTAATCGCAGTCGTGCCATCATTCTTTATCGGCAATGCAGGGTCAATTTCGCGAACCGAGACAAACTTGTAAAACGGATGGTCGTTATCCGTACGCATGATGACGACACCTCCGCCTTTCAAGATGGCGTCGAACGAATTTTCAAGGTCATTGTAATCCTTGCAACCCTCAATCTTAGCATTTCCCGCTTCAGCACCAGACCAGTCCTTCCCCGCATCTTCGGCGGTTCCCACGAGTTCCCATTTGCCAGGAGGCGTTGCATTACTTGTAGAGTCAATATAAAGTTCCAAGCGGACAGTCAATTCATCCTTATTGTAGACAATGTACTTCATTCCGATCCACTTGTTCAATGGCAAAGGTTCGCCACCCCAAAGCGGGTCTTGCTTGCCAATTCCCGAACCACTGCGGTAATAGCTCGCAGGGTGTTTCCATTCCTTTTCAAAGTCCCATTTGCCATCATTGCGAAAACGAGCGTAATACGTATTCGCATCGCAGTTATTGCCACCACTGGACGCATGACCAAGAGCACCGCTGCGGACACCGACTACCATGCCACCATAATCCTTCCCGCCCATTTCATTTCGCATAAAATAAGCCGTATATTCCGTATTCAAGAAGAACTGCTTTTCCTCCGCCCAGCTAATTTGTCCGTTAATATGGAAACGCGGACCATCGCCAAGCATCTGCATCACGCCTTCGCCATCGACCCTGAAGCCTCCACCATCACTGCTGCGATCATCCGTCCACTGTAAAGGATCTTCTTCATCACCGGACCAGTCGGCAAAAGTGCGCGCGTGACCATTCGCCCAATGTTCCGAAGTCCAAGCAACCGAGCCCGCCTTTGTCGCATAAAATTTCTGGAAGCCAAAAACATCCACGGAATCTTCTGCAAAAGACAAAGACCACAATGCACAAAGCATCAACGAGACCATCATTTTAATTTTCATAAAATTGCCCTAAAACGTTTCAAGCACAAATCGACAAGTTTACCATAAAAATATAATTCCATATTCAAATCGCCCTTTTCATTTTTCCAAAACAAGCGGAAAGTATACAAGCCAAGCCAAATTTAAAGTTTATATGCGACAAAGCAAAAAACGCATCTTTATACGTCCAGATACTTCAACATCACTATTTTAAAGGTAAAACCTCCCTATATCAAACGCAAACAACGCATTCAACACCCTACAACAATTTTTTTTTCTATTTTCAAAATCATGAAACTTTCCGACAGAGCGCTTGGTTACATCTCACTCATTATTTTTGCTTGCATTTTTGGAGGCATCGCTTTTGGCATGTGGGCCGCCCACCAAAATGTACACCAAACAGCAATCGTTGATTTCAAGGAACTCGGTTCGTTACAACCCGAAGATCCCGTCGTGTTGCGAGGTTACCGCATCGGGACTATCGGTCAAGTGATTTGGCTCAAAGACAGATCCCGCGTGAAAATTAATTTCAACGAACCGCTCACGCTCCGCGCAGGGACTCAATTCAACAACGTAAACTACGCCCTCATGGGTCAACGCCGTCTCGAAATAATTCCGTCAAAAACAGGCGAAATCATGCCAGAGAACCACGTGTTCCAAGGGCATTTCGAACCGGGCATTGCAGAAACGCTACGCCTAATCGAAAAAGTCAACGAGCAACTCGAAGCCGTACAGCAGACAATTCTTTTGTTAACACAGGGCGATTCCGCCCACAAGTCTGCACAGGAAATCTACGAAAACGCAATGCATTCCATCGAAGATATTTTCGCGCACACCGAAAAGACAGTTGGAATGCTCGGTCCTAAAATAAACAAACTTTTTAAACAAGTAAACAATTCCAGCAAAGCTCTGACTACAACGGCACTCCAAGCCGATACGGCTATCAAGGCGGTTACAACAGCGGCAAACGAAAAAATCACGCTCGTCGATTCAGTCATCTTTTCACTTTCGGCAAATGCGCAAAAGACAAATCAAATTATTACAAGTATCGAAAAGGGAATTGATTCCGAAACGCTTTTACAATCCAAGGAACTCGTCGAAAATATAAATGACATTATTGCAAGCCTAAACACGGCAATCAAGGCTATCGATACAAAGAACTTAGGCTTCAAGGACAAGGACGGCAACAAGATTCATCTCATCACGTGGAAGAACATGAACATCGTTGGCGAGACGGCTAGAGAAAAAGCACGGAAACGCCTAGAAGACGCTAAAAAGCAACAAGAACAAAATAAAGCAGGCAATTAAATGGATTTAGCGAACTTGCCTGGACTTGGACCCAAGAGGCTCGAAAAGCTCCGCAAATCCGGTTTGAATACCGTTGCAGATCTTTTATACAACATTCCACGGACCTACCTCGATCAAACTAAAGTTTCAAAGATTGCAGACTTGCGCGATGGCGAACGAGTAGTCATCATTGGAATTATCACACGAGCAGGAATTGTCAGGGGACGCATGTCGCGCTTTATGGCAGTTCTTACGGATGGCACGGGCGAAATCCAGCTTTTATTTTTCCGCGGCACACGCTTTATTGCGAGCCGCGTGAAACCGGGAACACGTTGGCTTGTTTCGGGAACGGTCGGTTCGTACCATGGACTACAACTGGTACATCCGGACATGCAGCCGTTCGATGAAGGCGAAGCGTTTAACGGACAAATTCTCCCTGTCTACCCCATCAGCGAAGTTTGTCGCGAAGCCAAGATGGAACAGCGGTTCTTCCGCAATTTGTACAAGACGATTTTCAACTTTCCAGGGCTCACACTCCCGAACGCGTGCCCGCGAGAGCTCACGGACTATTTGCACTTTGCGCCCGTGATGGACAATCTCCGTGCGCTCCACATGCCAAAGGATTTTGATTCCATTTACAAGGCAAAGCGTGAACTCAAGATTTTGGAATTGCTACCATTCTGCCTGCGCATGGTGAAGCGCCGCGAAAATCAAAAGATTCGTGGGCATGAACGCCAGATAGATTTGGGGAACGTGATGGCGGCGAAAGCGCGCCTCCCGTTCCAACTGACCGCAGGTCAGGACGCGGCGCTAAATACGATTATTGACGGTCTCAATGGCAAAAAGCAATTCCACGCACTGTTGCAGGGCGACGTAGGCTGCGGAAAGACGGTCGTCGCCATGCTCGCCATTATGGCGGTTTGCGGAGCCGGTGAACAAAGTGCCCTGATGGTCCCAACCGACATTCTCGCGCGCCAGCATTTCAAATCGCTCAAACCGTTCTTCGATGCCGCAGGTATCCGCGTGCATCTGCTAGTCGGAGCGACTCCCGCCGCCGAGAAAAAAGTGATTCTCGGTGAACTCCAGATGGGGCTTTGCAACGTTGTCATCGGAACGCATGCGCTCTTTAGCAAGGACGTTTTCTTTGCAAAGCTCGGTCTCGTCATCATCGACGAGCAGCACCGTTTCGGCGTGAGCCAGCGCGAAGCGCTGCTCGCCAAAGGCGATTACCCCGACATGCTCGTGATGAGCGCCACACCAATTCCGCGAAGCCTCGCGATGACGCTATATGGCGATTTGAAAGTCATCAGCATCAAGGAAAAGCCCGCAGGCCGCAAGCCTATCAAGACGCGCCTCGTCAATGCCGCCAAGCGCGAATCGATGAAGCAGTTTATTTGCAAGGAAGCCGCCGGCGGAAATCTCTGCTACTGGATTGCAAGCCGCGTGAATGCAGATAGTTCGGACTATCCGACGGGCGGTTCCGCAGATTCAGCAGCAAATGACGGAAGCGCCCGCAGTGTCGATGACATCGTGAACGAAATGCGATCCTTTATCGAAGCCTTCGGCCACACCGATGTGAACCTAGCAAAACTCAAAGTCGCCGGCGTCCACGGTCAAATGGACGATTCGCAAAGAGACGAAATCATCAAGCAGTTTGCCGCAGGCGAAATCCAAATTCTCGTTGCTACAACCGTTATCGAAGTCGGCGTAAACGTTCCTGCCGCAAATCTCATGGTCATCGACCAACCAGACCGTTTCGGTCTGGCGCAGCTCCACCAGCTGCGCGGGCGCGTGGGCCGCGGCAATCAAGAGGCTTGGTGCTTTCTGATGATTCCCGAAGGAGATGCCGCCGAAACGAGCATGGAACGTCTATCGCAATTTGCCGCCACCGAAGACGGTTTTGAAATCGCGGAACTCGACCTGAAAAACCGCGGCGCAGGAAACCTCGAAGGAAACGAACAAAGCGGCGCTTGGGTGTTCCGCTGGTTCGACTGGATTCACGACCAGGAACTCATCTCGCAGACGCTCGAACGCGCAGAGCACATATTAAAAGACGGCTCCGCATTCAACGAAGTCGCCAAAGAAAAAATCCAGACCTGGTACAACGAAAAGCCCTCGGCAAACGAGGACGGCGTCCACTAGCTCAAAGCAAGCGAGTCATGGTGCCCACGACAAGTGCAATCAAGACAACGTTCAGGAAGAACATGGCGCGGCGCACAATTAAAAAGAAAATTGCCTGCCAATGGAAAATGTGATCCGTCGGATTCATCAGTTCCTTTGCAGCAAGGAACACGTTAATACCGCCGGTCATCACTAGCATCAACGCCCCTGGAAAATAGCCCTCGTTCCAAACGAGAACCGTAAGCCATGCACCCGCAATCATAGCTATAATGCCGATAATAATTTCGACACGCATAAAAATACGTTTGACTTCGCGAGCCCTTCTCCGACGGTTTTCGCTAGCAGTCTCGTCTTTATTTTTTTGTTCGTCCGTTGCCATGATTTCTCTTCTTAAAAAAGTTTATCTACAGAATCACAAGGAATACGATGTTGTTACAGAGTAATGAGGTTTGCCTTTAAGCACACCATTTAACGGGAAGCTCACGTCAATCTTATTGATTAAGCGAGTAATAGACTTTGTCTGTGCAAAACGAACACCCAAACCGAGTACATAAATCAAATCCTTACGCCTGATATCCTTAATCGATGCAGCCGTCTCGCCAACACTTCCGAAAGCAACGACAACAGGCGCCAGCGTCAGAACTTCAAAATCTGGGAACCAGCGCTGTTCCAAATTGCCATAAACACGAGCCTGCCCCGCATAGAACCCCGTCGGGAACCCGACAAAGCCATCAGAGCCGCCAAGCGTCAACTGGTAACCCAGTTTAGCCTCATCATACAAATCCACAAGTCCCGATAAAGCTGTCGAAAAACGCGTACTCGGATGGAAAATATACTCACCTCTTAAACGTCCATAAAAATCATGACGCTTTCCATGATCTAAATAAAAATACATGTACGACTTCAAAGTCAAATGGTGATTTTGGTGGCCGAGATAAAGGTCCGTCCAGAAATCTAAACGGATATCGTTATTGTCGGCTCCAAGCTGTTCGTAATTTTTCGAAAGTTGGGCCTTGACGGAAAATCCTTTATCTATATCTTCAGTCCATCTGACGTTGTGGAAATTCCTGATTTTTTCGTAACGCAGATTGGAATACATCACATAAAAGCCAAGGCGGGAATCCTTGCGTTCCAAAGTCCATTCATTTACAGCGCTTGCGGAATCAACGGCATACACGTCCCCACCGTATAGGAACGTATAAGGTAATACCCGGCCTTCATTTGCCGTTTCGCGCAAGTAATCATAAGTTGCCCCCAAGTAAAGTTTGCGCTGCGTTCCGCCGAACGAGCGGCTGAATCGGAAGCTCAAGGAATCGGTAATAAAATCTTCAATTGCCATAAGCTTCACAGATTTTTTTCCGTTATAACGCTGTAAGGAATTGAGATATTTATCCGTTGCAATCGAATCTAATTGGCGCTCACTCATTTTCTTATTGTCCGGATCTTTACGGGCAATTTCTAATTGTTTGAGGAATGCCTTATTTTGTGTATAATCATAAATTTTTGCGCCAGAAGGAAGTTCTCCGCGACCATAATAAAAAACATTGCGCTTGTTCTTCAATCCTTCAAGCGTGTACGCCCACTGGTTCACGCTACGACTGAGAAACGGCACGTACATTTTCCAACTGGCAAGGTAACCATCCGTATTGTAGCTGTACAAAAAATCCAAATGGTTGTAGCGGAAAAGGAAATGCGGGTCGCCATATTCCAACTGCCACATGTCGCGAAACTCGTCATGTCCAAAGTAAAAACCGAGCTTTTGACCAAGCCCAAGGAAATTGCTTTCCTGAATGCCTATGCCCCAAATCAAGTTGTCATAAGTCCATTCACTGCCCGAGAAATTGAGGGTCGCCATCGGAGAAAGCGTCCAGTTATCGCTCGTCTGGACTGTCACGACATTTTTGCCTTCCTCGCCGAAAACGGAAATACTTGCATCAGAAAGGAACCTCTGATCGCGCAAAAAGCGCTCCGATTCCAAAAGCAGGTTCAGGTTGACTAGGTCGCCTTTATCAAAAAGTAGAAGTTTGCGCACCGTAGATTCGCGGGTTTCGATATGCACCCAGTTCAGAATGTCATACGCTCTGCGGTCGTATTTCGTATGCGCCTTGGAATCGTCAAACGCATCGCCAATCTTATAGCGGATTTCATCGACACGGAAAACGGCACTAGAATCAACGGCATCGGACGATGCCGAATCCAAACCCTTTTCGGTCGCATTAGAAGTTACGGAATCAACAGAAAAAGCATCCGGAGCCGCAAGTGCAGCAGAAGCAAAACAAAACAAACAAAATATCAATTTTTTCACGGATACAATATACAAAATTAGAGCTTAGAACTTAGAACTTAGAACTTAGAAAATTGCATTTGAAGAGTCTTCGGCTTAGTTGATAGTTACTAGTTAACAGTTAATAGTTACTAGAATATTTGAATATGAAATTCTGTAGTAACTTAGAACTGCCACGAAGCGGACTCAGCAACCAGAAACTCGGAACTCAAATAGCTCTTGCACATTTCCATTGCTTTTTCTACATTTCTTCGCGGGTAGCGGATGGCCGCCGGCTGCGAGCAATCAAGGCTGGAGGAAAGTCCGGGCACCGCAGGGCAAGATGCTGGATAACGTCCAGGCGCGGTAACGCGACAGAAAGTGCAGCAGAAAGCAAACCGCCCGCAGCAATGCGGGTAAGGGTGAAATGGCGAGGTAAGAGCTCACCGCATTCCTGGTGACAGGAATGGCATGGTAAACCTCATCCGGTGCAAGACCAAGCAGGATTCCGTTCGCAAGAACCTGGTGCGGCCCGTGCCAGCTGGATATCCGGGTAGGTCGCTTGAGGCGGTCGGTAACGATTCGTCCAGAGAGATGGTCATCGCTCCTATGGCAACATTTGGAGTACAGAACCCGGCTTATAGTTACCCGACATGAAAGCCTCCGCTAGCAGCGGAGGCTTTCTCCTTATCGATTATTTCAAACGTCTTCTTTCAATGACTTCGTCGAATCCGTGTTCTTTCCATTTTCGTTCGTAATCATCGCATTCTTTGTCGAATTCGTATTTCGCAGCAGCAAAATCATCTTTAAGGTAACTTGCATTTTCGATTTTACCGACCATATAGAACACGCTATTACCGCAATAATAATCCGTCAGATTTTTATTTTTCTTCTTGTTATTTTTTATATCGCGGTCATATTCTAAGCACATTTCCGTCTTATCAAACGAACTCAAGTTGTACTGCGATTCCTCGTAATACTGCGTCGCCGTTTCTGTAGCCTCATCGTAACTGCGCTTTTCCACTTGGCCCTTATAGCCTGGAATATTCACTTTAATCTGAGCCCAACCTTCGCCACTTGTGACTTCACAATAGAAACCGTCGTTTCCCCCATTCGGCGGGAAACTCCCTTTCGATGAATTGGATCCAGAACCATTGCCACTCGATGCAGAATCATCGCAGGCGGTTACAGCCATTAACGAACCCAACAAACTCAAAACTACGAATAATTTTTTCATTCCATTTCTCCTTTTTTCGATTAAATCGTTATTTATAAACTTACAAATTTTCGCATACTCGCGAAAGTCATGGCGCCACAAATAATTACAGACAAGAATAAAAACGCAACGGGCAAAGTTACGCTTTGCAAAAAGACTTCATGGCCAAACTGAACAAGCAAAAGAAGTGGAACGACAAAGAAGAGGGACAACTGTGTCGCCGCACGAACCGTTCTCGCCTTTAACGAGAACAAAAGCGTAAACGAATTCACGAGAAGCACCGCCGAAAGCGCACCGAGAATAGAAGCCACCGCCGCCGTCGAAGAAATCTCGGGATGCGAGAACCAGTAAACCATTTCCGCCAAAACAGCAAACAAAACCGGAAACGGAAGAATCGCAAGAAGTTTGCCCCAAAAGAGACTCGTAGGCGCAATCGGAGAAAGTTGCAGTAGCTCAAGAGAATTACGCTCGCGCTCGCCCGCAAAACTGTCCGCCGCCAAAGGCGCACCCATCGGCGCCATCAAGCAACCGAGCAAAAGCATCATGTAGCCTTCCATGCCCTTCATGATTTCGCCACCGTAGCGCGAAACCGCAATCGCCTGGCTCGCCGCGAGAATCACCGGCGGAATAATGAAAGGAATCCAAAAGCGAGGTTCCCGGAAAATCAGGCGAAGTTCGTGTTTAAAAACGTGGAGCATGGGGTTAGTTACGGACCGCTATCAGGTTGATTATGCCAAAAATAGATATTACAAACCTTATTTTTGCAGAAACGAATCTCATACCCCTGCCAATCGTGCCAATCATTGGGGTCATCGGGCGTAGTTGGGCCCAACCGTTTCCATTTTTCCCATATCCAGACAGAATCGCTTTCTTGCTTAAAGGCAAGACCCTTCTTTAAGACCTCATCTTGCGTCATCCCCAACCGAAAGCCATTGCTAAAAGAGAAGCGAACAAGACATGGTTTAATCCCACGTATATCGCCCTTAAAAACACGCACGCCGTCCACATACTTCCAGCCGCCCATAGGTCCGGAACCGTACTCAACAATCTCATTATTCTGTTGGCACTGGATATACTCGACCCCACCTCGCGTCCAATCGCAGCCTTTGCAAGGCACATCGGCCAACATCAAAGACTTGGCATCGACACGACTCTCGTCAAAATCTCGCGCCCACAGCACGGACGAGGCGACAAACAAAAGAATCCATAAAATGCGAACCATAATGCTATTTCTAGAGTTTTTCTGTCATAAAATAGATTTTAAAATGCGATTTCGGTCATTTTATGCTACCATTTTTTGATTTTCACTGTTTTTGGTAGCACAATTTTTAATTTATACGTACCATTTTTGGACGAAGCCCGGTTTCTCATGCTACCAAATTTGCTTTTTCGACCATTTTGGTAACATAAATCCAACAGACAAATATAAAAAAGGCACATTTTCGTTTAATTTATTTTCAATTTATGTTACCAAACTGAATTTTCGGGCTCATTTGGTAGCAGATTTTCTATTTTTAGACCTGTTATGAGCAATAATTTGAAAAAGTAACCCATCGACGAGCTCATCGCCGCGAGGAATAAAGTTTTGTCGCAGCTATTTATGAACCGAGAGAAAACATGATTGCGATTTTGTGTGTGATAAACTTTCTTTGGGGATTGGCAATTTTCCCGATATTCAACACCCTTAAAAAATGGGTTGAAAACACCAAATCTCTACCGTTTGGGTCAGTCATCAATTTTTTTAGTACTTGTCTTTTGGTGTTGACAATAGCTTGCGCTTATTGGCTGCCATTGTATCTAATATTCTTTTTCGAGAGTCTCAACCATGGAAACAACTGGTTATGGAGCTCGCTAGCCTTTTTTGGGGGCATGCTGGCTTATGCAATCCGAAAACGCAACGCCATCAAGTCGTATGTCAGGGACGTTCACCAACGAGAAAGTACACTCGACACTCCTAGCGAACTGGCCATAGAAATTATCGAAAAAGACTGGCGCTGCAGAAAATGCGGAACGCCCCATAAATATCCTTACGAAAGGAATTCGCCGATGTACGGGAGCCCGTTATTTATCTGCCCCAAATGCGGAATGGAACAGCTTGCTTACGGGCGTTTGGAACCCGCTTTGAATCGAAGTTTTGGCAATTGGAATGTAGGACGTATTTCCATGAAAGTAAATGTTGTTTCGTTTGTTGTTTCGCTGGCCTTGCTGATACTGATTTTGAATATACCATATTCATCTCGCGAATTTTTCGGCTTCCTGCTTTCTTTTACTACGATGGTTTTCGTATCAAGCGTAATAATAACGATTGAGAGTTTGCTGAAGAAAAAGCCTGACTTTATCAAAAAGTCTGAAGCTCGTTTGCAAGACAAGGATTATGTAGCACTGTTACGCAAACACGGGTACGAAGTTCCTCATAAATTCTAAATGATTATGAGAACATCGAGCAGATTCTTGTTTGCTATTTTACATAAATAAAATTATATTAAAGAAGTAACTTCATATCGGAAAAAATTGTGGAAGTTCAGTACATCAACAAAGTCGTTTTTATCGCAACCGCCATTATCATATCCATCATCAGCATGGGTCTTTTACAAGTATTCTTCCAATGGGTCAGGGCTTTGCATTCCAACGTAAATGTGAGTTATTTTAAACTTGTCGGCATGCGGCTACGCAAAGTTCCAATACAGAAAATCATTGATGCTCACGTTCTCAGCCGCAATGAAGGCATCCCTATCGAATTAGACCTTCTTGAAGCGCATTACCTCGCCGGAGGCAACGTACTCCACACTGTTCAGACAGTCATCGATGCAAACAAGGCAAACGTTAAGCTCGACTTCAAGGAAGCCGCAGCACTAGACCTTGCCGGAGACAAAATGCTTGAGGTAGCAAAGAACATCGCAAAAAGACAAGTCCTTGAACGGCATCATTTAATCCAAAAATAATTTCCATCCGCAGCAGCAAAAAAAGGACTCTTTCGAGTCCCGTTTTTTATTATTGCCTCGTCAGAGTCTTGTACTTGATCGGCTTCGGATTGTCAGCGTCTTCGCCGAGACGCTTGCGACGATCGGCTTCGTATTCGCTCCAGTTGCCTTCGAACCACACGACCTTGGAATCGCCTTCGTAAGCGAGGATGTGCGTGGCGATACGGTCAAGGAACCAGCGGTCATGCGAGATAATCACGGCGCAGCCTGCAAACTTGAGGATAGCCTGTTCAAGAGCCTGCAATGTTTCGATGTCCAAATCGTTCGTCGGTTCGTCAAGGAACAAGAGGTTGCCCGGCTTCTGCAAGTTCTTTGCCATGAGCACGCGGTTGCGTTCACCACCGGAGAGCTGCGAGAGTTTCTTCTGCTGGGCAGCACCCGTGAAGTTAAAGAGTCCACAATAGGCGCGACCATTCATCTTGCGGTCGCCCACCAAGATTTCGTCGTTGCCACCCGTGATGGATTCCCATACCGTCTTGGAATCGTCCAAGCTTTCGCGGCCCTGTTCCATGCTGATGATTTCGACAGTTTCGCCAATCTTGAGCGTACCGCCATCCGGCTTTTCCGTGCCCATGATCATCTTGAACAAAGTCGTCTTACCAGCACCGTTGGGGCCGATAATGCCCACGATGCCCGAGCGCGGCAAGCTGAAGTTCAAATCGTCGAACAGTACCTTTTCGCCAAAGGCCTTCTGCAAATGTTCCGCCTGGATAACGATATCGCCCAAGCGCTTGCCGTTTGCAATGTGGATCTGCGCGACCTTAATTTGTTCCTTAGAATCTTCGGCCAAGAGTTCTTCGTAAGCCTTGAGACGAGCCTTGCTCTTCGCCTGGCGAGCCTTCGGACTCTGCTTGACCCATTCCTGTTCGCGAGCGAGGCGCTTCTGACGGTCAGATTCACCCTTTTCTTCGTTTTTCATGCGTTCAAGCTTCTGATCAAGCCACTGAGCGTAATTGCCTTCCCAAGGAATGCCGCGACCGCGGTCAATTTCCAAAATCCAGTTCGTTACGTTGTCAAGGAAGTAACGGTCATGCGTCACGAGAATCACGGAGCCCTTGTATTCGCGGAGGTGACGTTCGAGCCATGCAACCGTTTCAGCATCCAAGTGGTTCGTCGGTTCGTCCAAGAGCAACAAATCCGGTTCTTCGAGGAGCAAGCGGCAAAGAGCCACGCGGCGCTTTTCACCACCGGAAAGGTTTGTGACCGGCCAATCGCCCGGCGGGCAACGGAGAGCGTCCATCGCAATTTCGATATTGCGGTCGAGGCTCCACAAGTCCTGGGCGTCAATGATGTCCTGAAGCTTCGCCTGTTCGTCAAGAAGCTTGTTCATCTCGTCGTCTTCCATGGGTTCTGCGAACTTCATGGAAATCTCGTTGAAGCGGTCGAGCACGGCCTGCTTTTTCGCAACGGCCTGCATCACGTTTTCCTTGACGGTCAAGTTCGGGTCGAGCTGCGGTTCCTGCGGCAGGTAGCCTGCGGTGCGGCCCGGTTCAATCCAAGCTTCGCCCTGGAATTCCTTGTCAATACCCGCCATGATGCGGAGGAGTGTCGACTTACCGGCACCATTCTGGCCGATAATACCAATCTTTGCGCCATAGTAGAAGCTCAAAGAAATGTCCTTCAGCACCTCTTTGTTAGGCGGATAGGACTTGGTCATTTTGTACATGTAGAAAACGAATTTTTCTGCTTTATTCTGTTCGGCCATATTTTATTCTCTTCGCTTCAAGGTATGAGGTCGGTCGCTTCGCTCCCTTTGAGCTATGAGCGCGGACCTTCGGTCCTTTGGGGTATGAGGTTTAAAGTTTTCAGGACGAAGTCATCCTGAACGAACGTGAAGGATCCAGTTATTTTTATCCTTATTTCGTTGCGTTCAATATAGAAATATTTTTAGCCTTTCTTTGGGGGCCAGCGCTTTTCAAACGCAATTCGGAAAGATGTCAAGAACCCAGCAATCGTAAGGATACTACAGAAGCATTTTTCAAACAAAGTTCCCAAAAACTGCTGAACAACCCCCACAAAAGCTAGCGGCAGCATCGCCATTAAAAGCACCGTAAAAGCAATTCCCCAAAAGCGATTGAATTTTACGGGAATAAATTTTGCAGCAAACAGCGTTATAATCATACCGATAAGGGTCATCACGATACTTGAATAAGAAACGGAACAAGCCATTTCAAAATTTTCGGTCCGTCCGCCATTCACCCATGTATAGGGCAACAAACCCGCAATTACGGAAATATGGATTAACACGTTTATCCCGCCAACAGCGAGATTTATTAAGCCTGCTTTTTTCAAATCAAATACACTTACTTTATCAAAAATATTCATTTTCAAGACACCCTTTTATGAAACACAACGGGATGTACCCCACGATACAATTCTAGCCATTCCCCCAAAAAAATCTATAATACAATTCTAAACAGATAGACATTACTCCAATAGACAGCTATACGCCTCATGCTTCCGCAAGGAATTCCTTGATTTTTGCCTTGACAAAAGCCAAGTCCGGATTCGTGAGAATCGGAATCAGCGCATTGATTTCTTCGATGGACTTGTCCCACCATTTCCACTGAAGCATCAGCGCCGTCAGCTCTTCGTCGAAACGATTGCGTATAAACTGCACTGGATTCCCCGCCACAACCGTGTAAGGCTCCACGTCGCTCCCCACGACTGCATTCGCACCGATGACAGCCCCATCGCCAATATGCACACCCGGCAAAATCACCGCATTCTGCCCAATCCACACATCGTTTCCAACAACAGTATCGCCCTTGAGCGGCAAATTTTCCTTCGCAGGGGCAGCCATATTCCAACCTTGCAACGTGTAGAACGGGAACGTCGAAACCGCATTCATCTGGTGGTTCGCCCCGTTCATCACGAACTCCACCCCCGCGGCAATTTGGCAGAACTTTCCGATAATTAACTTATCATCATTCCACGGATACAGATGCGTTACATGGCTCTCAAAATCGCTATCAGCAATGTAAGTGAAATCGCCCACGACAATCTGCGGATTTTTAATCGTCGGCTTCACGTAAATTTCCTTGTCGTAGCCCGCAATCGGGTGGACAGTCATCGGATCAGGGAGCATGTTTGGCATAGGAACCTCCGTGGGTGGGATATACGAGAAAAGGTAATAAAACGCAAATAAACCTGTCATTCCCGACTTGATTGGGAGATCTTTTCTACGCGCCATACACAAAATGTCATTTTATGACACTAAAGAAACATATATTTACAAAAAACAACCCAATGGAGGTCTTTATGAACCAGGAACAGAAAACTATCCGCGTCATGGGCACAGGATTCGTCAAAACCGCCCCCGACACCACGAGACTCTCTTTCGAAGTGGATTCCCTGCATGACACGTACGAAAAGGCATACGCCGAAGCCGCCATCGGGAACAAAAACCTGCAAGAAGCGCTCGAAAATTTAGATATTCCGAAAGATTCGCTCAAAACCACGAACTTTTCTATAACCAAAGAAACGGAGTACAAGCGCAAAGAAGAAAAGTTCGTCTTCGTCGGATTCAAACTGCACCAAAATCTCGCTATCGAATTGCCGCTAGACAGCGTCATCACCTCCAAAGTCATGTCCGCACTCGGCAAAGCATGGCCCGAACTCGAAGTGAACATTGCATTCATCAAAAAAGACACCCACGATGTAAAACTGCAAATTTTGGAATCCGCCGTCAAAGACGCTCGCGAAAAAGCCGAAGTCATCGCAACGACATTGGGACATAAGCTCGGCGGCATTATCAGCGCGGATTACTCTAAGCGGAGCATCGACATCAACTACCACGAAGAACGGCTGGCCATATGCGACGGCGGCTTTGGCGACAAAAACAGCTCTATCGATTACACTCCCGACGATATCGAGGCCGGCGACACGATCGAAACCGTGTGGTATTTGGAGTAAAGCTAACACGCGATTTCAACGGGTCAACAAGTTATAAACCGAAATTTTGCGATTCCGCGCTAAAGCCGCTAATTATAACATTTTTCCGCGATTATAACATTTTGAAATGTTATGATTGAGGGGAAATGTTATAAAGACAGGTATTGACATTAAATCGAATATATATTTATCTAAGGTGCATTCTTCAACGAAAAGAAGGCTTATGCAAAACAAACAGAATTTCTGCCAATATTATAATAACGAAGATGAATGTCCCTATAAGAAGGATTACAAAGGGCGAATATGGACTGCAGAAAAACTGGCTAGTGAACGAGCCAATGCAAACGCCTACGAGTTTCTGTCTTTTGTCGCGGCCCATATCAGCAAATGGGATCCTTACGGTTTTGCTCCGAACATAGCCCATTACATTGCTGAATTCAGGTTTTGTTCCTTTGAGCAAAAAATGAAATTGGCACAAGCATACGGCTTAAACGAGGAACTTCTTTTTGAAAAGCCCAAGGGAAGGACTGTTTTTGAATACATCGACGAAGGCGGTTTTCCTTGCCACACAAGAGGATATTTACTTTACTTTGATGGACGTATTTATTCTGTTTATGAAGATTGTCCAGAACACATTCGCATGTATATATTGGAAGGAACCCATAAACCACTGTTAAACAAAGTTAAAGCACTCATCCACGATAATTGGGAAAACATTCAAAAATTACCAAAGGAAACTACATTTGGCGAATGCGATGACGGGAGCTATCAACACTACAAATTTCTAAGCAAGCAATGCCATGGCTACATGATGGAGCTTACAGAAGACGGCAAAGAAGTCCTCTATTTTGCCAAAAAGATTGATTACATTTTTCACTACCATCACGTTCCAATAAATGTATTAGAGCCAAACGATTTTGTCGAATGTTGGGACAATTTTATAGATTTAATTATAACTGATAAAGTAAAAATTCACAGTTTCCTTGATTCAAGAAGTTTTCCAGAAGATTGCGAGGTTTTAGGTTTTAACATGGATTGCTTCGAAAGTTTCAATAAAAAATACGGAAATGATTTTTTCAATAAATATGGAGACGAAAAATTAGAAAGAGTTTTCTCTCTAATTGACGATTATCAAATTCTTGGCAACGCCATCTATTCTCAGTGGCGATACTACAATCATTGGGCTTACGACCCTATTGCCGAATTTGACGCAAATTGGTTCAAGGCCGCATTCAAGAGATTGAAAGAGCTATGGGAAAAGCAAGAATAGGCATTTACCCCCAATCAAGGTTTGTTTTCGCAATAATTGAACGCATACCGAACAACAAAATGTATAATTAAGATAGAGAGGTTTATATGTCTGACATACCAACAACAAATAATTTTACGTGGATTCCCTTTTTTAAGGAACTCGCCCACAAATTATGTGAATACAGAGAAAATCGTCAAACTCTTATTGAAATCATAAAAGGTATTCGTGAAAAATACCGTGATTATTTGACAAATAAACTTTTTTCAAAAATCAACGACATTGATCCATTTACAGTATTTGGCCTATTAAACCGTTCTACATTTCAACGGCGAAATGAAATCGCTACATACTTCAAAGATAAATTTGAGCTACAGAGTTCTGCTCCAGCTGATTGGGATGGAATTCCCATTTTAAACAACATCAACTCTGTTTATGCAATCAAGCAAGATGATATAGATTTATTATGGAAACTATTTTTTGACGTTCAACAATCTAAGTTTGACGATTCTGATTTTGACAATGCTTTAAAGATAGATGGTATTGCGTTAGCTAAATTGACTATGGCTTTTTTCTGGATAAGACCAGAAGAATTATGTCCACTAGACAATAACACCTCAAGCTATCTTAAAGAAAAATATTCTTGGCAAATAGATAAGAAGAAACCGAAATCCCAGCAATATAATGAACTTTTAGATTTTTTAAATGATAAAATCCATACTGGAGAACTCCAGTCTATACCCATTCTATCTTACAACGCATGGAAAAAGACTCGTCCGATTGATGAAATTAGTTTTTGGTCCGGTGGAATTAAATGGCAAGACGGAAAAGAAAGTAAATTAGAAGAATTTCAAAAAAATGAATACTGGCGAATTGGTTGGGACAAAGAATCCCCAAACAAGGGTGCAAAGCAAGCATGGGACAACATCAAAAAAATAAAAGAAGGTGATTTCTTTGCATTTCATTCTTATGGCGGGACTAATGATTTGACCATTTGGCAAATTTCAAAAGTTACTTTTGTAGATAAAGAAAATGGAATTGTTAACCTTGAAAAAATAAATAAAGACACCGACAATCTATTCCATGGGAAGGGTCCTAAAATGGATAAAGGAGGTTGGTTCGGAACACTCTTTCCAGTTAATGGGAACGATGCCATCAAAACCATTTTTGGAAATTATATTAAGCCTGGGATTGTACCTATGATTGACAAGACAACAGAGGCCTGTAAAAATCTTTTACTTGCAAACCACAATATCATTCTTCATGGCGCTCCGGGCACCGGTAAAACATATTTAGCCAAACAGATTGCTAAATCTATGGACTGTTCCGATGAAGAAATCGGCTTTGTTCAATTCCACCAATCCTACGACTACACAGACTTTGTAGAAGGACTTCGACCAGCCAAAGGGGAGAATGGCAAAGCCGATGGATTTGAACTCAAAGATGGAGAATTTAAGCGGTTCTGTAAAAAAGCAATAAAAAATATAACTGACAGTAATCGCAGCATTCAAGAAACCAAAGATGATGAAATATTTGAAAAAATTTATGCAGAGTTACAAGATGATATTGATAATGAAGTAATCTCAACATACAAAACAGAAAAAGGAGATTTAAGAGTTTCTTTGTCTAGTAAGGGGCAGATTGTATTTAGCACAAAATCGGGAAGGCACAAAAATACAAAAAAAGAATACTTGAAAATTCTATTCAGTTTATTAAAAGACAAACAGATAGCACATGATAAAATGACCCAAAAAGAAATTGACGATATAGCAGAAAAATATATTAATGGAGCAAATCATTTAGATTACATCCAATATCGTTGGGCCATAAATCAGCTTGTATCCAAATACAATGGAATAAAAAAAGAAAATATTGAAGCAATAAAAATAAACAGAAAAAACTTTGTTTTTATCATTGATGAAATCAATCGTGGTGAGATATCTAAGATTTTTGGAGAACTTTTCTTCGCTATTGATCCAGGTTATCGTGGAAAGAAAGGAAAAATAAAGACACAGTATCAAAATCTTGTAGATGACGACGATACGTTTACAGAAGGTTTCTTCGTCCCCGAAAACGTGTATATCATCGGTACAATGAACGACATTGATCGCAGCGTCGAAAGCATGGATTTTGCAATGCGTCGTAGATTCGCATTCAAAGAAATCAAGGCTGATGACCGCATTGAAATACTGAAAGACCTTGAAAATGGTATTGCAGAATACGCTGATGAAGCTATTAGCAGAATGCAATCTTTGAATACAGCAATTGAACAAACAGAAGGACTTTCTTCAGCATACGATATCGGCCCTGCTTATTTCTTAAAACTCAAAAACTACAGCGGTGATACCAATCAACGATTCCAACAGCTTTGGGATTACCATATTGAAGGCGTTGTCCGCGAATATTTACGCGGCATTGACGAAAGTGGCGAAAAATTCAAAAAATTGGAAAAAGCATATTCCATGAACGAAGACCCAAAAGATTCTTCTGACGAACCAATCGAAGATTAATCGTGAAGTTGATCACCCTAAAAGACAATACACCAAATCAAGAACTCTCTCTTGACGCGCCTCTCGAAAACATTCGAAGAGCTTTAGACAGCATTGCCGGAAAAGATTTAAAATCGTTAGCCAGTGAAAAATTCAGATTCATCATCTATCCTCCCTTTTCAAAGGAATTAGATTTAAAAGATAACGATGCTATTTTCAATGTAGATTATTCAGACGAAACAACGCCGAGGATTTCTACAGGCAATATAATGGGCTTTATCAGCCTCAAGAACGACATCCGAATCAATATTACTTCGCGTTTTGATCTAAACGGCAAGAATTACTTTTTGCACTACATGTTGCAAAAGATTTGTAATGTAGCCTACACGCCACGAACCGATGCGGGCGAAGATTCTTTCTTTGATTTTTTGTATTATCTGTTCCCCGGTTACTTGAACAACGCTTTAAAACAAGGCGTTTATCGAGCATACGTAACTCGAGAATACAACGATGCAAATGTCCGCGGACCAATCGATGTTTCGCGCCATATCCGGCACAACATTCCATTCAACGGAAAAGTGGCATATCACACTCGAGAATACACTACGGACAACAACATCACTCAGCTAGTACGCCACACAATTGAATACATCCGTTTGCTCTCTTGTGGAAAGTCAATTTTAAGCGGTGATGTTTATTCCGAAACATTCAATAATGTAAAGACCATCGAACAAGCCACATCAAGTTATCATAGAAGCGCCCGTCAGCAAATCATCTCAAAAAATCTTCGCCCAATAACACATCCTTATTATACCGCATACGAACCGCTACGCAAGTTATGCCTCGCCATTTTGATGCATAAAAAATTAAGCTATAGCGAAAATTCAGAACATCAAATAAACGGAATTTTATTTGACGGAGCGAGTCTTTGGGAAGAATACTTGAATATCGTGCTAGAAGAACAATTCAAGGAGAAATTGCGCCACCCCAACAATAGAACAGGCAAAGGGGCTCAATATCTGTTCAAGAATGACGACCATCAAAATCGACGCTGGGTTTTCCCCGATTTTATGATAGGTTGCAACACGACAAAACGCCACGTAGATTCAGCAACAGCAATTATCGACGCCAAGTATAAGCAACTAAACGGTGGCTTGGGTCGCAATGATGCGTTCCAAATGCTAGCCTATCTGTTTAGATTTAAATCAAATCAGGGATTCTTGATCCATCCCGTAAAATTCAACGAGACACATCGAACATCAAGTTTGACGCTTTATAACGACGATTCAATCAAGCTGACCATTATGCCATTTACAGTTCCCGAAACAAACGGGAGCTTTGAAGAGTTTCGGGCTGCGATGCGCGAAGAAGAAAAAAATTTAAAAGAAAAATTAATCATCTAAGTATAATGCCCACCGCTCACGAAATTTTAAAATCAGTTTTCGGCTACGATGCGTTCCGCCCCATGCAAGAGGAAATCATCGAGCATGTTGTGTCGCGGAAAGATGCGCTTGTGCTGATGCCCACTGGTGGCGGAAAGTCCATTTGCTACCAGATTCCAGCCTTGATGTTCAAGGGCATCACGGTGGTCATTTCGCCGTTGATTTCACTGATGAAAGACCAGGTGGATGCGCTAAACGCAAACGGCATCGGGGCTGATGCGCTGAACAGCAACAACGAAGAAGGTGAAAACGCGGCCATCCGGGAGCGTTGCAAAGCGGGCCAAACCAAGATTCTCTACATTTCGCCGGAGCGTTTGCAGCGAGAAATCCCGTGGATGCAACAGCACTTGAGCGTTTCGCTGTTCGCTATCGACGAGGCTCATTGCATTTCGCAATGGGGGCACGATTTCCGTCCAGAATACACGCAGCTCGGCGGATTACACCAAGCGTTCCCAAGCACAACAATCATGGCGCTGACAGCTACGGCAGATAAACTCACAAAAGAAGATATCGTCCGGCAACTGAACTTGCGTGACTTTAAACTTTTCGTGAGCTCGTTCGACCGCCCGAATCTGAGTCTCGATGTGCGGCGCGGTTATTCCGCTTCTGAAAAACTGAAGGCGATTTTGTCCATCATTTCAAAGCACAAGCACGAATCGGGAATCATCTATTGCCTTTCGCGCAAGAATACCGAGAAGGTCGCCGCAGACCTCATCAACGCAGGCGTTTATGCAAAGGCGTATCATGCGGGGCTAACCGCCGAAGAGCGCAACAACGTACAAGAGGATTTCATCAACGACAATATCGATGTCGTGTGTGCGACAATCGCATTCGGCATGGGCATCGACAAGAGCAATGTCCGTTACGTTATCCATTACAATCTCCCCAAGAGCATCGAGAGCTTTTATCAAGAGATCGGACGCGCGGGCCGCGACGGCCTCCCCTCCGAAACGGTGCTATTCTACAATTTCCAAGACATCATCACGCTCCGCAAATTTGTAAACGAAAGCGGTCAACGAGATATCAACTCCGAGAAGCTTGACCGCATGCAGGAATACGCCGAATCGCAAGTTTGTCGTCGTCGCATTTTGCTCAATTACTTTGGCGAAAACAACAGCAGCAACTGCGGGAATTGCGATATCTGCAAACACCCGCCACAGCGTTTCAACGGCACGATTCTCGTGCAAAAAGCACTTTCTGCCATTAAGCGCACTGGCGAGCATATCGGCTTTTCAACGACCGCCGACATCCTCAAGGGAACACTCAGCGACGAAATTATCCAGAAGGGTTACGACAAGCTCAAAACGTTCGGTGTCGGCAGCAAGACAACGCTCAAGCACTGGCACGATTACCTTTTGCAGATGTTGCAACTCGGCTACATCGAAATCGCTTACAACGAAAACAACCACCTTAAAATAACCAAGAGCGGTAACGAAGTCCTTTTCGGAAAGAAAACGGCAGAACTCGCCATCGCCGCAAAAGCAGAAGCAAAAGAAGACGCAAAACCGAGAAGCGGTCGCACATCATTCGGTCGCGCATCATTCGATCGAGCATCATTCAATCGCGCAGGCAACACGCGCACAACATTTACGCGCACAGCCGACGATGCGGAAGACAATTCCCTATTCGAAGCTCTGCGAAAAGTCCGCAGACAAATCGCCGATGAAAACAACTGGCCCGCCTACGTTGTGCTCTCCGACCGTACGCTAAAAGACCTCGCCTACAAGGCGCCCATTTCCATAAACGAACTGCAAGATGTATTCGGCTTTGGCGAAATGAAAATCCGAAAGTTCGGGCAGCAATTCGTAGATGCCATCTGCGATTACATGAGGCAATAAAAAAATCCCGCAGCTTTCAGAACTGCGAGATACATAAAATTTAACTGGATGGGGTTACGCCCCAACTCTTTGGCTCAGTCATGTTCATACAAGAGCGATTAGAATTGTATGGATCCTCCTAACGGAGGATGACCGCGGCTGCGACGTTCGCCTTGAAGGGAGTATCCTAGCGGAGGATGACCGTGGTCGCAACATTGACGCTTCGCGTTTTGCTAAACGGCTCAGCCATATTTGTGCAAGCACAACTGCGGCATTGATGCTTCGCATCATGCTATTGGCTCGGATATAAGATAGCAAGCAATCTTGCATCTCTCGCCTTAAGGCATTTTCGCCTTGGGGCATACTCGCCTTCTGAGTTGTCTTCGCTTCGGCGTCAGGATGACGGCACCGAGAAAGGCAAAATGATTAGATAGCTTCGCTACACTCGTAATGACGTGAAAAAGCGAATGCTGCGACACCTCTAGTAACTAGTAACTTAGAACTAGCAACTCCATTCTAAGTTCTAAGCTCTAAGTTCTACCAACTACAAACTATCTATTATTCAAATAGTTCAGCACCTTGTTCGTAAGGTCGTTTTCTTTTTTCCAAAACAGCACGGCGCCGGTTGCACGGTCAATGACCATGTCGTAGCCTTCCTGCAACGCGATTTCATTTACCGCCTTGCGAATAAGCTGGATAATCGGCGCGCTCACTTTTTCGTTTTCGGTGATGAGCTCGCCGTTGCGGCCATAAACACGGTCGATGAACGACTTGAGTTCGGTATCCTTCTTGTTGTACTCGGCTTCAAGTTCGCGCTTCTTTTCGTCTGAAAGCATCAGGACTTGCTTATCTAGTTTTTCCTTGATGGCAGCGAGTTCCTTTTGTAAAAGGTTCGCTTGCTGCTCCCACTTTGCCACCTGGCGGTCATATTCTTCTTGAGCCTTCCTGGTACCTTTGTACCCGTCAAAGATTATCTTCGAATCCACATGGGCAATGCGAAGACCGTCTTCGGCAAAGCTTGCGCAGGCAAAGACCACCGAAATCAAAACTATCAACTTGCGAATCATAGAGCTCCTTCGTCAGACTAGAATGACTGACCAATGACAAAGTTGAATTCCATATCGCCCACCTTGGAGTACGACGTACCATTGGAGAGTTCACCTGGGTCGAGCGGCCATGCAAAGTCAAATCCGATAATGCCAAGCATCGGGACCACAACGCGGAAACCAAAACCAATATCCTTCTTGAGTGTGGTCGGATCCCATTCACTGAGCGGGTTCTTCCTCGGCTTGTCGATTCGATCATTCAGGTTGATGCGATCACCGAACACGTTACCGGCGTCAAAGAAGAACGGCAAAAGGTAGAATGTCTGCGGCACAAGGCCAAGTTGGAGTTCAGCACCGATATACTGGTAGCTGCGGCCCAAGCGGCTGTAACCAATAGAACCGGAACCATACCCACGTAGCGTACCATCGTAACCGAGCACGCCACCCATTCTATACAACGTACGATGTTGCAATTTATCACCAAAGATAACGCCATATTCGTTTGTAAGGGCTATAGAGAGACGGTCACGGAAGAGCGGGAACCACCACTTGATAGTGAGGTCCGCCTTAACGAATTCGAAGTCACTGCCAAAGGCGGCATTCGCCCACTGCACATCAAGGACGTAACGAGAGCCTTCGGTCGGGAACTGCGGCAAGTTCTTGTCGTCACGCTGGATGCGGAAGTTGAACGCCGATTCGATACCCGTATAGACCACGTAGCTCTTGTCGATGTTCGGTCCCTGGTCGTTCATGAGCCAGCCGTACCCCACTTGACCGTAGAAGTAGTCGTCCGGCCACTTGAGACGCTTACCCACAAAGATGCTTCCGCCATAACGCGTAACGTCCGGATCATCGTAATCGTCCATGTTCCACCAGGAATAGCTGAGGCTTGCACCAAGCGTGATTGGCTTGTCGAGGAGCCACGGTTCCGTAAAGCTGATCGTTGCACTCTTCTTGTCGGCACCGTATTCGAGATTCAAGGATGCCTGCTGACCATCGCCCATACAGCAGTTCGGGATAGAAACGCTAGCCGTACCGACAAAGCCATCGCTTTCGCTATAAGAAACGCCAAGGCTGAACTGTCCCGTACCGGCCTGTTTTTCTTGCACGGCAAAATCGAGGTCCACTTCCTGTTCGCCCACGACCTTAATATCAGGAACAACCATGTCGAAATAGTTGAGCTGCATAATGTCGCGGAAGCTACGTTCCAAGGCCGACTGACGATATGTATCGCCTGGGTACAAGCGCACTTCGCGACGGATGACCTTTTCGTTCGTCTTGGTGTTGCCACGCACATGGACTTTGTGGATCTGCGCCGGCAAGCCTTCGTTCATCTTGTAGGCGAGGTTCACGATAGAATCGTTTTCGAACGTTCTCTCTTCATCGAACTGGGCAAAGAGGTAACCGTCTTCGCGATAGGAATCAAGCAACGCCTTGCGAGATGCTTCGTAAAGGTACTGGTCGAACACGGCACCGCTATCAAGACGGAACACATAGCCGAGCATGGCATCGCTTTGGACTTCGTTCCCGGTAAAGTGGAGCCCGCCCATGTAGTAGCGACGACCTTCGGCCACGTCGATATGCACAATAATATCGCTAGAAGTCTTTATGTTATCGTACTTGTTGAGTGCCGGAATCATGTCTTCGATCATGTAACGCACGAGGAGCTTGCTTTCGAAAGCAGAGCGCTTCTTGATTTTGAGAAGCGAATCAATCTTCGGATTATTCCACTTCTTGCCATCGACCAAACTAAGCCACTGTTTGCGGGAGCTTTCGTAGCGGATGATGTCGTTCAAAAGTTTCCAGGCACCTTCTTCGTCCTTGACTTGCGGCAAGCGCCTTGTCACCGGATTCTTGTCTCCGGCCTTGCGCATGTTCCTGTAATAATGGGTCACTTCCATCGTCGGCTTGCCGGCAATCTTGTAAAGCGGGTTAGACGAATCGGCAATAGCGTCATTCAACTGCGTATAAAGCGGAGCCAAGCGTTCTCCGACCGGCACCATGCGTCCAAGGTAGAACAAGCATGTGGAATCCGGCAAGTATTCCGCGTGATAGTCCTTCAGTTCCGCATCCAAGAAACCAAAATGGCGGAACACGTTCAGCACCGTATCGCGGTCGGCTTCGAAAACGTTTTCCTTGAATTCACCACCGCCCCACCACTGGTTTTCTTTCGAGAGCATGTGTTCCGTAATCTCTTCGACCGGCACATGGTCATTGCCTTTCACTTCAACACCGCGAATACGCACCTTGGAGCCTTCGCGAATCACAAAGGTCACCTTGTTCTGGTATTCGTCCACGGGTTCTTCGCGGTAGCCCACTTCGGCAAGAAGGAATCCTTCGGAGCGGTAGTGATCGAGCATGGCCTGGCGCGTACGTTCAAGTTGCGCCTTGCTATAAACCTGTCCTGGAATCATGTGGATTTTCAAACGGAGGTCGTCTTCGGAAACTTCATCGCAACCATCCAGAATAGCAGTATCGAGAGCCGGAAGTTCCTTGACCTTGAACACCAAGTCCACATAAGAACCATCATCACCAACGTAATCTACCCAGGCGGTCACATCGTCAAAAAGTCCAGACGCATAAAGCGTGCTCACCGAATTCTGGACTTTTTCAGAAAGGGATGCCGGGGAAAAACTCTGACCCGTGCGAATACCGACACGTCCAAGAACGGAGCGCTCGTCCATGTGATGAGTACCTTCGACACGAATCTTGTTGATCTTATTCTCAACCATATATTTGTCGGAAATCTGGGACATGTCCAACAATTGGGCATTCGACAGACCGACCATAGCAAGAACGAATAAAAGCGAACGGGAACGCAGAATAGACCTACCTATAAAAGCAGTTTATTTAAATTTCTGCCCAAAAATACAAAAATTACACTTTCCCGCCCACTGGACATTTTTAAAAAAGGGCCCATAGCCGATTTATAAACATTCAGCAAAGGATGACGCGGCGGCAACATTGCAATTCGTCATTCTCCTCTATCTGACGACAGACGAAACGGAGGATGACATGGTTGCAACGCTCTAACAAAGCCGGTTTTACACTTTTCGAAAGTGTTACAAAAGCATGTCATGCCCGTCACCGAACAGGCACAAAGAGAACAAGTCGGGGATGAAATCATAACCCATATATATGGAAAAAGGCGAGCCTAGCATTTCCGCAAAGAAAAAGAAACACTACTAAATTAAACGCAACACAAACACATTATTTATATTTAATGTCGAAAATTTCAAACACTTCCCTAGAAGGATACTATGCGATCTACAGCCTGGAACGACGAAGAAAACAAGATCTTGCCCGAAATGGCACTCGATTTTATGCCCGAAGAAAAATTGCGCGAACTGCAGTTGCAGCGTTTGCGAGCAACCGTGAAGCTCGCCTACGAAAAGGTTCCGCTGTTCCACGAACGCATGGTCGAAAAGGGCGTGACTCCCGATGACATCAAGACCTTGAAGGACATCGTGAAGATTCCGTTCTCCATGAAAAAGGACTTGCGCGACACTTATCCGTACGGTCTTTTTGCAGTGGACATGAGCGAAGTCGTGCGTCTGCATGCTAGCTCCGGCACCACCGGTAAGCCGATTGTCGTCGGATACACCAAGGAAGACATGGACGTCTGGGCCCAGGTCGTCAAACGCGGCCTCCTCGCTTGCGGATTCCGCAGCACGGACATTGTGCAGAACTTCTACGGCTACGGCCTCTTTACGGGCGGCCTTGGCATTCACGGCGGTTTCGAAGCCCTCGGCGCAACGGTCGTCCCGATTAGCGGCGGTAATACCGAACGCCAGGTGATGCTCATGAAGGACTTCGGCGTGACCGCAGTCGGTGGCACTCCGAGTTATTTTGTCCGCATTATCGATGTTGCCGAAAAGATGGGCGTCGATATTTCCAAGTTGAACGTGAAGCGCGGTATCTTCGGTGCAGAACCGTGGAGCGACGGAATGCGCGACTACATCGAAGAAAAGACGGGCATCAAGGCTTACGACATTTACGGACTTTCTGAAATTGTAGGCCCGGGCGTGGGTTGCGAATGCGAATGCCGCGACGGCATTCACATTTTCGAAGACCACTTCTACCCCGAAATCGTGGACCCGGAAACTCTCGAACCGCTCCCGGACGGCGAAGAAGGCGAACTCGTCATCAGCACGCTCAGCAAGCGCGCTATGCCGATTCTGCGCTACCGTACTCGCGACATCACCGCTATCGAAAAGACCAAGTGCAAGTGCGGCCGCACCATCCGCCGTATCCGCCGCATTGGCCGCCGTAGCGACGACATGATCATCATGCGTGGCGTGAACGTATTCCCGAGCCAGATCGAAACTGCACTCCTCCGCGCCGAAAAGGCTTTGCCGCATTACCAGATTGTGCTCGACACCAAGAACAACATGGATACGCTCGAAGTCAAGGTCGAAGTTTCTCGCGACATGGTGAGCGACTCCATGAGCGATATGGAACAGCTCTCCAAGAAGTTCAAGCACTCCATCGAACAGATTCTTGGCATTTCCGTGATTGTCACGCTCTGCGAACCGGATTCCTTGCCGCGTAGCGAAGGCAAGGCAAAGAGAGTTATCGACAACAGGAAGAAGATTTAAATTAGGTTACAGGTTGTAGGCTGTAGGTATTAGGAATAAGAATCATGCACTTCGTGCATCTCTATTGGGCGGCTCTGCCGCGATTGTTCACCTAAAGCCTAATCCCTAACGCCTATTACCTAGCAACGTTTATACAAGGAGAAATTTTATGAAGATACCACAGGTTTCCGTTTTCGTTTCGAACCGCCCTGGTCGTCTCCAGGCCGTCTGCCGAGCCCTTGCCGATGCCGGGATTAACCTTTTGTCCCTCACGCTCGCCGACTCCGGCGAATTCGGCCTTATCCGCCTTATCGTGAACGAAGCAGATAAAGCGGTCGAAGTTCTCGCCAAGTCCGGTCTCAGCGCCACCGTGACCGACGTTGTTGCCTGCCCTGTCGCAGACAAGGTGGGCGGCCTCGCCGACCTTCTCGACGTTCTCGGCGACTTGCAGATTGATTACATGTACGCCTATCCGTCTGAATGCGCTGCAGGGACGAACATCATGATCCTGCGATTCAGCGATACCGAAAAGGCTCTTGCCGTTTTGAAAGAGAAGAAATTCAAGACTCTCAGCACTGCAGAAATGCTGGGATAGAAGCGCAAGCGAAATGCGTAGATAAAATACGCAGACAGGACTGTGCGCACCATGACGAGTGTCATCCCGGCCACTGTGCCGGGATTTTTTGTACACGGCATGATGAGCATGGGCAAAAAATCAAAAAACATGCTACAAAATCACCATTTAGGTCAATTTAGCAGCATGTTTTCAATCTTCCTAGCCATTTTAGCACAAACAACATAAAAAAAACGTGCTGCTAAACCCTGTTTTTTCCGTTTAGTAGCACATTTTGTAGTAGCACATTTTGGCGAAAACAGCACCAATTATTATCTAAACACAGCGGTAACCGATGTGACTTCGCCCGGATTGACTTTGCGGGTAATATCCGTGACGCCGTCGCTCCAACCTGTGAACGTGCTTCCTGAATTAGCCTGAGCCGTAAGCGTTACCGGCACGCCCGTGTAGAACTTCAACCTCATCGAAGACTGATCCAAAGCAAGTCCGTCCACAAGAATCGTTCCTGAGCCCTGCGAGCTAAGCGTCATCTCGACAGATGAGCCCAACGAAAAATGCGATTCCATCTGTTCACGAATTGTAGCCTGGCGGCTTTGAGCAAAGCTCTTCACCTTTTCCAAGTTGCTACTCATGCTCGACGAATTGTAGTTCCAGAATTGCTGATCGCGAGTCATTTCAGGTTCAATCTGAGACTGCAAATCGTTAATGCGCTTCAGGAGCCTATCCGCAGAGAAGTTCATCGACAAGAGCACGCTAAAGCGATTAATAAACGCATTCTTGAACGACTCATTTTCGAGCAAGCGGATCATGAGAACCGTATGTTCCGAAATGGAACCATTGGTCGGTTGCTGTTGCTGGCCGCCCATTCCACCCATGCCGCCCATTCCACCCATGCCGCCAAAATCACCCATGCCACCAAACATACCCATGCCCTGAGTACCGCTAGCATTGGTCACATAGCTGAACATATTTCCGTTATACGAATTGGAAGCGGCTCCAAAGCCGAAATCAGTATCGTACAAGAACCATTTCCACTTCGTTTTCTGGCTTGCGACACGCCACTTTTTCAAGTTGTTGTGCGGCCAGTCCGTGTTATTCAAGAACATCTGCGACTGAGCATAATTGATAAAGTTATCAATATCAATTTGGTCTGCAATTTTCTTATAGTTCGCATCAGATTTAAGTTCGTTACTTTGCAGCCACTTGATCATATCCCTGTAATCAGAAGCAGAACCCGTCGCAGCTTCATTCGTGCCGTTCGAAGTAGTAGCAACAAGATCAATATCGTTTGGATCATAGCCGTACTTGGTTTCGTAATAGTATTCGTTGTTGCGTTCACGCAAATCATGGATACCATAATACTTTCCATTGTAATACACGATAACATAGCGGCCACGCTGGTAATCGACGCCAAGGCCTTCCGTCATCGATGTTCCCAAGCGATCACGTACATAATCTTCGCCACTGCTGTTACCAAAGTTTCTGAGCGTGAAAGCCTTGAATTTCTTGAGTTCCGGATAATCCGGGAACAAAGTATATTTGAGTCGCTTGTCCCCATATTCTTCACGCATGGTCACCGTAAACGATTTCTTTTGTTTTGCACGGCTATACTGTCCAGAAATTTTGTAATCGCCCATGATTCCAAAAGCAGGCGTTTTCGGCTTACCGGGTTCAAACATTTCCACATAAACTGGAAGTTCGCGGTTGCTCCAGAAGTTTGCCCCCTTCTTCGGATCCATCATGGCAGCGCCATTGCCCGTCATGTAAAGTCCGGAATCGGCGCTGAACATTGAAAGCGAATCGGTAGTCACAAAAATCGATGCCAACGAAGGTTGCTGTTCAAAGACATAAGTACGGATAATTTCTTCGCTCGGGTAAGAGCCGCCGACATAAGCACGGCAACGCAAAACCGTTGTTGAGCTAATCGTCAATGTAGTTTGTACTACCGGAGAATTAGCCGTAGGTTCGGCACCGCCCCGTTCGCAACGCGTGCCTGTCGGGAACGTAGCCGTCACCGCAGAGGAATAGAATCCGGAAGGCGGAATATTCACTTCGGCAACTTGCACCTGTTCTGCAAACACTTCGCCAAGCGTATTGCCATAAGGCGATGGCGAAGCAAAGCCCCACTTGCCAGCACCATCACGCGACCATGATGTACCCGTCGGCACAGCGCCAAAGCGCACAGAGTCGAGAATTGCATTTTCGGCATTCACAAAGTACAACGAACCGCCATCCTTATTGATCTTGAACGAAGCATGCGGTTCATGTCCACGATTACGCGCAATGTACGATGTAATCTGGATGGTCGTAGTTTCGCTACCTTGAGTTTCGGTCGCAAAAGTTGTAGCCGTTACTTTATTCTTATTAAGATCTTTTGCATTTTCGTCTAGACGAATGTAGTACACCGACGACGCATCGCCCGTACCGCGGAGGTTTTTGCCGCTCCACTTGCTAAGCGAATCGCCTTCCTTAAAGTTCACGCGAATCTTATGATTCTTGGTAATAAACCCACGGACCACGAGCTGGTTGACCTTGCCGAGCTTCGACGCATTACCGGTTTTGACCACCACGCGTGAATAAGAGCCACCCTGAGCGACCTTCATCACAGCGCCAACTTGATTTGCACCGCCTTCGTTATAGCAAAGCGAAGACTTGCCCTGCAAATTTTCAACATTGTTGCCGGAAGTATTTCCGCCAGCACCGCCCATGCCGCCGCCCCAGTCGCCGCCCATACCAGCACCGCCCATGCCGCCGCCCCAATCGCCGCCCATGCCGGGGAAATTGAAGCCGCCGCTGCCTGCTGCAGATTCAGAGTTGCAATCCGAGCCCATCATATTTAGCGAATCCGAAGGCAAAACGTAATCGGCATAATTCTTGCCCGAAAGGAACACGATCATGTAACTTTTGGCAGGAACTGTAGCATTGCCAAAAACCCAACGACGCGGATTTGTCAAATCATCCGTAAGAGAAAAGCCTTTCAAACTTACAGGAGCATCAGACGAGTTGTAAAATTCAACCCATCCCGGATCGTTGCCGTCATTGTCCTTGAAGTTTGCATTCGTCGGTGAAATTTCAGAGAAGAAGACAGGACTATTGCCCTGGAAATGGGGAATAACTTCCTGAACGCTAGAACTCTGCGGAACAGCAAAAGAACTCGAAGAGCCCGCAATCACGTTGCCCGAAGAAGACGGAATCACCGAAGAAGATCCTGCGGAACCACCCGGAATCCCCGCAGAAGATAAACCCACTGCGCCAGAAGACTGTCCCGGTAAAAAGCCGTCCGAACTCGAAAGCCCATTTTGATAACCACTATTAGCATCAGAACTAACTTCACCATAGTGTGGCCCCATCGGGCTTAAATTCGAATCGTTCGAGTCCCCGCAAGCGGAGAGCATCAATCCAAAACCAATCCCACATAGCGCTACACTTGAAACGATTTTTTTCATATCTATTCCCTTAGATATTGAGCGATACATTTTGAGCGATACACCAATCCAATCCTTGCTTAATTATACATCGAGTCGTTCTCCAAAACACCCTTTTTTTATATATGCGCTGTAAAAGAATTGAGCCATTGACAACACGCTACAAAGTGGAACGAGACGTTCCATTTTGTGCTTACATTAAACTTTTTTATCACGCCCGTTATCACAAACACCCGCATTTTCTTTTTACTATTTTTGTCGCGAAAAAAAATTCATTGCAAAAGGACACCCATGAATTTCAATGATTTTAGTAAAGCAAGCCAACAGTTCAATCAATTCAGCCCCGAAATGAAAGAACAGATGATGAAAATGGCAAAAGCCCGCGTTAAAGAAAAGTTACTCAAGTGGTTTGCAACACCGACATTCGTAGTGATGGGTGTCACACTCGGAGCAATCATCGGTGCGCTCACCGCATGTTTCGGCGATATCAGCGACAGACTATCTGCAATCCGCGACGCAAACCCGCTTTACTTCATTCCCGCACTGGCATTAGGCGGAGCCCTCATTGTTTTCGCCTACAAGAAATGGGGACGCTGGACAGAACGCGGCATGGACCAAGTCTTCGCCGTTGGGCTCAACAAAGAAAACGACTTTCCATTAGTCGCAATTCCCATGGCTGCAGTGAGCACCTGGCTTACGCAACTCTTTGGCGGAAGTACTGGTCGTGAGGGCGCGGCCATGCAAATCGGCTCCGCTCTTTCGTACAACATAAGCAAAAAATTACCTTTTGAAAATGCAGCGCACATCATGCTCGTGACAGGCATTGCAGCAGGCTTCGCCGGAATTTTTCAAACTCCGATGGCAGCAACCGCCTTTGCATTGGAAGCGCTTCTCGTCGGACACTTCGAACTTGCCGCGCTCCTTCCCGCAGCTGCGGCCGCATTCACAGCCAGCAAAGTTTCTTGCATGCTCGGTTTTCATAAGTTCAATGTAGATTTAAGCACGCTCCTTGACGCGAGCGGATTTTCAGCAAGTATTTTCACAAACGAAGGCGCTATTGACGGAAAATTTCTCGTAAAACTCGCGCTGATGGGTGTACTCTTCGGAATTGTAGGTGGCGGTTTTGCAAAGCTCCTCGGACTCTCGCAAAATTTTTTCGCCAAGAAAATTCCAAGCAACATAAAACGGATCGCTATTATGGGCGTTGGCCTAAGCGCTTTATTTCTCGTATTTTTCCAGGGACGCTATGCCGGACTTGGAACAAACTTACTTGACCTGAGTTTTGGTTTGAACAATACAGCAGGTACTGTTGGTGACATGGCTGGAATAGCCTCAGGAATCCACGGGTACGACTGGATTCTAAAATTCATCCTCACAATCCTCACGCTCTCTGCCGGTTTCATTGGCGGAGTCGTCACCCCGCTTTTCGCCATCGGGGCTACATTCGGAATTTTCATTGCGAGTATGTTCGGTATGCCAGTCGCCCTCGCCGCAGCGCTCGGCTTTGCGGCCGTTTTCGCAAGTGCAAGCAATACTCTCTGGGCGCCCATCCTCATCGCCGGAGAAATTTTCGGCTTCAACTGTCTTCCAGCATTCTTCATTGTCTGTACAGTCGCTTACATCTGCAACGGTGGACAGTCCATATACAAACAAAAGAAGATCAGAATCAAGATCTAAGACAAACAACATTCACATCATCGACGCCTTGTGATCTAAAACCTGCAATAGCTCCATAAACAAATAAGCGGCGCTAGAACGCCGCCCGTTTGAAAAACTTTAGTAGTTAAAGCTTTTTGTCGTCTTGGCTTCACCGGGAAGAAGCTGCCCAGGGCTTGTGCGCTGCGCATCAATACCCTTGAAGTTCGGGTTGAGTTTCTTGATGTCCCGCGATTTCACTTCCGCCTGGACATCAAGCAAGTGACGTTCCCATTCCTGAATGGCGCCATCGAGTTCTTGGCGCGCGTTCAACATCAGCTCCTTGAGTTGCATGAGTTCCAACATGCGTTCACGTTTCATCACCCAAAGTTCTTCTTCTTCGGGCATACGTTCGATATTGAACAAAAGATTCAAATACTTTTCTTCGGCTTCACGATACGCTTTGTATGTATCTTCATAGACAAGATTGCGGTCATCGGCCATCGTCTGTTGCGAAGACACATGTGTAGCACAAGCGATAAAATTCATCGCGACAGGAAAAAGCAAGAAATGGGATAATTTCATGGAATTCAAAATACAAATTTTTTAGCAAAAAAACGCAATCTCCATTCGCGGTTCATGACAACTAAACAGCAGAGCCGTAAGCTGTCAAAGAGAACAGAGTTCCACGACATTACCGCAAATAGAAAGCCGGCGCACAGCCGGCATGACATAGCCAATTACTCTGCGGCTTCAGGAACTTCACGCTTGATATTGTAAAGCCGTTCGTGCGTGACATGGCTTGTAAACGAAACCGTATCCTTTGTTTCGGGATGTATCATCGTGTGCGTTCCGATCTTGACTTCGCGCTCCTGACACGGAATGCCAGTCTCAGGTTCAATCATGACTTCGAACTCGGTACGGTACTCGCCCTTGTGTCCTGCCGTATAAGCCTTAAACTTTTCTGGAACAATCTTGCTGCCCACATGTTGTTCCCAGATATAATACGGGAAACTTTCGCTTTCATGCAAGTAGACAACGTAATCCAGGCACTTGCGGTGGTCGCGATTTTGGAAGCCCTTCGTCACCACGGAGTCCACCTGGATAAGCGCAAAATTCAGGCGCCCTTGCTGCTTGAGGAGTTCCGTCACGTTACCCCTGACAGGAACCACACCCTTGAGCAAATGGTCCATCTCCCAGCGATGCTTTTCCAAACGCTTGAGATGCGGCTTGTACTCGGGATTCAAGAGTTGCTGACGCCAACGGCTCGGCATCGGGATATGCGCAAGTAATGTATCGTAGCCATCGTCAATTCCCACAAGGCTAGTCACATTTCGATCGACTGCCGCCAAGTCCACTTCCTTGATGCGCCAAGCGAGTTCTGTCGGCATAAAATTCTTGAGATATCCGCGGGACTTGTCGATGACATAGTTACGCTTGACAAACGTCGTATCGCCCTTGGAGGAGTAATTCAAGTCCGCATACGTTGCCGTAATCGTCCCCATTTTTTCATCACCCTTCAAGTCCAACGTTGCATAGTAGCTTTCGACATACATTTCCAAAGTGACAGGTTCGTTTAACTTATAGTCAACAGACACTTCGGATTCGCTACAAGCGCTAAGCATTGCAGCAAGACACATTCCACTCAAGAATTTTATTTTATTCATCAAATTAACCAATTATTGATTGACAATAGACAATTGTTTCGTAGCAATCAGGCCGTTCTCGGACGAGACTTCAATCACCACGGTTCCAGGTGCCTTGAGTTTCGTCATTTCGCGAGCGGTGGCGTATCCTCCACGGCGAGACCTGCCTTCAAGAGTATAGGCATCCAGCTTATCATTGACACGAGCTTCGTGTTTCCAGATTTCTGCACCCTTGTTTTCAAGCGTACCCTCATAGAAGGCAATCTTTAACTTGTTGAAATCAAAACCCGTACCATAGCGAATCTGGATGATGAGTTCATCAGCCATCCTGAAGACACTACCGGTGTCAGCGACATAACCCACAGCCGGGTTCCATTCACGGCCACAGGCGATTACTGGATCTGGTTTTGAGCACCCCGCAAACAGTGCACCCAAGGCGAGAGTTGCGAATATAACGACTTTTTGTTTTTTATTCATTGGATCCCTCTCTTTTAATCCCAACAGTACTTTTTTAAATTAGCAAAAAACTATCTGTCAAGTACAAACATCATCTCAAGATGAGGCGTTTGGGGGTAAAAAGCGAACCCTTCTGCATGGGAAAGGTTGAATCCGGCTTCGGAGAACTTGGCAAAGTCACGTGCAAGCGTTACCGGGTCGCAAGAAACATAAATCAGGCGGTTGACAGAGCTTTTAACAATAGCCGTAAGTGCTTCTTTGGGCAGCCCCGTTCGCGGCGGATCAACGACAAGGGTCGCCGGGATATCGACAACATTTTCGAGGAGCCAGTCTTCCGCAGGCGCCGAGACATTTTCAATAATTCTCTCGTCTTTTGCATTTGTCGTCTGTAGCGAGCCTGCAAGCGTTCTTTTGTCTAGATTAACACGAGCGTGTTTGAGGCAGCCTTCTTCACGTTCGACGGTCGTAATCCTTTTAAATTTATCTTGTAAAATACAAGCAAAGAAACCTACACCGCTGAACAAATCAATCAACCAATCGTCTGTAGATTTTCCACTGGCAAGGCCTTCATCAACGGCATTGCGGACCGATTCCACGAGCTCAGGCAAAAGCCCCAAATTGCTTTGAAAAAAAACGGAAGCATCGGCTTCGATTTTGCGGCCTGCAATTTCGACATGGCTCACGGCGTGCGCATCGAATTCGGACTTGCTCATTCCCTGGTAGTACAACGAGATTTCACCCATTCCGTTATCGAACAAGTTCACATCAATATCACGGCGACTGTTCGCAAGAAGCGCCGAGGCTGGGCCTTGCAAAAATGCATTCAAGCCTTCCGTCAACACAAGGCAATTTTTGAACGGGACAATCTCATTACTTTCTTCGCCACGGAACCCAAAAGTGCAGCGGCCATCAGGCAACTTGCGGCACACAACACGCGCACGGTTTCGATAACCCCAGGCACTCCCCGTATGGATGAAAAAATCTGTGGGCAAATCTGCATGAGCGAGACGCTTGAAATTTTCACGTTCGACGTTCTCCAGGTATTCCGCTTGTTTCGCGGATGCGAGATGTTGCAAGCTACAACCGCCACACTTGCCATAATGAGGACAACGAGGCATAACACGATCTGCGTTTGCCTCTAGAACTTCTACAACGCGCCCTTTGGTAAAATCCTTTTTCTGGAACGTGAGGCGCACCTTGCAAAGTTCACCCGGCAGCGCTCCCGCAACAAAGCATACGCGACCATCTTCAAGATGCGTCATGCCCTCACCGCCCTGCACCATTTTTTCGATGCGGAGCGTAAAGTATTCGGCCTTTGAATTTTCACGACGGACGTTATTGCGATTCGGGCGAAAACGGTTATTGTTCGGGCGAGTGTTTTTTCGGACGTCTGACATGAAAATAAAAATAGAAATTAAACGAAATAAAGTGACAGATGTAACAGATTCAAAAGACGATTCATGCTAAAAAAAGGCATTTGCTCTTTTACAGGAATTTCAGCATTCCACCGCGCCTCCTGCAGCAAGGAGAACTCAGCAGTATTCCCATGGACTGCACTGCAAGCAAAATAAAATCGTCAAACAATCAATGCAACGAAACTTCTCCAGTTTATTTGTAACAAGTACATTATTTTCATCGGAACAAACAAAAAATATTGCCAAGCCTTGAGAATAATTTTGCAACGGATTCAAATCAGCAAATGACAGGCTCGATATTGGCAGCAGAACAATTTTTTTGAATTCTCGTATAATTATAATACAAACTATCCGTATAATTGTAACATGGATTCGACGCGTATAGTTATAATACGGAATCTGCGCGTATAGTTATAATACAGACTTGATAAGCAAAAGCGAATTATCGGATAATGAAAAAAATTTTTGCCATCGTCTTTCCGGCAAAAACAAAGGAGTTTTCATAACAGACAAAGTAAAAACAGAGGTTTATTCCGTCCGATGTATAATAGATTCATCCGCAACCAAATAATCAAAAAAAAAGTTTTAATTTTTTGTTTCCTCCTTGAAAAAAAAGTTATACTTATTCATTGAATGTAAGGAGGTGGATGTGAGATTTTTTTCAATTATTATATTGACATCGCTAACATTGGCGGCATACAGTTTTGCAGTTCCCGCAAGCAATGAAACATTTTTCTTGAAACAGCCCGATGGAAGTTCCATCGAAGTGCGTTACGTAGGCGATGAACATTTTCATGTACTGGAAACCGCAGACGGATATATTCTGCAAAAGGATGCGCTAGGCTACTACGCCTACGCCAATGCGATTGGAGAATCCTCGGGCATCTACGCTCACAATGCGCAAAGCCGCAGTCCTTCGGAAATTGATTTTTTAACGGAACTCGACCCGGAAGCTATTTATCAAAAAATGATAGACAACGCCCCAACGGAAGAAGTTCTCGACTACGAAATTCCTAAATTCGTTTCACCCAAAATACAACGTCTGCCCACTCCAAAATACAACCTTACATTGGGCGAACTCCGTGGAATAATATTGCTTGTACAATTTTCCGATGTCAAGTTCAAAAGTTCGAACCCCCAGAAGCTATACACGGATTTCATGAACAAGGAAGGGTTCAGCGAATTTGCACACAGCGGCAGCGTAAGGGATTATTTTATACAGAATTCCATGGGGAAATTCACCCCGACATTTGACGTTTATGGCCCCGTGACGGTTCCTGGGAGCAGGGAATCTTATGGGAAAAACCTGACCGGAAACAAAGGCGCAAAGAAAGCCATTCAAGAAGCATTGGATACGCTCGTCAAGCGAGGCGGAATTGATTTTTCGATGTACGACAAGGACAAAGACGGATTTGTCGACTTCCTTTTTATGATTTTTGCAGGTGTCGGTGCTGCCAATTCTGGAAACAAAGACGCCATTTGGCCCCATGCAGGGAATATCGGCAATATAGGGAATCCGAAAAACGGGGTAAAACTAACAGACAACCTTTATATGAACCGATATGCCTGCGCTAACGAAATAAGCGGCTTGGCATACAAGAAAGACAGTACCACCTCTTCCATAGAAGGAATCGGAACGGTCGTACATGAATTCGGCCATGTCCTTGGCCTTCCCGACCTGTACGATACAAAAAAGACAAATCCCCGCAAGCCATTGGGCAGTTGGGACATCATGGCAAGCGGAAACTACAACTGCCCCAGCAACTCCTACAACACGCAATGCTGTTCGCCTCCGTTATATTCCGCGTTCGAAAGAATGTCGCTTGGATGGTTCACGCCGACAGAACTCAATGAGACCGGCTCCGTAAAGCTGGACAAACTGGACGATAACATAGCCTACAGCGTCACTAATCCCAAAAATCCGGACGAAATGTTCTTATTGGAATACCGGACAAAGAAAAACTGGGACAAGGGGCAAAAATCCTCCGGAATGCTGATCTGGCATATCGATTACTCCGATTCCGTATGGAAAAAAGGAGGTATCAACAGCGACAGCAACCACATCTATGTCGATATCATCGAGGCTATTCCCGAAACAAGCACTAGTGCGGCAACGACAGATCCGTTCCCAGGATCAGGCAAAGTCACAGCCTTTAACAAATTTATATTCTGGAACGGTGACGACATGAAGATTGCTCTTTCCAACATTACAGAATCACCGGACACAAATTACATCACCTTTACAGTCGATATGACTATTAGGTCGTCATCATCAATGTCGTCAAGTTCCTCGGTTCTATCTAGTTCTGCAACGTCTTCAAGTTCATCGATTTTCTCTAGTTCCGCGACATTATCAAGTTCGTCAAAAACATCAAGTTCTTCAAAAGCGTCAAGTTCATCAACAAAATCGAGTTCATCCATACATTCTTCAAGTTCGAAAATAGCGTTGTCAAGTTCATCGGCGCCAGGTTCGTCAAGTTCGACAAGCATTTCGTCCAGTTCGGCTGTATCAAGTTCATCGAGCAGCATCACGGAAAAGTATTCCAGTTCTTCGACAAGCTTCTCATCGTCCTCGACAATTTTCGAATCCAGTTCCAGTGAGCCCTCCGTTGCAATTGCGCACAAGACAAAGTCGCTTAGTGTCCGAGTCAAAACGCATAACGGGAAAATCCACATTTACGCTCCTCAGCAAGGCGAAAAAAACGTGCAAATATTCTCGCCCATCGGTGCATTACTGTTCGAAAAAACGATGGACGGCACCGAACTCGTCGTTGAAAATATCCACAAACGGAAAAACGCAAACGTCATCCTGTCCGTAACACAAGGGAATAAGCGGCTGTTTACGGGAATGATTAAAGGACATTAGTCGCCTGTTATTGCGTTTCGTCACGTATATATACAAGTATGGTGCTATAACTATACTTAAATTGCGTAAATTTTCTAAATTTCCGCGCAATGGAAACGACATCGATAGTTTTGCCCAATGCGCTCACCGCCGCGAACAGCAAAAAGCTGCTCTCCAGCTGCAAGAGCGCCCTCTCTAAAGGAGAGCTTCATCTAGATGGATCTAGCCTCGCCTCCATGGACTACAGCGCCGATGCCTTTTTTGCACTTTTAGCGGAACTCTCCGAAAAGACGGGCAACAAACTCGTTCTCGAGCATTTTTCGTCAGAAATCAAGCAGCACTTGCAGAACCTCCGCAAGATGACCCCGCCCGAAAAACCCGAACGTGAGACAAACAATATTCTCGAAATGATGGGCGACATCGGGTTCATGCTGCTCCGGGAAACATTCGAAGTTCTCGTGCTGCTCTTTATGGCGATTTACTGGACCATCGTCGGGCCGTTTGACAAAGGTAAAATCCACTTTGGCGGTATTACCAAACAGATGTTCAAGTCGGGCAGCGAAGCCATGGGAATTTGCTTCTTGTTCGTGGGACTCATCTGCCTTACGATGGCCTTGCAAAGTTCAGTAATGCTGAACGCGGTCGGCGGCGGTTCCTACCTTGCTTCAGGGCTTGGCTTCCTCATCTTTGCAGAAATCGGCCCGCTTCTCACGACAATCATTCTTGCCGGGCGTTCCGGAAGCGCTATGGCGGCAGAAATTGCAAACATGAGTGTCTGCGAAGAGGTCAAGGCGCTAAAGTCCATGGCCATCCCACCGGTGCAGTACCTCGTGGTCCCGCGGTTCATCGCATTGAGCGTCACGACACCGATCCTCTCGTTCAGTGCATCTATCGTCGGCAGTTTTGCCGGCTTCCTCATTGCGTATTTCTTCTGCGATATTTCTTTCTCGAACTACATGATGGGGCTTCGCGACGGCATCGACCCGATGACGTTCCTCAAGAGCACCATCAAGGCTCTGGTATTTGGCTGGATTGTAACGCTCATCGCCTGCAACAAGGGCCTCAACGCCCACGGCGGTGCAGAAGCGGTCGGTAAAGCGACCACGTCCAGCGTTGTGGCTGCGATTTGCACAATCGTGATTTCTGATACCCTTTTCGCCTTCATTTTCTACTAGAGGTCAATATGGACGAAATTCTAAAAGTTGACCATTTGAAAGCGAGCTACGGCAACGAGACTATCCTCAAGGATATTTCGTTCGGCGTCAAGAAGGGCGAAATCCGCATGGTGCTCGGCAGTTCCGGTTGTGGTAAATCGACGCTCCTGAACAACGTGCTCAAGTTCATCAAGTCGGACGAAGGCACGATTACGTACTTCGGAAAATCGTTCGGTCCCAAGGAAGGCCTCGATAGCGAAACGCGAATGCGCACCGGCGTACTTTTCCAGAGCGGCGCTCTTCTTGCGGACTTGACTGTCGCCGAAAACGCGATGTTGCCGCTCAAGCGCAGCATGCCCTACATGCCCAAAAGCCAGATGGAAGCGATTGTCGCCGACAGGCTCGAAAAAGTGCACCTGCTCCACGCGTTCCACAAGTTCCCCGGCGAAATTTCGGGCGGTATGAAAAAGCGTGCAGCGCTCGCCCGTGCGATTGCGCTCAAGCCGGAACTTCTGTTCTGCGACGAACCTTCGACAGGGCTTGACCCGGTGACAGCCCGTTCGCTTGACGAACTGCTCCTCGAACTGCGCGACACGCTCGGCGTCTCGATGGTGATCGTGAGCCATGAACTCGAGAGCATCAAGATAATCTGCGATAGATTTGTGTACCTCAAGGACGGCTACGTCCTGAAAGACGCGACTTTGAAAGAAGGCATGGAATCCGACGATCCCATCCTCAGGCATTTCTTCAATAGGCAGTGTCCTAAAGAATACAATGCCGAAGACTTTTACCACTTTGACTTTATTGATTGAGTTGGAGATACAATGGAAACCACCCGATCCGAAAGAATAAAACTAGGCGCGTTCATGCTCTTTTGCGGAGTGCTTATTTGCGTGTTCCTAGGTTATGTACTCAAACGTTATCTGAGCGAGCAATACGACAATTACTACACGATTTTCGACACGGACGTGAACGGACTTTTCGTCGATGCCAAGGTGAAATTGAACGGTATTGCCGTCGGTAGCGTGACTAACATTACCATCAACGAAAAAGATTTGAACCAGGTCGTTGTCGAATTCAAGGTGCAACGCGGTACCCCGATCAAAGTCGGAACGCGCGCCGGCATGACTGCGGGCATGAACCTCACCGGAGAAAAACAGGTTATCCTCTCGGGCGGCGCATTCAGTGAACCGAACGTTCCCGAAGGCGGTCTCGTCCCGGCAGCCACTTCGGTGTTCGACCAAATTACAGGCCAGGTGGGAGATCTATTTGGCAAGGTCACCCCGATTGTCGATGGGCTCAACCGCTTGCTCGCTCCCGAAAACGCGGAAAGCATTTCGCGCACGCTCGCAAACCTCGAAAAGACGACCGAGAACTTAAGCCATTTGACAGCCGATCTTCGAAAACCGCTGAGCACAATGTCCAAGTCCGCAGTTTCCCTGCAAAAAATCCTTGCGGAAGTCGAAGAGGCTAAGCTTGCCGCAAAGACCGAACAAAATCTCACTGTCCTCAAGGAAAAGCTCGAAGCGATTGACACCAAGGGCCTGAACGAGAACCTGATGCAGACCGCCGAATCGATGAACAAACTTTCACAGCGCGTGGAGACAATCGTCTACAAGAACGAAGACCAGGTCGGAAACGCCATGGATGAACTCAATACGATTCTTGAAAACCTCGAAGAATTTACCAAAAAAATCAAGAACAACCCGTCCGTACTCATCCGCTCCGAAGGCAAGAACGGTCGCTAAGAAGGAGAAACCAAGATGTTTAAAGCAAATCGTTTGTTGACAGTTGCCGCACTCCTTTCCGTTTTCTCGCTCACGGGTTGCCTCGGTGGTTCGACTGAACCTTCGCGCTATTACACCGTTTCGGCAGAATCGATTGCGATGCCAACAGTTACGAGTGCCACCAGCGATTTCCGCGTGCACGTCAAGAAATTTACGATCGACCCGGCCTACCAGCGCACGAACATCGTTTATCGCGAATCTCCGTACGACTTCATGTTCTACGATCTGGACCTTTGGGCAACGCGCCCGGAACAAATGCTCACGCAGGTCGCAGGAGAATACCTGATCAAGAGCAACATGTTCAAGTCCGTGGACCTGAAGCCGATGGGCAAACCGGACTTTGAATTGCTCGGCAACGTCGATGCAATTGAAGAAATCGACGAAGGCAGCTCGCAAGAAGCACATCTCGCCGTGCAGCTCACGTTCCGCAAGGTCGGTGAAGATGCGCCGCTGTGGGAAAAGCGCTACGACGAGCGCCAGAGCATGAACAAACGCGATGCGCATTCCGCAGCCGAAGCGCTCTCGAAACTCTATGCCAGGTACATGCAAGACGCGCTCGAGAATATCTCGAGAGTAAAGTAATTGTATTAGTAGGAAGAATTGCAAGGCGGGCTTAGATCCGCCTTTTTTATTCCCGACGGATTACCGGGACACTGGCCAGCAATTTTTTCGTGTAATCGTTCTGCGGATTCGTGAGGACTTCATCGGCGGGGCCGTGTTCTACGGCGTGGCCAAAATACATCACCAAGACTTCGTCGCTCAAAGCGCGAACCACCTGCATATCGTGGCTGATAAAAAGAATGGAGAGACCAAGTTCATTTCGCAAATCGTCGAGCAAATGTAAAATTTGCGCCTGCACGGACACATCCAAGGCGCTCGTCACCTCATCGCAAAGCAGCACCTTCGGGCGCACCATCAGGCTACGCGCAATGCACAGGCGCTGGCGCTGACCGCCCGAAAATTCATGCGGGAACTTGTCCATTGCACCAGCCGGGAGCGAAACGCGGTCCAGAAGTTCCAGGGCACGCTGGCGAGCACTATCGAAAGAAACGCCTCGGGCAATCACAGGCGCGGTCAAGATTTCAGATACAGTCTGGCGAGGGTTCAAACTGCTAAACGGATCCTGGAAAATCATCTGCACTAAATCCGAGACGCGCACAAAATCCTTCCCGGAGCCCGCCCGGCCATTTTCCACCGGCAATCCAAACAAATTAATTTCACCCTTAAATACAGGTACAAGCCCGACCAAGGACTTCACAAGCGTTGACTTACCGCAACCAGACTCCCCCACAATCGAGAGAATTTTCCCCTGCAAAAGCGAGAACGAAACATTGTCAACTGCAGTAAAATAATTCTTGACTTTGCTAAAGACTCCCCCGCGGATAGGGAATTTGACCGTTAGCCCGTTTACCTCGATAGCAGGCACCGCTTTATCAAATTTTTCGAAATCCATCAAGCATCCAACTCGGCAAGAGCGTCCTGAACATTCTTTTCAGTCGCTATCAAAATCTGGCGGCACTTGCGCAAAAGCTGCGTAGCCTCTTGAACCTCTATAGCAAGTTCATCTATTTCCATCTCGGAATTGTCGATTTTCGAAAGAATTTCCTCAAGACGGTTCATAGCGTTTTTATATTCAAAATTTTGCGCACTCATGTCCACGAATATAGTTAGATTTAAATCAAATGAATTTGTTCAATCGTTCCATTTCGCCCTTTTTTGTTATCACCGCCATATTCGGCGTTTTTTTGATCGGATGTCTTGACGCACCCGGCTATCCAGATACATTGCAGCCTGTCGAAGCGATTACAGTCATGGTCAAGCAAAAAGACAACTCCTACTCAACGCTGCTCAAGGTGAACCCGTCCGATTCGGCAACTATTAAAGCGTCCGTCAGTCCTGAAAAATACCAAGACGACCTCACATACGAGTGGTTTTTCTCAAGCGATGGTAAAGACAGCCTGCTTATAAGCGCTCAGCAATACAAGTTCTATCCGACTCGACTCGCAGAATCTATACCAAACAAACTAATAGTCTCTGACAGAGACGGGAACCATCAATCTTTCGAATTCACTGTCATCGTCAACACTCCACCAAAGCTATTGCCTTCAACCATACCCGATAACGGAGACACACTCTACGGTTCTGTAGAATCCGCATTTTTATTCGAATGGGTGAGCATGGACACGGATTTCAATAATGGAGATACAGTTTTCCACACCCTTGAAATCGACGGGAAAGCTTACGATGTCGGGATTCTCCAGCAAGTCAAGCAATCCGGTTTCAATGCAGGAGAGCACAAATTTCGCATTATCGTTCGAGATCTTTATGGCGACATGGATTCGCTTTCGTATAAGAAATTCTACGTTGTAGATACACTGGAGGCAAAATGAAATTTTTTAAAGTTTGCATTATTGCCACATTGGCCTGTTTCCTCCAATCCTGTTTTAATTCCGATGAACACATTTTTGACGAAGCCAACGCTTCCGATATAAAAGTCAAAGCATCACTTGCCAGATCCATAACAGATATCGAATCAAATGTCAAAGCCGATACGTTCCATGTAAGCGACACCATCTATTTTTTGACAACAATCATTCCAAATAAAATCATAAATGTTCAAAACTACTATTGGCTCATGGATGGCAAGATTTGCTCATCCGAATACAATTTCAAAAAACAAATCACCGTTCCAGGTCACCACAAGTTTACATTTGTGTTGAAAGACCATTTTGGCGATGAGCACTACGATTCTCTAGACGTATGGATTGGGGACACGCCCGTACTAAACGACACGGCTTTTATCCCGGCCGAAGGTACACAAGCTATAGACCCGTACGAAACAATATACTTTACATGGAATGCCAAGACAGAAGGGATAAATCTTGGACATTATTACCATTTTACATTAAGTGAGCAAGATTTCGCCAATTCCAAATCAAAATTCATTGCAATTGACACTATCTTAAGCGAACCGCACTATACATACCACAACAAACTAAATCCATTAAAGAAATACAATTGGACAGTACAAGCTTATAACGAATATAATTTTGCATCTGCCGAAAAAATCGAATCATTCTTCTACACCAAAGGAATTCTTGGAGATGGTTCATTACAAGCAACGATGAATATCGGCAAAGCGTCAACAGTACCGGTTCAATTGACGCTCCAAGACAAAAGCGAAGAAAGCAAGCAATTTCATTACAAATTCGATATAACAAGTTCAAACAACGAAATATCACTAGACGCCATTCCCAAAGGGAAATACCAACTATCGCTCAGTTCTGATTATCCGGACTTTGGAACAATCGAAAAAGAAATTTCAATTAACGACGGCTTCGTCACCATTTTGAAGGAACTCAAGATAATCGATTCCATTGCACCAAAAATAATTTCACTTGACGGTCATGATACACTGGATTTTGCAGACACTCTAAAATTTATTATAAAGGATCGTGGTGGAAAAATCACTTCTCAGAAAACAAGCGTTCATCTCGAAAGCGATCATATTTTTGACAAGACCTACCGCGATAGCGTTTTAACAGTAGTCCTCAAAGATACAGACAAAAGCTGGGCATACCGAATACTCACAATTTCCGCCATAGACGAAAGTCAAAATATCAAAACAAAATCATTCTATATAGCTCCAAGTATAATTTGGTTTACCACAAACAATGACACAACCATTGCAAAAAACGAAGCCATCCGTATTTTCATTAACGAAAAAAATCCTTTTGGTTTTAAGATCGACTCATTAAAAATCATCAATGCAAGTACAAACAAGACCCTTATTTCCGTGGCTCCAAATAGCACGAACAATTTCGTAACAGAACTAGAAGGCAATAGTTTCAATAGCGAACAGACAATAAAGTCCATTGTACTTTATACGAACGGAATTTCGCAAAGCAAGACCTGGAAACTTTACGTCAAGGAACCTGAAACGAAGGAGGAGGAATAATGATTATCAGATACTTTCCATCTTCGGTAGCACTCCTTGCTGCAATTTCATTTTTGCAAATGTCTTGTACCGATTCGGAAATTGATTCTTCAGATATTTCCGAAATAACGCAATCTATTTTTGTCGTACCTGAAGGTTTTTACGGAGAACCATACTCATCACAATACAAGTCTTCAGATAAATTTTACGTCAACATTAACGAAAAAATTCGAATCTGCGGAGTTTATTCAATCAACGGCAAATACGCTACAAGCGAAGAGGCTATTCCCTATTACAGCACGCACAAGTGGACTATTGACGACAACGAATCCAGTTCAGCCTCGGTCTATTACAGTTTCAACAAAACCGGCAAGCACAAAATAACATTAGAAACCATAGATTTCCTGGGTGACACTCTTATTTCACATGCGACAATTTATGTCAACACGCCAACCAAGATTTCACTCCAGTCCCCGGCAGACAAATACAATCAAGTCAACGGAGAAAATCCAGACGGTATTGAACTTTCATGGATTATTTCAGGAGTAGATCCTTGGGAAACAGCAACATGTGGCTTATATGCAAGCTATGATAAAAAAAATGTTTGGAAATCGCTCTTGGGCGAAACAGATTGTTCAAATAGCGTCAATCTACTTGGCAAGCTAGATCTAGAAGTTAACGAAAAGGGGGATTCAATCAATCACAGCATTGAGCCCTCAACCATTTACTGGGGTGTACGAGCAAAAATTCAAAACGAGAAAGGCTCATCGAACCAAACCTATAGCGATGTATTCAGTTTCTCGACAAAATTGCAAAATAACGGTGATGCCATCATAGAAATCCCGGTATCATGCATGTTCAACCAATATCCCGAACAATCGAGATTAACGGGAACATTCATATCCGCAGCCGGGGACACACTTTCAAAAGTTTCTGGGATTAAAGCCAATTCAGTTATCCGTAAAACATTCAAGCCTCAATCCAATATCAAGATTGTCATCTGTGACACCATCCGCACTGAATATGGTTGCGATTCCATGATCGTCGATTTACCCCCAAGTACAAAAACAATAACTGACACGTTATTTTTAAAAGACAATATCAAGCCCAATATGAGTCCCGTTGCAACGGAATTTTCTACAAGTTCCCCAATAAAATTCTTTTTACTCGACAATGGAGCCGGAATCAACGTTTCAAAAAACTTCGTCACCATAAACGCAGACACACTTCAAACAAAGTACGAAGATTATACACTGTCTATTCCCAACACTTGCAAAAAAGAATGCAAGCTTATCATCAATGCAGAAGATTACGCACGTAATAAGACGCCCGATGTTTATTGGAAAATTAAAATAAACGATTCAAAAGCCTCCATAACGGGGCCATTCCCAAAAACGGAGAGCGACAAATAATGTTACACAAAAGATTATTCATTATCTTTATCATGCTGATTACGCTTTGTGGAAATGTCTTTGCTCAACAAGATTCGTTACAGGGCGCATCGAAAAATACCGTGCAAAACAAGCAGCAAGACGTGCCGTCCAAGGCAAAAAAACGCTATCTGCAAATTTCGACAAACCCGTCAACCGTAGATTTGTACGCAAACAACATTCAGCCCGATTTCGCCAAAAATCCGGACTACGTCTCGCCCGCATTTATTCCCGTTGACGATGGCGAGAATAGCGTCACCATTTCTTTTTTTCATCCTAATTATGCGGATACAACGATAAACATAACACTTTCGTCAAACGACACTTCGTTTATTATCATTGCACTCCGTCAAAGTTACGATGATGAAGAAATCTTGAAAAAGCAAGATTTCTTGAAACACAGAAGCAGGCGCAATCTCGGAAATTATATGAAATGGGCATCTATCGCACCCTTTGCCATTAGCGGAGTTTCTGCAATAGTCTCGCTTTACAACAACAGCAAAGCAAAAGACCTCAAAAAGTCCATGGAAAATACACGTTTCAAGACCGATAAATACGATGAACATATGAAAGATTTCAAGAACCACAGAAGCAGCGCAAAGACAGCAAAAACAGTTTCAGGAATTTTTTTTGCAACGGGTTTAGCGTTCCTCACAGTAGGATTCATCCTCTCATTTTAGGTAGAACATGAAAAAACTTTTCTTACTACTCGCAATCGCCTTAACCACCGTCTTCGCAAATCCAGAAGGAATTTTCGTTGATGTCGAGCTTCTGTCGGGAACGCGTCAGCGCGCAAAACTTATGGGCATCGAAAACGATACCGTAAGTCTCGGCGGATACATTCAAAACAAATTCACTATTGTCAAGATTGCCAAAAGACAATTCAAAAAAATAGTGGACGAACAAGGCAACGATTTGCTGAACGCTCCAAGTAACGCCGTTGCAATTTCGTCGAGTTCCAAAGCACCAGCAAATACAAAAGTCGAGCCGAGTTCAAGTTCACTTGTCGAAAGTTCTGCAACTATATCCAGTTCGTCCATTCCAAGTTCCTCTAGCGTAAGCATCTCCGTCGCAAGTTCATCAAGCGTAAAAGAGTCCACCGCGGACACAGCACCAACAAAAACCGACACAACACAAGTACAACAAGGAGAACAAACAAACAACACGAATATCAACAAGCCTGCGGCACAACCCATCAAAACGATTCTTATAGCCTATAACGCAGAAGGCGTCGAGCAATCCATCGCCGACCAGTTCACAGGACTTACCGCACGTCTTTTGATGGAAGCTGGTGAAAAGCCACAAATCATCCGCAAAAGCGATATTACCAACTGTAACGACAACATTTGCATACAAAACGAACTGGCTGCTCACGGTTACAGGTCTATCTACTTCGGAGAGATCGTGTCGAACATAAAAACAGACAGCTTAACATTGAACTTGACTCACGCATTCTATGAAGATTCGCTTCCAATGCTACATAGGGCAAGCGTAAACATTTCTAGAGAAGAGGCTTTCAGCGATGCCATTACAAACAACAAATTAAAGAATCAATTACTGGATGCTCAAGGGAAAGAAACAATCAAGACAAAAAAGAACAGGTCGTACATCCATATCGAAACAGATCCGGAAGGCGCAACGATTTCACGTACCGAGAAAGACGCCATTTGCAAATCGCCTTGCACGTTCATCACCACAGATACAACCAAATTCACTGTATATGCCTATTGGAACGTCGAAAGGCACCTTTGGGGTGCAAGTACAAACATTGTCCCGCTACCAGGCGACACAATCCACATTTCGCTCAAGCTCAAACGAGTTTCTCCCGAAATCCGTATTCTCACATTCCCCGAAGGCGCAAACGTCTATAAAGCAAACAAGAGCATAACCAAGCATTCCAAGGCTATAGCAAAGACTCCTAACAAAATCCCTGCTTATGACATGGGAACAGACAGTCTCATCATCCGCAAAGCTGGCTATCGCGATACACTTCTCCATTTTTTCGTAGCACCTATTTCGCAAATTGACTTAAGCATCGATCTTCAAAAATTGACGGACTTCGACGAAATCGAAAAACAGAACAAGTGGCTGCACGACAAAAAAATGCAAACCATTGGCGAGGCTTTCATCGGAGGCTCCGCAGGAACGATGCTCATCGGGGCTTTGCTTATGTACTTTGCCCATCTAGATTATAGCGATGCCGATGATATCAAATCCGAACTAAAAATTCCTGGAGCAATCAAAGGTAAAAATTATCAGAACAAAGTCAAAGAAAACAAAAAGCTCGTCAATCAAGGCGATAACAAGGCTATTGCCGGTGGAATTTTGCTAGGAACTGGAGCTCTCCTCCTCGGTGTTGGCCTCTACTTCTATTTTTAAATTTCTAAATTTGCCCCAATGAAAAATTCAGTCCTTAAAACTACCATTGCTTTAGCTTTTCTTTTTACAGCTTTTACCTTTGCAGCTGACACGCTTTCTGCAGACACGGCAAGCGCTGTTGCAAGCGCCGCAGACACCACAAAGTCGACAGGGATTTACAACCAAATTATCGACTGGTACAACGACAACTTGAACTACGGAACGATAACGCTTTTAATGGCTATCGAAAGCTCGTTCATCCCGTTTCCTTCAGAACTAGTCGTGCCACCCGCCGCTTACAAAGCATTGCAACCGGGTTCGGGACTCAATATTGCTCTTATCGTATTCTTTGCAACACTCGGTGCACTGATCGGCGCTTACATCAACTACTATCTCGCAAAAATTCTCGGCCGCCCGATTATATATAAATTCGCAGACAGCCGTCTTGGACATTTCTTGCTGCTCGACGTCCAGAAAGTCGAAAAAGCTGAAAATTACTTCCGCGAACATGGTGCGATTTCGACATTCGTCGGTCGCCTCATCACGGTCATCCGCCAGCTGATATCCATTCCGGCAGGCCTTGCCAAGATGAAACTAGCCCCATTCACGCTTTACACGTTCCTCGGCGCCACTATCTGGAACTGCGTTCTTGCGCTACTCGGCTATTTTGCCCACGGTCAAAAGGACATCATCGAGAAATACAATTCCGAACTCGCCATAGCATTACTTGGCTTTGGCGTGCTCTTCATTGGCTACATGGTATGGAACGCCGTGAAGCCGAAGAAAAAGTAATTAGTAATTAGGGGTTAGGTTTTAGGAGTTAGGTAGTAGGTTAATAATCCTCACACCTACAACTTGTTACCTATAACCTATTAAAAATTGCAATTTTTGACGCAACGGTTATCTTTGAATTCCGCATCTAGAACAAGCTTACCAAAGCTGTAGCGATGGTAGGCGCCATTGCGGAGACCCCTGTCAAAATTCATATCTTCGACCAAAAATCCCATTTCGTCATAAATTTTCACTATACCGTGAATTTGTCCGTCCACGTACGGAATTTGGCGGCGGAGTTTTCCATTTTCGTACCAGTCCTCCGACATACCGTTTAGTACGCCTCGTTGATACATTTCGCGGTTTTTTCTTTTTCCGTTCGTATAATAAGTGATGCTATAACCTTCTTCAACGCCGTCCATATAGCCAATTGTCTCGTGCAGCTTTCCGTTCACATCGTACGAGCGGAAAACGCCCTCCAATTTACCATTCCTATATGGAGCTTCAATGGCAAGCGTTCCATTGGGGTGATACGAAAGAGCCAGTCCTTCGCGCTCATCGGTTCCCTTTTTGACTGTATAAACCCGAGCCACGCGACCGTCATCATACCTCGTCCAAACAGTGTCCAACGCCCCACGAACATCGGCTGGTGCAGCCAAAGCAGACGAAATAGTCACGCTTCCCATCAACATGCACGAAAAAAACATCAAAAAAAGCTTTTTCATCGCTTATAATGTAGCATATTCCATTTAGATTATGTATTTTGTGTCCGTCATGCATGTTACTTTTTTAAATCCCCCCTTCCACCCGATGTTCAGTCGGGAATCCCGCTCCCCGTGTGTTACGAAGTCCAGTACACTTTACTGGCCCATGTTTTTGAGTTATGCTGCCGGCGTTTGTGAAGCCGACGGCAACGAAATCCAGCTGATCGACAGCCCCGCCATGGAACTCGACCTCGCGCAGACGCTCGAAGGCATCAAGAAGTTCGGCCCGGAGCTTGTCATTTGCAGCACGAGCACCCCGAGTATTTTGAACGACCTGAAAGTGGTCCACGCGATCAAGCAAGAATTGCCGAACGTGAAGGTCGCCATCATGGGCACGCACGCTACAGCCGAGCCGCTCGAGTCCATGGAAATGGAACCGTCGCTGGACTTTGTGGTGATTGGCGAAGCCGATTACACTTGCCGGAACCTCGTCCGCGCATTGCGTGGCGATGGAGCTCCCGTTGGTCAGTTCGCGGGGCTAGCCTACCGCACAGCCGAAGGCAAGGTGGACTTCCAGCCCGAAGGCCCGAAGATCGAAAACCTGAACGAAATCCCGTGGGTTTCCAAGGTCTATCGCAAGCACCTTTACAGCTGCTACAAGAAGTATTTTTACGGCGCGAACCTGAACCCGCTTATCGTGATTCTCAGTGGCCGCGGTTGCCCGAACCACTGCAGCTACTGCGTGATTCCGCAGACGCTCAACGGCCACAAGTTCCGCCGCCGCGATCCAAAGGACGTTGTCGACGAACTGCAGTACATCAAGGAAAACTTCGAAGATTTAGGCGAAGTGTTCTTCGAAGACGATACGTTTACAGCAAGTCACGAACACGTGCGCCAAATTTGCAACTTGATTCTCGAACGCGGTCTCAAGATTACGTGGAGCTGCAACGCCCGCGCCGATGTGCCGCTCGACTTGCTCAAGCTCATGAAGAAGGCCGGTGGCCGCGAAATGTGCGTGGGCTTCGAAAGTGCAAGCCCCGAGGTTCTCGAAAAGATCCACAAGGGCGTGAAGAACACGGACAAGGCGATTGAATTTACGAAGAACGCCCGCAAGGCAGGACTCCTCGTTCACGGCTGCTTCATGGTCGGTAACCCGGGCGACACGCCGGAAACGCTCCGCATGACGCTCGACTACGCCAAGAAGCTGAATCCGAACACGGCGCAGTTCTACCCCATCATGGCATACCCCGGTACCGAAGCCTACAAGGAAGCTCTCGAAAGCGGAGCGCTCAAGTCCAAGGACTATAGCCAGTGGCTCGACAAAGACGGTTTCCACCGCACCACGATCCAGCGCGGTGAACTCACCAGCCAGGCACTTGTCGATTTCTGCGACAAGGCCCGCCGTGAATTTTACCTGCGCCCGAGCTACATATTCCATCAAGGCATCATGGCTATCAAGAACCCACGCGAACGTTACCGCGTCCTCCGTGGATTCGGCACGCTCGTGAAGCACTTGTTCAGAAAGCATGGTGAACTTGCGCCAGTCGCAAGACAGGCTCCGACGATTAAGGAGTAGGCTGTAGAAAATAGGAAGTCGGAAGTAGACAGGAACTGCTACAAAAAATTGTCACGCACACTGTACTACTTTCCTTTGCGCAATTGCAAGATGTCCGCCTCGTGCGGGCATTTTTTTACAAACCATTGTCTTGGCCGACATGTTCATTTTCGTGATGGGAATCATAACGCTCGGTTCAAGTTCCAAATTTCTGACATACCCGTTCCTTTTTGCATACCCATTCCTATCTCTACTCATATTCTAGTACTAGCCATTAGTGATTATAGTGGACACTTCCGACAAGAGAGACATCCAATCAAGTTGGCTATAACAAAGTAATATAAAATAGGTTTCATTTTAAAATTGAGGGAATGAAATTTATTACCACTCAATTCTTTCTAGATTTTTTTCCATACTTTGAAACAAGCGAATCCGCATAAAAAGATTTTTTCACAGAAACAACCGCCTTGCCGCTCTTGCCTCCGACAAAAGCATCGTAATACCGTTCGCCATTAATTTCACCACCACTATACGAATCCGAAATTTCTAACACAGCCGAGTCCCCGACATATCCAACAAAGCCTCCCAAATACGGAGTTCCATGAACTCCCGATAAATTGCGACTGTTCTTGATAAACAACTCTGTTGAATCATGAACAAATCCAACAAAAGCCCCGATGCGATTATGACCGTAAATAAAGGAATTCTTGAGCGTAATATTTTTTATCGTTACAGGTCCATTGACTTTACGAGCAGAGCCAAAAAGTCCTGTTCCACGAGAAACCGCATTGACAAACAAACCTGAAATAGAATGACCTTGACCATCAAAAGTTCCACCAAAATCCATCATCGGAATCCAAGGAATCAGCTTTCGGCATTTATCCTCATTCATCATATAAAAGTCATTATCATCCATCAACTCTTCCTTTTTTATTTGGTGGTTGATTTCTATATCTGCGGTAAGAACGCCACATGCGCCACGATTCTTTTCCATGCCCATCAGGCCATTTACAATCGCCGAAAATCCATATAGTTCATCAACAGAAGTAATTTGGTAACAACCCTCCACTAAGCGAGGCGTCTTGAACCGAATCCGTTTCGCAAACAATACTTTATCTTCAACATCATTCAATTTCACCGATGACGTATCGTATTTATGCAAGGCATGGGCCACCGTTCCATCTCTAAATTGTTCCGTTGTTACAGAATAGCCTCCATATTCCGAAGAATCTCCTTCACAGTAAAAAGAATTGACAATATCAATTGGAGCTGGGAAAATAAGATCTTCGATCAAACCCTCATCTTTATAAAAAGTATCCCGTCTATATGCAAAACGTACAACATTTCCCACAAGGTAGAGTCCCTTTACCGTGCTATAAGAATTTGTTATGGATAGATGGGACACACGGTAAGCAAGGCCAATTAACCCTCCAACATTTTTTATAGATAAATAACCATCTTGTAAACTTCGATGATTTTCATACAAAGTTCCAGCATAGTATACATTATCAAAAGTCAGGTTTGTCGCACTATCAGCAAGGCCGACGATTCCGCCGACATTCATTCTCGCATTGAAATAAGAATCCTCAACACCTAGGTTTCGAATCACAGACTTTGCAGATTGCGCGACAGAAGCAAAAAGACCAGAACTCTTTTGGGATTCATCATCAAAATACAAGCCACGAATCACATGCCCTCGGCCATCAAAAGTTCCCACAAAATTTTTCATCGGAAACCAGACTTTAACGTTTTGCATGTTTTGCCACGGAGATTCGTTCACAACAATGTTCGAAGTCAACTCTGCACAAATAGGGGATCTATCGCCAACCGAATCACGTTTATTCACGACGGCAGCAAATTCATAAAGCGCTTCAGGAGATCCAATCTGATAACAACCATCAACCAAGCGGAGCGATGAAGAATCGCCACACGATATCAAAAACGTTAAACAAATTAAAAGGAAAACAAGTTTTTTCATCGTTGTTAAAAATCCTGTTCGGCACAATCTAGTATTAAGTATAAAATCAATAATTCTTCAAATTTCATTGCAAAGAACCACACTTTTTCACGAGTTTTTCTTTAAACTGTTTATCTTCCATGGCATCTAGCAAATCAAGGATGTCTTCTTTTTCGGCGTATTTTCCGTTCCATCCGATTTCACAGGATTCATCGATGTGAAAAGAGCCCTTGTATTCATCATTCATAAAGCAATCGGCGAGGAAAAGGTATTTTCCGCTCTTTTCAAAGAAGTCTTGATCCGCAGTCGCAGCGGGCAACAACTCGATATCTTTTACCAATGTTTGAACATCTTTTATCTGCGAATTGCGCATTCTAGACATTTTTGAACCTTCTAAAGAATTATTTTCAGACACATAAATATTGCACATATAATCTTTATTATAACTATGGATTTTGGCAGAACGGATTATATTTTCGCAAATAGAAGAATCAACCTGATCGGGATAATAAATAAACTCAACTATTTCAGGAGGTTGCCAACTTTTTCGCTTTAACGGAGTTCGATCAGACCAAATATAAACTTGTCGCTTTTTAGTTTTTACTCCATCGATAGTTACAACCGTATCAAGCCTTCCCGCCTCGCTAAACTCATTAGGATTTTTTGGAGGCAAAAACGAAATCGGATATGCACCATGATAGTGCGTCATTTGAATGAAAGTCATAAGCTTATGCCCTACAGAATCTTTAATATGGTAAATACCCAACTCAAAATGAGGAATATTTTCCACAGAATATCCCTTGGGCAACGCTATATGAAATGGCCGCAGAACAAAATAGTCTTTTGTATAAACAGATCCCGACTCCTTTAAACTAGAAACTGGTTCCTCGTCCGATTTTGAACAAGAAATGCAAAACAAGGTCAAAAGGATTGCAACAAAAATGCTTATTAACTTCGGGAATTTCATCGTTGTATAAACTACATAAATTAACGTGCTGATGGCAAAAAATTTAGCCTATGGAGTTTATCCATAGGCTGTTTTTAAAAGGTGATGCCCAAACGTCCGATTTGAAAAATAATGGATCCCCTACGCAAGTGCAATCCAAGAAATGATGGTTTCCCTCCCAAATGTAGATACAAGAAATTATGGTTCCCCTACGCTTCGCTTCGAGGATGACAAGGTCGAGAATGACAAGCTTCGAGGATGACGGTCGGGCATGACAAATCAACTGTTTAAATTTTTAGGAGAAGCGAGCAGAACAAGGCCGCAGGACCGACGCTGTACAAATCGTACAGCGAGAGTCCGAGAAAATCAATGAGGCGAGCGCAGCGCAAGCGTATTTATATGCATGCATTGCCGAGCCGATTGGATTTCTGCAACGCCGTAATGCGAAGCTTATCGTAAAAATTACTTCGTTGCGACGGCGAAAGCCGCGCCAAGCTTTGCAAGCGCTTCATCGCATTCGGCAGCGGAGACATTCAGCGGCGGGAGCAAACGGAGCACGTTGCCCTTAGCGCTGAGAACCATCATGCCTTCGTTGCGAGCGGCAGCAATCACATTGCCGACCGGGAGCGATTCGTCGAGAGCGAGGCCGAGAATAAGGCCTTCACCACGCACACCCTTCACTGCCGGGAACTTTGCGGCGATAGCTTCGAGGCCAGCCTTGAGCTGAGCGGAGCGAGCTTCGACATTGGCGAGGAATTCCGGCTTTGCAATCTGGTTCACGACAGCGAGACCCACTGCGCAAGCAACCGGGTTACCACCAAATGTCGTGCCATGATCGCCCGCCTTGAGCTGGTCAGCGACCTTCTGGCGGAGGAGCACTGCACCGAGCGGGAGACCGCCGCCAAGCGCCTTGGCAAGCGATACGAGGTCAGCGTCAATGCCATGCTTCTGGAGGCCAAGGAATGTTCCGAGACGACCCATGCCTGCCTGGACTTCGTCGACAATCACGAGGCAGCCGAATTCTTTCTTCAAGCTGTTGATGGCAGCGACCATTTCATCGGAAACAGTCATCACGCCGCCTTCGGCAGCGAGAGATTCGAGCATGATGGCGCAAGTGTCGTTGTTGACTTCGGCCTTGAGGGCTGCGACATCGTTCCAAGGAACGTGAACAAAGTCACCCGGCATGGAGCCAAAGCCTTCGCGGATAGCCGGCTGACCTGTTGCAGAAAGGGCTGCAAACGTACGACCGTGGAAGCTGTTGATGAACGTCACGATCTTCTGGCGGTTCTTTTCGCCCTTGCGATCGAAATACTTACGTGCAAACTTGATGCAGCCTTCGTTAGCTTCGGTACCGGAGTTGCAGAAGAAAGCCTTGTCATAACCCGTTGCAGCGAGAAGAGCCTTGGCAAGGTTTACCTGCGGGTAGTTCGGATAAAGGTTCGAAATGTGGAAGAAGCTGTCCATCTGTTCTGTAACAGCCTTCTTGATAGCTTCATTCTGGTGGCCGAGAGCGTTCACGGCGATGCCAGCGACAAAGTCAAGATACTTCTTGCCGTTCTTATCGAACAAGTAAGAACCTTCGCCACGGACAAATTCAATATTGGCCTTGCCATAAAGCGGGGCGATAAACTGCTTGTCTTCTTCAAAAACGGAATTAGCCAAGGATTGTGCCATAGTTCAGTTCTCCATTAATTTGTTTTACAAAGTGGTCGGCATCCTTCCAGCCGACAATGTGAATGCTCTTGAGGCCGCGAGAAATGCTCTTGAAGCTTTCGCGGACCTTCGGAATCATGCCACCGCTTATAACGCCCTTTTCGATAAGCGCTTCGCTGGCGTCTTCCGTGAGTTCCGGAATGACAGTCTTCGTATCGTCCATCACGCCCGGAACATCGCTCACCAACACGAACTGGTCAGCATGGAGCGCCACAGCCAGTTCGCTTGCGGCGGTATCGGCATTCACGTTCCAGCTCACAGCCTTGCCGTTTTCATCAGGACCGATAGAAATCGGGCTTACGACAGGAACAAAGCCAGCGGACCAAAGCGTTTCCACAATCTTCGGATTGACCTTCTTGACTTCACCCACGAGGCCAAGATCCACCTTGCCCTGCTTCTTGACCACTTCAAACAACTTGGCATCTACACCGCTCAAACCGACGGCGTTGCAATTGTTTTCGAGGAGCATTCGCACGAGCTTCTTGTTCACGTGTCCCGAGAGCGTCATTTCGACCATCTTCATGATAGAAGGCGTCGTGACTCGGAGACCGTCGATAAAGGTGGGTTGTTCTCGGAGCAAGGAGATGTTCTCGTTGATGTCCTTGCCACTAGCCGGAAGCTTGCTGACTGCCGCCACAAAATCGGCCAACTTGGCTTCGTCGATTGCCAAGCTGCCACCAATTTTTACAACCACTTTTTTCATCGTTTACGATGTCCTCATAATTCTCAGGCGAAATACGAGCACCATTGCCCGGATACGCTTGAAAAATTCACCGCAAATTTAGAAAAAGGAACTAGGGGTTAGGAATTAGGGATTAGGTTTTAGGGCGTAGGAATTAAAAAGCAGAATATACGGGGCCCCAAATGAGCTTCAAATAAAACTTCTTGGAGCCTTTTTTCAAATCGTAAGTATCCAGGAACGAATAGGAATACGAGGCGGCAATTCTCACAAACAGAATATTCAAGTTCAAGTCGCCATGCGCGCGCAAATAAAACTTATGCCCTGGACTAAAGGCAAACCAATCCGTGTTGTAGCCAAGCCCGATTGAAACGGGAATATATTTTCGCACAACAAAAAATTCAAAGGTCGGATTCAGCAAAGTTGCCAATCCAAACCAAAAGTAAGTAATCTTATCCGAATCAAAAATCCAACTATCCACAAAAGCAGCCATTGCCAGCACGCCGTTCATAGCGATTCCAGCACCAATTCTTGCACATCCCCTCGAATTCGTACACGAATCCCCAACATCAGAAAGCATGTGAAAACTGAAAAGTTCTGAACTAAGATATAACCCCTTCGCCAACCAACGACCATAGTCCGCATTTAGATTATAATCCTCATGATGACGCTCCCAGATAGAGATATTCATGCCAATAGAAGTCATGTGCTTTGCAATCTTTAGTCCATCACTGTAACGTTCAAAAAGTCCAACAGAACGTGACGAATCTTCTCCCTCCATTTCAACGCGTGTCCCCTCCATAGCATCAGCAACAGGAAGCGTTTCCGCAAATAAAAACGAGCTAACAAGGATTAAAAGGCAAACAAACTTTCGCATTTGAATAAGAAAATACAAAAAGTTGTTGATGATTAGCTGTTGATGATTAGTGGTTGGTGGTTAGTGGTTAGTAAATAGGAAGCAGTAGAAAAAAGCGTAGGGCGAGCGTTGTGGCAGCAATCATCCTGGAACAAAACGTAGTTTACTAATGACCAAAGACTATCGACTATTGACTATTTTTTCCCTTTTCTTTCGATTTTTCACTCATCGAGCGTAATTTTTTTATATCTTTTGACAAAACCTAACCAATACAAGAGGTATTTTATGGCAATTACAAAAGTTTGGCTCGACGAATCTAACGACGAATGCGTTTCCTGCGGTGCTTGCGAAGCTACCTGCGATGCAGTCTTCTCCGTTCCGGAAAAGATGGTCGTGAACGAAGGCGCTGATTTCGCTGCTTTCGAAAACGAAATCAAGGACGCAGCTGAAAGCTGCCCGGCCGGCGTCATCAAGTTCTCGTAATTCGAGCTTTTAAGCAAAGTTGTCGCGGTTACGCGATGTAACGAAGCTTTGTTTATCTCGTGAGATAGAACACAAAACAGCACTCGATTAAATCGAGTGCTGTTTTTGTTTTTCATCGCCATCTATGGCGATGAGTCCCATAAAGTCTTGATACCCGCCTTCGACGTCAGGACGACAAGATGGCGGATCAGGTCCGCCATGACGTTATCCAAATTCCGCAAGGCTCGGCGATTCGCCAAAGCAGACATGCAAGCATGTCTGCGCTGTCAAATCTTAGAAGCCTTTGTTGCGCTACTTTCGTAACGCAAAAGGTGCGCCTCGGTCATGGCAACTCGGGCAAGTTCGGTTGCCGCGACTCTCGGCTAAAAGCCCTTTTTGCGCAAAGCGCCAAAGGGTTAAATTTGCTTATGTCGGCAAGCAAGCTTGCCGCCGCAATCAAATTTAAAATCCCTTTTTCATCGACTTCAGTAGGGCGTTCAGTTTTTGCGGCTGAGCGGCGTTAGCCTTCTTCGGAGCAAAACCCGGGCGTTCCTTACCGGCAATCTTGTTCTTGAGGTCGGCAATCGTTGCATGACCCTGGATGCCACCCTGCGGGCGAGCCCCACCATCGCGATGACCGAAGCCACCACGCGGGCCGCCTACGCGCTGACCGCGAGGACCGCTCACGCCAGCACCGGCAACACCGTCCGTCTGTTCCTGCTTCATGGAAAGGCTGATGCGCTTCTGGTTTGCATCGACAGCAACCACGCGAACCTTCACCACGTCACCGACCGTAAGCACGTCCTTGGCGTCCGTCACATACTTGTCGCTGATTTCAGAAATGTGAACGAGACCGTCCTGATGCACGCCGATGTCCACGAAAGCACCGAAGTTTGCAACGTTGGTCACGACACCTTCCATCCAGCTGCCCGTCACGAGATCGTTGATGGTCTTGATGCGGTCATCGAATTTCGCATAACGGAATTCCTTACGCGGGTCGCGGCTCGGCTTCTGGAGTTCCTTCACGATATCTTCCAAAGTAGCACGGCCGACTTCGTCGGAGAGGAATTCATCAAGCTTGATGCCCTTCACGGCTTCAGCATTGCCGACCATTTCCTTGACCGGAACGCCGACCTTTTCAGCCATCTTTTCGACGAGGGCGTAGTTTTCAGGATGCACGGCGGAATCGTCGAGCGGGTTTTCAGCACCCGGAATACGCATAAAGCCTGCAGCCTGTTCGAAAGCCTTCGGACCAAAACCCTTCACCTTCTTCAAATCTTCGCGGCTTGCATAAGCGCCGTTTTCTTCGCGGTACTTCACAATCGCTTCAGAAAGCGTGTTGCTGAGGCCAGCCACATGAGAAAGGAGCGGAGCAGAAGCGCTGTTCACGTCGACACCGACCATGTTCACGCAGCTTTCCACGACTTCGTCCAAACGCTTCTTGAGTTCGCGCTGGTTCACGTCGTGCTGGTACTGGCCCACGCCAATGGACTGCGGATCGACCTTCACAAGTTCGGCAAGCGGGTCCTGCAAGCGGCGGCCAATAGAAATAGCACCACGGGTCGTCACGTCTTCCTTCGGGAATTCGGCAATAGCGATCATGCTTGCGCTATAGACAGATGCACCGGCTTCGGAGACGATAACGCGCGGCGGAACCTTGCCCTTGAACTTGAGAGCCATTTCACCACAGAAAGCGTCCGTTTCGCGACTAGCCGTACCGTTACCGATAGCGATGAGGTCAATCTGGTACTTGTCGATAAGCTGCATCAGATAAACTGCGGCACCGGCCTTGTCGTTGTGCGGTTCATGCGGCTTGATGATGCCGTGGTCGAGGAACTTGCCGTTCTTGTCGAGCACAGCGACCTTGCAACCCGTACGGAAACCCGGGTCAAGGGCGAGCACAGCCTTGTGGCCTGCCGGAGCGGCAAGCAAAACGTCCTGGAGGTTCTTGGAGAACACCTTGAAAGCTTCTTCTTCGGCAGCGTCCTTGAGGAGGAGGCGCACTTCGCTTTCCATGCTCGGCTGGAGCAAGCGTTCCCACGCATCCTTGCACATGTCTTCGAGATACGGCTTCCAGACAGAGTCACCCTTGATGACCTGATTCTGCAAATAACCGATCATTTCTTCGTTCGGCACTTCATCTTGCCGACCGGTTCGCTAAAGTCGTAGTAATCCTTGAACTTCGTTTCTTGCTTTTCGAAATCCTTCTTGACCTTGGAAACCATGACGCCAGTCTTTTCGACCTTGTTGCGGAGGTACTGGCGGAATTCTGCGTTGTCTGCAACTTCTTCGGCGAGGATGTCGGCAGCACCCTTGAGTGCAGCACGCGGATCGGCGAGGCCCTTTTCTTCGGACAAATAAATGCGGGCGATTTCTTCTGCCGTGTTTCCGGTATTTTCCTGAGCCCACATCAAGCGGGCGAGCGGTTCCAGACCGAGTTCCTTTGCGATAGTTGCGCGAGTACGCTTCTTCGGCTTGAACGGAGCGTAAATATCTTCGAGAAGAGTCTTGTCCTTGCAAGCTTCGATCTGAGCCTTGAGTTCCGGCGTGAGCTTGCCCTGTTCCTCGATGCTCTTGAGGATCGTTTCCTTGCGGTCCACAAGTTCCTGGAGGTAGTCGCGACGGTGGCTGATATCGCGGAGTTCAATTTCGTTCAAAGTCCCCGTCTGGTCCTTGCGGTAACGGGCAATAAAGGGAATCGTGCCCCCCTGGTCCATAAGTTCGAGCGCCTTACTAACGCGCCATACTTCAAGATTCAGCTCTTCAGCAATAATCGCAGAAAAATCCATTTGATATTCCTACTTGTAGATTCCGTTTCCGGATTTGGGGTCCACCGAACCGTACACCCTTGTTTGGATAGCACAGCCCGCACGGCCCTCGTGATACACGCCCGGCAACAACCGCTGCCAGACACCCCGCTCGGGGGTCTAGTGAATATAGCAAAAGAAAGTGTCATTTTTTTGACACTTTAGGTCAAGACATCCAACTCAATCCTTGAAATTTTACGTACTTTATAGAGCCATGCAATGTTTTAAGCATGTAAATCCTAAAAAAGAACAGTAGATCCTCCTTCGGAGGATGACGCACTCCGACACGAAAAAAATCGTCAAACACCGGAACTACAAATGATTATACCTCGCGCAAAACAACTCAAAACAGGCTTCGCCGCTTACCCCAAAGCCTTTCGCCTTATCTGGACGAACCATCTCGTCAAATACCTGCTCTTGCCCGCCATCCTGAACATCATCGTGGTTGTCGCGTTCATTTTCTCGGGCGTTGGCATCGGAGACTGGATCAACGGCATCATCGAACGCAGCACAGAAAGCATGAACGGCTGGATCCACGCAGGAATGGTCGCCATCAAGATCATCCTCCCCATCGTTTTCTTTGCTCTGTTCATATTCATCGGCGGAACAATCGTCAATATTTTGATGTCGCCCATCTACACATTCCTTTCCGAAAAGACAGAAACTATTCTTACAGGAAAAGAATTTCCGTTCGACATAAAACAAACTATTCACGACATTTGGCGAGCCATCCGCATCGCAGTCCGCAACACGGCGAAGCAACTCATATTGATAGCGCTTTGTCTCCTTCTGAACTTCATACCCGTTATCGGGAGCATCGCATCGCTCATTTTGATTTTCATCATCAACGCTTACTACTTCGGCTGCGGATTCATGGACTACACTTACGAGCGCTGGCGACTTTCACCCAAAGAGAGCCGCAAGGAAACGCACAAACTAAAATACATTGCGTTTACGAACGGAGCCGTGTATTCATTGCCACTTTATCTATTCTGCGGAGCGTTCATTGCAGCCTTTATCGGAGGAGTCTCCGCAGTTGCCGCGACCTTATCGCAATTGGAGTTAAGTTCTAAGACGCTTGAAAAGCCCAACGCCATCTAACATCATTTTTTATCTTTGCGCCATGTTCAAGAACTATATTTTCGATTTGGGCGGAGTCCTCTTAGATCTCTGCCCGCAAAACACTAGCAAAGGTTTAATAGCCTTGGGACTTTCCGCCCTAGAACTTGCGGAGGGTTCAGCCATTAAAAAATTGATGGAAGATTACCAACTCGGCTATGTCACGACACAAGACTTTTGCAAGCAGATTGCGGATAAATGTGTTTACCCGACAACACCGCACGAAATCGAAAAAGCTTGGAATTCCATTTGCATCGAAGTCGCCGAACGCAAACTGCAAGCGCTCCGCCGTCTGCGGAAGGCCGAGGGAGTCGCGACGGTTTCGCTATTGAGCAACACGAACGAACTGCACTGGGAATATTGTTGCAAGAACTGGTTCAACGCAAACGGCAACCGCCTCGAGGATTTCTTCGACAAGATTTTCTTGAGTCAGGAACTTCATTTACAAAAGCCCGATTCCGAAATTTTCAACACAGCCATTCGCGAACTCGGAGCCTCCCCCGCCGAAACGGTATTCATCGACGATATTCCCGAAAACACAGCCGCTGCCGCAGCCTGCGGGCTGCAAACGCTCACTGTTACACCAGATACAGATTGGATAGAAAAACTAAGGATTTAAAATTCCACCGTCACCATTTTGACAGAGCCATTTTGTTTCAGCAAATACCTTCCGGGGTTTTGGTATTTTTCCGCAACGGCTTTTCCGAGAGACTCGCCGCTCAGCATTTCAACCGCGCCAAGATAACGACCTTGCATATCGAAAACCTGGACGGTCCCCGAAACAAAAGACAGCAAGGCCATCATGGCAAGCTTCGAAGTTTCGCTAGAACTGCTGCTTTCTAGAGCCTCAGCATTGCTAGAAGAGGATTCCTGGGAATCCGAGCTTCTTTCAGTTTCAGTGATCTTGAAATAGGTAAAATCGATTTTTCCGGTAGATTCACCGCCCGCTTCCACGAGCATTTTCATTTCGTTCAGCACACCCAATTTCACACCAAGTTCTTCCCACTTTTTAAAGTGAGCCGTGATATCGATGTGACCACACTGGCGAGCATTTTTGCGGACACTGACCACCTGCAAGAACGACATATCGCCCCGAATCGTAGGTTGGGTATTGCGACGTTCCTGCCACAATTCGTACGTATCGCCATCCAGTTCGTATTCGTCTATCTTGGTTCCAAGATTTTCTGCGGCAGGCTTAGAGAACCAGTCATCCACGATATAATACTCCACGGCCGGATTTTCCATTCTCCCATAAATACCGATATAGGAATATCCCGCATTTCCCGACTTTACGAACTTGAAGTCCGCAGAAAAATCACCAAACTTGTCATAAGTCTTGGGTTCGTCATACTTGAGGCCGACACGTGCAATAAAATCGTTAGACCCGTTCCATTCGGCAGAGAATGTACCGTTAGTCCAGTACGACAAGGAACCGTTGCCATCCTGGAGCCAGGCTTCGTAATCGACAGTAGGTGTGCCCGCACCGCCTTTAACAGCCTCGATTTTATTTTCCTGGATAGTACGTTTATCCCCTTGGTGTCCCATTTCGTCCATGCAGGCATCAGCCGCATAAGCGGACATTCCCATCGTGAGAATGACGATCAGAATGATTACTTTATATTTCATATCGTTCGCTCCCAAAAAGATTTATATTCTGACACAAACATTCCCTAAGCTTTTCGTACACCAAAGTCTCTTTTTTAAATTATAAAAATTTTCATTGGTCATAGTTTACACGCGCGCCGTTTAACCTATAATACTTTGCCTTTTTTCGAAGCTTGTCGCTTAAAGTACTTGAACAATTTCGTGCGGAACACCTCTGCAACTCATCGCGTTTCTTGAAAGTGGGCACAGATTGCGTAGAGTTATTCTCCGCCTGCAATTTCCACTTTTCGAGAGAATCAAGTCCTGCGTTTCCGAGGACAGCCAAATCGTAACCGATAACCTTTACCGCCCCCGCCGCACGCGCTTTATCAAGTTGCTTCGAAATCCTTGCGCTGTCGGCGAATGTATGCGAATCGTCCGTGCGGAATAATTCCAAATCCACCCAAAATTCAATTTCATATTGCGAACAAATTTTTGAAACCGCACGTTCATAATTCTCGACAGTCGCAATTTCCGCATGAGACTTGCCCGCGTCGGAAGCACCCACGCCATCCTGCACGGCAATCACATCCGGTTTGAATCCCGCCGCAAAAAGCCTCTCGAAAAAAAACTGCAACTTCTCGGGCGACTCTAAATTCTGGTTATAGAACGGGGCAGCCATCACCTTCCAACCCTTTGACCTCGCCATCTCTGTGACGGGTTTCAAAAAATGTTCCACCAGCATTTCTGGCGTAGCATCATTGCGTAAGCCATCCCAGTAATAGCGCACTATTTCTTGCGAAATATAAAAGCCTGCGACAACGGCTTCACCACCGTAAAGAGAATATATTTCATTTAAAACACGCAAATTTCTTGCAGACAAAGAGTCAAGTTGCGCAGCCGTTGGCGGTGTGTACCAGTTTTCGCCATTGTAATAAATCCCGAGCCAAATTCTAGTCCCGGCAATCTTCGCCGCCTCGATGCTCTTCGGAAAAAGTTGATTATTCTTGTACTGCGTATTCTGTAAAAAATCCAGTTGCGACGGGTAATACAAATGCATAGCCTCGACCGCAGCATACTGCAACACGATTTCGTTCATCCCGAGTGCATACAAGCGCTTGTGCATATGCGTGATGGAATCCTGCGACTGGTAAGCCGTCGTCCAGCCCGCATCGAACACACCGTTCAAGCCCGAAGAATTTATACCCGGCACCTCCACTACATTCGCAGCTCGCATCGATCGATCAGCATCGCCATTTTCTGCGGCATGAACAGTTTGAACAACGCTAGCAAAGATCCCGATAATAAACGGGATGGCGCTCCCATATAGCGCAAGGAGACAGGAATCGCTTTTAATCCAACAACCCATCGTTTTTCTTTTGATAGATAAAGTAATAAAGCAGGCTCCAGGCGCCCCACAAAACGCATAGCGCCATGCCGATATAGCCCACGGCATAAACGACCGAAGCAATCGTATCGTATTTCAAGAGCAGTCCCGTCTCGGATAAAATAAAGTTCCAGTCGTGGAATCCGTAAGGGGCTTCGGCACCTGTGCCACCGCTGATAAGCGTGAGCCGCATGTGGAGAGCGTCATCGATATAAGGCGCCACGTCGATAAAATTTTCAAAAGACCACCAGAGAGCAATCGAAGCGCCAAACAAGTCACGCGGTTTAATCCAAAGCGCAAAACAGAATACAAGTGGCATAATGATTTGAAAAAGCGAGCCGCCAAGCGATGTCAGCACGGGTTTTCCGAAAATGCCAAAAACAATATGCCCCGTTTCGTGGACCGGCAAATTCAAGTTATGCAAAAACTGCGCAATCCAAGACTGATAGCCACCAAAAAAAGCTTGCATCGTAAAGAAAGCCATCGCCACAAGCAAGAGGACACGCGCAGAGAAAAAATTACTGCGCCCAAGCGGTCGTGGCAGCAAGAAAAACTGCACCCAAGCAGGCCATTCATCGGGTTCATTCAACCCTTCCAAAAATCTAAGAAGCAGCGATTTCTTTTTATGCGGAGTCCATGTCATATTTATAATGATAGTAAGAATTTAGAACTCCGCAATGGCAAGTGCTCCGGGAACCACAAGATGCAACGTATTTTTCCAAGTACCGCAACATTCAAGCCCCGCAAGTGACGCAAGCCCTATTTCCCATAAATTTCCGGCGAGCGGCTGTAAAAACGGCGGTGCGTAAAGCCGTACCACAGGTTCGGATTTTCGCGGATGCGTTCTTCGAGCCATTTGTTGAATCGCGAGTCGACAATTTCTGGCAAAGCGGATTGCGACGGGCACGAAATTTCGATGGCATGAAGCACGCGAGCCCCATTTTTCTCTTCAATCCAACATATATATATAGGCGTTTGCGGACGATGCTTGAGTAAAAAGCCCGGCAATGGATTCACATTCACGGAGCGACCCAAAAACGTACCGTCAATTGCGCTTGGGATGCGAGAGTCCTGATCGGCAAGCAGACAAAAAAGTTTGCCGTCATTCAAGAGACACAAAAAATCACGGGGCGTCCGGGCGTCCACGGAATAACTCCGGCCATCGACCGCTCGAATTTTACGTTCGAGAATGTTGTTGAGCCACTTGGGCTTCACGGGAATGTAGCTTGCGACAAGCGGGATTCCAAGGCGGCAAAGCCACGGCCCCATCGCTTCGTAATTGCCGTAATGCGCCGTCAAGAAGATTCCGCCGCTCCGCATTTTTTCGAGCACAGGAATAGCCGCCTCGTCAAGCGCAAAATTCCAGCCATCTACGCGACAAGGGTACTTCGAGAAGTCCACGGGCAGTCGCTTGAACGTTCCAAAGCAGAACAAAAGTTCGCTTGCATGGCGCGTCAAGTTCTTTAAAAGGGAATTGTAATTTAAGCCAGCGACCGATGGAACTGCGCCGGCCACATGCTTTGCATTTGCCAAAACCGTTTTACGCTTCCAGCCAGCAAGCCGAAGCACCGAATACGCGACGCGTGCAAAAATCACCGCCATCATTTTACCAACAAAAACCATTACGGATTAAAGATACGAAAAATATTATTGTTTCGGTCTTTCATCCTTGGCACCGACATAATTTCGCGTTTTGGCAACACTTTTTTTGCGTTTTGGCGGTGAAATTGCGAATTTTTCGTTCATTTCACCGCCACTTTTGTAGTTTGTCTGTAAGATTTTGGACCAAAACGCCGTAATGTCTCATTTTGTGGCGGTGATTTTCAGCATTTTCGTCCATTTTCACCGCCAGAAAACGCTTCAGCAGTCCTGCAAAAGCTGAATCTGCCTTATTTTAGCATGTACAAACTAATTTTCGGCGGTGAAATCGCGAATTTTTTGTTCATTTCACCGCCACTTTTGCACTTTTTGACCTTCGCCTCGCACGTTCAGCCCCCCAAAACGTCACACCAGCTGTTCAAGTATTTTTTCCACCATCATGGAATTGAGCGGGCGGTCGTGCGTCTCCGTAGTCATCACGAAGTTCTTGCCCAGACAAAAGCCGTTCATCAAGTACATTTCCATCTTGGAGGCCATGTTCTGGCAATACTCCGGCACATCGATCATCCCGAAATGTTCCCAGACAAACTCCTTACGCGTCCGCACGTTCATGCACGTAAAATCCGGATACACGACAACGCTCTTACGGCCTCGCGTACGCAATCCACCGCGACATACACCAACTCCGCGACTTCCGCCAGCATCGCGACGACCCGCGCGAACCTCACCAACACCGCGCGCCACGTCCACATCACACGCCCCCGCATGCAGCAACTCATGCGGAAACTCGTAGCGGTAAGGAATCCCCCTGCGGAACAGCGCATCCGCAATGATGATTTCAGACTTCGACCGCACGCGCTCGCCCCGCGCCGTCATCAGCACCGGCCCGTCCGCGTCGAATTCACGACCGGCGTACTTCACCGCACTCCAGCGCGCCACAAAATCTTCATCGGGATACACAAGCGGGGTTACCAGCGAACGCCGCGCCGGATGCAGCAGTGCATACAAGTTTTCCGCAACGGACGCATCGTACTTCGCCACGCATTTTTCCAAGACCCCGCGCAGTTTCTGAAGTTCGGCCCGCATTTTAGCGTCGTAATCGCGCTGGGCAATGGCCGACGCAAACGACATTTTCTCTTCCGGAATATACTCGCCCTTGCGCCCCGTCTTCGCCGTCACGCGAAAATACTGGAACCCGCCACGGTGCGGCGACACGTTCAGCACGCCAGCCGGCGCACGCGAAAGCCTTTTCGAAAGCACAGCCTCGACATTAGACAATTCAGCGATCCGCTCACGAAGCAGCGGCAAAAGACAATCTTTGGACAAATTTTCTACAACTCGTTCCATCAAATCCCCTCAAATTTTATAATGAGCAGAAGTAATCTACATTTTAATTTCTAACTTGACCAGTAGAGTTTGTTCTGACGGAAAAACCATGATTTGCAAGAAGTGCGGAAGGGAATACGACGACGACATGCCGAAGTGCCTGTGGTGTGACGCACCGAATGAAAGCCCGGTTCGACCGACAGAAGCACAAGAAAAAGAAACGGCCGAATCGGCTCTCCTGGAATGCGAAGTTTGCAGTAAAAAAGCAATTTTCTGGCTCAAGTTCTTTTTTATTGTAAATCTTATCTGGCTTATCGTTTTTATCTCATCTAATCTTCTTTATAAAGATTTTGGAGGTCTCCAATTCACTATTAGCCAAATGGGGTTCGCATACATTGCGGGAGCAATTCTTTTCAGCTGGCTCTTACCTGTTATGTCTATAGTGACTCTCAAATTCAGCATCCAGCCGCTCATTTTCAGTTGTTTGTTGGATGTTCTGCTATCCATCGTTTTCTGCATTTGTGTTATTAAATGTTGCTCATGGGTTTATTCCGCCGTAAAAGCGCAGCGTCATTTTTCCAAGACTAGAATTTCACCTGACGCCACAGCATTTTCTGGACTAATTCCTTTTGTATTTCCGTTTGTACACTATTTTATTTTTAGGGATTTGCTTGCTTTGCAAAAAGAAACTATTGACGACAAATCTCTAGAGTACAAAAAAATATCGAACTTGAATCTTTGGGCAATTCCTATATTCGGCACCTTTGTTCACATCGGCTTTTTTGTGATAATTAACTTTGGCATGTGGGTTACAAGCGTATTCTTGAGCTACATCCTCATAGCCTGCTATATCAAAATCATACGCGTCATCACCGCGAACATGAGCACACTCCGTTCATTGACGACAGCGGCTTCCCCGACAGCCGACACTTCCAGCGACACTCCCGATAACCCGCAGAGGCCAGCATGATTTGCAAGAAATGCGGAAGGGAATACGAAGACGACATGCCGAAGTGCCTGTGGTGTGACGCACCGAACGACAGCAAAGTCGATTCTTCGGGCACAAACCCGGCAGACGGAACCGACCCGGAGGAAGCAGCACCCCTCACGGAATGCGAAGTACGTGGCGATCAGGCGATATATTGGCTCAAGGCATTCTTTTTCACCAGCCTCGTCATGATTATTTTACCCATAACCGCCATATATTGGAAATCAACAAATGGTCCCTTAGACATAAACTTACTGGGCATAATTGTCGGTTTTTGGGTTTGGCTCGTCCCTCTCTACATATCAGCACTAAGCCCGGTGTTAGTCATGTTATGGCCAGTCATTGCCCTAGCCACTTTTGCTTCATGCATCTTTCTAGTTATTTCCTTATGCAAGTGCGTCTATCACTACTGCGGTTGGCTTCATTTTTCCGAAACAGAACAAAGTCATTTCTCGAAAATGCGGTTTTCACCTGATGTAGCAGTCATCCGCACAATAATTCCCGTTATTGGTCCTGTCTTTCAATATTTTATTTTCAGGGATCTGCTCGCCCAGCAAAAAGAAGTGCTTGAAAGGAATCATCAAGACTGCAGGAACCTTCCTGATTGGCTGCTCCCCGTAATTTCCGTATCCGGCTTTGTGATGCAGTCAGGATTATTGTCTATCTGCATTCTCAAAGAGTGGCTTCCAATCGTGTGGTTTGCCAGCGTATTTTCTAGCATCATCCTTTTCGCTAGTTACATCAAAATCATACGTACCGTCACCGCGAACGTAAGCACGCTCCGTTCATTGACGACAGCGACTTCCCCGACAGCCGACACTTCCAGCGATTTTCCCGACGCTTCCAGCAGCACCCCAGACGCCCCGTCTGCCGACGCACCCTGCAACACCGCAGCCAGCAGCGAACTGTGCAAAAACTCCCCAGCCAGCGACGAACCAAACAACGAACTAGACCACGACACTCCCGATAACCCGCAGAGGCCAGCATGAATTGCGAAGAGACCGAATCCGTCAACGACGAAATCCAGTCGCAGGAATTTTTCGACAAAGGAATTCAGGAGAATGTCCTGCGTGGAGAAAAACGAATCGGCAGGGTAAAAAAATTCATTCCTGTAATTATCAAGACGGAGATACTCTTATTTTTCTTGTTCATCATCGGATACTGTTTTGGATCAAACTTTTTGTTAGGCCTATTCTTTGTAGCATATCCGATCCATTCTCTGTTCGTTTTTTTCGTGCTGATTTCGTCATTAGCTATTTATTGTGTGTGGCTTTACCATATTTTGAGCAATCTTCGCAAATTTACAGGAACCCGTTTTTCACCCAAGATTGCCGTTGCTTGCTCACTACTCCTTGGCATCGGCCAGCTTTTGACATGCTTCATCTTCAAAGACATTCTCACGCACCAAAAAGAAGTCCTTGACGCGCATGGTATCGACACCACATCAATTCCAACAACCACACCTGTATCACCTCTGTTACTAGGACTAGGCATCCTGTTAATATTGCTTTTGTGCACATTAGGAGCAAGCAGCTATATGGTAGTATTTGTTTTATTAACACTCTTTTTTCCCGTTATACCATATTTCTTTATTTTCAAAGTCGCTTTCGACATATTTGCAATAATCATCCTGCTCATATACATGAACTTGGTCCAACAGCCTATATTGAATGAGAAAGCAATCGCCCAATTGAATATCGGCAACATAAAAGCAACCAATCCTGACAAAGAAATAAATCCAGAAATAAACGGCTCTCCTGCGGAGAATGACGAAATCCCACAAGATAACCCCTAAAACTTTTACTACTATTTATAATACTATGAGTGAAAATTGTCTTTTCTGCAAAATCATCAAGGGTGAAATCCCTTCCAAGAAAATCTACGAAGACGACGATGTGTTCGCCTTCTACGACATCGCCCCGCAGGCACCGGTACACTTTTTGGTCGTCCCCAAGCGCCACATTGCAACCATCATGGACATGAAGCCGGAAGATTGCGAACTCGTGGGCAAGATGCTCTACCGCGCACAGCTTATCGCGAAGGACCTCGGTCTCGAAGAAGGCGGTGCCCGCTTTGTGTTCAACTGCAAGGCTGATGCCGGTCAGACCGTGTTCCACATCCACCTGCACGTTGTCGGCGGACAGGCGATGGGCTGGCCTCCGTTCCCAGTGAAATAGACGAAAGAACGGCTCTACGAGCCTATAGACGAGTGACGAGAGATTATAAAGGCGCTTCGCGCATCAATATAAGGCGGCGTAACCGCGATTACATTTCTCTAGTCTCTCGTCTTTCGTCTCTAGTCTAATATGATCAAGACTCGTGCCATAGTTCTGCATCGCTTTCCGTACAGCGATTCTAGCTTTATCATCAAGGCACTAACGGAAGTTTGCGGAATTATTTCGTTTATCGTGAAGGGCGGCAAGAAAAAGGAATCTCCGTTCCGGGGGGCTCTTGATCCGCTCGCTTTGTGTGAAATCGTTTTTCATCAGAATCCGAATTCCGATTTGCAATTCATCAAGGAAGCAACGCTTTTAGACTGGCGCAAGAATTTGCGTAACGATTTGCTAAGCCTCGCGAAAGCGCAGGTCATGACCGAAATGATTTTGCGTTACGCACCACAGGGCGTCCCCCTGCAAGAAGAATTTGCGCGCCTGGAACAAGCCATCAGCGAATTCGACGAAACCAGCGGCGGTTCTGCAAATGCGCCCACCCACAAGTCCAATATTTTTGCACGTTGGCTTTTAGATACTTGCGACATGTGGGGGTACAATCTCGACCTCACCACTTGTTGCCGCTGCGGTCACATCCTCGAAAAGCCCGCTGCTGACTTCTTCCCTGAAACAGGCGGATTTGTATGCCAAGCATGCCTCGGTGTCGAACACCCGCGCGCACGATTAGAAACGCTCAATGGGCTTTGGGCGCTACAAACAGGCGACAAAATCGAGCACCCCGAATTCACCGAGAACGCACTCCTCACTTACTTGCGCCATCACATCGGATTCTTGAAAGAAATTCATTCTATCAAGTTCTTGAACGAAACGAGAAAACTGTTCGAGCGTCCTTAAATATTAGCAATGTATGGATTCCCTCCTTCGCTACGCTCAGTCGAGAATGACTTTTTTCAAGAATCACTACAGTCTACTTCCTACCGCCTACTGCTTATCTATTAGCCATAACTTTACACTATTTGTATATTTGCCCGTAGTTAAAAAGTTTAAGTGAAGAGGTCATCATGTTAACACCAGAAGATATCAAAGCAAAAAAATCCAAGCACGAAATGATTTCCATGATTACCGCCTACGACTTCGCTTTCGCAAACATTGCAGAAGCCGCCGGAATTGACCAGATTCTCGTAGGCGATAGCCTTGCAAACACAATGCTCGGTTACAAGAGCACGCGTGAAATCGGCATGACCGAAATGCTCATCTTCACAGCAGCCGTCTGCCGTGGCGCCCCAAACACTCACGTAGTCGCCGACATGCCCTACTTGAGCGACAAAGATCCGCAAACCGCTTACGACAACGCCCGCCGTCTCATGGATGTGGGAGCCTCTAGCGTAAAAATTGAAGGCACACCCGCTGGCGTTCTCGAATTCTTGCACGAAAAAGGAATTCCCGTCTGCGGGCATCTTGGACTTTTACCGCAGACCGCAGAAAACTTCAAGCAGAAAGGCCGCACCGAAGAAGAAGCTCGCGCCATTGAAGAAGCGGCCAAGTTTGTAGAAGGACTTTGCTTCGAAACCGTTCTCGAGCACATTCCCGAAGAACTCGGCAAAAAAATCACCGACGAAATCAGCATTCCCACCATTGGCATCGGTGGAGGCAAGTTCACAGACGGTCATGTTCTCGTGATGCACGATGCTCTCGGCATGCATCCGAACAAAATTCCGCCGTTCGCGACAAAGTTCGTAGATATGTATTCCGTTGGTGTTCAAGGAGTTAAGAAATACATCGAAAGTGTGAACGCAAGAGAATGATTTAAACGTACACGAGCTGCGTATTTAAGACAAAATAACGAATTTTATTCTTTACAAGATCGACTTCTTAGGAAGTCGATTTTACTTTACTCTAAAATTATCTTTGTAAGTACATTTCTTTACAAAATTTTTTCAAAAAAAATTCAAAAAAATTTAAAATAAGTGTTGATTATTTGTTAAAAAGAAGTTATTTTTCAGATATCAACAAATAAATAACATAAAAGGAAGAAAAAAATGGCTACAAAAACTGTTGCAAAGAAACCCACTGCTGCAAAAAAGCCCGCCGCCGCTAAAAAGCCTGCTGCTGCTAAGAAGCCGGCCGCCGCCAAAAAGCCTGCTGCTGCTAAGAAGCCAGCTGCCGCAAAGAAGCCGGCCGCTGCTAAGAAGCCAGCCGCTGCTAAGAAGCCGGCCGCTGCTAAGAAGCCAGCCGCTGCTAAGAAGCCGGCCGCTGCTAAGAAGCCGGCCGCCGCAAAGAAGCCTGCTGCTGCTAAGAAGCCAGCCGCTGCTAAGAAGCCGGCCGCTGCTAAGAAGCCAGCTGCAGCCAAGAAGTAATCTTCTTTTTGACCCAACGATTTTGGCCCGCAGACCTCTGCGGGTCTTTTTTTATATTGGCGGTCCGCCCTCCGTTTACCATTTCGTCTATCCAAAAAATTCCATAACAACAATTACAAACATTTCGCCAGCAAAAACGAGACTGTTACCCACTTTGAGATAATAATTTAACGGCGGAAGACTATTCCACAAACCCTTTGTAACAATAATATCCTTTGGCGCCAAGCCTCACCTTTACTATTTTTATAAGCATGATTTCAGAAAAAGATTTGACCCATTCGCAGAATATTCCTTACGAAGAACGCATCGCCCGCATCGAAAAGATGATCGAAGCCGAAACAGAACCGAAAGCATTCGAGCTCGGACTTTTGCTTGCTCTCAAGATGGGCCAGGAAATCCGCGAAAAGAAACCACTCGGAAGCACCACGGGCGACATAGTCGCCGCATGGAGTTCCAAATACCCGGAATCTGTTGTGGAGGAAGCTATTGCACACGCCAAGCAGTTTCTCACAAATCCAGGCGCCCTTGCAGAAAAGATGAAGAACATCATGCTGAAAAAAATGAATCAGCAAGAAGAAAAAACGGACGAGGCGCAAAGTGGAAAATAAACTTCAGGCGACAATTGACATCGGAAGTCACAGTTGTATTTTGCTAATCGCGGCATTCGAAGACGCACCTGCCATAGTTCCGGCAGAGTCTGAAAAGCCTGCCGAAGAGTCCACTGAATCCGCGAATACCGAAAAAGTCGAGACGCCCGCAGATTCTGAAACGCCCGCTCCTGTCACCGAAACGTCCCGTACAGAAACCGGACCATCTGCAAAAACTGAAGCGCCCGCAATTCCGCGCAAGATTCTCGTTCCGAAACTCCAGAAGGTCGAAGTTTGCCGCCTCGGTGAAGACATTTACGAACACAGTAAAATCACTCCCGAACGCATCCAGGAACTCGTCAACATTATGACAAAGTTCCGCATGGACTTGCACGCCCTCGGCGCCGACCTCAAGGCGGTCGCGATGACTGAAGCCATGCGCAACGCCGAAAATCCGGACGAAGTCATAGAAGCCGTCGAAAAAGCAGTGTGGGTCAAGCCGCGAGTCATCACAGGCGAAGAAGAGGGCAAACTCACCTACCGTTCCGTCAAGGAATGGCACGGTACAGGCAACGTCACGATTGACATTGGCGGCGGTTCCACGGAACTCAGCAACGGCGAAACGACTTTTTCGATACCCGTTGGCGCGCTCAAGATGTTCAAGGCGATGGGGCCAATCCCCGGCCCGGAATACAAGAAGTTTATCAAGGAAACGTTCAAGGATATCTCGTTCAAAGGCATGACAAAAAAGCCCGTCTACCTTATCGGTGGTACAGGCACTGCGCTCGCGATGGTTTTCTTGAACAGTCAAACATTCGACTACAAAGCGATCGAAGGTCTCGAAATGAGTCTCGCCGACCTCGAAGCGGTCACCACGCGCATTACAAACCTTTCGAAAGAACTCCGCGCGATGCTCCCGGGACTTGGAAACGGACGTCACGAAGTTATCATTTGCGGTTTGTTCTGGTTGCGTTCGCTCCTCGAAAAGCTCCGTGTAGAAACGTTCAAGATCAGTACGGCAGGGCTGCGTTTCGGACTTCTCTACCCGCCAGAAAAAGAACCGGAACAAAAGCCAAAGAAGAAACCTGCATTTTTGAAGAGTTAGTTGTTAGTCATTAGTTATTAGTTGTTTGCTATAGCTATTGACCAATGACTATTGACTAATAACCATTAAAGGAGATGCTTGATGAATCCTATCGCCCCAACGAGGCTCCTGGATGACAAAGCAAAAAGATTATGCGTATAAACAAGTACATTTCTCTCAGTGGTTTTGCAAGCCGCCGCGCAGCAGACGAACTCGTCGCCAGTGGTCGCGTACAGGTGAACGGGGAAACAATCTCCGACCTCGGTCATCAAGTAGATGAAACAAAGGACCTGGTCGCAATCGACGGAAAACTCCTGAAACTCCCTACGAACAAGAAGACCAAAGTCATCATGTTCCACAAGCCGGCCGGTTGCGTCTGCACCAAGGACGATCCGCAAGGCCGCCGCACCGTTTACGATTACCTGCCGCCGGGTTACCACAACTTCAAATACGTTGGACGACTCGACTTGCAGAGTCGCGGTCTATTGCTTTTCACCGATGATGGCGAATTGCTTTACCGCCTCACGCACCCGAGCTTCGAAGTGCCGCGCAGCTATTACGTGTGGACCACTCGCCAGCTCAGTGAATCTGCCGCCCAGCGTTTAGTCGATGGCGTGGACATCCGCGACCCCGAAGATCCCGACGCACCCGAAGAAATCGCATTTGCAACGGACGTGTACCTCGAAAACGGATTTGCAGAACTTGTGCTTATCGAAGGCAAGAACCGTGAAATCCGCCGCATGATGCGAGCCGTCGGTTACGAAATCCGCGACCTCAAACGCGTGAGCTATTGCCAAATTCAACTTGGCGATTTGCCCGCAGGAGAGTTCCGCGAACTCACGCCCAACGAACTCAACAAATTGCGACAAGCCGTGCATCTTTAGACGAAAGAACGCCGCTATGCGGCTACAGACGACAAATGCCAAAGGCGAATGTTGCAGGGCTGCTTGCAGACCTATAACTGAGCCAAGCATTTGGGACTTGTCCAAAGACGAAAGATTATGCTTGGCGGCAAAGCCGCGATTATTCCTCTCTCGTCTCTAGTCTCTCGTCTTTCGTCTAATTAAACCTCATTACCTAACCACCAACCACTAGCCACTTTGACAAAACGTACTCTCTACATCGGTGATGTTCATGGTTGCGCAGACGAACTCGCAGCAATTATCGACCAATTCGGTTTCGTTCGTGGAAGCGATACGCTGTACCAAACCGGCGACATCATCAACAAAGGTCCCGACATGATGCGCGCCATGCGCATTGTCGAGGAACTCGGTATTTTGACAGTTCGCGGAAACCACGAAGAACATCTCATCCGCATGATGGAAACACCAAAGAGCAACTGGACCGAAAAACAAAAGAAGCGTTTCAAGGCGCTTTCGCTAGACGAATGGGTTTACATCCGCGACACCGTAAAGAACTGGCCGCTTTGGCGCGATACACCGCATGCACTCCTCGTGCACGCAGGTCTTGAACCTGGCAAGACGCGGCTCGAAGACATGAGTCCCGAAGTGCTCCTTTCCATCCGACTTTGGAATGGCAGGCCTTGGTTTGAACAAGTGAAATGGGATAAACCCGTCATCTTCGGACACTGGGCCAAGATGGGCTTTGTGAACATTCCAGGATTCATCGGTCTCGATTCCGGTTGCGTCTATGGCAAGGCGCTTACCGCCTGGTGCCCTGAAGAAGACAAATTCTATAGCGTTCCTGCTCTGCGCGAATACACGCCCGTCAAGGACAAGGCAAAGGAATCCGAAGCCGCCCCCTGCAAAGTGCTCGGCGACAATTCTCCAGACTCTGTACCGCCCAAGACTTTCGATGAAATCAAGGAACGGATAGCGAGTGGCGACATCGCCTGCAAGGAAGAAACTCCCGAAGAAACGAACATCCGCAAGGCAAGCCCCTCCATCAGCGCGGAATGGGCCGGGTACTAGCGGCTTCGCCGCTAGGCTATGAGGTATGAGCACGGGGCTTGCGCCCCTTCGGGTATGGGCATAGCAAAATAAGAAAGCCCAAAGCGCAGCGACCTCAAAGCGAGTTTACGAGCGAGCTCAAAGCGCTTTAGCGCGACCTAAAAACCTTTAAAATTTCTATCTTTACACTAGGCATTTAACCACGGAATCAACATGACAGCAGAAGAACTTTACAACCGTCTCAAGTCCGTCAAGCCGGGCGCAGCCCTTTGCACCTACACCATGGAAAAGGTGGAAAAGATGCTCCCGCTCATCAACGAAATCAACGAACTTAAAAAGCAGCAGGACACCGTAATCCTCGCCCACAGCTACTGCGCCCCCGAAATTCTTTTGGGCGTTGCCGACTTCACTGGCGATAGCTTTAAGCTCAGCAAGGACGCCACTACCGTCCAGCAAAAGACGATTCTATTCTCTGCCGTGCGTTTCATGGGCGAAACCGCCAAGATTTTGAACCCGCAAAAAGACGTGATTATCCCGGGCCCGCTCACGGGCTGCAGCCTCGCCGATTCCATTACCGGCAAGGACGTCGAAGAACTCCGCAAGCAGAATCCGGACTACACGTTTGTCTGCTACATCAACACGACCGCCGACGTGAAAGCCGCCTGCGATGTCTGCGTGACTAGCGGTAACGTGATGCACATCGTCGAAACAATTCCGTCCGACAAGATTTTCTTTGTACCGGATGCGCTCATGGGCCAGAACATCATCGACGAGATGAAGCGTCGCGGCGTCAAGAAGGACATCAAGCTCTATAACGGTTGCTGCTACGTTCACGAAAACTACGACCCGGATTTGATCCAGTTCTTCCGTAGCCAAAACCCGAATCTCAAGGTGATTAGCCATCCGGAATGTAATCCGTCCGTTGCCATGCTCAGCGATTACGTCGGAAGCACCGGCCAGATGGTGAGCTACATCAACCAGCAGCCCAAAGACAGCTGCATTTTGCTCCTCACGGAATGCGGTCTCAACGCCCGTATGCACTACGAGCACCCCGATATGAACTTTATCGGTAGTTGCTGCATGTGCAAGTACATGAAGTCGAACTCGCTCGAAAACATCTTGGAAGCACTCCGCCACCCCGAAAAGGCAGAACACATCTCGCTCGACGAAGGCGTGCGCGTGAAGGCAAAGAAGTGCATCGACGCCATGTTCAAATACGCCGAATAAAGCAGGCAAACTCGCTACGGCTCACAACAAACGTCCAATATAATTATATCTTTGAACCAAATCTATCTTGAGATATTATAAACTTTTGGAGAACAAGATGAATAAATTTTTATTAACAATCGCTTTGTTGTGTTCCGCAATTTTTGCACAGCCTACCGACCGTGATTTGAGCTATTGGCCACGATCCTATTTTGCAAGTTTCGGTTTCAACGTTATTGCCAATCGAGGTGACCTGTTTACGCGCTCCTTGAAAATTCAAGACAAAGATAATCTTACTGAAACAATCAGCTTTCCGAACACAAAAATTCTCGTTTCACCCGACTACAGTATCGGCGTAAACATCCGAGAATTTTCATTTGCGCTTTCGTTCCAATACTGGAGCATGACAGGAAAAGTCCCAGCCCTCCCCGAGGACATGCAAGACCAGAAACTGCGTTTCTGGCGCTTCGGATTTGAAGGAACATACAACTTTTTCTATCCTGAATTCTTCCAGGTGGGTGTCGGTCTCGGATACTCTTTCTCAAAATTCAAGACAAACAACAATGCCACCAGCGTCAAAGGATTATACCACTCCGAACTGATGGGATCCGCGATAGCTCTAGTTACAAACATCCGCTACTACATCACGGATAATTTTTGTCTTTCTCCGTCATTGCGTATTTACGAGAACTGGTACAAATCCATCAACACCCAAAACAGCGGGACTGTTGATTTCCACGATAATGACATCAGCTATTTTTGGCAAACTTATATAGCCATCACCATCAGCGCGATGGTCCAGTTTTAATTAAAAGAAGGCACAAAAATGATAACATTCCTAATCGGTGTTGCAATCCTCATCCTTGGATATTTCACCTACGGCAAATTCGTTGAACGCGTTTTCGGGCCAGACGACCGCAAGACTCCGGCTCTTGCAAACCCCGATGGCGTTGACCGCGTCCCGATGCCGCACTGGAAAAACGTTCTCATTCAACTTTTGAACATCGCAGGCATAGGCCCCGTAATCGGCGTGATTCTTGGTATCAAGTTCGGCGCCATCGTATTCGTCTTGCTCCCTCTCGGGAACGTCCTCGGCGGCGCGGTGCACGACTACTTCAGCGGCATGATCAGTATGCGCAACAACGGTTACAACGTACCCGCCCTTTCCCGCAAATTCCTGGGCAAGGGACCGGCAAAACTCGTGATGGCGCTAATCTCGGTCGCACTCATTCTCGTCGGAGCGGTATTCACCAATACTCCGGCAGCGCTCGTGAACACGCCCATTCTTGCGGGTAGCCACGTTTCACCGACGCTTTTCTGGGTTGCTGTCGCTGTAATTTTTGCCTATTACTTCATTAGCACATTTTTCCCGATTGACAAGATTATCGGCCGCATCTACCCCATTTTCGGCGCCCTATTGATTCTTGCTTCGCTCGCAATTTTTGTAGGCATCATCCCGAACTTGAACGTCCTCGATGAATTCTGCTTCAACGACATCATGAGCAACTTCCACAAGCATCCGGCCGGCCAGCCGATTATCCCGATGCTCTTCGTGACGATTGCTTGCGGTATCATCAGCGGCTTCCACAGCACGCAAAGCCCGCTTGTGGCCCGTACCGAAGTCACGGAAAAGACCGGTCGCCAAACGTTCTACGGAATGATGATTATTGAAGGTTTGATTGGTATGATTTGGGCTGCAGGCGGTATGTTCATTTATCACCAGATGCCGGAACTTTTGACGGGAGCTTCGGGCGTGAAGGTCTTGAGCGTTCTCGTTTCGACCGTGATTCCGTGGGCTCCGATTTCTATTCTCGTGGTTGTGGGCGTGATTGTCCTTGCCATCACGAGCGGCGACACAAGCCTCAGAAGCTTGCGCCTCACGATTGCAGAACTCACCGGACTGGAACAGACTTCTGTCAAGAACCGCCTTATCCTTACGGTCCCGATGTTCGCGCTCTGCGCAGCAATCATCTTCTGGAGCAACTTGAACCCTGAAGGCTTCAACATCTTGTGGAATTACTTTAGCTGGAGCAACCAGCTCATGGCCGTTTGCAGCCTAAGCGTTGCCGCAGTTTATCTCCGTAGCAAAAAGAAGAATTTCTGGATAGCGCTTATACCTTGCATGTTCATGGCGTTCATCACTTGCGATTACATTCTCTGGGTGAGTCCCGAAAACCTCAAGGGCGCACCTCTCGGCTTCGGTCTCGATTACAAGACGGCTCTCGTACTAGCACTCGAGAACGCGGGTCTCCTCGGATTCTTCCTCTGCGCACGTGGCAAGACACTCTCCAAAATGGAAAACTACGATGCCGACCGTTGGAATCCGGAACTCGACGAAGGAAAAATTCCCAAGGCCGAGTAAGGAGATGTCCCGTCAAACGTAAGGGATGAAAAATAATGGATGGGGCAAGCCCCAACGCAAGCGTAAAACAAGAAATAATGGTATCCCACCCTTCGGTCGAGAATGACCGCTTCGAGGATGACAGGGCATAACAATTGTTGTGGTCATAAAAGGCAGCATAAAATCCATCACGTTCCATAGCCAGCAAAATGGCTTTACCGTGATGCGCCTGAACGATACCGAAAGCAAGAAAGTCGTTATCATTACAGGAACGTTCCCTGCTTTGCAACCCGGTGAAACAATTGCGGTAGAAGGCAATTGGGGCAGCCACCCCAAATACGGAAAACAGTTCCAGGCGACTTCTTTTGAATACATCGCCACAGACGATAACGATATCCTTGAATACTTGGCAAGCGGACAATTCCCGGGCGTGGGGCAAAAGATTGCCGAACGCATCGTGGAAGCTTTTGGCGATGCAACCGCCGACATCCTCGACAACGATCCAGACAAGTTCCGCGAAGTAAAAATCAAGGGGTTCCCCGCCCGCAAGGTGGAAGCGTTCTTGGCACGTTGGCAAGAAGCGCGCCACAGCCGCGAGACGATGCTGTTTTTGTACAGGCACGAAATTGTCGGCAGCGTGGCAAAACGACTTTGGAACAAGTTCGGACAAGCGACAATTGAACGCATCACGCAGAACCCGTACATGCTCTGCGAAGAAGTCTGGGGCATCGGATTCTTGAAAGCTGACGAAATCGCGCAGAAAGTCGGTTTCCCGAAAGACAGCCCCGAGCGTTTTCAAGCAGCGTTGCTTTACACATTGCAAGAAGCTTCCGTTAGCGACGGGCACGTATTTTTGCCAAAGAACGTACTCCTGGAACGCACGTTCCGCAACTTGCGTTTAATGCAAGACGACGAAGGCGCCATCAACACGCTTCTCGATGAATTCGAAAAAGCAAGCGAAATCGGGCGTATCAAGCGCGAAGGCGACGATTGCTATTTTCCGCCGCTCTACAATGCCGAACAGCGCATTGCAGACAACATCAAGCTGCGCTTGCGGTACAACGAGCTTCCAACGGAAGGCTTCGAAAACGCCCTCGCCGACTGGGAACGCGAGCACAAGTTCAGCTTTGACCCTATCCAGAAACGCGCTATCCAGATGGCTCTCTCGCGAAAGATTTCCATCATCACAGGCGGACCGGGTACGGGCAAGACGACAATTCTCAAGGGAATTTTGTACCTCGCGCGCCAAATGGAAGAATGCGTGAGCCTCACTGCGCCCACGGGTCGTGCCGCCAAGCGCATGGGCGAATGCTGTGGCGAAAAGGCACGAACCATCCACCGGCTGCTCGAAGTCGATCCGGTTTCGGGCAAGTTCCACCGCGATGGAGACAACAAGCTCCAATGCAATTTGCTTATCGTCGATGAATTCAGTATGGTCGATACGTGGCTTGCAGCCTCGCTCCTCGAAGCGACACCGCTCAACGCGCGAATCGTTCTCGTGGGCGATGCCGACCAGCTCCCCAGCGTGGGAGCTGGCAATGTGCTGAACGACTTGTTGCGTTGTCCCAAGATTCCGAGCACCCGCCTTCAGCACATTTTCCGCCAAGCCGGCGGAAACGACATCGCCGACAAGGCATCTAAAATCAATCAGGGCATTTGCCCCTCGCCCATCGAAGGCACGAACTTCCACTTTTTGCCCTACGAGTCGGCCGATGAAGCCAAAAACCTTATCGCCCGCCTCGTCACCTACGGCATCAAGGAAAAAATCGACATCGATACGCAAGAGATGCAACTCCTCACGCCGATGCGCAAAGGGCCGCTCGGCATTTACGAGCTGAACAACTTCCTGCAAGACCTCCTGAACCCCGGCAAGGAACGCATCAAGATTGCAAGCGGCAACTGGAGTACGGGCGACCGCGTGATGCAAATCCGCAACAACTACGACAAGAACGTGTTTAACGGAGACGTCGGCATCATCTACAAAATCGGGAAAGACACGAAAAAAATCACCGTTTTTTACGACGACAAGACTGTCGATTACGAGCCCGATGAAGCCGAAGAACTCATCCTCGCGTACGCCTGCACCATCCACAAAAGCCAAGGCAGCGAATACCCCGCCGTAATCGTCGTACTCGATTCGAGCCACAGCATCATGCTGCAACGGAACCTCATCTACACCGCGATTACGCGTGCGAAAGGGCATGTGTGGATTTTATCTGCACCGGGAGCATTCTACCAAGCCGTGCGCAACAACCGCAGCACAAGACGCTATACAAGACTCACGGAAAAACTCGGGTAATTCCTAAAATACAAATCCGACAGACAAGGCTGTTTCAATATAAAACTTTTCAAGCAAGCGCGTATTGATATACTTATTATTACCGCGTACATTTATTTTATCCATAAATTGCGGTTTTTTCACAAAGCGTCCGAAACTGATTTCACTTCCCCAAAAAAAACGGGTTCCAATTGATCTTACACCAAACCCGACAACGACAGCAACACCATTTTCGCTATGCGGGAAAAGTCTTGTTTTATCCGTCGGACTTACCAAGTCAACGCTATAAAAGACAGGATCCATCCGCATCTGCAAAAAACATTCGATCTGGGACTTTTGTCCAATCTCATGATTTTTTCCTACGGCATCAATGACTTGGGACGTTCCCATATTTCTCCGTCCCCAATACCAACGCAATATCAGCGGAAACGAGAACGCATCCATTTCACCTTCGACATCCGTATTTTCGACAATGTTACGCTTCGAAAAACCCGTATAGCTAAACCGGGCCGCAACGCTCCAGAAATCGGCAAAGAGATATTCATAAGTTATCCCGGGAGCCAGGTTTTGCGAAGCTAATTCTAGATAAACTCTATGTTTTGTATAAGGAGGCGCGCTCAATCCAAACGTATCCTTGAACGCCTGCGCCTCCGACATAGCCGCATTATAAGCAGGAGAAGATTCTTTAGACACGGCATCATCGACGTACGTTACCTTATGCGTATCAACATAAAGCGTGTCCGAAGATTTCCACTTTGACGCCGAAGTGTCCCATCCATCGGCAAATGCGATTGATACATTTACTAAAGCGACGAATATCCAAAGGTATTTTTTCATTTTAGAAACCCAGTTTTATTTCAGTCCCAATAAAAAAGCCCTTCAAAGAACTTCCATGAACATACTGGAAGCATTCCGCACTTAATGATTTGCTGGCTTGATTGTCCCAATACTGATAACCGCCACTAATGTTCATCCCCCACAAAAAATTTCCGTCATTCCATACATACCCAAAGGTCCCCTTTACAAATCCTCCGAAATCCCAAAACTTTATTTTCTGCCTATCACTTTCGTAATTTTTTTCATTGATAAACTTTATCGTCGGCCCCGTCATCGCCTGCACGTAAAAGGAAAGGCTGTTGAGTGGCACGTTCCTATGTTTTACGGCCTTTTTCTTAGGGTTTGCATGAGTCATGACAATTGAACCCAAATACTGTCTGTAACCAACCCCGGGTCCAAACAACCATCTTAAACCCTTCCATTCCTTCCAAATGTCATAATATTGTATCAGCGAAGATACGTTATAGACAACAGAACCTCGATACTCATTTTCTTTTTCTATATCGAAATCAAGAATGACAAGACCCAACGGAAGCGTAAGAAGATTTCCTGCAACAAGTCCACCAATATAAAAATTCGTTGCCGGTGGGATTGTGTCCGTATCATAATATGTGACAAATTCATTTTTCTCGGGAATCGTATCCACAAATTTTGCGGTGGACTTTTTAATATAAACCGTATCCGGGGGAGATTTCACGAAAACAGTATCCGTCACATGTTTATGGACATACACGGTATCCGTTTGCGCCAGGACTTCTCCAGAAAACAGAGATACAGACAACATTATCAAAGCTATTTTTCTCATAAGAAGCATCATAGCATACCAATACTTATACTGAATTTAAAATCGATCTGAATTCCATCCGCAAGGTACATAACATGGTCCTTTAGAATATCACCATTTTTCGACAAGAAGTTATACGCAAATCCATATTCAAAACCGCAAATTACGTAATCACTCCGCCTTAGAAATCCGTGATGTATGTACGGCTGGATACCTCTTTTATTTTGTTGTACATGATTAGGAACCATGTCATTTTTCCAATACGGATGATAGGTATAATCTAAATTGCGGAATTGCGCATTCAAGCCTAATTCAATCATTGACGAAGTCTTTGCCGGACGGAAATAATGGCGATACCCCAAACCAAAAATATACTGTGTCATATTCCCGCTATAGTCTTCCTTTCTAAAGTTTTCGCTATAGTCATCCGAAGGCACTTTTTTCGCATATTGGAAGTTCATGATTAAAGAATTTTTACGACTAAACGAAAGCTCGGCATCAGCAACAACAGTCACATTGCCAAGCAAAATATTCAAGACCGAAAAAACATCCACGCCGATATACAACAAATGATGAGTATAGTTCGTGTCGTTGCGTAAAAACTTTGTCGTATCCAGGCCAAACGGGTTATCTTCTGACGGGCGGCAACAAGTCTGCGCAGGCGTCGTATTCGCATCAAGCGTGCTAGAATTTGCAGCACCAGGCGTTTCACCATAAAAGTAAACAGTATCCGTTTTCGGCTTGACCGGGATATACACCGTATCGCGAGTAACGATATCGATATAAACAGTATCGCGAGACTCGACGGCAAATGCCGTTATCGCTGAAAAAAGAAATAGTAAAAAAAATTGAGGCATTTGTTATAAATCTCTGCTAAATCCACGTTTAATTTAACAATAAGATTTCTTTAATCAAACACCAGAATGGGAGATTTTTCTTGAAGCGGGCAAAACTATGGATTAGAGGCAATTTTTGGACGATAAAAGGAAATTGAACATTTCCCTTAATAAATGAATAATTAGAAAAATATTCTTTTCAAAAAGAATACTGAGATATAAAGAAGAATCACCAAAGAAGCACTTTTAACTAAAGGATGTTCTTTCCAAGTAAAATGGTTATTTTCTGACACGCACACAACCAGAGCTACAACGGACGCTATAAAATAAGAAATGGAATCCACCAAGTCCAATTGTTCTCTTAATAAATCAAATGGCAAAAAAACAAGAATATGGCAAAGAGAATCCAAAGCGATCAAGCAAAGCGCAAAAACAATGGAAATAAACAATTTAGGTTGTTTGTCCCACCGGATTTCAATAAAATCGCCCCCCATAGATTTTCTTTTCACAGCACTTTTGACAAGGAAAAGACAAAGAAGAAAGAGTATTAAATCATCCATAACAAAATAAAAATGTGCCGACACAATGGCCGGCAAGTCTATTCGTTCTAAGTATTGTATTCCCTATCGGGGTGTTCCGCCATCTCATCCAATTGTATCTGGTGGATTACCACGTGCCCCTCGACAAGGCTTTTCTGCACATCGATAATGCGCTGGTTCGAGGATCCGCGGAACTTGAGCTCAAGCGACTTCTTCGCCAAGATGAATGGACCATCGATGAGGATGTCCGCGAACGAAAGCAACTCGAAGAGCTCCGGCTTTTCGTGCGTGAGTTCCATCAGGCGCTCGTACGTATAGCCCGTAAAAATTACAAGATTGAGTCCGCGTTCCTTGATTTCGCGCGCAAGCGGAATGAGCGCCGCCGCTTGGTCCATCGGATCGCCCCCACTGAACGTCACACCGTCCAATAGAGGATTTTCCTTGATCATCGTGATGATGGCTTCGCGCTCGATAAAATGTCCGCCCTCAAAATCATGAGTCTGCGACAAACGATTCCGGCTCGATTCCAGCAATTCTTAAAGGAGGATATTCGGACATGGTGAGGAAGCTCGCAAGCTCGCTTTAAGGTTGTTAGGTTTTAGGTTGTAGGTCTTAGGATCACTATCACGCGTTTCTCGCGTCCATTACAGGGCGGCTATGCCGCGATTTTTCCTAATACCTAACTCCTATTACCTACAACCTCTTTTATTACACACCGTGCTTTACGCGGTCGCTAACTTCAGCACGCTTTGCGTTGTTGAAACGGTCGATTGTACCGACAAGGTAACCCGTAATGCGACGGATACGTTCAAATCCGACACCTTCACCATACATAGACATTTCTTTTTCCGACATTTTGTTTCTCCTTAATAAAAACTTTATTTGTTTACGCTAGCTATGGGGTCGCAACTTCGTTGCTCTGAGGTATGGGCTCGGTCCCTTACGGTCCCTTTGAGCATATTCCTCATACCCCAAAGGCTCGAAGAGCCGACCTCACGACCCCACTAGCTCATTTACCTAATCCCCCTGAATGCAGGCATTCCTGGGAATTTCTTTCTAAGTTCTTCGAGCTTTTCAGGCGAAATGGCATGGCCTTCGCTACGTCCACAACGCGGACAAACATCGCCAATCACGCCAACAAACCCGCAGACCGGATCGCGGTCCACCGGATGGTTAATCGATCCATAACCGATACCGACCTTCGCCATGTGCTGCACGATCTTTTCGAAGGCATCCAAGTTCTGTGTCGGATCGCCGTCGAGTTCCACATAGCTGATGTGGCCTGCGTTGGTGAGCGCATGGTACGGCGCTTCGAGCGAGAGCTTCTTGAAAGCAGAAATCTTGTAGTACACCGGCACATGGAAAGAGTTCGTGTAGTAATCGCGGTCGGTAACTCCCGGGATAATGCCGAACTTTTTCTTATCCATGCGCACGAAGCGGCCCGAGAGGCCTTCGGCCGGCGTCGCAAGCAAGCTGAAGTTGAGGCCCAAGCGTTCGGATTCCTTGTCGCAGAATTCGCGCATGTGGCCGATAATCTTGAGACCCAGTTCCTGAGAAGCTTCGGATTCGCCGTGGTGCTTGCCCGTAAGCATCACCAAGGTTTCTGCAAGGCCGATAAAGCCAATCGAAAGCGTACCGTGCTTGATGACTTCGCCCACGGTGTCTTCCCAGCCGAGCTTGTCGGAATCAATCCACACGCCCTGTCCCATGAGGAACGGGAAGTTCTTGACCTTGCGGCGGCTCTGCACGGCAAAGCGTTCCATGAGCTGGTCGCTCACAAGCTGAAGCATTCGGTCGAGTTCCTTGAAGAACAAGTCCACGGACTTCATCTTGATGGCGATACGCGGCAAGTTGATCGAAGTAAAGCTCAAGTTGCCACGGCCGTAAGAGATTTCACGACTCGGATCGTAATGGTTGCCAATCACGCGGGTACGGCAGCCCATGTACGAAATTTCGGTTTCCGGATGGCCCGGCTTGTAGTACTGCAGGTTGTACGGAGCGTCCTGGAAACTGAAGTTCGGGAACAGGCGCTTGGCACTCACGCGGCAGGCGAGCTTGAACAAGTCGTAATTCGGTTCACCCGGGTTCAGGTTGATGCCATCCTTGACGCGGAAAATCTGGATCGGGAAGATTGCCGTTTCGCCACCGCCAAGACCTTCTTCGGTCGTGAGAAGCAAGTTCTTCATGACCATGCGTGCTTCGGGTTCGGTACACATGCCGTAGTTGATGCTACTGAACGGAGTCTGGGCCCCGGCGCGGCTATGCATGGAGTTCAAATTGTGGACAAAAGCTTCCATCGCCTGGAAAGTCGTCTTGTCCGTTTCCTCGTAGCCCATCTTTTCGGCAAACTTTTGGGACTTTTTCACGATATCGGCGTCAAAAGACTTGGAGAGTTCGCGGATTTCAGTTTCCTGGAACTTTTCGTTCGGCACAAGCGTCGCGACCATGCCCATCTCGGCCATTTCGCTATGGAGTTTCTTCACGATCGGCTGGATTTCTTCTTCTTCCTTGCCCGTATAAAGGATGAGCGCCTTCACCATGTTCGAAAGGTAAGCCTTGCGGTACGTGATGCGCACGCCATTTGCCATCGCGTAATCGAAGTTCGGCACGGACTGTCCACCATGCTGGTCGTTTTGGTTACTCTGGATAGCAATCGCCGCAAGAGCAGCATAGCTGCGGATATCCTTCGGTTCGCGCAAGTGACCGTGCCCCGTATTGAAGCCGTTCTTGAACAACTTAATAAGGTCAATCTGGCAGCAAGTCATGGTGAGGGAATAGAAATCAAGGTCATGAATGTGAATATCGCCATCCATGTGGGCACGGCTATGTTCCGGCTTGAGCATCATCATCGTGTAGAAGTGCTTAGCGGATTCGCTACCATACTTGAGCATGGTGCCCATGGCGGTATCGCCATCGATGTTTGCGTTTTCGCGCTTGAGATCGGATTCCTTCGCAGAGCTGAACGTGATGTCGTGAAGCGTCTGCATGAGACGAGTGTTGACTTCACGCACGCGGGTGCGCTCGGCACGGTACAAGATATAGCTCTTGGCGGTATCGGCATAACCACCTTCGGTCAAGGCCCTTTCGACCGCATCCTGAATTTCTTCAATGTCCGGCTTGGTCTTGTTTTCGGATTCAAGATGCCCGACAGCATCGGCAGCAACCTTGAGTGCAACATTTGTAAGAAGGTCATCGTTTCCAAGCAAATTCATCTGCGCCTGTGCAGCCTTAATTTGCTCGTCGAGTTCGCCGGAGGCCCTGAAAGCCTTAATGACGGCGTCAGCAATCTTTTCTATGTTGAACGGCATCTCGCGGCCGTCGCGCTTCTTGACAGTAAAAATCATCTAAAAATAACCTTCAATTTCAGTTTCCGCAAATATAGTCAAAATCCTCTGTTTTTACTATATCTTGTGTTTGAAATCGGACCACCCCCACAAGATGTAGGTCAGCCTCACTACAAGTATAATAAATACTAGACCATTTTGGAAGATTTTTTGCACGTAAGATGTAATTTTTTTATAATATTCTCTCAACTTATCAACAAGAAAAAATAATGAACAATCAAATAACAATTCTTCTATCACATCCAAACATTTCTAACTCAATGTTCAACAAACACTTAGTGGATATCAACAGAAAAAATCCCAATTTTGTGTTCCACCACCTTGACAAAAATCGAGTTCATGGCTATTTCGACCTGGAAGCCGAAAAAAAATTGTTGAAGGAGTCCAAGGCGATTGTTTGGCAGTTCCCTATATATTGGTATAACTCCCCCGCTAGTTTGCGTGACTGGCAAGACCAAATTATGAGTCCGATCGTGTACAGCGCCGATAATTTCTTGAAAGGGATGCCTGTACGCGTCGTATTTACGGCGGGCGCCGCAGCAGAGCACTACACCCATGAAGGGCTCAACCGCTACACCGCCGAAGAAATGCTCATCCCGTTCGAGATGACCGCAAACGCCGCAGGCATGAAGTGGATGAAACCGCTCGGCTTTTACGGCTGCGGTCCCGATATGCCAAAGGCAGCCCTCGAAAAGGCTGCCCAAGATTACGAAAATAGTTTGTTAGAATTACTTTAGTTCAAACACAACACGCACAGAAGCGCTCACCTCGACGGAATCCGCAATAGCACTTTCGTCGGGAGCGGCTTCAGCAGCGCCGTCCAGCATTGCCGCTTTCGCCATCATGAGGCCATTCGTGCGCAAGCGCATTGGCCTGTAGTAAACCCCGCCACCTTCGCCATTGATTTGCAACACGCGGCCAAGCTTTGCACCCACGCCTTCGGCGTAATCCTTTGCCTTGGCCTTTGCCTTCTCGCCCACGGCCTTGATAACCTTCGACTGCACACCATCCACATCCTTGAGCTGAGCCGATGTGCGATGAATTTCAACATCCGCCTCCGAAGAAAGCGCTTGCACAAGAGCGGCGGCATCAATCTTTCGGTTCACCGTAATGACAAAATTCTGCGTCGCGACGTAACCGACGAGTTCGCGCTTGTTGTTGCGGTAAGTCCATTCCTTGCGAATGTCGATGCTGTTCTGTTCCACATCTGATTGCGGAATGTCGAGCTGTTTCACGTTTTCGAAAATCACGGAACGGCGTTCTGCCAGGCGCTTGGAAACCGCTTCCTTGTCCTTGCCGCGGATTTCCAGGCTAAAGCCCATCTCGAACTTGTCGGCGGCGAACTTCTTGGTTTCGGACGCCGAGACTTCGATGCGCGGAACCTCGATTGCCGTGGTGCCGTTGGCATTGGAGGTTGTAACAGCAGGAACGCTTGCCGGTTGCGCATTGAAGACACGAATAATCAAGCACACGCACACAACAAGTACGATGAGATAGATGATATTGAGCAATTTTTGCATCATCATTTTACCCTTTTTTAAGGGAAGCTCTAAATTTGAAGCCCCCAGTTAATGTTTGTCTTTTAAATTACATAATAAATTACAAAAATTTAAAGATAAAAGACCGCTTACTTGAGTTCAACGACTACATTGACGCGAGAACTGACCTCGACGGAATCCGCAATCATATCACCGGCGCCACCTCCCAAAAGACCAGCCAAGCCTCCACCAAAATTGCTTGAAAGCCCTCGTCTGTTCCCAAGAATGGTCCTACCCCTGGCATTGGATTCATAAGAAATCTCGTTGACAATATTGTAAACCTCAGAAGAGTTGTCCCCCACAAAAACAACATCGCCCAGTTTTCCACCAAACCCCTCGGCAATCGCCATCGCACGAGCCATGGCCTTACGACCGGCAATTTCCGTAACGAGAACCTTAAGGGAATCTTGTTTTTTTAACACAGACGAGATTTCACTAACAACAATATTGTCCGCACCACCAACCTCTGCCAAAAAAGCAGCCGCATCCTGCTTGGACGTAAAATTGACCGTAACAAACTGGCGGGCCCTAAAACGGCTCTTCTTGTGCGCATTGTTTTCCATATCCCATCTTGACTTGATTCCAATCCTTGCGGTATGGACTTCTATTTCGGATTCGGCAACGCCCAAATTTTTAGCAAGCGAAACGATAGAATCCTTCACACGTCCCACTTGGTTGTAGATTTCATCCCTATTATTGCCATCAAGCACCGCCCCCGCAGAAATCGTAAACAAATCCGCCAAGAATTTTTTTGTTTCTTCTTGGCTCACCTGGACATAAGATTGCTTGGGTTCATCACGTCCCTTTAGCTGCACAGAAACATTCAGTTCCGCGCGGATGCCAACAGAATCCGAATAGCCAGCATACTCTTTAACGTTGGAATTGCCTTCAGCAGCTAGAATTCTCCCCGCCGTAGCCCCGACGCTCCGGGCATATACATCGGCCTCTTTCCGAACCTTCTTGCAGGCACGCTTTATCGTTTCGACCTCTAGCGAATCTGCATTTTTCAATCCGCCAACAGTTTTAAGTTCATCTACAAAATCGAGAGTCGCCAATTTGCGTTCGACTTCGTCGGTACGGGACTTGTTCGGCAACTTGATTTCGATAACCTGCTGGGCCACGTAGCCTAGCAAAATTCTTTTTCCTTTGAGATAGTCAACATCGGTAGAAATGCTCATCGAATGCATGTCGTAACTTGATTTTTCAATATTCAATTCCTTGAACATCGAAAGCAACTTTTCCCGGCTTTCGTTAAACAAACTAAACGTCCGGCTCTTTTCCTTATGCTTTTGAACAATCTTGAACGTAATCTTGTATTCATCGGCAAGGAACATTTCACGTTCATAATTCGACAGAGAAATGACATTCCAGCCGTCCTTGATTTTAGCCTGTTCGCTCGCAACCGCAGGAGCCGTCGATGACGCCGCATTCCCCTTGTTCGCCAGGTCGTCACGCCCGAGTTTCATCGAAAGAATCAGGCACACGAATGCAAGTACAATGATGACGATGTACAAAACCTTGTTCTGCATAAAATTTTTCCTTTTTTAAACATCCATAAAAACCAAAACCGCAGGCGAACCATCCCTGCGGAATTCATTCAACGATAAACTACTTAATTTCTTAGTGGCAATTCAGAAAAATAATATTTACTTCAACCGTTCTTGTTCACCACAAAACTAACCATCATACGCGTTTTACGCAAACAAGATTTGTCACAATCTTCAACACCACCGCCACCACAATTGTCGTGGTCATGCTGATGAAGGGCATCCAAGGCCAGCTGAACGCCTCTTCAAAAACGGCAGGCACATGAAATGCAGGGATTCCTTGGATCAAGACGAGGCTTGCCATGCCGCAAAGCACGGCCGTAATCACTTGCCAGCTTTTGAGTTCCTTCACGAAAAATGCGAGGAGGAACATGCCAAGGAGCGGACCCGTGAAAAGTCCCGTAAAGAAGAGAGCGTTCTTGAGGAGGCTCCCCTGCTGCGTTGCCGCAAAGAGCGCAAAGAACACGCCGAGCACGCCCCAGATAACCGTCCAGATTTTGGCGCGCTTGAGCCCGCCCATTCCCGCAGATTCGTCCCAACCGAGAAAATCGCGTTCGGACGTATTGCTGAGCGAATTGATGGCGCCCGAAAGGCTGCTCATCGCCGCCGCACAAATTGCAGCAACAATCAAGCCCGTCACGCCGACCGGAAGGCCGCTTACGATAAAGTAGGGGAACACGTCATTCTGCCCGATGCCCGCCGGAACGGTAGCCACTTTTGATACGTTGTAATAAACGTAAAGGGCAGCACCGACCCAATAGAATAGAATAGAAACGGCACAGCCAAGCACCATCGAAAGGATGCTCGAACGGTTCGCCGCCTTCACGTCCTTGCAGCTGAGGTAACGCTGCACGAACTGTTGGTCGCAACCGCGAATTGCAATTTCAAGAATCGCATAAGCAAAACCCGCCGAAATCAGCGTGCGCGCATTCGAAACATCCATCGACGGATTCCACCAGCGAGTCTTACCGGCTTCGCTTGCGAGTGCCGCCATTTCGCCAAAACCGCCCACCGCATTCGCGATGAGCAAAAGTACCAACGCGCCGCCGCCAAAAAACACCACGAACTGCATCACATCGGTCCAGATGACCGCCTTGATGCCGCCGAACCACGTGTAAAAAATCGCGACCGCCGCCGAGACGATAATCGCAAGTTTCAGGTCGATGTGCAAAATTTGTGCAAGCACAAGCGATGGAGCGTAAAGGAGAATGCCCGTGCGGAGGAGCAAATGCAGGCAATAAAAGATAGCCGCCAAACGACGCACCGAACGGCTCCCGAAACGCACTTCGAAAAGTTCATAAGCACTCGAAATGCCCGACGTGCGGAACCGCGGAATGAACACATAACCCACCACGAAAATGCTGAGCAAGGCGCCGATCTGGAACATCAAAAACGTCATGTCGTCGCCGTAAACGTCGGCAGGTGCGCCAAGGAACGTCGTCGCGCTCACGGAAGTCGCAATGAGACTGATGCCCACGGCCACCCACGGCATCGAGCCGCCGCCGAACATGTATTCCTTGAGGTTCTTGTTGCCACGCGAAACCCAGAGCCCAATCGCAAGGGAGAGGAGCAAGTAAGCGAATAAGACGATCCAATCAATAGCAGTGAACATTTTAGGTATTAGGTGTTAGGTTGTAGGAAGTAGGAAGTTTGGTATGGGGTATGGGCGCGGTCGCCTTCGGCTCCCTTTGACGCCTTCGGCGTCTGCGGCTGCACTCGGTCATAAAAATATGCAAGCATATTTTTGCGACGCTCGTTTTGCACGCTACTGGGGTATGGGTTATTGTAATTAGAAATGCTCAAAGCGAAGCGTCCTCAAAGCGAGCTATGCGAGCGACCTCATAGCTCATAGCCCTAAACGCCCACAGCTTCGGTTTCAACGGTTTCAAAGCGAACCACCTGGTTGCGACCTCCTTCCTTTGCCTTGTAAAGCGCCTGGTCTGCATTGTTCACCGCCTTCTTCATGTCCGAGAATTCGGGTTCCACGAGGAAGGCTCCGATACTCACCGTCACGCGGAGCGGATCCGTCAAGTGCACGTTGAATTCTAACTTGCCCACAGCCTTGCGGATACGTTCTGCGGTTTCAATCATACCTTCAGGCGTCGTATCGATTAGCGCCACCACAAATTCTTCACCGCCATAGCGTGCAACGACATCTATTTCCTTGCGGATTTCACCGCTGATTGCCGAGGCAATTCCCTTAATAACAACATCACCCACCGGGTGACCATACGTATCGTTCACGCGCTTGAAATGGTCGATATCCATCATGAGGACGCCAATATTGTATTTCTTGCGATCTGCGCGAACCTTTTCCGTTCGGAGAGCCTCTTGCAAAGAACGATGATTCATGAGTCCCGTGAGTCCGTCACGCGTTGCAAGGTCCTTGCCCTTCTCGAACTGGCAAGCGCGAGCATAGGCAAATCCCGCTACGCCCGCGAAAGCCTTGAGCAATTTCTTTTCGTGGTCCTGATAACGGTTGTTGTAACGGCTTTCAAGGCAAATGGCAAGTTCTGCCGTCTTGGAATCCGGTTCCGACGACACAGGCATCACGAACAGCTGGCGAAGTTCCATGTTGCGCTTTTCGGCATCGTTCAAGCGCGGTACGTAATCGGCATAGCCCGAATTGAACGAACGGAACACCGGACGGTTCCTCATGAGCGCAAGGACGAAAATGCCCTTATCAGACAAAGTAAACTTTTTATCGATAAATTGTTCAGAATCCATCCCCACACAGTATATCACTCGCCCGATACCTTCTTTCGGCTTGTCGAGCGCAAGGATTGTCAAGCGGTCAAACGGCATGTTTTCCTTGACGTACTCGAACATCTGCTTGTAAATATCTTTCACGGACATCGTCTGGAAAAACTTGCGCTGATAATGATAAAGCGTACTGAACTGCTGTTGTTCAATGAAATTCTGCGCCGATACAAAGCTTTTGAAGCTCACCATGTACATTGCATGCGCCATGAATGTGAGCGCCTGCGCTTCGGCAGCCGTAAACGCATTCGGGTGTAGCGAATCCACAAGCAATACGCCAAGTCGACGGTCATCGCGGTCAAGTAGCGGGACCCCCACCAGCGAGCGGATCATCCTATTTTCGATATAATACGTAAGACGTTTTCCAACGAGCAAGTCGCCTTCCAAAATTCGTGCCACTTCCGGGCGCAAAAGCTGGCTCAAGATTCCCATGTTTTCAGTGATTTTCGCGCTAGCGTCAATACAATTCGGGATATCGCTTTGGAACGTTCTCAAGCGAAGTTCGTTCGCGCTCCCGCCATTCGTAAAAATCGTAAGCGTATTCGCCTGCGGCATAAGCACCTTGAGGCAACGCAAGATATCGCCAAACGTCTTGTCCACATCCGAATTTGCACGAGACCAGATTTGATTGACGCGTAGCGAAGAATTGGGTTCGTTCGTATCCACCTTCATGTCATTCGTAAATTCATTGCGGATATCCGGAGAGACAACCGGCGATAGCGCCGTCGAACGCTTGTCGCGTTTAATGACCGGAATTACGGATGAATTTGCCGGGACATTCGGGCGGTTCATACAGGCAAGGGAAAAAGCGACAACAGCAAACGGGATTAGGAACAGGAACATTCCCCCCTGAAAAGAAAGCCCTAGCAAGGCTCCAGCGACCACAAACAATATTTCAGATACGGACATTAAAACCCTCTACAAGCGGAATGATCGATATAACATAACAAACGCGAGACCGGCATAAATGAAGTGACTGTTCCACGCCGCCCAGAATGGAGATAGCGCCCCGTTTTCACCCATTTTAAGCCCGATTCGCTCAAGAATATAATAGCTAAAAACAAGCAACAGTCCAACACCGAACTTCTGCGAAAGCCCTCCGGAACGACTATACCGGTGACAAAGAGCAGCGCCGATCAACAGGACGATCAAGTTCATCCAATGCGCGGAATACTTGAACTGGAGCGCAGTTTCCATCGCACGGGTTTCTTCGCCAGAACGCCTAAGCACATTGATGCGCTCCTTGACCATCTTGGAATCCATTTCGTCCGCAAGCTGCCTTTCGTTAATAAGGTCATTCGGGTGCGTACTCACCAGCCCCTTCATGCTTTTAATCCGAACGGGAAAAACGTCCACAGAGCCGTCTTTTTTAAACACGCGGTGGAACCCGTTTTCGAATCGCCAAAAGCCGTCATGCGAAACAGTGTCCTTTTCGACCCAACGGATAGCGCGTACATCGTAACGTTCGACCAAGCGTCCACGATCGCGGATGAGCAGCACTACATCGCGCCCTACTTTATTCTTGCCGGAATAGTGCTTAAAAAACCAGCTGCTCTTTTCACTGTCAATAAACGTAAAATCCTGTTTTTCCTTGATGCGCGGGTTCTTGCGTTTTTGAGCATTGGTCTCCATGATTTCGAAGCGTTTGTGGTTTGCATCCGGGAGCCAGTGTTCGCTCATTTCATAAGAACCGATCGACATGAGAACGCCTAGGAAAAATATCGGAAGGAGAGTTTTGAACGGACTTTGTCCGGAACTCTGCATGGCACTCATTTCGAGGTGACGCGACATATTCCCCACCGAAGCCAAAACCGCAATAAACAACGCAACCGGAGTGATCAAGTAGAGAATGTACGGGAGATAACTCAGATAGTAATCGCCCACGGCTTTCATGTCACGGGCAAGCCACGTCTTGATGTTACCGACAAAGTCAATAACCACAAAGATGAGGATGGCACCGCAGACCACGATGAGGAACATTTTCAGGAAGTTCCAGATAAGGTATCGCGAAAATTTCATCAGAACAACTCCGCGATTTTACCAAAAATACTACCGAAGAAGCGCCCAATCGCCCTAAAGACGACAAATCGTCCGATAAATCTAAAGGACCGTTTTAATTTAGAATCGCCAGAGAAGCGGTCCCGCACCATCGCACGCGTAAGGAAAATGCCGAACACGCCGATGATGAGATTCGAAATCCACATGGCAAATTCCGGGGAAACCACAAGGCGGTCCGCAAGATTTTCACCACCGATCAGGCAAATCCAATAGATGACAAAGAAGGCGAGACTGTAGAGAATGCCCGTTCCAATACCGCCCTTACGCGCCATGATTCCAAGCGGCGCACCAATCAAGACAAAAATGAAACAAGCAAATGCGGTACTGAACTTCTTGTGGATTTCGACCATGTACTGGGCCGCGCGTTTCAGTTCGCCTTCCATGCGGCCCCAGGCGCGTTCCGTGGCGCGTAGCGAGGCGGTCTCTTGCACGCGGACTTTGCGGAGAGCTTGAACAAACTGCATCGAATCCTTCTGCGAAACGGCACCTGCATCAGCAGGGAGAATACTGTCGCTCACAACAAGCTCGCGCATACGGATAAGCGTCGGTAAACGGTGAGTCTTGGCATGCACGGCTGCGGAATCGTAATTTTTACGAGCCTCCGTCACTACATCCCACATCATCTCGACCGGCATTTCGCGGTCGCTCCTGTAACTCCTGCTACGACGTTCCAGGCGGTCATCCACGTTCTGCATCGCCAAATCCTGTGAAAAGAAACGGATGCGGAAATAATTGTCCGCGTCATCCGGATCGACAAGATGAGTCTCGCCGCTGCGGAGGCGAAGCATAAGCGTAGCCCCGTTATCCACGTAATCCATCGAAGCGCTGTCGGCATAGACAATACGCGGAGCACCTTTCTTTTCCATTTCGAAAATCTGAATTCCATACAACGTTCCCGATACAGGATCAATACGGTTCACCCAGAGCTGGACTCCCGGGAACTGCGTAATGAGGCGACCGGCATCGATAAACACGTGAGGTTTCTTGCGCGACACGGCATTCATCAGTTCCACGGACCTGTGGTTAGCCTCCGGGAGCACCCAGTTATTGAACACGACCATCAAGACCGAAAGTAACAGGGCAACGAGAAGCACCGGACGCATAAGCGAAAGAGGCGAAATGCCAGCCGCCTTGACCGCAGTAATTTCCTGATCGCCGGACATGCGCCCGAACGTCATGAGGCTTGCCACAAGGACTGCCATCGGGATTGAAAGCGAAAGCATCCATGCGAGGTTCAGCACAAAAATTTCGATTACGGTAGATGCGGGCAAGCCCTTGGACAGCACATTGTCCAAGATTTTGACCAAAAAGTCAACAACAAACAAAAAAGTAATGCCAAAGAGCGATGCCAAAAATGGGGCAATCAGCTCTTTCAAGACATAGCGAACTAAAATCATTTTTCTCTAGAGTCGTTTTTTTCTACTTTACAGCATGAAAGTTAGAATTAACCAAAGAAAAAAAATGAAAAAAATTTTCAAGAGTACCCTGTTCGTTCCTTTTTTCCTTTATATGGCAACTGTGATGGGTTGTTCTTCAACCTCAAACGAAAAAATGACCCATTCCAATTGGTGCAAAATACGCTACGAAGCAGCCGAGGAACTCTACAAGGCCGAAAAGTACGGACGCACTGTCGAGAAGCTAGAAGAAATCCTTTCTACCTGTGCAGGGTCGGGCTACATGGAACAAGCCCAGTTCTTGCTTGCCGAAAGCCACTTCAACCTGGAACACTGGATTGAAGCCCGTGGCGAATATGGAAGTTTCATAGTGAACTTCCCCGGATCCCCATTCGCAGAAACAGCCGAATTCCGCAAGGCGGTATCGTCATTCAACATGGAATACAAGGTAGACCGCGACGAATCCAACACGACTACCGCCATGAAGGATTTCGAACGCTATCTCGCGAACCACCCGAACACACCGCTCCGCGATTCCGTCCAGTACTATTACAACCTCCTCGTTGACCGCGTGGCCGAAAAGGAATTCCAGACCGGACGTCTATACTTGCGCATGGACAAGCCGCAGGCTGCCGTAATCTACTTCAAGGAATTTTTGGAGACCTACCCCAAGGCAAAGCGTCGCTCGGAAGTGCTATTCCTCATTTCCGACGCATACACGGATCTCGACCAATTTGAAACCGCAAGGCAATACCTCGCCACCGCCCAAAGCGAAGCAAGCGAAGACAAGGAAATCCAAAAACGCGTGAAGAAAGCCGAAGAAAAAATTGCCAAGGCCGAAGACGCCTACGAAAAGCGCCTCAAGAAGGAAGCCGAAAAGAAGCGCCAGCAAAAAGAAGAAAAGGACATGGTAAACTAGGCGCCGGATGATGAGCAAATCCAGAAACATTATTTTCTCGCTCATGGCTTCATTGCTAGTTTCCGCAGCATTCGGAGCAAGCGAAGAAAAACTGGATCACGACAATTCCATCCTGTCGGTATTCCTGCAACCGTCCATTTCGTTCATCAGCTTTACGGAACGAGAATATTTCCAAAATGCGATCGACACGATTTATTATGGCTTCAAGGAAAACGCCGTCAACAGCGCCGAATCCTTGAACGTCGCGAAGCAGGACTTTCAAAAAGTCAATTTTTGCTTCCCGGTTACCGCAGGGATTCAATGGCAGATCATGGAAGACCACTTTTTGAGTGCCGGCATTGGATTTATCTACGACAATGAATCTGTCGTCTTGACCGACCGCAAAAGCAGCACGCACAGCTACGAATACACGCTCCAGGGTATTCCATTTTATCTCGAATACCGCTTTGCGCTCCCCAAAAATTTCATCACGCTCAGCTCAGGCGGTCTTTTCAGCTTATCCGTGCGTTGGTACTGGGTGCTGCCAGGCACCGAAATCTATACGACCTGGGGCAAGCTCGACGCGGAAACGCCTTTATTTGGAGCTGGTTTTGGCGTAAGTATCGGCTACCTTTTTGCAAGCTGGAAAAACTTTAAACTCTACGGAGATATCGGGTTCAATTCTATTTCAGTGAAATCGAACAAGAAATTCTCGGACATCGTCCCGAACGGCCCGGAAGAAAAAGCTAGCTGGAACCTTGGTGGATTGCAATTGCAAATCAGGGGATCATTTGGTTTGTGGAACAAGCCTAAGCCCAAGGATGACGACGATGATGATGACGATGAAAAGAAGCCCAAAGTCAAGATTATCGACGATACGAAAAAGGATTCAGTAAATGTCGCAACGGATAGCGCTAAAGTCGCGGACTCTACGAACGTCATTGTAGATAGCGCAAAAGTTGCAACGGACAGTGCGAAAGTCGATTCGACAATTGCAGACACGACCGTTACGGATTCGTTGAAAGCATCGCAAGATACCGTCAAAGTAGATTTGAATGGTGATGCGGCTAAAGAGCCCGAACCCGCCCCAACAAATGCACCGGCAGAAAAAAACACGCCTACCGCGCCCGCCGAAGAAATCAAATCCAAAGGGGACTGATGAGTTTTTTGCCAGGGGAAAAGCTGCGTTACGCCGAAACGCATTTTAAATTCAGGCTGCCCTGGTCGCTCCTTTACAAACCGTGGCCCGAGATTATTTTTGACGCACCGTTCCAATTCGTGCCCGGAGTCGCCCCATCACTGTGGATAGTCGTGCGCGATGCCGACCACTTCCCGACAATACTAAAAAATGCTGAAATCGTTTTAAAACGCACGGCCGAACGTAACGGGATGGGGTTTGAAAATGCGCGACATCTAGATGTGCCGTCTCAATATGCGCAGACACGAGATGTGCCGTCTCAATATGCGCGCAAACCCGAAATCACCATCCGCAAAGACTTGAACATTGACGTCCAAGAGCAAATGCATTTCATTCCGCTGTCGCTTGGAGAAATCCCGGCCGGCTCATACGAAGCGTATTGCAAGTTGACTGTCGAGCGCAACGGAAAAACGCAAACATTTGAGCGTTGGAATTTGCCGCGTCTAAAACCCGTTCCGCTCCGCTTCAAAGTATTGAACGAAATGCCGCCCATCGCTCCCGGATATGCAGCAGGCGAAATGCATTGCCACACGCACTATTCGGCAGATCACGTGGAATACGGAGCCACACCAGAAGTTTTGCAAAAAGCAGCAAAAGCGGTCGGACTCGATTTCGTGAACTGCACCGACCACGCCTACGATTTTGCGTTCACGCAAGAGAACTACACCAAAGAAGCAGACACTCCCGTTCCGAGATTCCAGAAGCTGCGTGATGAAATTGCTGCTCTTCCGATGAAAGATGAAAATGGCAACGACATGCCGCTCCTGCTCGCAGGCGAAGAAGTATCCGCCGGGAACAGCAAAGGCGAGAATGTGCACATGACAGTCCTTGCCCCCGAAGGCTATTTGCCAGGGCTCGGAGATTGCGGACGTTACTGGCTCGAAAACAGGCCAACGCGTAGCATCAAGCAAATTTTGAATATGACTGGAGCACACTGCTTTGCCGCGCATCCATTCCAGCAAATGGGGCTCTTGGAAAAATTTATTTTCCGCAGAGGCTACTGGAAACCCGAAGACTTGCAGTTGAAAAACAAACATTCTATTCGCGGACTCCAATTTTGGAACGGCATCCGCGATGAAGGTTTCAAGCTCGGTCGGGAATTTTGGATAAATGAATTAGGCAAGGGCAATTATTTGCTCCCCATCGGAGGAAACGACGCCCACGGTGATTTAAACGGCATGACCGCAGTGGATTTGCCACTCATCTCACTCAAGCACACACGAGCACATATTTTCGGCAATGTTCGCACGGTTGTAAAGTTAGACGACAACTGTATAAGGCGAGAGCCGCGACCAACGCAGTTGGGCATGACCGAGCCGAACAGTTGGGACTTGAGCGAAGCGAAAGTCCAAAGACGAGAGACGAGAGACGAGAGCGGTTCGACAACCATGTGTCATCCTGAGCAAAGCGAAGGATCCAGTAAAGTCTCGCTTTCCCTCGACGCCATCAACGAAGCCTTCTCGGGCGACAACTGCTACATCACGGATGGCCCGGCTCTCTGGTGGGAACGCAATGGCAAGGATATCACGTTTCACGCCCGCAGCAACACGGAAACCGGCGGAGGCTTCCGCTACATTCGCATTTACGGTCGCCGCAAACAGAACAACGGCAAGCTCGCACCCACCGAAGAAATTATGCTCGGAAGTCTAATTGCGACCCCCGACCACGCCGACATTTCTGTCGCGACATTCGGCTACGCCTACGTCCGCGCCGAATGCGAAACGGCGACAGGCAAATTCGCGCTCACGTCCGCGGCACAGTTGTTCTGACGGCGTTTCAAAAAAATGCTGTAAACCTTTGCTTTTGAAACGTTTGCATGTTATTTTTTGAATAAGCGGGGTGCCTGTTGTTTTGGGTTTTTAGTAAATTTTTACTTTTCTGAGCTGATTTTTGCTCTTTAGGAATAATTGAAACTAAATTCCCTTTTTGGCACGCAGTTTGCTTTTAAACTAAAAAATAAAATGTCCGATTTTACTAATGATGCAGAAGGAAGGTCGCCATGCCACACTTTATTTCGCCAATGATTCGCCGTCGACCATCCGCCGAAGATTCGCGCTCGCATCCGTCTGCAAATACAGAAGCAGTCGCTTCCTCGTCATCTCTAGAATCCGCGCAGTCCTCAATTGAACAAAGCGCCGAGCAATCCGCAATCGAGCAACAAATTCCGCCCGACGTTCGCATCAGCGAAGGTTCTTTCAAACAAATTCGCGACGAAAGTCTCGTGCTCTTGTCACAAGGAATTTCACACCGCATTGAGCTATCCGAAGACGGTCCGTTTCAAATTTTCGTCGAGCCCGACAAACGCCGTGCCGCACAATTCCAAATCCGCCTTTACCATCGAGAAAACCCTCCACGAAACGAAAATCCTCCTCTTCCGCTAAAATTTACATATCACCCGCTTTGGGTTCTCGCCGTTCCTATCGTTTGCACGCTGTTGGACTTTTCCAACGCATTCACCCCAATGCACAACGCAGGCATCGCCGATGCAAATAAAATCTTGCATGGAGAATGGTGGCGCACGATAACCGCCATGACACTCCACGGCGACAGCCGGCATCTTGCCGGGAATCTCGTCTCGGGATTTCTTGCCTTAAGCCTTCTGCATTACCGGATTTCACTTGCCAAGCTAGTCCCGTTCCTAGCAGTCGCAAGCGCGATCGCTAACTTTTTTGTAGCGCTTACAGTACAGACAAATTTCCGTTCGCTCGGTTTTTCCGGTTTCGTTTTTGCAACTATCGGTTGCCTCGCCGTCATCGAATTCCGTCTCATGCCGCGCGAAACGCACGGTATGCTCCGCAGATTCGCGCCGCTCTGCGGCGCCGCCTCGCTAGCCGTGTTCCTCGGCCTTGGCGAGAACGCCGACATTCTCGGCCACCTGTACGGTTTTATCGCAGGCCTCCTTTGCGGCTTCATCCCCAAAAAGAAGACGCTCCGCTGGGGAACGCCTACCGCTGTCACAGATATATTCTGGGTTCTCGCCTACTACGTTTTGTTCGTCATCGGCTGGGCTTTGGCCTTCTGAAGACCATTCGTTAAAGAGCAGACCCGACTTTCACATTTTTTACGTCCAGTTTTTTCAGTTCTAGATAGAACCTTTCCACGACCTGTTTCCGGATTTCATTCTGCTCTTCTTCGCTGAAATTGCGGTTGCGCGATCTGAACTCGGCAACGAGCTGGTCGCACTTGGTCTTGTTGTACTCATGAGTTTCGCACTTGATGCCGCTTTCAACGACATCATTCACAAATTTTTCCGGTGAATCTCCACACGCGGTGAGAGACAATGATACGGTAATCACTGTTAATGCCCATAAAAACATTTTCATGGTGCGTCCCTCCATATGAATGGTCGTGAATACTAAGAATATAACTTATAAAGAGTCAATCGAATGTAAATTGATTTTTATAAAGCCCTATTCCAAGTTCATGAGTTTTTGGAATTGGATTTCATAAAATTTTTTCACGGATCTTTTCCATTACGTTGTACAACAATTTCATTATATAAAAAAGCCCGTCCCCGAGGTGGAGACGAGCTAAAATTCAATTAAATCCAACGACTAGTGGCTAGCGAGGAACTTTCTAGCCTTGTCGGCGAGACCACGGTTGTCTCCATAGACATGGAGCAACTTTTCTGCGGTAGCCTTAGCCTTGTCTGTTGCTCCGAGCTGTTGATACACGAGCGTGAGCTTCCACATGGCGTCGGCAACCATCGGGACCTCGTCAGCCGGTTCGTCCTTCTGGTAACGGTCTTCCTTGTCACCAGTGCGCTTACCAAATTCGGCAATGTAGTCTTCGAGGAAATTAGCAGCTGCAGAGAAATCACCCTTTTCCATTTTCACAGCGGCAAGGCCATGCATGGCGGCCGAACGCACAAGAGCGACCGAACCAGCATTGTCAAGCGTCTTCTGGAAGAGGAATGCCGCACCATCGTAGTCCTTCTTTTCGAACTTGATGTTTCCGGCAAGGAGAGAAGCTTTGGCCAAAGCAAGACCTTCAAGCTTGCCAGAACCAATCTTTTCTTCGAATTCGACGAGAGCGCTATCCTTTTCACCCGCATAGAGGTAAGTAAGCCCTACGCCGATGAGTTCACTCTGTTCGGCGGCAGCAACTTTGCGAGCTTCTTTATACTGGACAATGCCCGCAATAATCGCAAAGACGATGACAAACGCCACAGCGATCTTCGTTCCGTGCTGGATAAAGAATGCTTTAAGTTCAGAATTATTGTTATTAGATTCGTTAGCCATAGTTAAGCTTCCATGTTAAAAATTTTCTCGTAGCCCAATCATAGAAAAAAAAATAAAGGTTGTCAGTAAATCTTGACAAGAAATCTTTGTTTTACTATCTTTGTTCTCGCTTCGCCGCTCTAGCTCAGCTGGTAGAGCAGCTGATTCGTAATCAGCAGGTCGGCAGTTCAAATCTGCTGGGCGGCTCGAAAGACTCCTCGGACACAAGTCCGGGGAGTTTTTCTTTAGGTATCAGGTTACAGGTTTTTAGGTTTTAGGAAAAAGTATCACGAGCTACGCTCGTCCTTTTAAAAGCAGCGAAGCCACGATTATTTACCTAATCCCTAATACCTAACCCCTAACACCTAAAAAGTAAGATTTTCAGCAAAAACGCAAGTCTTGCGAAACCCGCCATAAATAACTAAATTTGTCGCTCTATGAATCCGAATGGCGCAATCATTGTACAAAGTAACCTCGAAATTATGGTCGAGGTCGATAATCCGAATTATTCCACCGCACGTGATGCAATCGCTCCTTTTACAGAGCTCGTCAAAAGCCCGGAGCACTTGCACACTTACAAGATTTCTCACTTGAGCCTGTGGAACGCAGCCGCAACAGGGCTTCGCGCTCCCGAAGTTTTAGAAAGACTGGACAGCCAAAGCCGCTACCCCGTGCCTCCGACAGTCGTAACCGAAATCGAAGACTACATGGCCCGTTACGGTCTCCTTCGTTTAAAGAAAGAAGACGGTCGTTTGATGATGGAATCCGACGACAAGATCATGTTCCTCGAAATCTGCAAGCTCAAAGATGTCGAACCTTTTATTGTAGAGTACATAGACGATACGCATGTCGTTGTCGATCCGGAACGCCGCGGACACTTGAAGATGGTCCTCACGAACGCAGGATTCCCGGTCGAAGACTTGGCCGGTTACACTGTAGGCGATCCGCTCCCCATCAAGCTCCGCGAAACGACTGTTTCCGGAAAGCCGTTCAACCTCCGCGATTACCAGAAAGATGCCGCACAAGTATTCTACGCGAGCGGTAGCGAAAAGGGAGGTTCCGGCGTAATCGTTCTCCCCTGTGGTTCCGGTAAGACCGTGATTGGCCTTGCCACGATGGCCTTAATACAGACAAAGACACTTATCCTCACGCCGAACATTTCTTCTTCTCGCCAGTGGATCCGCGAAATCTGCGACAAGACGAACCTTACGCTCGACCAGGTCAAGGAATACTCCGGCGAAGTCAAAGAAATCGGTCCGGTGACCGTTGCCACTTACCAGATTTTGACGCAGCGCAAGCGCGCCAAGAAGGGCGATGAAAACAAGGAAGGCAAGGAACCGGAAATGACCGAAGAAGAGGTCAAGAAGGAACTTGCGAACTTCCCGCTTTTCAGTCAGGAAAAGTGGGGCCTCATGATTTACGACGAAGTCCACTTGCTCCCGGCTCCGGTGTTCCGCCTGAGTACCGAAATGCAGGCCACACGCCGCTTGGGCCTTACGGCAACGCTCGTCCGTGAAGACCACAAGGAAACTGAAGTGTTCAGCTTGATTGGACCGAAAAAGTTCGACATTCCGTGGCGCATCTTGGAAGCCCAGGGCTGGATTGCAACAGCCGACTGTAACGAAATCCGCATCCCGATGGACCCGGAACTGAAGATGAAGTACGCTCTTGCTCCGGTGCGCGACAAGATCACGCTCGCGAGCACGAACCCCGAAAAGACGGACATCGTCGAGCGCCTGCTCAAGTACTTCAGCAAGCCCGATGACCGCGTGCTCATCATCGGCCAGTACATCGACCAGCTCGAAGCACTCTCCGAAGACTTGCAGATCCCGCTGATTACCGGCAAGACGCCGAACAAGGAACGCGAAAAGCTTTACGGCGCCTTCCGTTCCGGCGCACAGAAAAACCTCATGGTCTCGAAGGTCGGTAACTTCGCCATCGACTTGCCGGATGCCAACGTGCTTATCCAGATTTCGGGTACGTTCGGAAGCCGCCAGGAAGAAGCCCAGCGCCTCGGCCGCGTATTGCGCCCGAAAAGCGACGGCGGTGCCGCACACTTCTACAGCATCGTGACGCAAGATTCCAAGGAACAGGAATTCGCAATGAACCGCCAGCTTTTCCTCACGGAACAGGGTTACGCTTACAAGATCATCAAGCGTGGCGACTGGGACATTCTCTCGAGAACGCCCGAGGAACTCGCTGCCCGCCCGTAGTCTCGTTATAAGCGCCATCTAACGGCGTTCTGAGAGGCGATAGCCGCGAAGAATCCAGTTGCATCTCGCAAACAGCATTACGCAAAAGGCTCCGCCACCGCGGAGCCTTTTTTGCATTTTCACAAAAGGTCTCGACCTTTGTACACTAGAAGCCAGCCTTACTTCACAGAGATTCGAGCGGTACGAGCCACGCTGTTGCTTTCGATACGCACAAGGTAATTACCCCTGTTCAAATGAGCGAGGCTAAAACTCTTGGAACCATTGACGGGCTCTGCAAACGATTCCACCAAATGTCCCGTCAAGTCGAACACTTGCACACGCACCATCGAAGATGTCGGCAAAGCAACCGTCAGCGCATTGTTCGCATTGCCAAACTTGATGCCGTTCATTGCCACAGTCATGATCTTAGTGGTCATTTCGCTCGAAGAAGATTCGACCTTCGTGCTGGAGCTAGAAGACTTTGCCTCAGAGCTGCTGGACTTCTCGCTAGAGCTAGACTGTTTTACAGAACTACTAGACTTCGCGGAACTCGAAGATGCTACAGAACTTGAAGATACCACAACGCTGGAGCTTGACTGCACAACAGAACTGCTGGACTTCGCGGAACTTGAAGATGCCGCCTCCGAACTCGAAGATGCCGCAACGCTAGAGCTTGACTGCACAACAGAGCTGCTGGACTGTGCAGAACTGCTAGAAGACAGGACCTCTGCAGAGCTTGAAGAAGCAACCTCTGAGCTCGAAGATGCCACAACGCTAGAGCTGGACTGCACGGCAGAGCTGCTGGACTTCGCGGAACTCGAAGATGCTACAGAACTTGAAGATACCACAACGCTGGAGCTTGACTGCACAACAGAGCTGCTGGACTTCGCGGAACTTGAAGATGCCGCCTCCGAGCTCGAAGATACCACAACGCTGGAGCTTGACTGCCCAACAGAGCTGCTAGACTGTGCAGAACTGCTAGAAGACAGGACCTCTGCAGAGCTTGAAGAAGCAACCTCCGAGCTCGAAGATGCCGCAACGCTGGAGCTGGACTGCACAACAGAGCTGCTGGACTGTACAGAACTGCTAGAAGACTGAACCTCTGCAGAGCTTGAAGAAGCAACCTCTGAGCTCGAAGATGCCGCAACGCTAGAGCTGCTCAATTCACGCACAACATTAATCTTGCCCATTACAGTCTTTGTTTCTCCATAATAATCCGTCAGTTCGAACGAATAAACGTATTCATGGGCCGCCATTTCAGGATCCACAGTTCCATAAATCTTAACTTACTTTTTTTCTTTATCTTGTTCCACTTCCAAATCTTCGGGAATGCCGCTCCCTTTCGCAGAAAGCATGTGGTCATACTGATAAACTATCGGAACAATCTCTTGGCCAGCAACAACCGTTTGATTATCGCTACCTTCAATAACATCGAACGACATAACCCCAGCTGCTACATTAATCGTCGCCTTTGCACTCGCATTGTTGTCGGCACCAGTGACTGTAAGCACAACTTCATACGGGCCCTTAGCATTTTCTTCAACCAGCCCTGTAATAGTCACCGTATTACCATCTTTTTTAAGCCCGTAACCACCCGGGAAATTCGCAAGCTCACAATTAGAGCCATGTTCTACCTTGAAAACAATCGGCTTGATAGAATCGCCGGCAGTCAGCGACTGCGTTTCATTTTCAATGACATATACCTTCGTCTCTACAGACTTATGAATCACATCAACGTTTGCAAAAGCGGTATCATTGTTATTTTCGCCAATTGCAATAATTCTTATCGTGTATAATCCACCCTTCAAATTCTCATCGACAGTTCCACTGCACGTGAGCTTATTACCATCTACACTATACGCAAACGATCCTTTTAACGATCCTTCGAACTTAAATGAAGATAAACTTTCATCGACATGAACATTTGCAAACTCGAACACGACAGGCTCAATCTCATTGCCCGCCAGGACTTCCTGTCTTGCTTTTTCACTAACAAGTTTTATTGATGTGCGAGCCTTGCCACTTTTCACAACAATCGTTCCCGACATGCTCTTTTCATCGCCTTGGTCGTTCTTAACAGTGACTTTGTATTCATAATCACCAGACATTACATCGCTATTTACAGAGCCGACAATCATGATTTTATGTTTTTTTTCATCAATATTCTTTACAAGTCCAGACGGGAGTCCACTCACGCTATAACTTGTTATTCCCTCGTAATCGAAAACGATAGGTGTAATAGACTTACCCGCAGTGACTTCCTGATTCACGTCACCGCTACTTTTATTCCATTTTAAAGACAACGTTTCTTCTTTTTCCAGCACAGTGAACTCGAACTCCGTCTTGGCGAACTTGCCTTCATTGTCCCGGACGACGATAAAAGCATTGTACGTACCAGCGGGAATATCATCTCTCATCTCTCCCGCAATTTCACAAGCGGGCCCCTTAGTCCACCTTTTCGACAAGCCAAAATTTTCCAAAAAGTTCGTCGATGAATATTCTGGTACAGCATCTTCGCCAAGGCCAGTATTCTCATATAGAATCTTAACCGGCTTAATTTCATCGCCAGCATACACGGTCTGGGAAAGTTCCCCTGACAGAACCTGTTGCGTGATTTTTTCCGAAGCCTCATACGTTTCAGCGGCATTTGCTACCGCAAAGAACAAGGCAAAAGCCAACGCCATAATTTTTTTCATATAGCCCTCCTTTTTATGTTCGTACCAAATAGGGGCAAGGACATCTTCTAAGCATCAAATGTAAAAACTTTTTTGGGCAAGATGCCTATTTTACGTTCCCAGCAGTCTGTGGTTCACATGAGCTTCGACCACATTCACCACGTAGTCGCCCAGCTTTTCACAGTCGTTCACCATATCCATGTAATGCACGCCCAACTGGTAACTGTAGCGTTGCGCATTGATATCGTTGATATTCAGTTCCTTGAGCATCTTGCGATAATCGTTGATTTCGTATTCCAGTTTCAACGTATGGGATGCCTTCGTATGCGGTTTGTCTTCGATGACATTGAGCATCTGTTCCATCGCCTGGTCGCAAAGTTTTATCATGGAATCGATGCGGCTATACTGTTCTTCGGTAAAGTCTTCCCCGAGCTTAAATTTGCGATTGAGTACGTGAGCCATGTTGCAGCAAGCATCGCCAATACTCTCAATTTCTGAAATTTCCCTGAGCATACATTGCAGCGAAGTCTTACTTTCCGGGCTCAAGTGGCCTTCACTGACTTTATTCAAATACCTGCCAATTTCGATTTCCAAACTGTCGCTTATCCGCTCGTACTTTTCAATGCGCTCAAACAGTTTCATAAATTCTTCCTCGTTTTTCATCTTGAGCAAGTCGGGCACAAATCGGAACATTTTGAGAGTGCGTTCCGCATAGAGGTTGATTTGTGCTCATGAGGCCACCGCGAATAAACTTGATGCTGAAATCTTCGCCATCTTCCTTTTCTTTGATAATCTTACAGATAAGCTTTTCCATCGGCTTGATGAACCAGATAAGGAGCATCACGTTACAAAGGTTGAATGCCGTATGGAACCCGGAAAGGGCGTATGTCACACGGACACTCGCATGGGCAATTTCTTCTTCTGTTTGCGGAACAAAGTTCGGGTCGAAACCCACCACATGGCAAACCATGTTCACAAAGGGGTGGAATATGATAAGCACCCACACCACGCCGAACACGTTGAAGAGCATGTGCGCCAATGCCGCACGACGCGCCTGCGTACTCGCCGAGAGCGCGGCCAAATTCGACGTGACCGTAGTACCGATGTTTTCGCCCATCACAAGCGCGATACCCTGATAAATCGGGAGTACGCCGCTAGAGCAGAGAATCAAGGTAATCGCCATGATGGCCGCAGAAGACTGCACGCACATCGTAAGTATCCCCCCCAGCAAGAGGAACAAAAGCGTACTGAAGATACCCCAGCCACCAGTCGATGAGAAAAAGTCGATTATCGCCTGGTTATGCGAAAGGTCCATCGCCACAGCATTCTCGCGTAGCGTCGTAAGTCCAAGGAACATGAACGCAAATCCGAACACGAATTCGCCGAAGCTTTTCACGCTACTTTTATGCACATAGGAGAGAGCAATTCCAAGTCCAAAAAAAGGCCACACGAAACTGCTCATGTTAAACTGGAAACCGAATATCGACATAATCCACGCCGTCGCGGTGGTACCGATGTTCGCACCCATAATCACCGGGATGGCCTGCTTGAGCGTGAGTAGCCCCGCATTCACGAAGCTAACCGTCATCACGGTTGTCGCCGTCGAGGACTGCACGGCAGCGGTAACGAACGTACCCGTCAAAAGCCCGCCCACACGGTGCTTGGTCATGGTGCCAAGGACTGCGCGGAGGTGTCCGCCGGTGAGTTTCTGCAAGCCTTCACTCATCGTCTTCATGCCGAACATGAGAAGAGCGAGGCAACCGATCATTTTTAAAACTGCAAGAATCATAGAACCTTATTCGTATTTAAAAAGGGTGAAAAATCAATCCTGATTTCGGTGCCGAAACCGACGGTCGAATTCAGGTGAACTGCCGCATGGAGGACTTCTGCGATGTGTTTCACGATTGCAAGCCCGAGTCCCGTTCCTCCGGTTTCCTTGGAGCGGCTCTTATCGACACGATAGAACCGTTCAAAGATGCGGGACTGGCATTCCTCCGGAATTCCAATTCCGGTATCCTTCACGACAACGGCATTCGGCTTCACGAGCACGACCACCTTGCCGCCCTGTTCCGTATAGCGGATAGCGTTATCCACTAAGTTGAAAATCATCTCGTAGAGCAGTTTCGAGTTTCCAAGGATTTCTGCGGAAGTGTCGCCGTCCAGCGAAAGCTGGATGGACTTTTTGTTTGCGTTCAGGCAGAGATCCTCGATGCAACTATGCGCTACGTTCCAAAGGTTGACTTTTTCGCTTAAATCAAACGGCTCGCCTTCCGGGTTGTCCAGCCTCGAAAGCGTAATGATATCATTTGCAATGGATTGCAAGCGGAGCGCTTCCCTGTGGATTTTCCCCGCAAAGACCTTGACATCTTCGGGCTTCGCCAAGCCACTTTCAATAAGTTCCGCATAGCCTGAAATGGACGTCAGCGGTGTTTTCAGTTCGTGCGAGGCATTGGCCGTAAATTCATTTTTCAGATGCGAAATTTTCTGTTTCTCGTTCGAGAGCTGTTCAATCGTCAATTGCAGTTCGAGGTCCTGTTTGCGGATGGTGTTGACGAGAGGCGCGATTTCCTTATAGACGTTCTCTATGCTCATCCATTCGGGGGTTCCCAACTGATCCACCAACTTTTGGAGCGGGCTGATGAAGGCTCGACTTAGTCCAATCGCAATCAGAATCGACGCAGTGACAATAGCCGCCAGCAAGACGATAAGATACGGGATGGTCTTAGAAAAGACCTGCTGCAGATTCGCCTGGCGCATTCCAAGGCGCAACACCTTACCATCCCCCAACCGTTTGGCAAAGTAGAACACCTTCGCTTGCAAGGTTGAAGAATAACGGAGGTCTTCGCCGACACCTTGCTCAAAAGCGTCTATGACCTCTTCGCGGTCGTTGTGGTTTTCCATCTTGACCGCTTCGGCGTCGCTGTCGTAGAGAATTCCACCTTTCGGGTCAATGAGCGTAATGCGGAGGTCCTTGCTTGCATACCGGGATAATTTCTGGGGTTCGTCTCCAAGGGCTTCGTTAGTATAGGCAACTTCAATCAGCCGTAAGTTCTCTCGCAGCTGACTCTTGAGCTGGTCAGTCATTTCACCTTCGAAAACACGCACCGTAAAAAATACAGCAAACAAAGCGGCAATCACGCCCATGTAAATCAAGCTGTATCGTAAACGGTCTTTCATTGAGCCTTGTACCCGACATTGCGAACCGTCTGGATGATGGAGCCCTGCTCACCCAATTTCTGCCGGAGCGTTTTGACATGCATATCGACAGTCCGCGTATCCATTTTAAAATCAATGCCCCATATTTTTTCCAGAATCTGTTGCCTAGAATAGACAAGCCCCGGATGCGACAAGAAAAGTTTCAGAAGTTCGTATTCCTTGTAGGTCAGCTCCACATTGTCGCCACCAACGGTAACGGTGTGCTTCGCTTCATCGAGAAATACTCCCCCGAGAGATAACGTTTTCAGCTCTTCGGCATCGGTATTCAATCGGCCCGAACGACGGAGCAACGCCTTGACGCGAGAGATAAATTCCAAAATGCCGAAAGGTTTCGCAAGATAGTCATCCGCTCCCGAGTCGAGCCCTTTGACTTTATCTAACTCGGAACCTTTGGCCGTAAGCATGATGACGGCAACGTTTTTGGTAATTTCCTGTGCGCGAAGACGCCTTAAAATGCTAAGGCCATCTTCGCCCGGCAACATGATATCGAGAATGAACAAATCCGGCACGCAAGACTTAACCGCTTCATCCAGGCTTTTCCCGCAATCGAAAGCGTTGACTTCGAAACCGCTGCTCTTGAGCGCATAGGTTTCCATTTCGCGGATTTCGGAATTGTCTTCTACGATGTAAATCATGTTTAAAATTTACGAATTTACGCAACATTAAAATAAAAAGACCCTCTAATTATTTCAATGCCTAAAACAAAGGCTTCGCAAAGGTTTTATTTACACTTTACACAGATTTTACAAAAACATAAGACAAAGCCCCAGCTCAATGACCGGGGCATCTAACGCAAAGCCTCAAAAGACTTGCACTTTTTCAGCATTTTACACCAGAAATCTCCTGTTCGCATGGGCTTCGACCACATTCACCACGTAGTCGCCCAGTTTTTCGCAGTCGTTCACCACGTCCATGTAATGCACGCCCATCTGGTAGCTGTACTTCTGGTTTTCGATATCCACGATGTTCTTCTCTTTCAGGAGCTTGCGATAGTCGTTGATTTCGTTCTCCAGGTTCAGCGTGCGGTTCGCATCCACCTGCTGCGAATCGTCAAGCACAGCAATCATGTGCTCTAGAGCCTTTTCGCAAAGTCCCATGATATGCTTGATATGCGCATACTGATCCTCCGTGAAGTCTTCCTTGCTGCGGAACTTGCGGTTGATGGCGCGGGCCATGTTATAGCATGAATCGCCAATGCTCTCAATCTCGGAAATTTCGCGGAGCATCGCCTGGATAGTCGTCTTGCTTTCGGGGCTCAAACGGCCTTCGCTCACCTGGTTCAGGTACTTCGCAATTTCGATTTCCATGTTGTCGCTAATGCCTTCGTACTTCTCAATGCGGGCAAACAGTTTCACAAAGTCGTTCTCTTCCTTCATTTCAAGCAAATTAGGCACGAAGTTGAACATCTTGTGAGTGCGAGTCGCGAACAGGCTTATTTCCTTGCGCGCTTCGAGAAGCGAAAGTTCAGGAGTCCCCATGAGGCCCGAGCTGATGAAATGCAAACGGGAATCTTCTTCTTCTTCGGAGTTCTTGGGCTTAATCACGCGGCACACGAACTTTTCGATGTACTTGATGAACCAAATCTGGATAAACGTATTCGACACGTTGAAAGCCGAATGGAACGTCGCAAGCACCACGGAAATTTTCGCGAGGTTACCAGCATAGCCTTCGTCGCCCGGGCGAATGTCGAGGTCAAAACCGACCACGTGGCAAACCGCAGCGAGGAACCACTTGAGCACAATCACCACCCAGATAACGCCTATTACGTTAATCGTAAAGTGAGCAAGCGCCGCACGGCGAGCTTGCGTATTGGCAGAAAGCGCCACGATGTTCGCCGTAATCGTCGTACCGATGTTTTCGCCGAGCACAAGCATGATGCCCTGGTCAATATGCAAGACGCCAGTCGAGCAAAGAATCATCGTGATAGCCATGATTGCCGCAGACGATTGCACACAAAGTGTAAGCACCGTACCCATCACGAGGAAGAAAAGCGAATTGAAGAAGTTCGGGTCGCTGAAGCGGGCGAAGAACGCGCTAATCGATGCGCTTGCCGCCGGATCCTGCACAACCGCAAAGCCCGTCTCCTTGAGCGTCGTAAGTCCCAAGAAGAGGAACCCGACACCGAACAGGAATTCCCCCACGACACGCTTCTTGTTCATGTACACAAGAATGATGCCGATGAAGAAAGCCGGATAAACGAAGTTCGCGATGTTGAACGAGAAGCCGAGGCTCATGATCCATGCGGTAACCGTAGTACCGATGTGAGCACCGAGGATAACCGAAATCGCCTGCATGAGCGTCAAAAGCCCCGCATTAACAAAAGAGACCGTCATCAACGTGGTGGCGGTCGAACTCTGTACTGAGGCTGTAACGAACATGCCGGTAAGCATACCCGTGAAACGATTCGTGGTCATCGTGCCGAGGACATGCCTCAGCTGAGGACCAGCCATTTTTTGCAAGGCTTCACTCATGGACTTCATACCGAACATGAGGAGCGCCAGGCAACCCAACATTTTAAGAGCCATCCAAGTCATATAGGTATTCCTATGTTGCGCCATTTACCGGATCATCGTCGCTGCCTTTCAGCTAGCCCGGGCTCATGGCGGTGAATTGTTTTCTGTAAAACCAATGTAAAGTATTTAAAGTCGGTGTAAAATATAGAAAAAAGCTAGGTAAAATCAGCCCCTAAAAACAAGAGAGCCCCAGTCGTGTTGAACAGGGGACAACGAGGCGGTAGACCGTAGGCAGTAGACTGTAGGCAGTGGTATGTAAGAAGCAAGAAATTGGAAGTAAACTGTTGGCGGTAGGAAGAATACCTAAGCCCTAACACCTACAACCTAACAAATAGAGCGCACCATGGCGATGGCCTGGGAGGCAATGCCTTCACCCCTGCCTGTAAAACCGAGCTTTTCGGTGGTCGTGCCCTTGATGCCAATCTGCTTCACATCAAGACCGAGCACGCGCGCGATGTTCGCTTTCATAGTCTCCTTGTGCGGGTTCACTTTCGGGCGTTCGCACATCACGACGCTATCGATGTTCACGATTTCAAAACCCGCCTTCTTGACTTCTTCGCCGACCTTGCGCAAGAGTTCCAAGCTGTCGGCCCCCTTGAACGCGGGGTCCGTATCCGGGAAGTACGTGCCGATGTCGCCGAGGCCTGCAGCGCCAAGCAAAGCATCGCTAATCGCATGCAAAAGCACGTCGGCATCACTGTGGCCAAGCAAGCCCTTTTCGTACGGAATGTCAACCCCGCCGATAATGCACTTACGGCCTTCCACCAACTTGTGAACGTCAAAACCAATGCCAGAACGATAAATCTTGTCCATAATTCAAAACTCGTTGTTTAAATAACACCCAAAGAATATAGAAAATCTAATCCCCTAATCCGGGACTCGCCCCTAACGGCAAGATAAACAAAAGCATCACAGCAACAACACCTGCTAGCCCCAGAAGGGTTCCCACAAGTCGCTCGTGGGTAGCTTTCTTTGCCGCTTCTTTTTTCTCTTCGATTGCAGTTTCAACCATTGCCGGAAGTGAATCTGGCGACACCGTAGGATATACCTCTTTCAAAGAATCCGCAACGGCCTGCCTTATTGAGTCCTGAGTTTCCTGCTTCATTCTATGATGCATCCCCATTGCAGAACCTACTATTATCGTCGATGAAGCGCCAATAGTCAACGACATCGTTGCAAAAGCACAGCCTGAAAGCATAATCATGACTAAAGAGAGCACAATCAAGCGCATGAAAAAATTCACTTTTCGCATCTAGTAAAACCTATTATGTCATAATATAATTTCCGCCTTGTATTCTAGAAAAACATGATTGCAAGAATGCATAACAGGATTGAAACGCCAAAAGAGCCCCGAACAAAGCACAAACATAAAACACAGCAGAAAAAATCGCGGAGCCATTCTTCCGCATAGTTTCGAACACGTCGCGATCGATTTCTTTTTTTTCAATCACCTCTTTGGGAGAAACATCACCAACCGGTTTCGGTTCATCAGACGTTTTCGGAGTCCCGCACCACGGGCAGCAAGGCTCGTAATAATCGTACTTTTCTCCACATTTCGGGCAAACCATTTTAGAGAGTTCCTTTACGGGAACAAGATACAAAAAATTCACCTAAGCAACTAGAACAGAATAGAAAACTTACTTTCGACATTCCAGATTATTTCGCTAAAGTAATCACACCAATGAACATTCGCGCCTAAAGACACCTGATAATGACGAGCGAACAAATAACTTCCACCAAAATAGTGCGAGAATATAGAGGGGAAATCAAAAGCTAAAGGATAACCTTGCAAATCATTATACAACCAAGGATTATATGCGGATATGGAATATGAAATCGTAAAATCACTAAACAAAAAAACATTTATAAAAAAACCAATATTTCCATTTAACTTAATTTCATTACACTCATCACATTCTATAACACCCTTCGTACTCGTCCCCGCACCCGCCATATTCCCCTGATCATCTATATAAGGTGCATAGGCGGAATACGTTACTTTTCCAAAACCAAACGATACAAAAGCACCCATTTCAAGATAGGATACATTAAATCCACCCGTAAATCGAAAATACGGATATGGACCTAATCCAAAACCGACACCTCCAAGCAAAGCTCTCTTTTTTGTATAGTAATCAAAAGAAGCGGTCACTGGAAAAATTTTGAAATCATAATAAATATCCGCTTCGGTCGGTTCAAAAGAGTACTCAAATCCTTCAACAGCATCATTTTCAATTCCATTTAAATGCAAATGTTTGTTATTGGGAATCCGAGCAGAAATATTGACTTTCCTCATACTCGAATCATTTTTTATAGCAATTGCAGGACCAACATATGCATCAGGGACCAAAGCATCAAAAGATCCACGATGCACTTGAACCCCGCCACATCCATCAAAAAAGAAAGGCGCAAGCAAGATACATAGAGAATAAAAAATTCTTGAAAATTTCATTATTTCAAATATAAATTCAAATCTTCTTTACACAGACTTATCGTTACCGCTTTTTCGACAAGCCTCATTCACCAAGGATAAATGAATATAAATCGAGGATAATTGGATTGCATAGACAAAAAAACATCCCGACTTTTTCAGCCGGGACGTTTTCCTAATCCCTAAAACCTAATACCTACAACCTATCTTATCCGATCAGAGCAAGAGCCGGACGGACGCTAATCACAAGGAGCGAGATTGCGGCAACAGCCACGGCAAAGCGGAGCAGATAAACGTAAACAGCATTCGCCTTGCAGCAGATATGATCGCCACCGCAGCACTTGTCGTCCTTTGCCGGAGCGAAGAGCACGTAGGCAATGCGGAGGTAGTAGACGGCAGCCACCAAGGAAAGTCCAAAGCCGATAGCGGCAAGCCAGCCGAGGTTAGCATTGAACGCTTCGGTGAACAGCGTGAACTTGGCGAGGAAACCTGCAACTGGCGGGAGTCCCGCGAGAGAAGCAAGGCACACGGCAACGCCAAGAGCCACGAACGGACGGCGACGACCAGCCCCTTGAAGATCTTCGAGATTTTCATTGCAATCGTCCTTGCCCGACATGTAGGCAATGCCCGTCAAGGCGCCAGCCGAAGCGATTGCGTAAGTGATAAGGAAGTAGAACATCGGCCCCATCTGGATTTCGCCCTTATATTGAAAATCAGGAACCAAAAGACCAATCACGATAAAGCCTGCGTTCATCACAGCAGAGAACGCCAGGATGCGGCGCACGGACTTCTGTGCAAGGCCACTAAATGCGCCAATCACCATGGAGAGGAGCGCCACGACCAAAACCACATAGAAGAGCGACTTCGACGTATCGGCGACCGTCACTTTTTCAGCGAGATTCCAAACAGCCTCGGCACCGGAACGCGTCACGAGAACGCTGACCCAGACTGTACCGAGAGCGGCAAGAGCACCGACCTTCACGACAGCGGCCATAAAGCCCGTCACGGCGACAGAGGCGCCCGTATAGACATCAGCCACCCAGAAGTGGAGCGGAGCGGCACCAGCCTTGAAGAGGAGGCCTGCAATGACAAAGAGCATACCGACGCTGTAAATCGCCATACGGCCATCAATCACATGACCGCAGAAATGCGTAGAGCCCGTTGCACCGTAAATCAACGAAACACCATAGAGGAAGACGGCGCTGAAAATGGCACCGGAAACGAAGTACTTGAACACACCTTCGTTAGCGTTCACGTCCTTGCGGCGGATACCCACGAGAGCGTAAATCGGGAAGCTCGTGAGTTCCATCGCGATGAACAAGGCGACAAAGTCGATTGCCTGCGTCATGAGCATGGCACCGCTAGTGGCAAGCATCATGAGGCCATAAGCTTCCCCGCCCTTGAACTGTTCCCGGCCAAGAGTCCACTGGAGGCCAGAAATACCGAGGAAACCGCAAAGGAGTATTGCCATGCAGAGCACGCGACGAACCGGATCCATTGCGTAAAGGTTCAAGAGAGCTTCTGTCTTCGCGTAGTACAAAGCGGCAACGCCAAGAGCGATGAAAAATGCGGCCACCCAAGGAAGCACCTTGTGCTTGTTTTCGTCGCGCAGGAACGGTTCAGCAGCGAGAGCCACCATGCCGCCCAAGACCACGAAGATTACCGGCAAGAGATAAACAAGATTATTCAGCATCGGAAGTCTCCTTTACAGAATTTTCAGATTTTGTAACAGCTTCGGAGCTATTATCGCCCTTCATCTGGGCGATGATCGAAGCACGTTCGTCATCCTTGAAGCCGGCAGCGGCAAGAGTCGAATCCAGCTGATGGATTTCTTCCTCGGTCATCGGAGCTTCGCCGTTGTTGAGAGCAGCGTTATTGAGCACCTGGGCAGCAGCCGGGTTTTCGGTAGCTTCCGGCTCCACAAGAGAATTTGTAATAAACGCCGGATGGAAACCGAATACGAGGAGAAGGACAAGCATCACCGCAATTGAAAATCCTTCGAGCGGAGACGTACGACGACCTTCTTCGTATTCACGAGCAGCCTTCCCGAAGATGACTTTCTGGATGAAGCGGAGCATGTATGCAGCGGAGAGGATCAAGGTAAATCCTGCCACGAGAGCCGGGAGCGGGCCCATGTCCCACAGAGCGAGGAGCACCGAAAATTCTCCGACAAAGCCTGCCGTACCAGGAACCGCAAGAGCCATCACGCCGGCAAAGCCAAAGAGCGTGCTGAACACCGGATTCTTGGAAGAAAGACCGCCAAGCTGATCGAGTTCACGCGTACCCGTCATGCGTTCTGCAATGCCCATAAGATAGAACTGGGCGCCAGCCGAAATACCGTGAGCGACAAGCAACACGAGCACGGCCGGGAGCATAGCCTCGGAGAGACTGAACACACCTGCCACAGCAAGACCCAAATGGCCCATGGAGCTGAATGCGAGGAGTTTCTTGCCATCCGTTGCGCGAAGAGCCATAAGTGCGCCGTAAACAGCCGTAAAGAGGCCAAGCCACATCATGCCGGAAACAGCATTCATCGAAAGCGGGAAAATCGGGAGTACCCAGACGATAAAGCCAAACACGCCAGCCTTGCTCATTGCACCCGTAAGGATCGCAGAAAGCGGAGCCGGAGCTTCGGCGTAAGTAATCGCCTGCCAGCCGTGGAACGGGAAAATCGGAGTCTTCACGAGGAAAGCAAGCATGAAGCAACCGAGGAGTACATTCTGCGTGCCTTCCGGGAGACCCTGTACCGCAACAGCGAAAGAGATAAGCATCGAGTTATCTGCAACCGTAAGCACATACCAAAGGGCAACCATCATCGGAGCAGAACCGACCAGCGTGTAAATCGCAAACGTCATCGCCGCCTTCATTCTGTCCTTGCCTCCGAAACCGGCAATGAGCACCGCAGCAGGGATCACCATAGCTTCGAAGAAGAAGAAGAAGAGCACCGCATCAGCCGCAAGGAAGGTACCGTTCATGGCGCCCATCAGAGAGAAAATGCCGATAGCGAAGTTGCGATAGCTTCTGCAAGTAATTCCACGAGCAGAAATCAAAGCCACAAGAGATAGGCCGCTAGAAAGGAAGACCATCCAGGAGGCAAGACCGTGGCTCGTCAAGTAGTAGTAAACAGGTCCCTTGCAACCAGGAATCTGGAACCATTCAATAGCTTCCGTCGAAACGCTTCCACCAGCAATGAGTGCAACCGACATCGCGGTAAAGCCAATGCCCATCAAAATTGCAAGACGGGAAGAAGACTTGGCGTCTTCCTTGGACGTCATCACCATGAGAATAGCGGCAACGAACGGAGCGAGGACAAGGAGATGTAACAGCATTAGAGAGTACCTCCAGTCAAAAGAACAACAACCATTAACGCAATCAAGCCCAGAATGCTAAGGGCAATCTGAACGCGAACCTTGCGCACCTGGAACGAGGCGACACCGTCACCAAGAATTGTAGCGATGGCCCCCAATGTCCATTGAGCAGCAGCAAGAACCTTATCCACGACGACATCGCAAATCCACGCGAGCACGTTGACCGGGATAATCCCCACGTACTTGTGGATGGAATCGAACAGGAACGTCCACGTTGCCTTGCCACCTTCCGGAGCAGAACTCCCCTTGGCAGCCGGGATGCGCGCCTTGGCATAAATCTTATAAGCGATGAACATACCAAGAAGTGCGGCCACCGTACCGAGAACCGCAAAGACAACCGGGTTCAAATGAGCCGTAACAGCCGGAGTGTTGTAAGCCTGAGCGGCTCCCACAACCGGAGCAAGCGTTTCGGCAAAGAACTTGATACCGATAGAATCGGCCCAGAGGTAACCGGCAAACACTGCACCGAAAGCGAGAATCACCATCGGAATGAGCATGACCGCCGGAGCTTCGTGGATATGTTCTTCACTTTCCTTGGAACCGCGATAGCTACCGAAGAACGTAAGGATAATCAGGCGACCCATATAAACTGCGGTAATCACAGCCGTAGCAAGACCCACCGCATAGACGACTCCGTTCAACGGGATATTCGGAACTTCATGACCGAAAATGGTGAAGCCCGGAATAAACATCGAGCAGTTCATGAACAAGCGTTCAAGAATTAAGTCCTTGGACCAGAAACCGGCAAAGCCCGGGAAACCGACAATCGCGAGGAACGCGAAAATCATCACACAAGCGGTCACCGGAGTTTTCTTCAAAAGGCCGCCCATCTTGCGCATGTCCTGTTCACCAGCGAGAGCGTGGATCACGGCACCTGCACCGAGGAAGAGAGCCGCCTTGAAGAAGGCGTGCGTGAACACGTGGAAGATCGAAGCGTCGAAGGCGCAAACACCAGAAGCCATGAACATGTAACCGAGCTGGCTAATAGTAGAATAAGCGAGCACTTTCTTGATGTCGTTCTGGAAAAGTCCCGCAACAGCGGCCCAGAAAGCAGTGAGCATACCGACCACAACGATAATGTCGAGCACGACCGGGAGGAGGGCAAACATGCTGCCGAGACGAGCGAGCAAATAGACGCCGGAAGTCACCATCGTTGCGGCATGGATCAAGGCAGAAACCGGAGTCGGACCCGCCATAGCATCCGGGAGCCATGTGAGGAGCGGGATCTGAGCGGACTTACCCGTGCAACCGATGAAGAAGAGGATGCCAGCCACGGAGAGAACCGGGACGACAATTTCAACGTGGTTGCCGTTGATGACCATGCTGATGAAGTTCGAAAGGACATCGTAATTGAGGATAGCAGAGCCACCGACCGTCACAAGGAAGAGCATACCGAGCAAAAAGCCGATATCGCCCACGCGGTTCACGATGAAAGCCTTATTTGCGGCCTGGCAGTTCTTGAGGTCCTTGTTCCAGAAACCGATGAGGAGGTAGGAGCAAAGGCCGACACCTTCCCAGCCGAGGAACGTGAGGAGCAAGTTGTCCGAGAGCACGAGCACGATCATACTGAACAAGAAGAGGTTGATGTAGGCAAAATAACGGGCAAAGCCGCGGTCGCCGTGCATGTAACCGATCGAGTAGAGAGCGATGAGAGAGCCGATGCCTGTCACGAACAGGAGCATGATGCGGGAAAGACCATCGAACAGGAATCCGATATCCACGCGGAACATCGGAATGTCAATCCAATTGCAGAGCGTTTCACGAATGCCGCCTTCCGGCATATTAAATGAAAGGAGAGCAACCCCAGCAAAGGAGAGCGCCGGGAAGAGGACGGCGAGAGTTCCAACGAAACCTTCAGCAGGGCCCTTCTTGCTGCCCGAAGAAATAACGGCTATTGCACCGAGAATAATGCATCCCAACAGCGGGAAGAGAGGTATGAGTCCAAGAGAAATCATTGCTTACTACCCCTTCATGTTAGAATACGTGTCGGCATCAACGCTTTCACGGTTGCGGAAAATGAGGATGACCATAGCAAGGCCGACGCAGGCTTCTGCAGCGGCGACTGCAATGGAGAACAGCGGAACCACCTGACCCACAATGCTCATGTCGTTGGGCAGGGTTTTCGCAAAGCCCACGAACGAGAGATTCACGGCGTTCAGGGCTAGTTCAACGCCCATCAGCACAAAGAACACATTGCGGCGGGAAACCGCGACGATAAGGCCAATGGCAAAAATGACCAGGGCCAAAATCTGAACGTATATAGCTTGGAGTTCCATTAGTGTTTATCCTCCGTTTTTTCGGAATCCACGGAACCTAGACGCTTCTTGGCGAGAAGCACCGCGGCACCCATGGCAGAAAGCAGAAGAACACCGAGGACTTCGAAAAGCACGAAGTAACCCGGGCCTGTCTGAGCTACATCAAAGAGAGTCTTGGAAGTGATTGCCACAGAACCGCGAATTGTCGCCGCATCGAAAGCAATCGGAGAACGGACAAGGGCAAAGCCCACAAGACCGGCAAGCACGATGACGGCAGGGATAACAAAGAGCGAAACCTTGTCGAACATCGGCGTATGGGAGTCACGGGCACCGTTCAAGACCATGATCACGAACGTAAGAAGCATCATGATGGCACCGGCATAGACCATGATCTGGACCACGCCGAGGAACGGGCTTCCGAGAAGGCCGTAAATACCGGCAAGAGACACCATCGAGACGACCAACGAGAGGGCGCCATAGAGCGGATGCCTAGAGAGGAGCACGCAAACGGCACTGCCGACTGCGATCACTGCGAGGACAATGAAATAAATCAATGCGAGCATTATTTGACCTCCATGCCCCAGACCTTGCGGGCCTCGGCATTCTTTGTACCGCCCGGAGCCATCTGGCTCTGTTCGTCATTCGGGTAATCCTTCGGATCCCAGTTGGTGAGATCGTAAAGGTGTGCCACGAAGTCTTCACGGGAACGGTGTTCGAAAATGATTTCCTTCGTATCCATGCGGAGGGCATCGACCGGGCAAGCTTCTGCGCAAAGGCCGCAGAACACGCAAGTCAAGTGGTCGATGTCAAAACGCATCACGCGCTTTTCGATACGCGGGTCATCGCTCTGCGTTGCCTCGATGAAGATGCAGTGGGCAGGGCAAGCCGCAGCGCACATGCCACAGGCGACGCAACGGGGCGTACCGTCCGGGCGAAGCATCAAGCGGTGCTTGGCACGGTACGTGTTACGGACTTCGGGCTTGCCTTCCGGGTAAGAAATCGTCGGAAGCTCTTCGTAACGGAACAAGCCGCGGGCCGCATGCTTAAGGGTTGTCCACAGACCGCGGATAGCCTCGAAAATGTAAAGGCGTTCGACGACGGTCATCGGTTTTTGCTTAATAACGCGCATTAGTTACCCCCTAAAAGTTTTGCAATGACCGCAGTCACCACGAGGTTGATGAGGGCGATATTCAAGATAATCTTCCAGCCGAGGTGCATCACATGGTCATAGCGGAAGCGCGGGAGCGTCCAGCGGACCCAAATCCAGACCCAGCAGAAGATAAGGCTCTTTGCAACAAGAACGAGCAAGTGGATAAGCGCCGTACCGACAGCCGTCGCAAGGCTACCGACAGCGAGGCCGTTTACCACGAAGTTTTCAGGATTGTAGAAGAACCAGGCGGCGATGCCGAGAGCGATAAACGCAACGGTAGCAACCCAGGCCACAATCTTATAGAGCTTGTATTCCTTGAGAACTTCGAAGCGATGCGTAAGATTCGTCTTCTTAAGCTTGCGGGAATAGCGATAAATCATGTGGAGGAAAGCAAGAGCGATGAAAGCGAGCACGCCACAGAGAACAGCGAGAGAAACGCCCATGTTTTCTTGCAATGTTTCGGTCGTCACGAACGGAACCGCATAACCGCCAAGGAACAGCGTCGCAATGAGGAAGCTGTTGATACAGATGTGCGAATATTCGCCCATGTAGAAGAGACCGAACTGCATAGCGCCATATTCCGTATGGTAACCGGCAACGAGTTCAGGTTCACCTTCGGCCACGTCGAACGGAGCACGGCCCGTTTCAGCAATGCTTGCAATGAGGAAGCAGAAGAATGCGACCGGCTGGGCAACGATACCCCACACGTGATTTTCCTGCCACTGCACAATGTCCGTGAGGTTGAAAGAACCTGCGAGGAGCAAAATGCCCATGAGCGAAAGACCAAGGCAGACTTCGTAGCTGATGGTCATGGAGCTCGTACGGAGAGCGCCCAAGAAGCTGTACTTGGACTTGGAAGCCCAACCAGCGAGCATGGCACCGTAAGCCGAGATAGAAGAGAAGCCGAACAGCAAGAGCACGCCCACATCGGAATCGATGATGGAACCTGCGATGCTGACCGTTTCGCCACCCCAATCGAAAATCATCGGTCCAAACCACGGGATAACGCACGGGCTAAGGAACACGATGGCGAACGGGATTGCCGGAGCTACATAGTACAAGAGCTTGTTCACACCAGCAGGAGCGAACATTTCCTTGAAGAAGAGCTTTGTACCGTCGCACATGTTCTGCACATAGCCGAACGCACGAAGCTTTCCGAAGTACGGAATCTTGATGTAGGAGCGGTTCGGGCCCTGACGGTCTTGCATAAAGCCTGCGCCACGACGTTCCATCGGGATTAAAAGAAGGATGTAAAGGACAGGCACGAAGCAGAAGGCGAACTTCGCAATCGTAATTGCCCATTCAATCCAGGTTTTGGATTCAATAATATCCATTATGCGTTACCTCCCAGGAGCTTTCCTGTGCTCTTGATGGCATCATAGGTAATGTCAGCGAAAGCCGGCACGTATTCACGAGCCTTCTTGAAAGCTTCGCAAGCCGAATTGAACTTGTTCCCTGCCAAAGCGGAAATCACTTCGTAGGCCGGGGCAAGCTTTTCGTCCGGGCAAGTCGGAGCTTGAGAGAGCTTCTGCAAGATGTTGAGGCTGTTGACCATCGTGCCCTGGACTTCGCTCCAGTGGCGGATACCGAATGCGACCTTAGCCTTCTTGGCGGTAGCGTCATCGAAAGCGGAAAGGGCGATACGGTTCGAAATCTTGTCGAGAGCCTTGGCGGCAGAAGCGTCTTCGCCGTAAAGGTCAGCATTCACCGTAATGAGGTTGCTGAATTCGCCTGCGCGCTTGATGAGTTCTGCAACATCTGCAAAGCCCATGAGCTGCATGCCTGCGCGGTTTGCCACCGGGTCACCGCTCTTCGCGATACCGTCCGGAGCATTCACCTTGAGGAGGGATCCACCGAAGAGTTCAGCGCGGTCACCGAGAGCATCCTTGAGCATCTTGAGGGCTGCGAGGTCTTCGTTCGTGCAAGCGCCACCAGCCACGAGAGCAACCTTGCCACCGCTAATCTGGATAGCAGAAGCGTCGATTGCCGGCAAACGGTTCTTGTCGAACTGCTGGAATGCGAGACGGCTCGTATTGGAGAGCCAGCTGCGGTTCACTTCCGGGTTGCAACGCGGCATCACGCGGTAGATACGGCCATCGGCATGATCAAGCCAAATGTTTGCTCCGAGAGAGTCGTCCATCGAAATCGTCGGAGTATGGGCAAGGAGCCAAACGCGCTTCTGGAAGCGGAAGTACTTTGCCGTCATGGCGCCCGTCGGGCATACGTCCGTGACACAGAGGTCGTATTCGTGGTCGAGCTTTTCACCCGGGAAAGTCGTAATGTAAGTATGGTCGGCACGGCCAGCAAGCTGGAGCTGTTCGTCCTTCGCGATGCTACGCATAAAGCGTACGCAACGGTCGCACTGCACGCAACGTTCTTCGTCGAGCAAAATGCGCGGACCAATGTCCACATGCTTACCGCCACGGAGCTGACCCTTCGCATCAATGAACTGATGTTCCGGATTGCCGTGGTAGTTCTTGCCGTATTCCGGACGGAGGCGGCCTTCATTCTGGCCAGCTTCCATGTAGTTTTCCTGCAAGGTGCATTCACCTGCCTTGTCGCAAATCGGGCAATCGAGCGGGTGATTCACCAGCATGAATTCCTGTGTAGCCTTGCGGGCGTTTTTCACGCGGGCGCTGGATGCCGGCGTATAAATCTTCATACCCGGAGTCACAGGAGTATAGCACGAAATCACGAGCATGCGACCGCGCGGGCCTTCCTGCTCTACCAGGCACTGACGGCAGTTACCCGACACCGGCAAATACGGATGATAACATACGTGAGGAGTTTCAATCCCGACAGCCTTCAAGGCTTCGAGGAGGTTGGTATCGCCAGGAACCATCACGGCACGATCATCCACGAAGATTTCCACCTTCGGGCTTGCTTCGGTCGGGAGTTTCGGCATATTGTAGTAGTTACTCATATTATTACCAGAAAATTCCAGGACGACTTGTTTCTTGAATACGCGGTTTTGCGTGTTCGGGGTTCTTAGCGATATATTCGTCAAAGTCCGCACGGAACTTTGCAGTGTAGCTCGAGACCGGGCCACCCAAAGAAATGGAGAGCGGGCAGATGGTGACACCACCAAATCCGCCAGAAAGGCTCTGCATCAGTTCCACATCGCCATCGTGACCGTTACCGGCCACCATCTGGTTCAAGATGCGGTGCAAGAGGCCTGTACCTTCGCGGCACGGCGTGCACTGGCCGCAAGATTCGTGGCTGTAGAAGTTGCCGAGGCAATTCAGGAGGTCCACCATGTTGTGCGTATCGTTAATCACGATCATAGCGCCAGAACCGAACATCGTCTTCATCGAGGCGAGGCATTCGTAGTCCATCGTGGCGACCGCAGCTTCTTCTGCAGTCAAGGGAGCGCAAGAGGAACCGCCCGGGAGCACAGCCTTGAGCTTGCCACCCACAACGCCACCGGCGTAATCGTTAATCATAGTCATCATCGGAGTGCCGAGAGGAGCTTCGTACACGCCCGGATTCTTCACGTCACCGGAAATGCAGAACACCTTCGTACCGCCGGCACGCGGCGTACCCATCTTGGCGTAGTCGCTCGGGTCGTGCTGCAAGATCCACGGAAGCGACATGATCGTTTCGACGTTGTTCACGCAGGTCGGAGATTTCCAGGCACCGCAAACTGCCGGGAACGGCGGCTTCAGGCGCGGCTGGCCCTTCTGGCCTTCGAGAGAGTTAATCAAAGCAGTTTCTTCACCGCAAATGTAGGCGCCAGCACCGCGATGCACAAAGATATCAAAGCTGAACTTCGTGCCGCAAATGTTTTCGCCGAGGTAACCTGCGGCATAAGCCTGGTTCAAAGCCTTGTTCAAGGCTTCGATGCACGGGAGGAATTCGCCACGGCAGTAGATGTAGGCCGCGCGAGAGCCCAAAGCCCAAGCAGCAATGATAAGGCCTTCAATCAAGCGGTGCGGATCTTCGAGCATGAGGAAGTGGTCCTTAAAGGTACCGCCTTCACCTTCGTCAGCGTTTACGACAATGTAAACCGGCTTGCCCGTACCACGCGGCACAAAGCTCCACTTCATGCCTGTCGGGAAGCCTGCACCACCACGACCGCGGAGGTTAGAACGTTGCACGTAATCGATGAGCTCAAACTGGCTCATGTTGAACAAGCGTTCAGAAATATTGGAGTAGCCACCCAGCTTCTTATAGACTTCGATGTCCTGGGCGCCCTTGCCAAAGTTCTGCGTACAAACTTTTACACATTCAGCCATAATTAAACCGCCTTTTGTTCCGGTGCGGGCTTCTGCTTAGTCACAGCAACAGCCGAGGGTTTAGCAACACGTTCACCGGAGGTCGCAATCATACGGTATTCGTCGCCGACCTTTCCGTTCGGGTCTACAAAAGCCTTGTCCTTCACGCCCGGCTCGCCCACGGCGACCCAGTCGTTGCCGTTCTTCTTTTCGACGACAATCTTCGTGAATTCCGGAGCGCCCTTCCAAGTAAGGGTAGCGCCCGTTTCGTCAGCTTCGGACTTGACATTCAAAACCGGAGAAGGAGGAGCATAGTCAGCTACCTGCGGCTTTGCAATTGCACCCGGAGCGCCCGGATGACCACAGTGGCCCTTCACCGTACCGCCAAGCACATCGTGCTTCGGGATGTTGTCTTCATGGGCATAGCACCACTTGAGGATGCGGTCGATGCTGTCTTCGGTAAGCGTCGTACCCGGCTTCATCGTGAGCACTTCGCCATCGGCATCCGTTGCAAAATCGTCGTTCACGAGCATCATCGGGCCGTTGCCGCAAGAACCGAGGCATTCCACCTGGAGGATCGTAAAGAGACCATCCGGAGTCGTTTCGCCCGTCTTGATGTTCAAAGCATGTTCCACATAAGCGATTAAACTCGGAGCGCCCTTGATCGTGCAGCTGATGTTACGGCAGAACTGCAAGAGGAACTTGCCCTTCGGAGCGTGGTTGTACATCGTGTAGAACGTAGCAACGCCAAGAGCATGAGCCGGAGCACAACCGCAAACGCCTGCGGCCCAGCGGATACCTTCGCGCGGCACCCAGCCAAACACGCCCTGCACGAGCCAAAGCACTTCGAGAAGTGCTGCCTGACCGACCGGATAGCGGCTGAGCAAGTCAGCGCAGCGGTCCTTGATTTCAGGCGTATTGAGCTTGGCGAGCACTTCAGCCGTAGGAGGCTGCGGCACAGGCTTGTTCACATAGCCAAACTTCTGGCCCGGATCCGGCATCGAGACAAATTGGACAGCGCCAGTAATATGTTCTCTCATCGGTCAAGTTCTCCAGCAATAATGTTGAGACCCGAAAGCACGGCCATGGAGTCAGCCAAAAGACCGCCTTCGACGAGTTCATGGAATGCAGCAAACTGCGTGAGGCAAGGCGGACGTACCTTGATGCGGTACGGATGGCCAGAGCCGTCAGAAATAATCGTGAAACCAAGTTCACCGTTAGCACATTCGGAACCGCAGTAGTATTCGCCTTCCGGAACGCGGATGCCTTCGTAAACGCTCTTGAAGCGACCGATAAGGCCTTCCATATCCTGGTAAGCAAGCTTGTGTGCAGGCACGCGGATACGCGGATCGACAATATCGACCGGACCCGGGGCGAGGCGCTTCAAAGCCTGGCGCACAATCTTTACGGATTCTTCGATTTCGGCCAAACGAACCTGCAAACGGTCGTTGCAGTCGCCCTGAGTGCCGACCACGACTTCCCAGTCGTAAGTTTCGTAATCGTAGTACGGTTCATCCTTGCGGAGGTCAGAGGCAACACCGGAAGCGCGGAGGCACGGGCCGGTCCAGCCGTAGCTGATAGCCTTTTCAGCAGAAATCTTGCCGATACCCACCGTACGGTCGAGGAAGATGCGGTTACGGTCTAAGCAAGCGTGCAAGTCCTTCAAAGCCTTTTCGGTAGAATTGAGGGCTGCAAGAACATCTTGTTCAAAGCCTTCGTAGCTATCGCGAGAAAGCCCACCAATGCGGGCAAAGCTGTTCGTGAGGCGCGCACCCGTAAGTTTTTCCCAGATGCACATGATTTCTTCACGCGGGTTGAAGGCATACATGAACGGAGTCGTACCGCCCAAGTCCTGGAACGCTGCGGCAACGCACACAAAGTGGTCGTTGATACGGGAGAGTTCGTTCACAATCACGCGGAGGACCTTGGTACGTTCCGGGATTTCAACACCGAACATGTTCTCAACGGTACGGCAGAACGCAATGTTGTTCATGATAGCAGAGCAGTAGTTCAAGCGGTCCGTATAAGGAACCACTTGCTGCCAAGTGCCGCGTTCCACCATCTTTTCGAACCCGCGGTGCAGGTAGCCGATTTCTTCGACAGATGCCACGATGGTTTCGCCATCCATGGCGGCCAAGAAACGCAAGCAACCGTGAGTCGCCGGGTGGCTAGGCCCCACGTTCAAGGGCATCAAATTCAGCTTTTCGCCATTCGGATCCAATACGATCATGCCTTGATACTCCCTTCCAGAAATTCATTGTCGTTCGTTTCCACTTCCTTAGAACGTTGAACAACTCGGTAGCCGAGAGTTTCGAGACGCTTTTCAAGTTCCGGAAGCAGGTAGTCGTTCGTCGAAAGCCACTGGCGCTTCTGGGCAGGGTAATCCTTGCGGAGCGGATGGCCGACAAATTCAACGTGGTTCAACAGGCGGCGGAGGTCCGGATGCCCCTGGAAAACGATACCGAACAAGTCATAGACTTCGCGTTCGTACCAGTTGGCGTTCGCATAGAGGTCGCTAATCGTCGGCACCTTGAGGTCTTCTTCGGAAACCAGCACCTTCAGACGGATGCGGGCCCCCGGATTCTCCATGCTCTTGAAAGCATAGGCGACCGCATAGCGCGGACCCTCGTGGTTCGGGTAAGTCAAGTAGTCGATACCGGCAATATCCACGAGCATATCGAACTTGATGCCGGTTTCATCCTTGAGGAACTGGACAACGTTATGCAGATAAGAAGCAGAGACGATTGCCGTCACGCCCCACTTGTCATGCATTTCGCGCTTTACGCCGAACTTTTCTTCAAGGGCAGCGAAGATTTCTTCAACAGTCATTCTTCTACTCCTTCCAGAACTGGGCTTTCTTTACAAAATCTTGTTGTTTTTCTTTCATGAAATCCTTCACGTCCACAATCTTTTCGCGAACGCAAGCAGCGGTTTCACGCTTGGCTTCGGCAGTCTTCGCCTTGATCATTTCAAGCTGGTCCTTGATGCTTTCGGCACGCTGCTTCATGAAGGATTCATCTTTAACCTTCTTCTGCAAGTCAAACATTGCATCGAAGAAGGCTTCCGGACGCGGAGGACAACCGCCGATATACACATCCACCGGGATAATGTGGTCGATACCGGGCACCGTGCAGTAGCAGTCATAGAAACCACCAGAGCTTGCGCATGCACCCATGGCAATCACCCAGCGGGGTTCAGCCATCTGTTCGTAGATGCGCTTTAAAATCGGAGCCTGTTTGTAAGTAATCGTACCTGCAACAAGCAGCACATCGGACTGACGCGGCGTAAAACGCACATATTCAGAACCGATACGTGAAAGGTCGTAACGACCCACTTCCGTACTCATGAATTCAATTGCACAACAAGCCGTACCGTAAGGGAACGGCCACAACGAATTAGAGCGCCCCCAGTTGACCAAAAAGTCAAGCGAGGACGTAATGATATTCGGCTTTTCTGCCTCATTACCCATAGGAGTTACCTCATAAATTTCGCGGCAAAAGATAGAAATTTAATAATAGGAAGTAGGAAGTAGGAAGTAAGAAGTAGGCAGTGGGAGCTTTCGGAAAAAGCTGTTTTTCGCATCAGGCACGCACCATTTTCCAAATGCAATAAAAAAATAAGAAATGGTCAGTGGTTAGTAAATAGTAGGCAGTAGGAAGTAGGCGGTAGGAAGGACGGAGTCATCCTCGAACGAAGTGAGGGACGACCTCAAATGGCGAGTATGCTCCAAGGCGAGCGTCCCGCACACAGTCATCCTGAGCAATGCGAAGGATCCAGTAAAGTCTTGCGGTATGGAAACGTTTATGGTTGGTAAGCCCGTCGAACCACGAACTTTTGAAATTGTAAGGTACGAGCAGAGTACTAATAATCAATGATAATCACAGTTATCATTCTCAGTATGGCAAAATAGACGTCAAAGTAACACAAAATCAATTCTTTGGTACTTTTAAAGTGCATTTTTGCCCAGGCGTACCTATAAGACGCTCTTTTTTTAGGATTTATAGGTACTCATTCGCGCTTTTTAGAACTTTTTACGTTCAATTTTTCCTAGCAGTACCTATAAACAGAGGGAAAACATCATTTTTATAGGTACCTACTGGCGATTTTCCAGCCGTAATTTGCATAGTTTATTCAAAATCTGGGTATTGAATACCTATAAATCGACCATTTTGCAAAATTTATAGGTACCCACCCGCAATGTTTAGACTATTTCACACTCTAAATTCCATAATAGCACCTATAAATAAAGGTAAAACGACACTTTTATAGGTACGCCTCAATAAACATACCTGCATAGGTGCGCCTCCGCATTTTTCAGCTTTCCACGATAGAAATCACATTTTCATGGAGATAATAAAAAATGTTCTCACAATAGTTCTCACAAATATTATATTAGGAGTCGTGGAAAACTATATCGACATTTATCAATTTACGCACTTTCGCAAGTACTTGGAAGAATACCAGGCAGCCAGGGTCCAGACCGACCCTGAGTTCACCCGTACCGGGATTTGCAACATGCTAGGCCTTCCCAAGACGCGAAGTTATTTTGCCGATGTTCTCAGAGGGAAAAAAGTCAGCCCCCGCATGACAGCGAAATTCATCGAAGTCCTTGGCCTCAACAAAAAAGCCGCAAAATACTTCGAGACCATGGTCAAACTCGACCAGGCAAAGACGGATTCGGTCCGCAGTTCCGCCATGGAAGAACTTTTACACCTGCATCCAAACCCGCAACACATCCTCGATTCGAACACTTACGAATATTACAACCATTGGTACCATAGCGCCATGTTCGCTATTCTTGACGCTATGGACGTAACAGACGACTTGACTCCTGTACAAAAAAGAATCTTTCCGAAAGTTCCGCTCGGGAAGCTCAAGGACTCGCTAGCCCTTCTAGAAAAGCTCGGACTTGCACGCAAGAACGAACAGGGATTTTGGAAACCCACGAGGGAATCCATATCCAGCGGCCCTTACAACAACGCAGAACTGATCAAACAATATCAATTACAATGTTTTGAACTTTCAAAGCAGGCACTCATCACACGCCCCAAGATGCCCACCGTCATGAGCACACTCACGTTCAGCATCTCAGATACAGCCTACCAAAAACTTGAAGCCGAGCTCCAGGAATTCAAGACCAAGGCAAGACGCATCATCAGCGAAGACAACGAAAAAGCTAGCGGCGTTTATCAAATGAACCTGCACCTGTTCTCAAACCTCGATCCGGAGGTGAAAGCATGATGAACTTCAACACTTTAAAAATCGTGGGGAATTTCGCCCTTGCAGCGATATTTTGCACATATTTCACCGCCTGTTCCGACGAGAACCATGCCGGCGTACTTACCGAAACCGAATCCGGCACAACAATCGCAAGAATCGAGGGAATCGTCAAGAACGAAAATGGAAAGCCAGTCCCCAGCGCAAAGGTGAACCTCATTTCTTCAACCCACATTGCCGCCCGCATGGCGCCCATCAAGACCGCAACCACTGATGACGCGGGCAAGTACACGATAGACAGCGTATCCGCCGGTGACTACGCGCTGCAGATCAGCAACACGGAACGTACGCAATCCGGCTACCAGACAATTACCATCGAAGACGACAAAACAAACACGCAAAAGCTCAAGCCCGAGACCAGCCTCGAAAAAAACGCAAGCCTCGAAATTTCGCTCAGCACTTACGCACTCGACAAGGGCGACACGCTTTGCATCACGGGCACGCTCAACTGCATCGGCATTGACGAAAAAAACGTCAAGGCAGGAACAGCAACACTCAGTGAAATTCCGCCGACGGAATTCACGAACATCACGCTCATCAAGGGCGCAAATCGCGACACCTCGACAAGAAACGTCAAGTGGGATTTTACGCCCGGAGAAAAGCTCGAAATTTCACCGACTCAAATTTCTGTTTCCATATCGAAAGACGTAATGAGCGAAGCCCAAAAGCTAAACGGCAACAAGACGCTCGATTCCATGATTGTCCCCATTACACTCAACACGAACGTCAAAAATCCGGTTCTATTAAGCGACAAGGGAGACACTCTTGCGCTCTATAAAGTCGAAAACGACAAAAACGGCGACCGCTACCTGACAGTCATCCCGAACATCGATGTTGGAACATACAATTTCACTGTAGCCTCAACCGATTCTCTTTACGAGCCCAAACAAATCTTGAAATCAATCGCCGAAACCGAACCCCAAATGAATGTAAAAAGCAAAACCCATGACCATTTTGAAATACCGCAGGAAAACAGTTTTGCAATTGGTTTCTGGATTAGCATCGACAAAAAAAACTTAGATGTGGACGACACAACTTTATTAGAAATGTTTCATAACGATGTCAGGTTAGATTTAAAAATCAACCTCCAAATGGGCAATCTTTGTACAAATTTTTACCGCAGAGATTCGACGGATAGCACACACGAGCACAGCTACTATACGACAAACGACACTTTCTGCACAAATATTTTAGACGGCAAGCGCCATTATTTTACGTTATTCATAAAATCGAATCATATTGTAATCGCCAAAGACGGGAATATAGACAAAGAAAACAACATTAAAATAAATTTTAACAGAACAATTCCCGGCTTCACCATGGGCAATAACAAACTTAAAAATTTAACAGTCTTTTCGCTCAGTCCAAGCACAATCGTTCAATCCGATGACAACGACTGGGAACGTTTGCACGCCTGGCTTTCCGCATTGTACCTGTTACAGAAGTAATAACTGAAAGAAAGACGTTGTCCTAAAAGCAAAACTCTACTCGGCCACTGGCGTAGCGAGAATCGTTCAAGTTCGCAGGGGCAGGAGTAGGGCATTTTCTTTTTTACGTAGCCATTCCGCACATAGATTTCAAAAAATTTACAGTTGTTGAAAAACAACAGAGTTCTCTTTTCCAAAGATTGTAAGCGCATGTGCAAAAAATCACTAGCGCCTATTGAAACATGGCGAAATTTACGGGACCCATGTATTGCAAATCTCGTAAAAATTTCTAAACTTTCATTGGGTTAAATAATCAACACCAAGCAGGTTAGATTTATGGCAAAAACAACCAAGAACGCAAGTGATATTACCGTGCTCGGCACCGATGCGGAAGCATTCCGCAAAGCATTCACCGACCACATCCACCACACGCTCGCCCGCAGCAAATACACGGTGACGGACCATGAAAAGTTCCTCGCCGTTGCATACGCCGTGCGTGACCGTCTTGTCGACCGCTGGATCAAGACGCAGAACACCTATTACGAAAAAGACGTCAAGCGCGTCTATTACTTATCTCTCGAGTTCTTGATTGGCCGTACGCTCGGCAACTCCGTGTTGAACCTCGACGTCGAAAGCGCTGTTACGGAAGCACTCGATGAAATCGGCATGACGCTCGAAGAACTCCGCGAACAGGAAGTCGATGCAGGTCTCGGTAACGGTGGTCTTGGCCGCCTTGCCGCTTGCTTCCTCGACTCCATGGCAACGCTCGAACTCCCGGCTACCGGTATGGGGATCCGCTACGAATACGGTATGTTCAGCCAGAAAATCGTGAATGGCGAACAGGAAGAACAGCCGGATAACTGGCTGCGCCTCCCGAACCCGTGGGAAATCGCCCGCCCGGCAAACGCCATCAAGGTGCCATTCTACGGTTACGTCGTGAGCTGGATGGATGAAAACGGTCGCCTCCGCAACCGTTGGGAAACGAAGGACTACGTGCTCGCCCTCCCCTACGACACGCCGATTCCGGGTTACAAGAACAACACGGTGAACAACCTCCGCCTCTGGAGCGCGAAGTCCGCCGACGACTTCGGCCTCAGCTATTTCAACAACGGTGACTACATCGCTGCCGTGCAGGACATGGAACTTTCCGAAACGATTTCGAAGGTTCTGTATCCGAACGACTCTTCCATGAACGGTAAGGAACTGCGCCTCAAGCAGCAGTACTTCCTCTGCTCCGCTTCTTTGCAGGATATCATCAAGCGCTTCAAGAAGCTCCACAACAACGACTGGAAGCTCTTCCCGGAAAAGGTCGCCATCCAGTTGAACGATACGCACCCGGCTATCTCCATCGCCGAAATGATGCGCATCCTCCTTGACATCGAAAATCTCGAATGGGACGAAGCTTGGGACATCGTGACGCACACGTTCGCCTACACAAACCACACGCTCATGCCGGAAGCTCTTGAAAAGTGGCCGGTCAGCTTGTTCGAAAAGCTTTTGCCGCGTCACCTCCAAATTATTTACGAAATCAACGCACGTTTCCTCCGCATGGTCTCCATGAAGTGGCCGGGCGACAACGCTCGTCTCGCCCGCATGAGCCTTATCGAAGAAGGCGGCTGCAAGATGGTCCGCATGGCATACCTCTCCATCGTGGGTTCGTTCGCCGTGAACGGCGTGGCAGCGCTCCACTCCGACCTCCTCAAGACGACGCTCTTCAAGGACTTCTACGAACTGTGGCCTGAAAAGTTCAACAACAAGACGAACGGCGTGACGCCGCGTCGCTGGGTCCGCAAGGCGAACCCCGCCATGTCCGAGCTCATCTCTTCCAAGATTGGCGAATCCTGGGTCAAGGATTTGGACGACCTGAAGAAGCTCGAAAAGTTCGCAAAGGACGCCGAATTCCAAAAGGCATTCATGGCAGTCAAGAAGCAGAACAAGGAACGCCTCGCCAAGTACCTCAAGGCAACGCAGAATGTGGACGTCGATACCAACACGTTCTTCGATGTGCAGGTCAAGCGTATTCACGAATACAAGCGCCAGCTCTTGAACATCCTCCACGCCATCCACCTTTACATCCAAGTGAAGGACGGCAAGGAAATCATGCCGCGCACCATCATGATCGGTGGTAAGTCCGCTCCGGGTTACTGGATGGCTAAGCAGATCATCCGTCTTGCTAACGCTGTGGCTTCTATCATCGACGCAGATCCGGCATGCAAGGGCAAGCTCAAGATGGTGTTCCTCGAGAACTACCGCGTGTCTTTCGCCGAAAAGATCATCCCGGCAGCAGACCTTTCCGAACAAATTTCTACCGCCGGTACCGAAGCTTCGGGCACGGGCAACATGAAGTTCGCTTTGAACGGCGCACTCACGATTGGTACGCTCGATGGCGCCAACGTGGAAATGAAGGAAGAAGTCGGCGACGAGAACATCTTTATCTTCGGCCTCACCGTTGAAGAAGTGACGGACCTCCTCGCCAAGGGTTACCGTCCGCGCGACTTCTACGAGAAGGATGACGATCTCCGCCGCGTGATCGACCTCATCGCTTCCGGCTTCTTCAGCCCCGACCATCCGGAAACCTTCAAGCACATTGCTGAAAAGCTCTTGTCGCATGACCCGTACATGCTCTGCGCAGACTTCCGCAGCTACGTGGATATGCAGAAGAAGGTTGCCGAAGCATACCAGGACAAGAAGCACTGGGCCGAAATGGCTATCCTCAACGTCGCTCGCATGGGCAAGTTCAGCTCTGACCGTACGATTAAGCAGTACGCCGAAGAAATCTGGAACGCCAAGCCATGCAGCATTAAGTTGTAATTAGGTTTCAGGTTATAGGGGATAGGTATTAGGTCAGTTTGGCACCGAAGGTGCGATTATAAAAACCTAAAACCTGTAACCTAACACCAACAACCTTAAAAAAGTTCCGCGATGAGAGTCGCGGATTTTTTTATTGAATCGTCGCAAGCTTTACAGCGTCGGCGGCACTTTGCGCGGCACGCCTTCCCCATTCGGAACAGGCGCCTGCCATCAGTTTCAAAAAGAACTTGTGCTCGTTTTCGAGAGAATCAGAAATGTGGACGACCTCGCCATTTTCATCATGCGGTGCAAGGCTCACTGAATATTCCGAGGCTGGATAACCGGCATAACAGGCAAACTTCACGGACACCGCCCGCACGTCGATACTGCTATTTCTGTCAACGACAAAACTCAATATCGTACCAACAAATTCTCCTTTTACAACATCGATTTGCATTTGCGCTCGATCGCCATTTTTAGAAAGAGAAAACTTTGACACCATCAAATCATCATAGCGGAACATCGAAAGGCAAAGACTCAAGTCATGAACCATCAAGTCCAAAGCCGCGTTTACATCACGGCAACGCGCTGAATACTTGTGTTCGCGACGAAATTCCAGTTGCATAGGAGCTTCGGCATGGCCCACATTTTTCCCGTCAAGTCTGCGGGAATTATTTTTCATCGCATGAAGTTCCGTCAATAAATGTTTCCGGAAATTTAGGAACACAGGATTAAAGCACTCGGACTGAGCCACAAAAAGCGTGACTTCGTTGCGAGCTGCCAAATCCACCAATTCTTGAGCACACACGCCCACCGTAGCAAGCGGTTTTTCTACGAATACCGGAATTTTCCGTTCAAGACAGAGCTTTGCATATTGGTAATGCGTTGTCGCCGGAGACGCAATCACCGCGAAATCGATCTTTTCGGAATCCAGAAATTCATCCACCAAGGTTGCATGGACATTTCCGTCATTATCCAAATCCTTCAAATCAAAAATTTTTAAAAAACGTACACCCGTCTTTTCAAAAAAAATACGATGACGTTCGCCCATAGTGCCATTGCCAAACAACACTGCCTTATAATTTTTTTTCATAAAACGGTCCCTATCCATGGCCAGTTTGGCATATTCTCGAACAAGTCATAGTCAACCATCATCAATTCCATAGAAAGCACTTTTTTCACCATACATCCGTATATTTTCAATTTAGTATTCACTATAAATAATTGCAACCAAACATTCAAAGATTTATATTTGAAAACGGAATAATAAAGGGCAAAAAACGCCCTCGAGGATTTTATGGATATAAAAAAAACAAACGCCGCCCGCATCCTGGACCGGCAAAAAATTTCGTACGAGCTGATACCTTACAAAGTCGATGAAAATGACCTCGGAGCCCAACATGTCGCCGACAGTCTTGGCGAAGATATAAACCAGGTTTTCAAGACAATTCTCATGCACGGAGATAAAATCGGTTATCTAATCTGTGTAGTACCGGGAAATCTCGAAGTGGATTTGAAAGGAGCCGCAAAAGTAAGCGGGAACAAGAAAATCGACACCGTCCCGCTCAAGGAACTGACTCCGCTGACAGGTTATATCCGCGGAGGTTGCAGCCCTCTCGGCCTCAAAAAGAACTTCCCTATTTTCATCCACGAAACGGCAATGCAATTTCCGTACATTTACGTGAGCGCCGGTGAACGCGGTTTACAGCTGAAAGTGGCTCCGGCCGATTTGGTCAAGGCAACGCGAGCAACGGTTGGCATAATCGCTCGAATCCCGCCCGAAAATCCGGACGCAAAATAATTTATTAACGGAATGAGTTCGGTTTTATGGTTTGTGAGTTCAAAAAAATTCGTGCAGCAGCAACAAGAATTGCCACCGCAGGGTTCATCGCTTGCTTGACAGCATGTTCTGACAATGCGTCTAACGCATTCGCCCCAGCGAACATCGCAGAATCATCGTCCTCATCACGTCATTCCGGACCTGATCCGAAATCTTCCAGCAGCATTGATGGCGGGTCGATGCCCGCCATGACGAGTTCTTCATTCGCTTCGTCATCATCGCGTCATTCCGGGCCTGACCCGGAATCTTCTAGCTCCAAAGTCACAGAACCTGCCGATGAATACCTCTGGCACGACGAATTCGATGGCGAAACCATAGACATGAACAAATGGGGCTTCGACATCGGCACAGGCGCAAGCGGCTGGGGCAACAACGAATGGGAATACTACACCGACCGCAAAGAAAACGCCTACATCAAAGAAGGCGTACTGCACATCCGCGCGCAAAAGGAAGATTATAAAGGATCCAAGTACACTTCAGCGCGCATGCTCACCAAAGGCAAATTCGCTTTCAAGTACGGCACCGTAGAAGCCCGCATCGCGCTCCCGACAGGCAAAGGAATTTGGCCTGCCTTCTGGATGCTCGGAGAAAATTTTGACAAAGTAGGATGGCCTGCCTGCGGCGAAATCGACATCATCGAAGCAGTCAATAGCGAAAACATTGTCTATGGAACAAACCACTGGGCAAACGGTTCCGAATACGCGACTTACGGCAACAACACGGGCAACTACCGCGACCAAAAGCACGAAATGGACATCACGCAATTTCACACATACAAATTCACTTGGGACGAAAAATACATCCGCATGTTCGTCGACGATTTCATGTACCACGAGATTTTAATCGAGGGCAATAAAGGCGACACCGAAGAATTTCACAAGCCATTCTTCTTCTTGCTAAACGTCGCCGTCGCTGGGAACTGGCCCGGCTTTGAAGTCGACGAAGCGCAGTTTCCTAACGAAATGCTCGTGGATTATATAAGAGTAGGAAGTAGGAAGTAGACAGTAGGCAGTGGTTGGTGGTTAGGGTTTTGCCATCCTAAGCAACGCAATTTTCTGCTATAACAAATTTTTTAAATCAATACACCTTACTTCTTGAGGTGCGTTTTGGCAATCGTTTTTTATGCAATAGGCATAGCGGTAACCGTCTTGCAAGTCGATTTCACGAAAGACATATTCAGGGCGTTCACCATCATGGTAAAGCGAGATATTTCCAATTTCATCCACATTCAAAGTAAACTTGTCCGGCATAAGCGACATTCCGCGGCCCGTCACTTTCATATAACATTCCTTGAGCGTCCACAATCTATAAAACGCTTCGGACTGAGCTTCAAGCGTTTCGAAGCGCTTGATCCACGATGATTCTTCGGGCTTGAAAAAACGCTCGGCAAGCTTGCCTCGGTCACCTTTTATGATTTCCACATCGCAGCCGACTTCAAAAGGCGAAATCACGCACATTACGCGTTCGCCCGAATGAGACAAATTAAAATGAACATCCGGCGCATCCGGGAAATACGGCTTTCCATTCTCACCATACGCAATATGTTCATCCACTCCGGCCATTCCAACATCGCTGCACGCGATCTGAAGCAAAAATCCGACACCCAGCGATTGAATTTTTCCTTTTGGGAATTTAAACGACAAGGATTTTTTTTGACGATATTCAGGAACTCGTTTCAACAAACTTTCAAAAACAGAAGTTTCCTTCAATACAGAAATATCGGCTATGTAAATTCGGGTTGTCTCAATCACAAAAAAAATATAAAAAACTGTTTTTCACCATCAAATTTATATAGATTAAAAAAACACCTTAAGCAAGGAGAATTTTCTATGGCAAAATACAAGTGTGATGCATGCGGTTACATTTACGATCCCGCAGTCGGCGATCCTGATAACGGTATTGCACCCGGCACTGCATTCGAGGATATTCCTGATGATTGGACATGCCCCATTTGTGGCGTTGGCAAGGACATGTTCGTAAAAGTAGAATAGCAAAGTGCAAAACTGGATTCGCCGGGTGCTTGAGATCACCCGGCATTTTTTTTATCCCCTAAATTTTGTATTTTTTTCTAAAATTATCTAAGCAGGATTCGGTTCTATCATGAAATGGTCTATGTTGGCTATTTGTACAAGCCTCTTGGTCTGTTGTTCGGACAGCGGGACTTCCTCGAACGAGTCAAACGGCCCATTTATAAGCAACGATGACGATCATGCCGAAATGATGCGCATCAACGCCAAAAACACATCCGTAAAACTAGGTTCAAAACTGACCGCCGAATTCCTATACGATTTTTCAATTGACAAACACGAAGTCACTTGCAAAGATTATTCCAAATTCATAACGAAGTCAAATTGCAACAGCCCCGAACTGCCAGTAACAAACGTCACCTTTTTCGATGCAATTCTCTTTGCCAACGAAAAAAGTAAAAACGAGAATTTAGACACCGCCTACAGCTACACGACCGCCAAATTTGATTCTGACGGACATTGTATCGATTTATCGGGCTACGCCTTCCACGCCGACCGCGATGCTTACAGACTCCCGACCGAAGCCGAATGGACCTTGGTCGCCGCAAAAAAATGGAAGCCGCAAAACGGCTGGAACGCAGACAACTCCGACTACAAATTGCATAAACCCTGTACCGTCCCATCCGTCACGGACAACGACATCTGCGACCTTGCAGGAAACGCCATGGAATGGGTCAATGACTGGATGGGCAATTTCCGCGATACGACTATAACAAACTATGTCGGAGCGCCAGACGGCGGCAACATCGGCGAACGAATCGTAAAAGGAGGAAGTTTCCGCAACGAAGTCGCGGCGATAACTCTAGACAACCGAGGTGATGTCTATACCGTAACATCATCCACCAAAGCGAATTACGTAGGCTTCAGACTTGCCTTTGGAAAAATTCCGGATGCCATTTGGATGGACGCCAAAGGCGTTGCGACATCCTCCCCTGTCAACATACTGACCTCCTCTGCACAATTAAAATTATCCACAAGCACCTACCATAACAAGCTCGCATTCCGCAATGACGAAACAGGCAATATAGCCGTCATCAACTTTGCTAACGGGACTCCAACAATTAACGAAATTCGGGATTCCGTAGACGCCTACCATCCAGCGATTTCGCCTAACGGAAACCTTGTCGCGTTTTCGACAAAATACGAAGGCATTTCCGGGAAATCCGAACTTTACGTTCAGCGGCTCGATTCCATTGATGCAAAAAAAATAAAACTCGATGTAGAAAGCGCAGCAATTCCACGCTGGCGTGTTGTCGGAGCCGACACCGAAATTGTTTACGTATCAAGTGCAGAGAACAACTCCGATGAAGCCCAATGGAAAAACGCATCTACGTGGAGCGTTCCCTTTTCAAATGGAAAATTCGGAAAGCCTAAAAAACTTTTTGACGGGACATTCAATGGAGGAATCAGCGCTGACGGGAAGCTCGCCGTATCTGGTGCAAGACTGCTCCGCGCAAACGTAAACGGTAAAAACGAAACATGGTACAACAAGGAACAAGCATGTAATGTTTCGCTTTCCGATTCGACAAAACAGACTTTATTCCTGGACTTTGCTGGCAACACAGGCAAAGAATTCTCCGGGAAAAAATACAATGTGCACGAACAAATTCTAATTGCCGACAGTACCGGAAAAATCATAAGGATGATTCCCGCTCCCAAAGGCTACACGTTCGATCACACCGAATGGGTCCGCAACAGTTCAAACCTGGCCGTAGCAAGCCTTACGAGTATCGATGGCACACACCCCAAAATAGTTCTCGTCAATACAAGGGATTCCAGCATCACCGAAATCGCGAACGGTTCTGAATTATGGCATCCGGACCTATGGACCGGCAAAAGACAGAATTTCGAAACAACGCTAAACATCGATAGCGCCGGCATGTACGAACTCAACAGTCCGTCCACAGGCGGCTCGGGCACAACAATAACTCGTTACGATTTGGAAATGCTTTACCTATATCGAGATTCTATAAATGTCCTAATTTCAGGTTCATCCCGATCATGGAACGGCGTGCATCCGCTTATTTTAAATAAATCCAAGCAAGGGATTTTCTCCATTAACGCTGCAAGTGCAGCAGTAGACTTGTCCGTTGCCAAAAGAATCTTCTTTGGATATGGAGTCCATCTTTTACCCAAATTCAAAGTCGCTGTCGTATCACTTGATTTGGATATTTTGTTCTGGCGCTATTACGAACAACCAAGTTACTGGGACACCATTTTTGCCAAAACCCCCGGTTTTGTTTACGACGAGGCCCACAATTTTTGGAAGGACGGTTATCCCAAAGGCTTATACGAACTCACTCGAGATTCCTACGGTGAGAACAATGAAATCAGAGAACTAGAACAAAATCAATTAGGGGCTGCCCGCGGTCCCACGGAAGGCTGGCAAGGGAGTCCCGTCTACGTAGATTCGACCTACATGGACATTGCAAATAAAAATCCATGCGACATATTGCTTAAAGAAATCGAAGACTTCATCAAAGAATCCGAGAGCAACAACATATACCTGATCGGCGTCATCTTCCCGCAATCCCCCGATTACAAGAAAACAGGCGCATTCGGGCGTTACGGCCTCCGCAGATCCGTAGCCAAGGAAATGATAAAAAAGCTCCACAAATTCGAAGAGCAATATCCGCATTTCAAACTGATGGACGAAAATCAAATGGGCAATCACGATTACAAGGACGAAATGGCAACAAACTGCGACCATCTTTCGTACATCGGAGCTGAGAAACTGACAACCCGCCTAGATTCACTTATTCAAACACTAAAGATTGATTGGAAAAATTAAAGAACGCCGGTTTGACCGGCGATTTTTATTTATACCGACAACGTCGATCATTTTTTTTCGACTCGTAATACGCCTTTTTATCTTCGTACATACGCTTGTCTATAATTTCAAGAATTTCATCGAAGCTGCTCTTTTTCAAATCAAAAATTCCAAAGCCTATAGAAACGGACATGTAGTATTTTTTTTCGCCACGCTTATTAAAATCATCCAGCTTTTGTTTAATACGGTCCCGGCACGATTCTGCAACTTTTTCGCTATCCGTATTCAGGACAATCACAAATTCATCACCAGCATAACGAACAACAGTACCATGCGACCCAACAGATTCACGTAAAATTTCGGCCATTGTAAACAGGGCGTCATCACCCTGCGAATGGCCCAAATTGTCGTTAAGATTCTTGAAGCCGTTCATGTCAAGCATCATCATCCCAATTTTCTTACCGCGTTTCAATTCTCCCAAAATTTTATCCAAATAATAGCGGTTAAAAAGTCTTGTAAGTTTATCTATAAAAATATTTTCGTTTTGCAAAGCAAGCATCAAACTTGTAAAACCAACGGCAATCCCAACCCAAACAGTCGAAATACCGTAGAAAAAATTCTGAAGACAAACACAGATAAGTACAGGCCAGACAAACTGCAGAACCGGGAAAAACTTGACACCGCCGCTACGCGCCCTTCCGACCAAATAAATGACGACGCAGTCTATCAAAAAGGCTATTTGAATTAAATTGTTCACCACAAATAGCGGGCCACGCGAATAGACATTCAACTCATCTATTTTAAAGATAATGGGATTGAAGAAATTTACAATCAACAGTAAAAAAGCAAAACTGAAAATTCCCATTACCAAGCCACGCTGAAATTTAGAGATCGTTCCGTAAATATGGCGGGAAATCAACAACACCCACAAAGGCCCAATCACTAAAGTCGCAAGGAAAAGAACAAAATTCGAACCGTAACAAAGCGCTCTAAAGAAACCACCCATGCATCCATCAACAGCAAAAGCCAAAGCATCCATCAAGCATGCCAGTATAATGACAAACATTATCCTCAAAAGCAGCTTGTCTTCCTTATTTTTTTTATGCAGTTTCCAAGCGCCACTAAATATAGCACCGAGTATCAAAAAGATACCCAGCATATCTGCAATATACACCTCAAGAAAACAGTATTCGTGCATAAATTAATTTGCAACAGAATTATAACAATAAAATATATTATTTTTACTCAGTTTGCACCAGCAAAAAAAAGTTTTTACGTAAAAAAACAGCACAATCGCAAAAAAAATACACTCTCCGAACAAAAAAAACGTAGGCTCAATGGAAGCCTACGTCTGCGAATTACATTCGACTATTAAATTAGCGAACTACTTTTCTGTCGTCTGCGGTCATGTCAAGGAACTGAGCGACCTTCATGTTGCCCTTGTCCCCTTCCTTGCGGCGGCGGACAGAGACAACACCTTCAGCAGCTTCCTTCTCGCCTACGATGAGGAGGTACGGCACCTTCTGGAGTTCGCACTGGCGGATCTTGTAACCCAACTTTTCGTTGGATTCGTCGATTTCAGTACGCACGCCGGCAGCCACGAGTTCGTCCTGCACCTTCTTGGCGTAATCGACAAACTTTTCAGAAATCGGGAGCACGCGGGCCTGCACCGGAGCAAGCCACAGCGGGAAGTCGCCCATGAATTCTTCGATCAAGATGCCGAGGAAGCGTTCGATGGAACCCACGGCCGCACGGTGAAGCATCACCGGGATGTGCTTCTGGTTGTCCTTGCCGACATACTCGGCACCCAGACGCTGCGGCAAGTTGAAGTCCACCTGGATGGTACCGCACTGCCAGTCACGACCGAGGCTGTCCTTCAGCGTGAATTCGAGCTTCGGGCCATAGAAGGCGCCTTCACCCGGATTGAGCACGTAGTCGAGACCCGCGAGCTTCGTAGCTTCGGCGAGAGCGGCTTCGGCCTTGTCCCAAATTTCGTCAGAACCCACGCGCTTTGCCGGGCGGGTCGAGAACTTCACCTTCACATCGTCAAATCCGAAGTCGTGGTAGATTTCCTTGACCAAGTGGCAGAAGTCAGCCACTTCGCTTGCAATCTGGTCTTCGGTGCAGAAGATGTGGGCGTCGTCCTGCACAAAGCCACGCACGCGCATAAGGCCGTGCATCGTACCGGCAGGTTCGTAACGGTGGCACTTACCGAATTCGGCAAGGCGCATCGGGAGGTCACGCCAGCTGCGGAGCTGGGAATTGAAAATCAAAATGTGGCACGGGCAGTTCATCGGCTTCACAGCCATTTCGACATCGCCCGCCATCGTCTTGAACATGTTTTCGTTATACTTGTCAGCGTGACCGGACTTGAGCCAAAGAACCTTGTTCACAATTTCCGGAGTGATCACTTCGAGGTAGCCGCGATGGTCGATCTTGCCGCGGATGTAATCCTTGAGTGCGTTCACCATTTTGGTACCCTTCGGGTGCCAGAACACCATGCCAGGAGAATGGTCTTCGATGTGGTAGAGGTCCATTTCCTTGCCGATCTTGCGGTGGTCGCGCTTGGCGGCTTCTTCGAGCAACTTCACGTAAGTTTCGAGACCTTCCTTGTCTGCAAAGCAGGTACCGTAAACACGAGTGAGCTGGTCGCTCTTCTGGTCGCCGTGCCAGTAAGCACCGGAAATCGAGAGCACCTTGAAAGCCTTGAGCTTGCCCGTAGAAGGCACGTGAGGACCGGCACAGAGGTCTTCCCAGTTCTTGCCCGGTTCACCCGTTACATAGAAACTCAACTTGCCATCCGAGCCTTCACGAGCGAGAGCACGTTCAGCGTTGTCATGCTTGTACTTGTCACCTTCCGTGCGAGCGAGACCTTCTTCGGCGCTAACTTCGCAACGAGTGAACGGACGGTCTTCCTTGATGATTTCCTTCATCCGCTTTTCGATCTTCGGGAAGTCTTCTTCCTTGAGCGGAGTCGGCGTCATCAAATCGTAATAGAAACCCTTGTCGATAGCCGGACCGTAAGCGAGCTTTGTGCCCGGGAACAAGTCGCAGATAGCTTCAGCAAGCACGTGGCTGCAGCTGTGGCGCAGCAGCATCAAAGCATCCGGATCGTCGTTGCTCGGGGTGATGATGCGGATGGAACCGCTTTCGGTAAGCGGACGGGTAAGGTCCAAAACCTTTTCGCCGAGTTTAACGCCAAGAGCCTTGCGTGCGAGGCCTTCAGAAATGCTCTTTGCGATTTCGAGGCCGGTGGTGCCCGATGCTACGGAACGTACGGAGCCATCGGGGAAGGTCAGTTCGATTTGAGACATAAGTAATCCTTTTTGTGGGCGGTTCTCGCCCGGTTCCCCAGAAATACGACATCTGGCGGTGCGGCCTAAGATAGAAAAGTAGGAAGTAGGAAGTAGGAAGCAGGAAGAAAAATGCAGGCAGAAAAAGATGGTTTATCCAACGCCCATAAATGCATTGTCCGGTTTAACGCCTGGGAGGGTTACCGCCTCGTCCGCCTCCAGAGGGTCCTTTACCCCCTCCGTGACCTGTTGGCCAGCCTGCTCCGTGGGGGTCAATGGGTGGATTTCCGCCTTTTCTTCTCATCATATTTCATCTCCTATTAAATTTAGTTTGTTGTTACAGAAAGAGCGTTCGCTTCTCCCTGACAATCCTGCTTTACCAAGATTGCAAAACCAAAAATAGGTTCAAAATCCTTCAATAGGCTAGTTGAAAGAAAACTCTCTAAAATAAGAATTTCGAACTTTTAAAATAGGGCTAAAAAATTTCGACTTGGCAAAAGTAGACAAAAAATCTTCTAGCTTTGAGCTCCCATTTGCTTTGCGTTGGACCTAATTTCTTTTAGTACAGACATTGAGTACCAAATAATCAATATCATTGCAGCTGCAAACAAGTTATCGCTATCAAAATCATCATATGTTATGATAAATAAATTTTTTTCGTTTTCGAGTCCTTCGGATACAATTGCGCTGATAAGGAAAGTCCCGATAATTCTTGGGTCTTTTATGTCATCCAAAAGGTGATTGTTCGCTTCTAGTTCTTTTGCGTATTTAAAAATGAAATCAGGAAAAGACCCTAGAAAAATTAGTGCTTTGAAAAGACCTGGACGTTTTTTTGCGAATTTTTGAAATTCCTTTTTTGTTAAATCAATGCTTGATATGAAAGATGTTTTCGAACCTTCTTTTAGAATAGTATTATAGAGAGACTTATAAGGGTTTTGTTCTTTTCCTTCAATAATCTCTTTTGACTTCTGTTCTAGTAAAGTTCGTAAACGACCATTGCTGTAAATAGTCATAAGAACTTCCGCAAGTGGATAATTGCGGTTTCCAACTCTTATGGTTTCACTTTTTATTAGCTCATCAATATCCCTTTCTTTCCAGTCGAGGAATGGAGAACTTTCCAGCCCGACAATCTGTTTTATTGCACGAGAAGGCATTTCTTGGCTGATGAAATTTAGAGCATAAGGATGGATTCCATAGAAACGTCCCAAAAGCCAAATTGAATCTAATGGTTTTATTCTTGCATTTGAAGCGGCAACATCGACAACATTATTGCCTTTTAGTTTCTTTATGCTAGAAAGACACGCCTTCTTTAAGAAAATGCACATGTCGTGCTTGGTCATAAATTCTGGAGAAAAGAAATCTATGTTCTCTTTTAAAAACTGAGTTTCTTCGAAACAAATGCAATCGAGTTTTTTTGAAATCTCGATTGGTAGTTTATTTTCACTAGAGACAGGAAGAGATTTTTTTTGCTCATCTTGGCTCATTTCTTCATTTATTCCTAAAAAAGATAAAATGAGCTGTTCTTGACCTCTTGTTTTTAGCAGTTGCCATAATCTTGCAGTTTTCCAGGCAAAATCAAATTCTTTTGAAATTTTTTCAAAATTGTGATTTTGTTGCAACTTGCCAGGCAGCCATTTGAAATCGTCTGTCTTTATTTCTGTTCGCTCTTTTTTTTGCTCGTTGCCTAATTTAAACGCTCTTATGAACTGCGCGACATGCTTCCCAAAAGATTTATCGGGATATTCGGCGTTGTAGTAGGATATAACTTTTTCAAGATAATCGTCAGCAATTTTCTCAATGTTTTCATCAAGTTTTGTATTGTGCAACTTCTTGTAATACTTAAATGCGTATTCTAACGCATTTTCTGCAGAGGGCTTAGTACCGACACAATCAGACCAATAAATCAAGAATGGTAGATGCTCAAAAATTTCTTTACGAATAACATCGTATGAACTAATCATTTCTTTTAAAAAATGCTTGCAAGGAGGGTGAAGAAATGATTTGCAATGAGATGTAGTTTCTTGAATCATGCCTTCAATATACCTAATTCGTTGGAGGCAAATGCTACTTCAATGAAATAGAAATCCAATTTGGGATAATAATTCTTTCCGTTCTTCACAAAATGGACATGGTGGAAATAGGCATTCGACTCCAACTCAAACTGTAATCAGAAAAAAATGAAGTCGCCAACTGAGACTTCACGGACTTTTTTTATTATATTCATTCATTATGAAAACCTTGAAGATTTCCCTTGCATTTTTGTTTTCGGCCTTTCTCGTCGCATGCACCATGCCGCCAGTTTCTAGCGACGAACCCGATGAAATTGAGCAGACATCATCAAGCAAGTCGTCTTCATCAAGTAAGAAAGAAACATCTTCGTCTAGCGACAAAAAGGTTTCTTCTAGCAGTGAACGTGTTGAATCTTCGTCTGCAAGCAAAGAAACATCGTCTAGTAGTGAAAAGATCACGTCTTCAGATAAATCATCATCTAGCAATAAAAGCTTTTCTTCAAGTAGCAAACAAATAGATTTTTCGTCAAGTACTATTCTGTTGTCCTCAAGTGATAAGGGAATTTCGTCAAGCGAACTCCATGTTTCTAGTAGCGAAGAAATAAATTTTTCATCAAGTGTAGAACAATCTTCATCCAGTGTTGCAACAAAATCGATTTACGAAGCGGTGGAAGAATCCGGTTTGTATACCACGAAGGATTCTGTGGCCGCATACCTTTGCAAGTTTGATAAATTGCCGAGCAACTATGTCGGCAAAAATGAGGGGCAGTCCTTGTACGAATCTAAAACAGGGAACACTTTCGAGAAATGGAATTTCAATCCGTGGACAACGCTTGGCGTGATGATTGGCGGCGATACGTTCAATAACCATGCGGATAAACCGGATAACTATCATCCCACATTGCCCGAAGGAAATTATCACGAAGCGGATGTCGAATACTCCGCCAAGAATCGTGGTACGAAGCGCCTAGTCTATCAGTCCAATTGCGTTATCTACTATACCGCAGACCACTATGAAACTTTCAACAAATTGGACGTCCGCTAGAAGAAGGACAACAAACACCAAAACTAGCAGAACGTAGCCGTCAAGATTATAGCTACCGGTAAAGATTGCAACGGGCTATATCTTTTCGGCATCTGCCCCAAGCGGAATGAAAGCGCCACCAAATGTCAATAGATGACACTTTTTAACAACGGCGAGTCCGCAAATTGCAACTTCACCAATTAAAATTTTCCACCGTTCCACATCGGGAGCGATTGCACTATTACAAAAAATCCCCGGCTCTCTTTGACGAAAACCGGGGACAATCTTTAACTAATAACTATGGACCAACGCTATAGACTAACCGCTAATTAGAAATCGGCGTGGGCGCTCATGCCAAGAGCGAACTTGGTCTTTTGGACGACCGGATTTTTGTCCTTGCTGAAATTGTAGCCGAACCAGAAGACGAGATTTGTATTGATGGTCGGATAGACATAGAAGTTCATGCCGAGGAACTTGAATTCGTCTTTCTTGATTTCGGAATCCGGATCGTGGTATTCAAAGCTTACGCCGAGAGTGAACTTCTTTGTAATGTTGAAGCTCGGTTCCACGGCAAAGAGCATCTGGTCATCCGTGAAGATTTGGTCTTTCGCCTTGTAACCTTCGCCCTTGTTGACGATGGCATAGAAATAGTTGAATCCCAAGTTGAACAAGCCATAGTTCAGGCTCGGTTCCACAAGGAAGGAATGAACAGCGTTGCCCTTGTACGGGTGGATGCCATAAACGGCATAGACGCTGTAATTGAAGACTTCAAGACTCTTAGAGTAGTCGAGTTCCGTACCGAAGAAATAAGTGTAACCACGACCGATTTCAGAGCCAAATACCCAGTCCACGCTCGGGGTGATGGTCAAGTGTTCGTCCGGGCGGTTCAAAAGCTTGAGGCCATAGCTACCGAATACAGCGATAGAACTCTTGCTGTCATCGGTGGCACCGATGTAGAACTTGCCGTCGCCATATTTATCATTACCGACTTCGACTCCGAAACCACGAAGGCTCTGGTCACGTGAGACGACCGCGTAACGGCTCGGGTCGCGCCAGAAATAGTAGTTGAATGTACCGGCGTTATAAGTCAAGTCACCGAAAATGAAGCTCACGTCTTGGAAAGGCTTCCAGCGGAGTTCCACGCCATCGAAGTTGAAAGCAGTATAGCGGTCCTTATCGCTAGTGATAGCCGTTGAACGGGCAAGTCCGTGACGGATTTCTGCGGGCTGGTCGGAGTTCGTGACGTTGCTCTTGGTGTTCGTGAAAACGGTTACGGAAACGTTTTCGTCGAGATTTGCCGTGACGGACAAGTCGATGTCCTGGTTTGCGGCATTGGTCGGATCAAAATCCTTGTCGAAGTAGCTACCAATGTCGAAATCGACATTTCCGTGGATTTCGATGTCGGCGGCCAAGGCGAAACTGGTAGCAGCAAGAGCTATCGGCAAAATAATTTTACGCATACAATCCTTCTAAAAAAAGATTTATTTGAATTTTACGTGCAAAAGATAGAAATATCTTGGCGGTGAGACCAATGTTTTATTCCTTGAACCCCAAAAATACGGATATCCAAAGTTTTCAAGGCTTCAGTTTTGTAAATTTAGTAGCGTCTTTAAAAGAGGTGGATATGAAATTCTCCCCCCGTTTTTTTGTTTTAATATCACTTGCATTGGTGCAAGGTGTTTTTGCGTTGACAGCGGACCAGGTCCTGGACAAATCCAAGGCGTGGTTCAAGTCGGGGCGTGCATGGAGTCTCAATTTCAGGGCTCAGGTTTTCCAAGCGGATTCTCCGGATATCCGAACGCAGTCAGGGAGCCTCGTGGTTGCCGAAGGGGACAAGTTCAAGCTCGATCTTTCGGGTATTAAATTCTATAGCGATGGCGAAAGCCTTTGGCAGTGGAACGTGGAACAGAAGCAGGTGCTCATCAAGGCGGTAGAAGATCTGTCAAGTTCGCTCCATCCGTCGGAACTTTTGTTCAAGTACCTGAACTGCAAGGCGCTCGAAATGGGCGAAGGCGAATTTGCGGGTAAAAAGCTTTGGGTTCTGAAACTTGACCCGACGAAGTATGCGGGACAGTTTACCAAGATGGAAGTGTGGCTTTCCAAGAAGGATTATTCGCCAGTGCGTCTCTTCACGGAAGACCCGGCAGGAAATTCGACCTGGTATGGCATTATCGATATGAAAGTTGTTCAAAAAATTTCTAACGACGATTTCAAATACAAGCCTGTCGCAGGCGTTGACGAAATCGATATGAGGTAATTTGTGAATTTGGGCATGATGAAAAGTCTCATGGCGGGACTTCTTGTAAGCGGAGCGATTTGCGGTAGCGCTTTTGCCGCAGAAACATTGTTCAGTAACTACGTCTACGCAGTCGCCCCGGCGGGTAGCAACGGTGCCTTGTGGGCCTTTTCCCGGGACAATAGCTACAGCGGCATAACGATGTTAAATTTTAAGGTATCGGATAAAGGCATCATAGCGCTTGAAACGACTGCCATGGAAAAAGTCTCGGACACGCTGACGGCGGTGCAGAACGGATTTATTTTAAACGATGACGATCTTGCCGAACGTAGGCGCCTTCCCGCGGTTTACACGGGTGAAGATCTCGGACTTGTCCTCCCGATGTTTGCAATGGACAAGAACGATCGCTTCTTGAAGCCGGAAGGATATTTTTCCATTCTTGACTTAAAGCGAATGAACGAGAAGCATCTGAAAATTTCATCGACAATAGAAGACGAAGAGAAAGATCCGATGCGCTATACGGCTAGTGGCTTTGCATACGATTCAACAGCGAAGCGTCTCTGGATTGCGCGCGGAATGCTAGGCGTGATGGTTCATGACATATCTAGCAATAAAGGTTCAAAAGACACTTCTTTTATCCTTAATTTCAAGAAAAGTAATCTAGAAGAATTCAAGAACGATGCCGTACCGGATTCATCAAGTCACCTGGATGTCTTCGATGTACACATCCACCCTGAAACCCGAGACCTTTGGCTTGCAACTTCCCAAGGCATTTGGATTAAATCTACTAACGGGCTCAAAAAGTTTTCGGGAAAGCTAGATACGTCTCGCGTGACGGGGCTATGGATGGGAGGCAAACCGCTTCAGGTTATTGCGGAAACAAACCACAAGGATAAAAAGAATGTCGTGGGCGGCCTTTGGCGCCTTTATGACGGAAAGGATAAGGATTTTTCCGAAGTAAATTTCCTGGATACCGCAGGCAAGGTGCAAAAGGGAATTTACGACAAAGCCGATTATACGGTAAGCGGTATCGCATTTATCGGAAAAACGGCATATGTGTTAGTGCGAACAATTGGAGGTTCGATAAGCGGTTATCTCAAGTTGGATTCACTTGGAATAAAGGCGTGGGAAAAAGACGAGGATGAAAACAACCAATGGCTATATGGTTACGAAACCGGAGTAACAGATAGAAGGGCTGCCATCGTTTCGATAAGCGCATTCCCGTTATCGAAATCGCGAATGGGACTTGCGGTTGCAACGGAAGGAAACGGAATTTCCGTGTCGGCGGATTCCGGTGCAACGTGGAGCGTTTTCCTGAATCGAGCAAAACTCGACAACAACTTGGGATCCATCCGCATGGTTCCATCCGTAATTACACCGGGCGACGAATCGCTTGTTTCCTATAAAGTCGGGCGAGAATCGAAAATTACGATTGAAGTTTTCAGTTACGATATGCACAAGGTGCGAACCATCGTGAAGGATGCCGTTCGCAACGCAGATGCATCGCGAAGCACAAATCCGAAAGAAGATTTTTGGGATGGTCGCGACGACCATGGCAAGGATTGCACGATGGGCGTTTATTACATCAGGGTAAAGGATAATCACGGTCACATTGGCTGGGGCAAGACGATGACGCTTGGAGGAAGCTTTAGATGATTAAGTTTAAAAATCTTGTAGTTGCGGCTATGACGGTTTGCTCGTTTGCAAGTTCCGTGATGGCCGGCCCCTTTACGAAAAAGTCTGAACTTGGTGGCTTTGATGGCTTTGTGGAACGTATGGGAGCGGGAGTTCGCGAACTTGGACGCGGCAATACGGGTACGGCAGATATAGAGACGATGCCCGCCGCTTATTGGAACCCGGCTTTGCTGGGTTTCCGTAAGAATCTCGGTTTTTCTTTGAACTTCGAAAAACGCGACTTGGACCGTGTGGGCGGTTCCTTGGGTATCGAAGGTAAAGTCGGAAAACGCATGGGCGTAGGCTTTGCCGTACTTTACCGTGGCGATGCGGATTTCAAGGTTATCGACAACGACGACCAGACACTGGGTTCAGCAGAACCGTTCTTCTCGATGTTTTACCTTGGCTTTGCGTACCGTGCGACACGCCAAAATTCATTTGGTTTTTCGCTTTCGATGAGCTACGATAATTTGGACATTGCGCAGTATTACGATGGCGTTGAAGACGCCTTTCGCAGTCCGGTGACGATCAACTTGAGCTGGTTCCGCCAGTGGAATAACAAGTGGTCTTCGTCCGTTGTCATCCGAAACTTGAGTTTCAGTAGAAATTTATCTGCAAAGTGGACGAAGAATCCCAGTAAAGACAATTCTCTTGCATCGACAGAAGGCGTTCGCCCTAAAGTGCTACAAATAGGACTTGGCTACCGTTCTAAAATCATGGGAAAGCCGGTTTACGCCTGGATGGAAGCTCTCGATTATCAAGTGGCCGATACACTTTTGGCATTTGACCCGCAACTCCATGTCTGGACGGGGCGCGTAGGCTTTGAATGCGAGGTTATCCCGAACGGAACAGTCCGTGCAGGTATGGACGATTTAGACTGGATGTTTGGTATGGGGTACAAGTTTGATATTCACATAGGACGAAAAAAGTTCCCCATTGAAGTGGACTACGCATTCCTTTACGAAACCCGTGCGGGAATCTGGACTCCGTTTACCATTGGTTTACGGGGATACATTCCTTGATTTCTAAAGTGTTCATTTCGAAGGTCCGCAGTCTTGACTTGATAGACTGCAACTTCGATGCAGGCATAAACGTCATTTGCGGACCGAATGGTTGCGGCAAGACGACTATTCTGGAATCGATACACTTGCTAGCACAGGGTTTTTCGTTCCGTTCACGCGATTTGCGGGAACTCGTTACGTGGAAGCAAGACGAGCTAGTATTGCGTGGAGAATTCGAAGAAAATGGGCGCGAGCGGAAGCGAGCGATTCGCGTGTTTTCTCGCGGAAGCGAGGTGCGTGAAAACGGTGAAACGCTAAAGTCTCCGACATCATTTTTCGGTACATGCCCGGCGGTGATTATGCAGCCTTCGGACATTGAACTTTTGCGTGGCGGCCCCGAGGTCCGCAGGCATTGGCTCGACGAGATTCTTTGTTATCGTTCATCGGCGAATGCGCAAGTGTTGCGTCGTTACAAGCGAGTGTTGCAACAACGTAACAAATGGCTCAAGGAGTTCAAGCAGAACGGTTCTGCTGTTGGCGGCGAGGATTTGTTCCGTGTGCTGACGCAACAGCTGATAGAACTTGGCGCAAAGCTTTGGGCGGCGCGGATTGCACTCTCGAAAGAAGTCTCGGAAATTATCACGCAATACTATCGCAAGCTTTCGGGCGGCGTGGATGAAATCACTTGCGCTTATAAAAGTTCTATCCTCAAGTCGCTTGACGCGCTTGACGCGGCGGAATCCATGTCGGACGATATGATGGATACAATTCCTGCCGGTGCTGAAATTGCAAGAGCTGCTGATGGAGCTGCTATTTACAATGCTAGCGGGAGTGCTTCGGGAACTGCGGCTGAAAATGCGCCGGGTTCAGCTTGTGCAGAATGCGCAAACGATACAGACGATGTTGTGAGCGTGGAAATGCTACGGAACGCTTTTGCACGGAAACTTGCGGACTTGGAATTCGTGGAACGCTTGCAAGGTTTGACGATGGCTGGGCCGCATCGCGACGATTTGGCGCTTTGCGCCTCGGGTTACGAGATGCGTTCGGTCGGCTCGCAGGGGCAATGCCGCTCGGCGGCAGTTGCTATGCGCTTTGCCGCCGTGGATGTAGCGTCACGCTACTTGACAAAACCGATTTTGCTATTGGATGATATTTTTGCGGAGCTGGATGTGAACCGTCGCGATGCAGTAGCCTCACTCATTCGCGAAAAGGAATGCCAGGTCGTGATAGCAACCCCGCAGGCGGAAGACTTGCCGTTCAAGGCGGATGTTGAGATTAAGTTAGAAGTAGGCAGTAGGAAGTAGGCGGTAGGAAGTGAACTTTTGCTGAACAACCGAGTCAAAGAGGTTGGGGCTTTGTCCCATCCAGTGAAGGTATGGGCTATGGGGTATGGGCACGGTCGCCTGCGGCTCCTCTGAGGTATGGGGTTTAGTTGGTTGAGCTTAGAGTCTATAAAAAAAACGCGCAATTGGATTGCGCGTTTTTTTGCATCGGGGGCGTTACGGGGCCCTCCCCGTTAGAGAGGGTGATGGAAGACTTGCCCTAGACCCGTTCGACTTCGTGCTTTGCACTTCGCTCAAGGTGACACAAGGGCAAGGCTGCAATCAGGGGGATGCCTCCCCCTCATTGAATCCTATCTAATCCCTATAACCTAAAACCTAGCCCCTACTTGTTCTTCAGCAAGTCGCGAATTTCGGTGAGGAGCTTTTCTTCGGCAGACGGCTCAGGAGGGGCAGCCGGAGCAGCAGCTTCGTCAGCGGCTTTTTTCTTGCGGACGTTCTGCACGAGGTCAAAGAACTTCTTCATCAAAAGGAACACGGCAAAAGCGACAATCAAGAAGTCGATGATGCCACCGATGAAGTTGCCATAAGGAATGGTGATGTTTTCAGCAGTCGTGTAGGCGAGAGCCTTGATTCCTTCGCCTGCGTCCTGGGCGCCGCACTTGGCGATGATGGCAGTGACAAGCGGCATCACAATGTCGTTCACGAAGGACGTGACGATCTTACCGAAAGCGGCACCGATGATGATACCGATAGCCATGTCAACGATGTTGCCTTTGAGGGCGAACGCCTTGAATTCTTCAAGAAGTGAAGTTGCTTTTGATTTGATGCTCATTTTTGAGTCCCCTTTATGATTGGTTGCTTATTTAATTATAGCAAACTCTTTGAAGTTTGGGCCGTATTTTTTAAATTTGGCGCGCTATGTCATGGTTATTGTTGGCTTTCGCATCGGCTATCTTTCTTGGTTTTTATGATTTAGCCAAAAAAAAATCGGTTCAAGATAACGCCGTCCGTCCAGTTCTGTTACTTTGCAGTGTCTTTTACGCGCTATTGATGTTGCCTGTACTCCTTTCGGGGAACTGCGAACCGCTTACTTTGCACGACCACCTCTTTTTGATGGGAAAGTCGGTGATTGTCGGCGGGAGCTGGCTTTTCACGTATAGCGCGATTGCGCACATGCCTCTCAGCATTTCGACGACAATCCGGGCGCTTGCACCTTTATTTACAATCATGATCGCGGTCGGATTTTTGGGGGAACGTCCGCATGTGATGCAGTGGGCGGGAATTGCGGTTTGCGTTTGTTCGTACATCGGACTGAGCATGGCGGGCCGGAAGGAAATGGGGCACTTTTTTAGCAACAGTTGGGTCGTGGCGATGCTCCTCGGGACAATTCTTGCAGCCTGTAGCGGTATCTACGACAAACTGATTTTGCAGCGGATGAACTTCGAACCGTTGACGGTACAGGTCTGGTTTAGCATTTACATGTGCGTGGTACAGTTCTTCACAACGATGATTACGTGGTACCCGACGCGCAAAAAAACGACGCCCTTCCAGTACCGTTGGTCTTTTTTGGCGGTGGCAGCCCTTTTGATTGTGGCGGACCGTTGTTACTTTTTGGCGGTGAGCGATTCGAATGCATTGATTTCTGTCATTACGGTGCTGCGGCGTTCGAGCGTGTTCATCAGTTTCTTGGCGGGAATTCTTATATTCAAGGAACGCAAGAGCAAAATGAAATTCGTGGCGATGCTTGGCGTGGTCATCGGGCTTTGCCTGATTTCGCTGGGCCGTTGATTTTTGCGGCGAATCTTGTGACGGCAAATTAGAGAAACTATGGTAAAGATTGGAATTACGGGTTCGATTGGCGCGGGCAAGTCCTTTGTGGGAGGTTTGCTGCGTGCGCGCGGTTTCCAGGTGCTGGACGCCGACCGTAAAGTTCATGAGCTTTACCGGAAGTCGTCGGAGCTACGCGCCGACATGGCTTCGTTCTTTGGCGAAGAGTGCTTGACGCCTACGGGCGTGAACAGTGCACTTATTGCCGACCGTATTTTTGCGGATGCTTCGGCACGTGAAAAATTGGAACAAATAGTTTATCCTTATCTGACACGTGCTGTCGAAGAATTTTGGAACGAAGGTGCGGACAAAAGCCGGTTTGTAGAAGCAGCACTTTTTTCTCGTGCGCCCGAACTCGTGAAAATGCTCGATGAAATCTGGATAATCGACGCACCCGATAATGTACGCTTGCAGCGCTTGATATCGCGCGGGCTTGACGAAGATGATGCAAAGCGTCGTATAGAAAATCAGCGTGGCGCCTGCGCTCCAGAGCTTTTTCCGGACAAACGGATTCGTAAAATTATAAACGATAACCGTTCGAAGGTGGATTTGCAACTTGACGCGTTGCTGAACGATTTACTTTGACTATATTAAAACCATGCAACCATACATTCACCAATTTGCAAATTTTTTAAGAGCCCATTTGAATTCTATTTCGGTCGGGCTGATCGCTACGCTTTTGATGCTTTATGGCGCTTGCATCAATAATTACTTCAAACGTATTACAAAAAGCATACCTTTTATCGGACGCTTCGTGCTGTTTGTTGTGTTATGCAGCGTGGGTTATGCGTTTGCAAGTTCGCAAATGGTCCGCCTATTGAGAATGGTGCTACGCGAACTTTCGGACCTTCCACTAATAGGCGTGGTAGCAGGCTGCTTTTTGGTGCTTGCCTTTCTTGCAAAAAACGGGAAGGATATTTAAACGCCCCTTTATCAGCGATTTGATTTTCATCACGCAATAAACGCGTGAAAATGTTGTTTTTCTTACATCTGCGCGATTGTTGTTTTTAAAATCTATTTTGCATTGAGAACAATAAAAAGGCAGGTTTTTATGCAAAAAGAAGACATTTCTATTCTCCGTCAAGTCATAATTTTTGCATTAATAGCAATTGTCCTTGGCTTTGTTTACGGCTAATTTTTAAATAAAATTGGTGTTATGGCGTAAAGCTGGTGCGGTATTTACTGCACCGGCTTTTTTTATCTACAAAAAGAAGTTATATTGTTCTTTGCTTGAAATAGATCAAAAAGGGATTGTATAAAATGCCAGCTGAAATTAAAATTCTTGAAAGAGCTGAAATGTATTTGCGTAAGCTTTCTTGTGGAGTAAATCCTCTCAATGAAGAACCGTTGCTAGAAGGAGATGTCTGCCGTCAAGAGCGCATTAGCAAGTGCCTTGTCTATGTGGCCGATTACTTAAAGACCAAAGTCATGCCGGTTATGGCAAGGCACGAAAAAGCGAATACGGTCAAACAAACAAAAAATTTGAAGTCTCATCAAATGCGCGAACTGGCATCCAAGGAACTTGTCTTCACTCCTGAAATGTTGTCTAAATTCAAAATCTCTGAAGAGCCTGTTTCTCTTTCGGGCTTGATTCGTCGTTTAAATGTTTTGATTTCTCAAGAAAGCAATATGATGCCTCTTGTTTATGCCGATGTTGCCGAAGTACTTTCGAAAGAAGGCATCCTTTTGAAAGAAGAAGGCGAAAAAGGCAAAGACTTGAATTTGCCTACCTCGCATGGTGAAGAACTTGGTTTTGCAAAAGTGGAAGCGGATATCCGTGGGCACCATTCGATTTATACAAAGTGCAATGCTGACGCCCAAAAGTTTATTTTGGATAATATAGACAAGTGCGTTGCTCAGGCGAATGAACGCTTGGCTAGACGCAAAGAACAGGCCGAAGCTGGTGAGACTGGCCACAGTGGTAAGGAAAAATTCCATGTGACCGAAGAACAAATTAAGAATTACCCGACAGATGAAACTCCGGTACCGGTTAGCGAAATCGCTAGACGCTTGAACGAATTGCTCCCGCAAAATTCAAACGTTGAAAAGATTTACTTCAAGACTATCCGTGATTGGTTTGTATCGCAGAATTACCTCGAAGAAAAGAAAACGGCTCTTGGCAAGATTTTCTTTGAACCGACGGAAGCGGGTTCGCAGAACGGCATTGTGACGGAATCGCGCGTGGGCAAGAATGGCGAGAATTATGACGCCGTCTTGTACAATGGAGTGGCTCAAAAGCTCGTGCTCGACCACGTGAACGAACTGACTTAAAGCCATCCTCGAAGCGTAGGGGATCCATAATTTCTAGTATCTACGTTTGCGATAGGATCCATAAAGAATTAAATGAAAAATGCCGCCCACTGGGCGGCGTTTTTTTATGCAGGCGCGTTTTCGCTACCTGAGTCTTCTCAGGCCTTTCGGCATCGGGACTTCCTTGCCGTCTTCGCCGAGCAGGTAGATGTTGTCGAGGCTGATGTAGCCCTTGCCGCTGTGGCGTGCACGGAACGCGAAGTTCTTGATTTTGGTCGGGTCGAGCTGCGGGATTGTCTTGCCCCAGCCTTCTTGCTTCATGTTCTCCCAGATGAGCGTGTCGCGAACCCAGTTGCCGCGAGTATTCTTGAGGCGGACCATGAATTCGTCGTAGTCTTCGACTTGGCTCGACATGATTTGTAGTTCGATGTAGCCTTGCGGATTGTTGTGCGTTGTGGCGTAATCGAAAACGATTCCGACAGACTTCTTGACTTCTTCGGGAACGTTGTAGTAAGCGCCGGAGTAGTTCGGCCAGCCAAGTTCAGGCGGTTGCTCGACGATGAAATCGTGACGGATGTAGCCTCCGAGCGGAGGATTCCCGTTATACACCTTGGCATCCATGGAGGTGGCGTTGTCGCCATTGACGACCGGGAACCACGATACGTTGTCTAGACCGTTGTCGAAATTCTCCATCACGCTTGTGGTGCGGTAAGCGCCACGGACGCGGAACGGAATGTTGAGCGTGTCTGGGACGCCGAACTTAAACCCGTTCGAGACGGTGAGTTTGATTTCCTTCTTGCCGATAGATACTTTATTTGTAACAGGAACTTGAATGTGGAAACTTTCGATGGAAGAATTCCATTTGCCGTCATCAGGTGTAGCACGGACGGTAAGCGTCCCTTTATTGTCCCATTTTTTGATTTGAATATTGGCTCCGGTGATCGGTATTGAAGAACGTTCCTCTGCGGTTACGAAGAGGTCTAGCGTGTCGCCGACGGTCATCACTTTCTTTTCGAGTGCTGCGGCTAGAATATTTGGGCGGTTGGGTTTCATATGGTTGAATGCATTCATACGGACAACGACAGTGCCGAATGGTGGAATCTCGATATCGCGATTCTTGCCTTCAAGCAAACGACCGCTTGGTCCCATTTTCGGGTACGGATAAGCGTCTTTTTGGTCGCCAATCCACTTGAACTGCTCTGCACCGAATACGTCAACTTCGGTGCGGTAGTTGCTCGGCTTCTTTTTTTCGCTCTTGCGGTCAACTTGCACAATTTGCTTGGTGTCGGTGAGGTTTATTAGTAAAACGTGACAGCGACGATTACTTTCGTCCCGTTCGCCATCATAGCAAACGGCGTATGGCACGACGGATTCGGTTGTGCTTTTGACGGGAACGACTGCATAACCTAATCCCGGATCGAGGAAACGCATGTACGCCATATAGACTCCGTAATATTCGGCGGTGGGTTCAAGGCTTCCCCAGAGGTTCCAGGAACCTTCCTTGACGAGAGCGGTCATGCTGATAGTTCCCC
>CACWPM010000008.1 GCA_902762795.1 Fibrobacter succinogenes | reverse complement strand
GATCACGCCCTGTTCGGCGGTAGCGGGGCCAAAGAACTTGATGCCGTTGTTCTTGGTGTTGTTTTCAATGTGGGAGAACATCTCTTCGGAAATGCCGTCTTGGAGCGGGCGGTTGCGTTCCGGGAAAGTGGTCGGAATAATGTGGTCGACCGTTGCAAAAGTGCGTTCCGGGAACAGCACCTTCTGGCCTTCTTCGCGGAGCTGGGCGAAGGCCTGCGGACTCGTCACTTCGTGGCAGAGGTGAAGCCCGATAAAGAGCTGGCACTGGCCGCTCGGGAGCTTAGCTACCGTGTGGCTTTCGAAAATTTTCTGATAGAGTGATTTTCCCATAGATTTGTCTCTTTTAGGTTTAATTTGCGGCTCAAATATAGAAAATGTAGTTACTAGTTACTAGTCTTTTGCTATTAGTTATTGGTTTTTAGTTGATTGTTTTTGGAAATGTTAAAAAAAACGCAGCCCGTAAAGGCTGCGCCAAATGTAGTTGTTAACAGGAAAAAATCAGGATTAGAACCGTTCAATCTGAGTGTTGAACTTGTACTTGTCCTTGTAGTATGCTAACATTTCTTGGCTGTTGGAGAATGCTCTACGCAGCGGATCGCGAAGAGCCGGTTCTCTTTTGACCTTTTTCTGAATTTCAGGTACGACATCCTTGAAGAAAAGTTCGTTGCTTGCGGTCGCCACATGGTTCTGGTTGTAATCCATGTGATAGCGGCGTTCGACCATCTGGAACAAATCGGACTGGCAAGAATTTTCTGGCGGCAAATGGCTTGCAACAGGCATATAGCACTGTTTGATATAGTCTTGCTTCATGCTGACGATGAGGCTGTCAATGGCGGGAATGTTATGTACCGAGTCTTGATGGTAGGCTAGTTCGGCCTTGGGGGTGACTACGCTAGAGCAACCGGCGAGGAATGCTACTGCGATGACAAGGGATGCCCCAATGATGGAATGTTTCATGTCCTAATCCTTTTTTTTTTGACATTTTTTTTAACTACATCAATCCCGTGTTCCAAAGTTACTTAATTGTGGGTTGAATTGCGATAGTTCAGGTGTAAATTTGCTGTTACAAATCACAGGTTTTTGCTTATTTTTACGTTACGTGTGACGCAAAACACCAAAAAGTGCTATTTCGATGTCGGTTTGAACTTGTAGAACCACTTGATGGGGTCTATTACGTCGTAGCGGACGTTTCCAATACGCTTTTTGCCTTTCTTGCTCACGAGTCCTGTAACGATATGGGCGTGGGGGCCTGTGGTGTGACCCGTGGTGCCGACCGTCGCTATTGGGTCGCCTGGCATAACCTCCTGACCGTTCAAATAAAGTAACTTGTCGCAGTGCATGAACAGGATAACGTCTTCTTTACGGACAAGCGCTATGATGACGCCTCCACGTTCATCGCGGCTAGTCCAGGCTTTTGCTCCAAACGGGGCTAGAATGCGTGCTCCCTGGCGGCTTGCAACGTCAATCCCGTTGTGTTTCCTTTGCGTAGGGGTCGCGTTTTCATGATAAAATTCCGTGAGGTAGGCGATGCTGTCCGAAATGACTGATGTCCAGTATTTCCAAGCGGCGCCGATTGTATCTGCGGAGGCGGGGCGCTTGATTTCGTCGGGGCGCGAGAAGCGGATGGAGGTCCCTTTGGGGGGAATGTTCAAGTTGCCTTTTTCCCAGGAGGTCACGCCAAAACCGTTTTCTTCAAGCGTTTTGGCCACATAGTTTTTGATCATCTTCTCGTTGGTGATAATGGCGTCGAAACGACCGATGGCGTAGCGCGCGATGCGTTGCATGTTCTCCGTCCCGTCAAAGGTGTATTCGAAGGAGGGGGCTACGGAGAGCTGGTTTCGCTCCTGGATGCGGTCGCGGAGGTTTGAATCGCTCCTATCGATGTCGGTCACGAAGAGGAATGGTGCTATAATGACGACGATGAGGAGAAGAGGGAAAAGGTTGCGGATAATTCTCGGAAAACCGTCGAGCGGGTTTTTGGTGAGGATTGAAATCTTGTGAAGCTTTTTGACAATTTTTGCGAGATCTTCTGGTTTTTTCTGGAAATCCAGGGCGAAGGCTTCCTTGGTGGCGCTCGCGTTTTTGCGGATGGCTTTGCGCGCTCTCGGGTAGCTGCGGCGAGCAGGAAGTTCCTTGGAAAGCCATAAAATCTCGATTTTTTGTGCCTCCTTGACGTCTTCGATAAATGATGCTGCCGATTTCATGGATATCGGGGTCACATGCACAATCAAGAGGCGTGCCATGGCGACTAGCTTTCCGACGTTCTCGACTTGCTCTGTCGAAATGATGCCGATGACTTGCGGGGCTATTTTTTCGAGAATCTTGATGTTATGATAGAGCGTGCGGAATTGCGTGTCCGAGGAGGGGAGGGGCTTTGAGCCCGTGAATGTAAGGCTTCTGTCGTCGTCAAAAGATGACGAAATCTTCTCGATTTCTTCTGTTGTGAAGACTTTTTGCGAAAGGTCTGTCGCAAGGAAAGGTGCGTTCCCTTCGAGAGGGTGTTTCCCGGTAAAGTCAATTACAATAAAACGCGCACCGGCATTGAGCGCCAGTGCGAATTTCTTCAAGGCGTCTTTTGGCAAAGTTTCTTCGTCAGAAATGGCGAAAAGCGTAAGCCCGCCTTGATTGTAAAGGCTTTCTAGAACTTTCTTCTGCATGCCTTACTTGGCGGCACCGCGCGGATAGGTGTAGCCGGAAGGTGGGGCTGCGACGAACTTGTCAACCTGGAGATAGAGTTCTTCAGCAGATGCTGCCGGATTGAAGAAAATTTCCTGGTTCCTGTTCTGGCTGCGGCCCTTGATGGGTTCGTTGCGGCGTCCACGGCTGACAATGCCGAGCGGAAGCACTTCGAGAAGCGGCAAAAGACCGAAGTAGCGGAAAAGGCTGAAGTTTTTCTGCCATGTGGTGCGTTCTGCCAAGATTGCGAATGTCCCTTCGATGATGGATTTGCTCTGGAGAAGGTCTTCAGAGGTCATCGTCACGAGTTCATGATTGGTGGGAAAATTATTCTGGAAGTTGACCATGTCGCCTTTGAGATAGTTGGCGTCGCAGAGAAATACGAATTTCATTGTTTTTCCTGGTTAGATTAGTTTTTATTTCCCAAAATTAGTTTTTTTTGGCGCTTTTTGTCACATTTTAAGGGACTCTTTTGGGGTTGAATATCAAAAAAATGCAGCCTTTTACAAAAAATTTACAATAGATTGTTTTTATAACGGGCATTTTTATAGAAAATCATTTTTTTTGAAAGGAGGGCTATTTTGGGGGGTTGATTGTCAAATGTTATGTAACTCTTTGACATTGGATTAGTTACATAAATTTGACAGACTTAGTGAATGAAAATGTCAATTTTGTTATGAAAAACATTTTTGGCTTTTTTGAATGTTTTTTGGGAAAAAGCGTTATATTTAAATACGTTTTTAATGACGTTTGAAAAATTTCATAGGGAAATTTTGATTGCGTGTATGGCATCGGAGAATGAAAATGAAAAAATTTAAAAGGTCCATGGCGACTTTGCTTGCGTCTGCTAGTGTGATAGCAACGTCATCGTTTGCACAAAATCCGGCACCAGCGGCTCCTGCTCCTCAAGCAGCACCGGTACCACAAGCGGCAACAGCTCCTGTTGCGCCTGTAAGCGAGCCCGTTGCAGAACCTGCACCGGCGAATGAACCGCCTCAAGTTAGCGGAATCCCTGGCGAATCTATTCAGGAGGGCGGGACTTTTTCGAAATTTAAACTTGATAATTTTGTCACGGACGACACGGACCAACCTTCGCAAATCCGTTGGAAGGTAAGTGGTAACAAAAACCTCAAGGTAACGATTGCTCCGGACCATACGGTTGAAATTGCGACTCCGAATGCGCTTTGGAACGGTTCTGAAGATTTGACTTTTACGGCAACGGACTCCAAGGGCGCAAGCTCTTCTGAAACGGTGAATTTCTCCGTTGAATCCGTGAACAATCCTCCCGTGGTCTCCCAAATTCCAAGCCAGGTGATTACGGAAGGCAAGCAGTTTGCCAAGATTCGCCTAGATGATTTTGTGAATGACCCGGACCACAAGAAAGACCAGATTACGTGGGATACCGAAATTGTCCCTGCCGGCGGTCCGCAGGCTGATGGTGATTTGTCTGTAACGATTGACGGTAACCGCGTGGCGACGATTGTCGTTCCGGATGCACATTGGTATGGTGCTGCAAGAATTAAGTTTATTGCAAATGACCCTGATTACGGAAGTGACAACAAGACGGCCGCCTTTACAGTCCAGCCGGTCAATGATCCCCCGAAGTTCACAAAAAAGATTCCTGACCAGGTCATTGAAGAAAAAAATCAGTTTGACATGATTTCTCTTGCTGATTTTGTCTCGGACCCTGATGATGATGTCATGAAACTCAAGTGGACTGTTTCGGGCAACAAGGACCTTAAGATTGAAATCGATAATTACGGTTCTGCGATCGTGACAATCCCGAATGAATTCTGGAACGGTCAGGAACGCGTGACATTTACGGTGACTGATGCTGCCGGTGCGACCGCAACGCAGGATGTTCTTTTCAAGGTGAAATCCATTAACGATGCTCCTGAATTTGTTCAGAATATTCCTGACCAGACGATCGAGGAAAAACAGGAATTTGCACCTATCCAGCTCGGTCAGTATGTGAAGGATCCCGATCATCGTGTTGAAATGCTCAAGTGGGCTATTTCGGGTGCCAAGGACTTGAAGGTTTCTGTTTCAGGCGGAGTCGCTACGATTCGCATTCCGAATAAACTCTGGAACGGTTCCGAATCCATCAAGTTTACCGCAACGGACCCGGATGGCGCCTCTGCAGAATGTGAAGCTATGTTTACGGTCAATTCCGTGAACGATTTGCCGAAATTCGTTCGTCCGATTCCGAACCAGAACATCAACGAAAAACAGCAGTTCACCAAGATTAAACTTGATGAATTTGTCAAGGACGAAGATCACAAGAATTCCGAACTTTCCTGGGATGTCGAAGTCAAGCACCAGGGCCCGATGCCTGAATTGGGAACTCTTAACGTTTCTATTGACGATAATCATGTCGCTACGGTTGAAATCCCGGATCCGAGCTGGTTCGGCAACACTGTTGCAACATTTACCGTGATGGACCCGGAAGGCGGTTCTGCCAAGCAGGATGTCGCTCTCAATGTCCGTTCTGTGAACGATCCGCCGGTATTCAAGAAAATCCCGGACCAGGCTATTGACGAAAAGAATGAATTTTCATCGTTTATTCTGGATGACTACTTGAGTGATGCTGACCACGACTTCTCCAAGCTGAAGGTTGAAGTGACGGGCAACAGGGATCTCAAGGTCAATATCGATTCCAAGTCTCACGAAGTTTCAGTGAAGATTCCGCATGAACAGTGGAACGGTACCGAAACGTTGACGTTTACGGCGACTGACCCGGAAGGCGCCCGTGCAACGTCTTCTGCGAAGTTTACTGTAAAGGCTATCAACGATCCGCCGGTCATGAAGGACATTCGTGAACAGACCATCAAGGAAAAGGGTGAATTCCAGCCGATTGAACTTGATAACTTTGTCGAAGATCTTGACCACGCCAAGAATCGCCTCAAGTGGACGATTACTGGAAACAAGGAACTCAAGGTTGCCATGGACGGTGCGCACGTTGCGCGTATCACGCCTCCATCACCGCAGTGGCATGGTGCCGAAGCGTTGACCTTCAAGGTCTGTGACCCGGATAACGCGTGCGATGAACGCACGGTGAACTTCACGGTCGAATCCGTGAATGACGTGCCGATGTTTGTAAAGCAGGTGATGCCGCAGACGATTCGTGAAAAAGGACAGTTCCAGCCGATCAAGCTTGGCGACATGGTGAAGGACATGGACAACAAGCTCTCTGAACTCACGTTCTCCGTTTCTAGCAAGCCGGCCGCCGGTTCCAAGAAGAGGGAATCTGAACTCAAGGTCGATATAGACGCTAACAAGGTTGCAACGATTGTTATTCCGAACAAGTTCTGGAACGGAGCTGAAGAAATTACGTTTACGGTAACGGATCCGGAAGGTGCCAAGGCTTCTTCTTCGGCTCTCTTCACGGTGGAATCCGTGAACGATCTCCCGGAAATTAAGCAGGTTGCCGACCAGACTATTCAGGAAAAGGGTGAATTCACGGCGTTCAACGTAGCTGAACTCGTGTCTGACCCGGATGACCGTTTTGAAAGTTTGAAGATTGACTTTACGGGCAATAAGGACCTCAAGGTCGATATGTCGAAGACTGGTCTTGTGACTGTAAAGACGCCGACCAAGATGTGGAACGGTTCCGAAAAGATCACGTTCACGGTGACGGATCCTTCTGGCGCGAAGGCTCGTACAACGGCGACCTTTACGGTTGTTTCTGTGAATGATCCTCCGATCATGAAGGAAATTGCAAGCCAGACGATTAAGGAAAAGGAATCGTTTAAGCCGATTGAACTTGACAACTTTGTCGAAGATTTGGACCATGCCAAGAATCGCCTCAAGTGGAAGATGGAAGGCCACAAGGAACTTCGCGTTGCCATGGATGCTGCACACAAGGTGACGGTGACGCCGCCGAGCGCAAGCTGGAACGGTTCTGAAAAGATCCGCTTTACGGTAACGGACCCGGATGGCGCCTCGGATAGCAAGGAAGTGACCTTTACGGTGCTTTCCGTGAACGATGTCCCTGAATTTGTCCGTGATCTCCGCGACCAGGTTATTGACGAAAAGAAACAGTTCCAGCCGATCAAGCTTGCTGACTTTGTCAAGGATCCGGATCACAAGATTAGCGATCTCAAGTGGACTTTCAAGGTAAGCCCGATTAGTCAGGGTTCTTCCAAGAAGAAGGGCAAGGGCGATGATGATATGGCTGGAGAAAATCTCCGCGTTCAGGTCGGTGCGGATCAGGTGGCAAACATTGTTATCCCGAACAAGTATTGGCATGGTGCGGCAAACATTACGTTTACGGTAACGGACCCGGAAGGTGCTTCTGCAAGCAAGACTGCTCGCTTTGAAGTGCGCTCCGTGAACGATGCTCCGGTAATTGCAGCTAATGCTCCGACTGGTGAAACAATACTTGAAGGCGGTCGTTTCAAGACAATCGACCTCTCGACTCTCGCCGAAGACCCGGACCACCCGGCTTCTTCCTTGAAATGGGAAGTTTCTGGCAATAGGGAACTCAAGGTGGATGTTCGCAGGGACAACACCGTGATTATCTCAGTCCCGGACAAACAGTGGAGTGGAAAAGAGTCTCTCACGTTCTCCGTGACGGACCCGGAAGGTGCTTACGCTCGCCACAAGATGGTCTTTGAAGTGACCCGCGTGAACGATCCTCCTGTATTCGTGAATAGGATTCCTGACCAGAAAATTAAGGAAAAGGAAACATTCAAGCAAATTAAGCTTGATGAATTTGTGAAGGATCCGGACAATAAGCCGACTGAACTCCGCTGGAAAATTTCTGGCGCGAAGAAACTCAAGGCTGAAATTTCCCCGAGTCGCGTGCTTACGGTCACGGCTCCCAACAAGGATTTCTGGTGTGCTCCTGAAATGATGATGCTCGAAGTGAGCGATCCGGATGGTGCGAAGACTTCCCAGACCATTACGTTTGAAATCGTGTCGGTGAACGATCCGCCGGTCTTGAGGGATATCCCGCCGCAGAAGATTCGCGAAAAGGGTTCTTTCAAGGATATCGATTTGAGCAAGTTTGTCCGTGACCCGGATAATAGCATGGAACAGCTTTCTTGGGGTGTCAAGGTATTGAAGGTTGGGACTGAAAATACCAAGAAGGGCAAGAAAGGCAAGAAGAGTAAGAGCGATGACGATGAAGAAGATGATGTAAAGGATCCCTTCAGTGTCGTGATTTATAAGGGTGGACTTGCCCAGATCAAGGTTGCCGATCCGCATTGGCATGGCGAACGCAATGTGGTGTTTACCGTGAAGGATCCGGAAGGCGCCTCGGATTCCAAGACTGTCAACTTTATTGTTGAATCCGTGAATGATCCTCCGACTATTAGACCGATTTTGGCTCAGAAAATCAAGGAAAAGGAACGTTTTGAACCGATAGACCTCTCGACGTTTGTTTCTGATCCTGACCATCCGCTGAGTTCTCTCAAGATCGAGGTCGCTCCGACTCGCGCCCTCAAGGCTTCTATCAATGCGAAAAAGCAGCTCGTGGTGACGACTCCGGAAAAATACTGGAACGGTTCGGAAAAGATTCGAATTGATGTGACGGACCCGGAAGGCGCTAGGGCTTCTCAACAGATTGACTTTGAAGTGACCCCGGTGAATGATCCGCCTGTGATTACCAAGGAACCTGGCAACCAGAAAATCAAGGAAAAGGAAAGATTTGCTCCGGTAGATCTTGCGAAGATTGTGAATGACCCGGATAACAAGCCGAATGAACTCAAGTGGTCTGTTTCTGGCAACAACGAACTTGTTGTAGATATCAAGAATGGTCGTGCTTCTATCACGACTCCGAACCCGAACTGGTTTGGTAAGGAAACACTTACGTTTACTGTGATGGATCCGTCTGGTGACAAACAGTCTACCAAGGCAACGTTCGAGGTTGTTCCTGTAAACGATCCGCCTAAGTTTAAGCCCATCCCGGCTCAGGTTATCGATGAAAAGAAGACCTTCCCGTCGATTGACTTGACTAAGTTTGTGACAGACCCGGATAACAGCGTTAGCGAACTCAAGTGGTCGATTGATGGCGAAAATCCATTTGCTTCGGCTGCTTCTGCAAAGTCCAAGCATAACAAAAAGAACAAGAAGGGCAGGAAGCATGAAGATGAAGCTCCTGCCGAAAAGTCAAAGCATGAACTCAAGTACAACATCAGCGATAGAGGTGTTCTCACTGTCGAAATTCCGGACAAATTCTGGAATGGTAGCGAAACAGTGACAATCAATGTGTTTGACCCAAGCAAGGAAAAGGCTTCTGTCGATGTTCGCTTTACCGTGAAGTCGGTGAATGACCCTCCGGTTGTTAAGGAAATTCCGGGGCAGACAACGCTTGAAGGCAAGGCTTTCAAGTCCGTTAACTTGGATGATTTTGTTAGCGATCCGGACCACAAGAAGAATGAAATCAGGTGGAGCGTTTCTGGCGCAAAGAACATTGATGTGAGAATCAATGCTAACCACGTTGCTGAAATCAAGCCGAGAAGGGACAACTGGTTCGGTGAAGAAACGATCGTCTTTACCGCAACGGACCCGGCCGGAGCCTCGGACAAGTCTGTCGTGAAGTTTGTTGTTAAGCATGTGAATGCACCTCCTGTCATGCGTGATATTCCTGACTTTACTATCAGGGAAAATCAGAATGAAGGTGTAATTGCAACGATTAAGCTCGACCAGTACGCCCGCGATAAGGACCACAACTTCGATGACCTCAAGTGGAAATTTACGGGCCAGAAGCAGTTGCAGGTGACTTATGATAAGGCGAAGAAGACTGTGATTGTGGCTCAGCCGTATTCTCATTGGAAGGGCAAGCCGGAACGCATTACTTTCACGGTGACGGACCCGGATGGCGGAACCGCTCATAAGACGGCTACATTTACGGTGGTTGCCGTGAACAATCCGCCTGAAACGAAACCTCTCTCTTACCAGACTCGCGAAGGTGAAGTGCTCAAAGTTCCTGCCTCTACCGGTCTTATGTCTGCTGCTAAGGATCCGGATGGCGATAAGCTTCAGTCTGTGAAGACGGTGATGAAACCGCGCAACGGTAGAATCATCTTGAACGAAACGAACGGTTCTTTCGAGTACACCCCGAACAAGGGTTTCTCTGGAATTGACGAGTTTACGTACAAGGTGTTTGACCCGGCTGGCCTTGGCTCCAAGGTGACGAACGTTGAAATTAATGTGACGTTCAAGCCGAAGGATGTCCGCGGCAATAGCGCGAACAAGAAAAAGAAATAAGTTTTTCCTTGTAAAATGAAGAGCGCCTCGTGGTTAAAGCCGCGGGGCGTTTTTGATTTAGTAGGAAGTTAGAAGTAGGCGGTAGGAAGGGGTGTGTTGCGTTATGCGGCGAGCGTCGCGTACACTGTCATCCTCCGTTAGGAAGACTCCCTTCAAGGCGAGCGTCGCGTACACTGTCATCCTCCGTTAGGAGGATCCATACAGTTCTAATTGCTGATACGGAATTTTTTTATTCCTAATCCCTACAACCTACTACCTAATACCTACTAATTTCCTCATACGCTTCCACGAGCGTTTCGAATTTGACGGCGCAGTTGGCGGGGGAGGTGGAGGGCAGTTTGACCGCCTTGATGCCGGTCGATTTTTCGCAGTATTTTTCGTAGAGCTTGTGGGCGGTGGCGCCTGTGCAAAAGATGCGCTTGATTTTCGTTTTGGCGAGGAGCGATGCGATGTCGTTTGGCACGACGTCTTCGATGCTCGTGTCGCTTGCGCCAATGATGGTGCAACTGTCGAGAACGTCCCAGAGTGCAATGTGGTGCTTCAAAAGCATCGTTTTTTTCTCGTCGATGGTTGCGGGGAGTTGCTCGTCCAAGACGCTTGCGAGAACTTTCCAGAAACGGTTTTGCGGGTGGCCGTAGTAGAATCCCTGTTCGCGCGATTTGGGCGAGGGGATGGAACCGAGCAAAAGAACTTCCGATTTTGCGTCGAAAAGTGCGGGAAACTCATGCGTGACGAACGTCCGCGTGTTCTTGGATGTTTTTGCGAGAGTCTTTTTCGTTGCCATAACTTCTAGAATGTAATTTAATTTTTTTCAATTTACTGGATTCTTCCACCTACGGTGTCAGAATGACGATGCCTGACCACTAACCACCAATCACTAACATTTCTTATTACATTACGTTCACACCCCACACTTCACACTTCTCACCCCATACCTCATTCCTCAAAGTGCCGAAGGCATGACCTCATGCCTCACACCCCATACCCCATAGTCCACTGCCTACTGTTTACTAACCACCAAGAGCGTGCCAAATGAGTGACGCAAAAATAAGCTTGCTTATTTTTATGTCCGAATGCAGCCGCGGACGTCGAAGACGTCAACCACTAACCACTTACTCTAAAACATTGAATATCCCCCCTAAAGTTACTATATTTGCCGCGTAAAATTAACATTCTTATGGATCCTTCGACTTCACTGCGTTTTGCTCAGGATGACACAATTCTCATACCTCAGAGGGCGCCGAAGGCGAACGACCTAATACCTATTACCTATAGCCTGTAACCTATCTATGAATCCAGAAATTGAAAAACGCCGCACTTTCGCCATCGTCAGCCACCCTGACGCCGGTAAAACCACCATCACCGAAAAATTCCTGTGGTACGGGAATGTGATTCGCGAGGCTGGTCACGTGCGCGCGAAGGCCAACAAGAGCTACACGGTCAGTGACTGGATGAAGATTGAACAGCAGCGTGGTATTTCTGTTTCGAGTTCCGTGCTGAACTTCCCGTTCGAAGGTTGCATGTTCAACCTCGTCGATACCCCGGGGCATCAGGACTTCTGCGAAGACACGTACCGTGCGCTTACCGCCGTGGACGCCGCTCTCGTGCTTATCGATAGCGTGAACGGTGTTGAAAAGCAGACGATTCGCTTGATGAATGTTTGCCGCATGCGCCATACGCCGATTATCACGTTCATCAACAAGATGGACTTGGATGGTCGCCATGTGCTCGACTTGCTCGACCAGATTGAAAGCGTTTTGCAGATTAAGACGGCTCCGTTTACGCTCCCGATTGGCGTCGGTAAGCTTTTCAAGGGCGTCTACTCCATTGCCGAAAATACGTTCCACACGTTCAACCCGGACGATGGCAAGCAAGAAATTATCCAGATGGAAGGCCCGGATGATCCGCGTCTCGTTGAACTTTGCGGTGAAAACTGGGTCGCGCAATTCCGCGAAGAATATGAAATGGTCACGGGCGGTATGGATCCGTTCGACCACGAAAAGTTCCTCAAGGGCGAAATGTGCCCGGTGTTCTTCGGTTCTGCCGTGAACAACTTCGGTGTGCGCCAGCTTTTGAACGCTTTTGCAAAACTCGCTCCGCCGCCGATGATCCGCGACACCGACAAGCGCCCGGTCAAGCCGGACGAAGACGCTTTCAGCGCGTTTGTCTTTAAGATTCAGGCCAACATGGACCCGAAACACCGCGACCGCACGGCATTCCTCCGCATTTGCTCGGGAAGCTTTACCCGTGGCGAAAAGGTTTTCCATGTGCGTACCGGCCGTGACATCCGCTTGGCTGCTCCGACCGCATTCCTCGCGAAGGACAAGGAAGTCATTGACCACGCCTGGGCGGGCGACATCGTGGGTATCAACGACCCGGGACTTTTCCGCATTGGCGATACGCTCACGGACGGCGAAAAGATGAACTTCACGGGTATCCCGGACTTTGCTCCGGAACACTTTGCCCGCGTGACGCTCTTGAATCCGCTCAAGTCCAAGCAGATGGCGAAGGGCCTTGCCGAACTTTCGGAAGAAGGCGCAACGCAGCTCTATGAACCGCTCAAGTCCGCCGTGCCTGTCGTGGGCGTCGTGGGTGAACTCCAGTTCGATGTGCTCAAGTTCCGCTTGCAGAGCGAATACGGCGCCGATGTGCAACTCGATCGCGTGCCTGCTCATTGCATTCGCTGGGTGAACGGCCCCGAAGAAGATGTGGGCAAGTTTGCCGACGAATACGCCGGTGACTGCATGATGGACAAGGAACGCAATCTCGTTTGCTTGTTCCCGAACGAATACCGCCTGAATCTTGCGCTCAAAAACTACGAACGCTTGAGCTTCGCCGAAACCTCGCAAGGGTAGTGGGGAGTAGGAAGAGATTGCTTCTTGGTTATGCTTTTGTCATTTCCGCCTCCGAGCGGGAATCACCTTTTTTAACGACAACTTTTAGTTAAGTTGTCGTTTTTTTATTGGTGTATAAAAAAAATGCGACAGATTTAAGGCGCACGACTTTTATTTTCTCGAAAAAACATCAAATAAGATGTCCCGAGCGCATCGGCTAACTTCTTTGACATAAGCATAGAAATGGGTCTGGCCCCCCGTTCAAGCGAATTGTAATTCTGTTTTGCGAGACCAACTTTTTGGGCTAGCTGGGCCTGCGTAAGTCCCGCATTTACACGCATTATTTTCAAGGTCTTGGCTGGATTAATATTTTTTTTCGCCTTCTTGTACCAGTCCATTTCTTCCACTGGCTCTAGAACGTCATCGTCGTCTTCGATACGGACGGAATTGGGGAACAGCGCGTCCAAAAAGGCAATGACTGGTTTCGGAATATTCTTGCCCGAAACCTTGAAAGACACCGGTTCATCAGTGTTCTGCATAGGGGGCGCTTCCACGACTGCCTGCATAAGTAACCTCCTGCCACCCATTTGTGGGATAGGTGACAATGATGAATAGATGTTCCTGCCAATATTCCGTAATTTGGCCAATTTGTTCTGACGGAGCCGTTCAGCCGTATGTCGTCAACAAGCAATGCAAGTTTTTCTTGCTGCTTTTGGGGCATTGCGGAAACAGCCCGAGAAACTCTTCTCGACATGAAAATATTGTATATAATAAATATATATTACTTTTTATTACTTGTCAACCTCCGTATTAAAAAAGGAACCGGTCACAATTTGCAACCAGGTTCCATCAACAAGTTTATGGGACGCTTTTCATTTCTTTCATCATCAACTCCTTTGCGTTACAAGCAAAAAAAACGCAAGATTACTACACTGCAAAATATACATTCCCATTTTGTCACAAAATGACAAAATGGATTTTTTTGATTTGTCAAATTGTACTGGAGTTCCTTGCTGCGTTGGGGGGGGATAAAATGCGGCGTCAGACCACAATTTTTACGCCTAGAGGGCCGATTGCGGGATACCGGCGGACCTCTAAACTCTACGTTTCTGTCTTCCGATTTTTTGTGAAAATTGGCTTTTTAAAAGGTTGTTTTCATGCCCATTAAAAAATTAATCCGCATAACTTAAATTGACAAATATATGATAAAATTCTAATTCGTTTTCATGAGTATTTTTCAAAACTTTAATTGAAGCATTCCCAAATTCATTAGAGATATCTTTACAAGACAAACATTTAAAATTTTGTGGATACACGACATCTGAATTATTGGATGTTTTTTGAGTAATTATTTCCCAATGATTCAAGAAATCAGAATTGTTTCCTTCATAATACAACAAGTTAACGAAAATTCTTTTTGACGAATCATAATGGAATATTTTTAAGATATGTTCTCTTACATTTTGACTAAACGAATCACACCTTACGGCTTCAAAAACAACGGAAAATGTATCAAAATCTAATACAAAATCCAACTCACCGGCTTGTTTCTTCGATGACGAAAGACCTCGATGCGGTTGATCCTTATCGTTTTCGTAATTTAAAGTCTTTAGATATGCTTCAATTGTTATCTGAATTAAATCAGTTTTATTATCTTCTGGCAAAAGTTTTAGTGTTTTAATCTTTCGAAGAATTTTTTCCAAGCAAAAATATACTGAATGAATAACAAAACTGCTGACATTTTCTCGATGTTTACACACGACATCCGGCAAGACTTTGAATCGATCTTCTTTACTTAAACATAGGATATCCTTATAGGAATTAGCTAAGCGAGAAATTTCATTTTCTACTGGAATACTTTTCTTTAGTTTTTCATATTCCAGCATTTCCTTTTCAGATGGACGAATCGTATTACATACTTTAATGGCCTCCACATTCCGGCCCTGATTGAGCAGGCAAGCCATAACCGGTTTCGCAAATTCAAAAACAGCATGATAGTCATCTTCTACAGAATTATAGAATCGATAGAGTTTATCACAATCCCCAATTTTTTCTAAAAGGCGCACCTTTGCATAATACAGATATTGAAGTCCATCATAGGATATTTTTTCTTTCGCCCACATTTTATTTTTTGACAAATCAATTAGTGCATCACACTGTTTTAATAATTCTGCATAGTTGGAACTATTTTTTGAATCAAAAACAGACAAGTATAGAGCAAACGACTTATATTTCAAAGCAAAAAAATCAGAGTCTTGACATCTAATCCTTTTTACAATTCTCTGGGCATCCTCATTTTTTCCATTCTTGATATACATTAGCGTCAACAAAAAACAGCGCTCATTTTCCAAATTGTTCAAGCCATCCTTGAACCGGCCATCGACATCCTTATAAGGACATTTATAATCACTTAAACTTTTTTCATCACCGTGCCAAAACATGCTATACAATTTCAAAATTTGAGCATTAAGCACAAATGAGGCAACAATTTGACCATTCGCCCGTTGTTCAACATTTTTCTCCAATTTCTCATAAAGCTTATCCGCAAGCTCATTATTAATATGCGAATTATACAAATCACGCAAGAAGGAGATGTAATCATCAAAAAATGAAATTGAGCGTTCAACATCTATTGAAAAATCCATCAATTCCTTTAATAGTTTTTGATCATTTTCATTATCTATTAAATTATAGGCCTTTATCATCAGCTTTAAATCATCGCCCTTTGACATCGCCAAAAGAACACGTTTTCTATTTGCTTCAGAAAAAGACATCAACACATCAATTACCTGCGGAAACAACTCTGTTTTAAAACCAACACCCCAGTGCGATTCATACAACAAATCAAAAACAGCAATCTTTTTCTCTTCAATTCTATTTACAAAGCAATTTTGAAGAATTACAACAATACATTCTTCCAATATTTCCACTTTCTCATTGCTTTCATACTTACACCATTCAGAATAGACTGAGCACAATAATTTTAGATGTAAGCGAAGCTTTTTTGGACCAGAATATTTTTTTCCAAAATCACTTTCGTTTTCATCAAAACTGAGATAACCAAAAATACTTAAGCAAAAATCTCTTAATAGTCCAGATTCACAGAGTTGATTAAAAAAGAGTCCCCATTCAAGCGAATCAATTTCATTCCATTCACTCCAATAATCAAACTTTTCGTTTTTTAGAACAGAGTTTTCATATAAGTCCTTTATCAAACCAAAACATTGATTTTTCTCAACGGATTCGGTCTTTGTATAAAAGAAAAATAAATATTTAAATTCACATATTTTTATCTGTCGAATAAGTTGAATCCATATATCTTTAGCATTCTTTTTACTACAGTCTAACGCCTCTGATGTAAAAAAATTTGTTGGCTTCTCGTATATAGGAAAAGAGCATACTTTTTCATAAACATTTTTGTATAAAGCCGGCCATCTACTATTATATACACCCTCAATTAAAAACATCAAAAGCAAAGACGCGTCTCGATAATTCTCTTTGCTAATTAAATTTTTTTCACAAAATAGACTTGTATATTTATCGATTAGCTTGAAAGGAAAATGTTCATCAGCAATCTTTTTATTAAACGAATCCTCGCACAATATAAGGAACGAACAAAAGAAAATTAACCCATATTGTTTATTGTCAACAAATGCTAGCAGATAGGCCGGATTAATTCGCGCTAAATAAAAAATTGTTTGATATAGTAAATACGATTTATTTTCAAATAAATCTAAAAGAGCTATAGCTTTAGGATTCTTTATCAAATAAATCAGCAATGATTGCAAAAGCTTTATGCAGTCCTCTCGAATATGATAATCTAAAAGATCTACCCTTCTCTCTCGATTTGAAAAGAATTTCAACCACCGAACAAGAGGTTCTTTTGATTCTATAGTATAATCAGACAATCCATTTCTCAATATAATGTCTTTTGCTGAATAAAAAGAACAAAAACTCAAATCTTCATTCAATAAAAATTTTTCGCTCTCATGACCATCTTCTAAATCATATTCATTCTTCAACAATTCCACTGCTGTTTTTATATAACGTTCTTTATGCCATTCAGATAGAGACTCAAAAGCTTCTGGACAAAAAATAAACTTTGTGGCAACCAACCATTCTTTTAGTGATTCTGCATCCTGTGAGGGATCTCTATTTTGGAACAATGAGTATAAAATGTACGATGATAAAAACTCTTTATTGACTTTTAGTTCTAGCCTCCACAACACAAAGACATATTTATCCTTTTCTTTTGTTATTAAATATTCTTGCAAAAGAGCTTGTAATTCAGGCATTTTAGGATAAAAAGTCTTGAATTCCATGTATATTGAGTCAAATACTTCCGAGGAAATCTCACAGGTTCTTGAATCTTCGTATTTGTATTTTTTTACCAAAAATTCCATAAAATGGAAGTTTTCTGTCAATTCGTCGTCATTAAGTTCTTCCGGTATTTCTACAATTTTATCGTTCGAGAATAATCGCAATATTGCTTCAGAGATTTTTATTTGTCCCAAAACTTTTCTTAACCAGAATCGGTTTAACAAATAATCTAGCGAGACATTCGTTCCCTTAGCTTGATTATATTCTGCAATATCCGCTTGTATGATCGTTTCGGTTAACGCAGTATGATTTTGCGAAGCAAGAATGATTTTTGCAAAGAATAAGGCGGGATTCCAAGAAAAATCAATATACTTCTCTTTGGGGAGAGATTCATTTTTGTTCAAATATGAATTTATTAAATTACAATCTCTCTGTAAAATATAATCATCTATCATTATGTTTTCCTCTTTTCATCTTCAAGCCTTATTATTCATCACCCTTTAACTTTTCCTGAATTAGTTCTACAATCAATTTTGGAAATACCGTTTCTACATTTTTTGTTAAATATAATATATATCCTTTTGACTGAAGAACCATCCGTCATTCAGCAAAAACAGATGCTTTTATAAAAGCTAAGATCGCGTATTTGGAGATATACTCTCGCTTTAAGTGCGCGGTGTGTGTGAATTTTTTTAGTGGGTCAACGGATGGCTTATCAAATGGCGAAAAAACCGGCGCGCTTGTGGGCTGTTTGCTGATTTTTCATTGTCTCAAAAGCCCGAAAATGCTAAAAAGTGCTACCAAAAGCTGAAAAAAGTGCTTTTTGGTATCATGTTTTTTATATAAATTAATCGAAATTGGCTGATTTGGAGGCTTTGTAGCGCTGTTTGTGCTACCAAGTTGGCTAAAAGTGGCGAATTGGTAGCATAGTATAGTTCAACCTTCCTTGAAATTGTACGAACAAGTTAAAATTTGTGATACCAAAATGGGAAAAATATGGTTTTTGGTAGCATAAAACCGGCAAAATGGGCCTGTCTGTTCTTTTTTATGGTCGCAAACTTCCTACTTCCTACTTCCTACTGTCTGCTAAAAAGCTATCTTTACCGCGTTCAAATTTAAGACGTGATATATTCACGAGGTAAAATAATATGGCAATGCAAGATATGAATGACCAGGTGCAGGCTCGCTTGGCAAAGCTCGACAAGTTCAAGGAAATGGGTGTAGAGGCTTATCCTCACAAGTTTAACAGGACCCATGATTCCAAGGTTTTGAAGGAAAATAAGGAAGCTTTGATGGCTTCTAAGGAACCGGTTGCATTTGCCGGCCGCGTGGTGCGTTTCAATCGCAAGGGCAAGATGTGCTTTATGCACCTCAAGGACCGCTATGGTCGCTTGCAGGTTGTGGTTGCCCGTGACGAAGTGGGCGAGGCAAACTACGAAATTGTGAAGATGACCGACCTCGGTGACTTCATCGGTGTGAACGGTACGATGTTCGAAACGCAGAGCGGTGAATACTCTGTGCGTGCCGAAAAGGTGACGATGCTTTCGAAGGCTGTGCGCCCGCTTCCGGTCGCTAAGGAAAAGATTGACGAAAACGGCAACAAGGTTGTGTTCAACGAATTTGCCGACGTGGATACCCGCTACCGTCAGCGCTATATCGACATGGCTTTGAACGACGACGTGAAGGAAGTCTTCATCAAGCGTTCCAAGATCATGCAGGCTATCCGCGAATACCTGATTGAAAAGGGATTCATCGAAGTGGAAACGCCGACGCTCCAGCCGATTTACGGTGGCGCGAACGCTCGTCCGTTTACCACGCACCACAACGCTTGCGACATGACGCTTTACTTGCGCGTCGCTCCGGAACTTTATCTCAAGCGCTGCATCGTGGGCGGCATGGAAAAGGTCTTTGAATTCTCGAAGAACTTCCGCAACGAAGGCATGGACCGCACGCACAGCCCGGAATTCACTGGCCTCGAATTCTACGAAGCTTATGCCGACTACAACGACATGATGGTGCACTTCGAAAACATCTACGAACGCGCTTGCATTGCAGCAAACGGCACAACGAAGATTCAGTATCAGGGCAAGGAAATCGACTTCAAGGCCCCGTGGCCGCGCTACAGCATGATTGAAGCCATTGAAAAGTTCGGCGGCCTCAAGGTCAACGAAATGAGCGACGACGAAATCAAGGCCAAGATGGAAGAACTCGGCGGTCATCTTGATGGCGAATTCTCTCGCGGTCGTGGCATCTTGGAACTCTTCGAACTCACTGTTGAAGACAAGCTCATCCAGCCGACGTTCATCAAGGACATGCCGACGGAAAGCACTCCGCTCTGCAAGAAGCACCGCACAATCGAAGGCCTTATCGAACAGTTTGAACCGTATGCCAACGGCTGGGAACTTGGTAACGCTTACACCGAACTTAACGACCCAATCCGTCAGCGCGAACTTTTGGAAGATCAGGTCCGCCGTGGCCGCGGTGGCGAAGGTGAAACGCACCCGATGGACGAAAACTTCATGCATGCTATCGAATCTGGCCTGCCGCCGACGGGTGGCGTGGGCTTCGGCATCGACCGCATGGTCATGCTCCTCACGAACCAGCAGACCATCCGCGACGTGCAGCTCTTCCCGCTCATGAAGCCGGAAGTTTAGACGAGAGAACGGGCGTTTAGCTATGGGCTATGAGGTCGGGGCTTAGCCCCTTTGGGGGCGCTTCGCTTTGAGGTTATGCTATGAGAGATTTTCGATCACTTGAGATTTGGAACCAGGGGCATTCTTTGACTCTGGACATTTATCAAGTTACTGGAAAATGTTTTCCTCGAGAAGAACTCTATGGCTTGACATCTCAGATACGAAGGGCTTCTGCTTCTATCCCTACAAATATAGCTGAGGGCTGTGGTCGAAAAACTCAAGCTGAATTCAACCAGTTCTTGCAGATTGCAATTGGTTCATCTTCTGAAGTAGAATATCAATTGCAGTTAGCTCATGATTTGAATTATATAGATGATGTCTGTTTTGAAAAACTTAGTTCGAAAGTTGTGATGATTAGAAAAATGATGACAACTTTTATTGCCCATAGCCCATACCCCAAAGTGCCGAAGGCACGACCCCATACCCCAAAATGAACAAACTCGAACTTCTCATCGCTTGGCGTTATTTGGGGGCTCAACGGAAGAGTCTCTTTGTTTCGCTTATTGGTATTTTCAGTATGCTTGGTGTTTCCATTGGCGTGTTTGCGCTGGTGGTGGCGCTTGCGGCGGTCAACGGTTTCGAAGAAGAGGTCACGGCCCAGATGATTGGGAAGGATGCTCACTTTGAACTGATGGCGTACAATGGCAATCCGATTGGTCCGTACGATAGCCTCACGCAGGAGGTGCAAAAGCGCGTGCCTGACGTTGTTGCTTCGTCGCCGTTTATCGTTTACAAGGTGGGCATCAGCTCCAAGAAGGTGAACGATGGCATTGTCATTTACGGCATTGATCCGGCGACGGCGAAGGGCGTGACGGACATCCACAAGTACATCAAGTGGGGAGAATACTCGGTCGACAGTCTTGAAGACATGGGTGGCAAACGCCGTCCGGGTGTTATTCTCGGGACTGGGCTTGCAGCGCGTTTGCGCGTTGTCGTTGGTGACAAACTCGTGTTGCAGACGTTCCAGAGTCCAGACGAGGCGATGTCTGCGGGTGGTCCGAAGATGATGATGTGCGTGGTGAGCGGCATCTTCGAGACGGGCACTTACGAGTACGATGGTAACCTTGCGTATGTTGGCATCTCGGATTTGCAGAAGTTGCTTGGCATGGGGAACACCGTGACCGGCATCCAGTTCCGCATCAAGGATCACTGGAAAGCGGGCGAGGCGGTCGATAGCATGGCTACTTGGCTCTCTTATCCGTACTACGGGATGGATTGGAAGTCCAAGAATATCACGCTTCTCAAGTGGATGAATTACGAAAAGTTCATTGTGGCGGCGGTGATCTGCCTGATTATTCTGGTCGCGGCGTTCAACATCATCAGTTCGCTCATCATGGTCGTGATTGACAAGACAAAGGAAATTGGCATCTTGCGTAGCATGGGCTTTAGCAAGGCGGGCATCATGCGTGTGTTCATGCTGATGGGCAGTTTCATTGGCGTGGGCGGCACTGTTGTGGGTGGCTCGATTGGGCTTATCTTGTGCAAACTGCAAGAGGCTTACCATTTCATCAAGTTGCCGGGCGATGTGTACGTGATTCCGTATTTCCCGATTTCGGTGCATGCAATTGACGTGATTTTGATTTTTGTAATTGGTATTGTTTTGTGCGTGTCCGCAACGCTTTTGCCGGCATGGAAAGCAAGCCGCTTGGATCCCGTGGGAGCGATTAGACATGAATAAGAACGCTCGCAGGCTCGCTATGGGCTATGAGGTCGGGGCTAAAGCCCCTTTGAGCTCGCTTCGCTTTGAGGTTCGTGATTTTGTATATAACATTTTTACCTCAGAGTGCCGTAGGCACGAGCCCATACCCCAAAGGACCGAAGGTCCGTGCTCATACCTAAAAGGTGAAAGAAAAGGTGAGGTCAAATTATGGAATTAGAACCTCTATTGAAAACTGTAAACCTTCGCAGGGCTTTCTCCGAGACGGGTGAAGAACTTGAAATCCTCAAGGGCGTGAATTTTTCGATGGATGCGGGCGAACTTGTGGCGCTCACGGGTTCGTCGGGCTCTGGCAAATCAACGTTCTTGAATTTGGTCGGAATGCTCGATACGCCGACTTCGGGCGAGATTTTGTTCAAGGGCAAGCCGCTTAGCAAGTTCAATAGCGAAGAGCGTGACATGTATCACCGCTCGCATGTGGGGTTTGTGTTCCAGTTCCATCACTTGCTTACGGAATTTACAGCACTTGAAAACGTTTGCGTGCCGGGCCGCATTCTCGGGACTCCCGAAAAGGAATGTCGCGAGCGTGCAGAAATGCTCTTGGAAACGGTCGGGCTCAAGGAACGCCTCAAGCATTTGCCGCGTGAACTTTCGGGCGGCGAACGCCAGCGTATTGCGATCGCACGTGCGCTCATGAACAACCCGTCTCTTGTGTTTGCGGATGAACCGAGCGGCAACCTGGACGAGGCGAATTCGGCGAAATTGAACGAACTTTTTGGCGAACTCAATGAAAAGTTCCATCAGGCTTTCTTGATTGTGACGCATGACGAAAAATTGGCTAGTTTTGCAAAACGCAGAGTCGTGATGCACGGCGGAGTGATACAGTAGACGAAAGAACGGACCTACGGTCCTACAGACGAAAGACGAGAGAATGCATTATATTTATCAACATAAGGTGGCTACGCCACGATTATTACTCTTTCGTCTCTCGTCTACCAGCGAAGCGGTCTTTCGTCTAATCATAACCTACAACCTATAACCTAACTATGGCAGATATCAACGGTATTTTTTCGGCTAAGGCAAAAGCAGCGCTGCAGGCGGCACGTATTGCGGCCCGCAATTTAGGGAGCGACTGCGTTACAGTAGAACATCTTTTGTTCGGACTCGTCCGCGAGGATTCTGGTTTTGCGTCCGAGACTTTGAAAGCGCTGAAAGTCAACTTGACGGAACTCAGCGAAACCATCCAGCGCGCGCTTAGTACGAGCGGCGGCCTCATGACGGTCGGTGGCGATGCTCACGGCGGTCTTTTGACGTTTACGGCGCAGTGCAAGGCTGTGCTTTACAATGCCGCTAAGATTGCCAAAGAAGAGGGTGTCCAGTTCATTGGCCCTGAGCATTTGATGCTTGCGATTTTGCAGCAGACTGATTCTCCGGCGGCGGCAACGCTTTCGACGTACAATGTTACGTTTGAAAACTACCAGGAAATGCTGATGCAGATCAAGCGTCAGGCCGATGGTCAGCCATTGGATGATAGCCAGCCTGATGATGAACCGCGTGAACGTTATGCGCAAACGCGTCAAGCTTCTCCGTCTCGTTCCAAGACTCCGATTCTCGAACATTTCGGTCGCGATTTGACGGCTATGGCCCGCGCAGGAAAGCTCGACCCGATTATCGGTCGTGAAGAAGAAATTGAACGCTTGATACAAATTCTTTGCCGCCGCAAAAAGAACAATCCGGCGCTCATTGGTGAACCGGGCGTGGGTAAGACTGCGATTATCGAAGGGCTTGCGCAGAAAATTGTGCAACGCAAGATTCCTGATTTGCTTGCGAACAAGCGCGTTGTGACGCTTGATGTGGCTGCTATGGTTGCTGGTACAAAGTATCGCGGTCAGTTTGAAGAACGCGTAAAGGGCCTCATCATGGAACTCCAGCGTGTTGGCAATTCCGTGATTCTCTTTATTGACGAACTTCATACGATTGTGGGCGCAGGCGGTTCCGAAGGCAGCCTCGATGCATCTAACATCTTTAAGCCCGCTCTTGCGCGTGGTGAACTCCAGTGCATTGGCGCCACGACATTTGATGAATACCGCAAGTATATCGAAAAGGATGCCGCGCTCGAACGCCGTTTCCAGACGATTGTCGTGAATCCGCCGACGGTTGAAGATTCTATACAAATTCTTGATGGACTCCGCCCGAAGTATGAACAACATCATAATGTGCATTACACGCCGGATGCCGTGCGAGCCGCAGTAGAGTTGGGCGAACGCTATATTAACGAAAGATTCTTGCCAGACAAGGCGATTGACGTGCTCGACGAAGCGGGTGCGCGCGTGCGTCTCAATTCCATCAAGATTCCGCAAGATTTGCAGAATATGGAAGATGAACTTGCCGAATGTCTCCAGAAAAAGGAAGAAGCTGTCGCTAATCAGGATTACGGTTCAGCCGCTGAATTTCGTGCCCGCGAAGAAGAATTGCAGAACAGCATTGCTGAACGTAAAAAGCAACTGCAAAACGAAGAGACAGAAACTCCTATTGTCGATGAAAATGTTATCCGTGATGTTATCAGCAAGATGACGGGAATTCCGGTCCGCAGGCTGGGAGGCGAAGAAGCGCAAAAGCTCATCCACCTCGGCGACGAAATCAAGCAACGCGTAATCGGCCAGGATTCGGCTGTCGATGCGATTGTAAAATCCATCCGCCGCAGTCGTGCAGGCATTCGTAACAACAAGCGTCCGATGGGAAGTTTCTTGTTCCTTGGACCGACGGGGGTTGGCAAGACGGAACTGGCGAAGGTGCTTTGTCGAGAACTTTTCGGTAGCGAGGACTCGCTTGTACGTATCGACATGAGCGAATATATGGAAAAGCATAGCGTGAGCCGCTTGATTGGAGCGCCTCCGGGATACGTGGGCTTTGAAGATGGCGGGGGTCAGCTCAGCGAAAAGGTGCGCAAGCATCCGTATTCTGTTGTGCTTTTGGATGAAATCGAAAAAGCGCATCCGGACATTTACAACTTGCTTTTGCAGATTTTGGACGATGGCATTTTGACCGATAGCTATGGCCGCAAAATCAACTTCAAGAATACGATTATCATCATGACGAGTAACGCCGGCGCCCGCGAGGTCCGCCATAGCAGTGGCATGGGCTTTACCAAGATGGGCGAGACGGATGATTACGAACGCATGGAAACGGCTATTCGCGAAGAAGTCAAGCGCGTGTTTTCGCCGGAATTTTTGAACCGTGTGGATGAACAGATTGTGTTCCGGGCCCTTTCTAAGCATGATCTCGTTTCTGTCGTGGATATCCAGATGGGGTTCTTGCAGAAGAACCTTTCCGATCGTGGAATTCTCTTGGAAATGAGCCAGAATGCCAAGGAATTTATTGTCAATCACAATTACGATTCTTCTTTAGGTGCGCGCCCGATTCGCCGCTCTATCCAGAATTTGGTCGAAGACGAAATCGCCGAGGGTCTTTTGCTCGGAACGATGACCGATTTTTCCACGATTACTGTAGATGTCGAAAACGGGAAGCTGTCCTTCAAGTGCGAGAAAATCAAGTCGTAGAGCTTGGGGCTATGAGCACGCTCGTAAACTCGCTCTGAGGTCGGCACGTTGTGCCTCTGGGCTATGAGCACGGAGCTAAAGCTCCTTTGAGCACGCTTCGCTTTGGGCTATGAGGTCGCCTTGCTTTGCAAGACTTTGGGCATTTCTTATTACAATAGCCCATTCCTTCACTGGATCCTTCAGCCCTACAGGCTTCAGGATGACGTCCCTAAGCACTACCAACTAAACCCCATAGCACATAGCTGAAAATCATCTTTTTCTAAGTTCTAAGCTCTAAGCTCTAAGTTCTAAAAATTCTATATTTGCCTCGGAATTTTAACAATCAACCTATGAGGTTATAAATGTCTCAGATTTCTGCTGTTCTTATCTTCGGTGCTCCGGGTTCTGGCAAGGGCACTGTGGGCGCAAAGCTCGCTGCAACGACCGCTCTCAAGCACCTCTCCACGGGTGACATTTTCCGTGGCATCGCTCCGTCTAGCGAATCCGGCAAGCTCCTTGCTTCTTACTCCAGCAAGGGCCTCCTCGTCCCGGACGAAGCTACCGTTGAAATTTTCGGCCGCTTTGTCGAAGGTCTCGTGAACACGAACAAGCTCAATCCGGAAAAGGACACCCTCCTCCTCGACGGTATTCCTCGCACGGTTGCTCAGGTCGATCTCATCAAGCCGATTGTCGACGTGAAGCACATCTTCGTTCTCGACATCAAGGACGAAGCTACGATCGTTGCCCGCCTCCTCAACCGCGCCAAAATCGAAGGCCGTAAGGACGACGCTGACGAAAACGTCATCAAGAACCGTCTCAAGGTTTACAAGGAATCCACCGCTAAGGTTCTCGAAAAGTACGATCCGAAGATCATCAGCCACATCGTTGGCGACAACACTCCGGACGAAGTCTTCCTCGACGTGCTCAAGGCATACGTGGACTTCACGAAGAACGCTTAATCCGTTCATTGAACTTTGTTCAGATTACACCTTGCTTTGCGGCAGGGTGCTTTTTGTTATAGATAAAGGAATCTAATTTGTGTTCCTTACTTAAAAAGAATGGGACTCTTTACTTTGGCGGGAGTCTTGTTTTGACTAAAAGAAAAAGGCGTGCTTTGCACGCCCCTTTTGTCTACCCCTAACCAGTCTACTTTCTACTGCGGCAGCCGCTAGAATTGGAAATAAATGAACGGGCAGCTATCTGCGCTCATGAACTGGTAAATTACGAAGATGATGAACGCCGTCGCCGCCACCATCGCCGGAATTGGGAGCGATGCAAACGTGATGCGGTAGCGGGACTTCACGCGCTTCGGAATCCAGTGGATAAGCATGCCTGCGATAAACACGAGAATAATGTTGATATGTTCCATTGCGATGGGGTAAATTGTATCCCAGCGCCAAGCGGTACCCATCTGGTGCACCATGTTCTTTGCCGTATTCCACGCGACTTCGTTTGCTTCTGCCGGGTCGAGGTTCGAGCCTGCGCGGAAGAAGAGGCGCGTGAACGTGATGAACACGAACGTGAGAGTCACATTCCATGCGGTCGTTAACCATGGTAAAGCTTTGTTGCAGAACAAGTGGTAAATGATTGTCGAGTAGATGCCCACGAAGAGCACGCCGAACCACACGGCGGTAATTGCGCATATAGGAATCGTGTAATGCTTGTAGAGAATGGCACTCAGAGCAAAGAACCCGAGTGCAATCGATGCGCGGACGGTTGCGCTGCGCTTGACCCAGAGCTTATTGAACACCTGGCCAAAGCCGTTCAAGCCGCCCCAGATGATGAAGTTCCAGCTTGCGCCATGCCACCAACCGCCAACAATCTGCGTTGCCATGGCGTTCATGTTCGTGGTAATCGTCTTGCGGGATTCCGGCTTGAAGTATGCGAAAATCGCAATGTAGAGGAAGAACACGCCGAGCGAAATGCCTACCCACATGCTACCCGAAAGGAGTATTGCCACAAGGCTCAAGAAGCCCATCCAGAAGAACGTGCCGACGGTTGCGTTTCTGTTACCGCCAAGAGGAATGTACAAGTAATCGCGCCACCAGCTAGAAAGCGAAATGTGCCAACGGCGCCAGAATTCGGTTGGGCTCTTTGCCTTGTACGGGCTGTTGAAGTTTTGCGGCAAGCGGAAGCCCATCAAAAGCGCAACGCCAATAGCGATATCCGTGTAACCCGAGAAGTCGGCGTAAACCTGTAACGAATAAGCGAAAAGCGCGATGAGGTTTTCAAGGCCGGTAAACAGGAGCGGTGTGTCGAAAACGCGGTCCACAAAGTTTGTGGCGAGGTAGTCGCTCAAGATAATCTTCTTGGCAAGGCCGTTCAAAATCCAGAACACTGCCATGCCGAATGCGCGGCGGGGGAGGAAATACGGCTTGTAGAGCTGCGGCACGAACTTGTCTGCACGCACAATCGGGCCCGCCACGAGTTGCGGGAAAAACGAAAGGTAAAAGCCGAAGTTTAGAATGTTATCGACGGCCTTGATCTTACCGCGGTAAATGTCGATGCAGTAGCTCATCGCCTGGAACGTGAAGAACGAGATACCCACCGGGAGTATAATCGTATCGACGAGCGAGTGCGTATTGAACATCGCGTTGCTTGCGGCTGCAAAGAAGTTGTACACGTGGAGTTCAATGCCGGTAAAGTCGTAAAGCGCATCCAGGAAGAAGTAAGAGTATTTGTAATAGCAGAGCACTAACAAGTCGATAATCACGACTATAATCATCAAAAGTTTCTTTTTCCACTTGACCTCGGACTTTTCGATCCATTTGCCGATGAAGAAGTTCGCTATCACGCAGAAGATGAGGATGCACACGTAGCTGCCGCTCGTCTTGTAATAGAAGAACAAGCTGGTTGCGAACAGGAACGCGTTGCGGAGCAGAAGCTTGCTGTGTACGAGTGAGAATATGGCGAATACGACCGCGAAGAATCCCCAGAAGTAGAACTGGGTGAAAAGTAACGGGGAGTTCGGGTCAAATGCGAATGTGCGGGTCAGATAGGGGATGATGTAGTCAAGCATGATTTTTTGGCTTGTAAATTAGGAAATCTATTTTTTTTCTTGGGCTTCGGGTTTTAGCGGAACTTGAATTTTGGGTTGAGAGGGTTGTGCTGTTTGCTTTAAAACCTTGGGCATAGGGACATCTGCATGTGCGGCTGATACCACTTTGGGCATTTGTGGTGCCGTCGTTGTCGATTTTTTTGTTGAAATTGTTACTGTTTGAGCTTTTTTAGCTATGGGCACGGTCGTTGCCTGAGATGGCGCCGATTTGACGGTTTGCGTCTGGGCAGGATTGCTTCTTGCTGCCACGGGTGCTGTTTGCGGTGTTGCTGCTTGCGGTGTTGGCAGTTTTAGTTCGGGCGATTGGATGACGGGGGTGGGCTCTGCTACAGGGACTTCTGCAGGGAGATTTGCGATGTGTTCAAAGTAAGCCTGCATCAAAGCCTTGTAGAACATGTCGCCGAGCAATTGGTAACCGGCGGTCTTGAAGTGGACTTTGTCTTTTTTAGCAAGGTCGGCCTTTTCCCATTTGGCCATGGAGCCTAAGCCCCCCATGATGGAGAATTTGTCCCAAACACCAGCCTTGTGCTTGTCGGCGAGCATAAAGAAAGATTTGCGTGCGACTTCACCGTTCGGATGCTGTACGTACTTTCTCTTGCGGACTTTGCGGTAAGAATCGTTATTCGTCTCGAAAATGAAGGCTGTTTTTGGACTTACTTTACGAATGCGCTTGATGAGCATGTCGTAATCTTCGCGGAATAGTTTATCGTTAAACACTTCGACGTTGGCATCGTTTATGCCTATGGCAAAAATCACGAGGTCCGGTTTGTAATAGGACATTTCTTTTTCGAACAGCGGACATGTCTCTTCGAAGTAATGAGAAACTTTCGCTCCGTTGATCCCTACGTTTGTATACGTGATTCCCGGGGCGTTATTTTCGGCCAAAATTCCCGTGAGTGTAAAGCGCGGGCGTGGCGGAACGGTATCGATGGCGGAGGAATCCTTCATGGCGCCGTACAGTTCTTCGTCGCGGTTGAGGCAGTTCGTGTCGAGAACGTCTTCGCAGTCTCCTTGGAACATGGAATCCGCTGCGGCTTGTTCCGCTGAATTTGAAGATGGCAATAGACCCAACGAATCTAGACGCATCGAATCTGCCACGCGGGCGAGGGAATCCGCTCTAGCAACGGAATCCTTGAAAAGAGAATCTATGATGAACGCTGCGACCTCGGCTTGTTTTGTCGTATCGGACCAGCGGAATGCTATTTGTATGGTATCGATTGGGCGCGGGCTCGTGAACACATAGCTTTGACTTGCTGTATCGAGAGTCCCGTAAACGTCCATGGAATCGATGCGAAGAACTGGTTCCACGTTGTTGCTATCGCTGAATCCGAAGAGTCTAAAGCTCGTTTCACCCCAAATCGGTTCGCTATTGTATTTATCCAAGAGAAGCGTGATTTCTGCGCGCGGGTCACTTGTGCTTACGGCGATGCCAAGGAGGCCTAGTTGTTTCGTGATTTCTCGCTGGACGTTTTTATTTTTGTCCCAAATGCCCTTGTATGAACTTGCGTAACTTGCCGGTGTATTTGTCCTTGCTGCCGAATATGGAAAAACAAAGCCTCGACCTGCGGAAGCGCCCGGATATTCTTTAATCAGGTGTTCGCGAATTCTGCCCGAGATGACATCTGCCTGCAAGTGAGAACCTCCAATATGGAGGATTCTCACTTTTCCCCTGTTCTCGAAAACAAGCGTGTCGAGCTTTTTAAAAAACGGTTCGAAACTAGCGCTACCTTGCGGGAACTGGATGGTGTTTAACGATGTGTCGATAAAATCGTATTTCGCAAAGTCCACGTCATAATAGCCTGGCGTGATTTCCATATCTTTGGCGGAAACCTCGTTGAAGCCGATGCTAAATATGCCGAGAACCGCAGCTATGACGGCAAGCTTTTTTCTCACTTATAAACCCCCTCCGGTTTCTGTGGATTTAGCTTTTTCTTCGTTCAAGTCAATTATTTTAGTTGTATCCGAGTCTGTTTTTTTCTTGCCCGAGAACTGTCGGATATCCTTGAGCTTGTTGTCGTTCAGGTTGTGCCTGTTGCGGAACTGGAAGTAATCGTAGTACATGTGGAGCGAAGAACAGAACAGGTCGCCCATGTAGGCTGCACCACGGCGAGTAAAGTGGACATGGTCAGTGAAACCTAGCGGCGGGGATTTTTTCACCCACTTGATCATGGCGTTTTCACCACCCATCACGCGATGCATGTCCCAGTAGGCAAGACCATTTTCAAGAGCCACTTCTTTAAGCATTTTTATCGTAATGCCGAGACCTGGATAAGTTTGCCATCTTCCGTTAATTTGTTTTGCCATGTCTGCCGGGCCGATGAACAAGATATCTGCATCCGGGTTCGCTTTTTGGACGGCTTGAATTTGTCTGGTAATGAGTTTCTTGCTCCAGTCCAAAACTTTGGGTGTCATGCTCGGGACCATGTTTCCGCCATATTCCATAATGATGAGCTTAGCGTTCATCGCCTTGTAGGATTCGGCTAGCAATTCGTTATCGATTTTATGGAAAATCGTACCCGAGCTACCGCGCATGGCCACGTTGTCTACGGCGACTCCATAAGCACCGTCAACGGATATTGCGTAGATTTCTGTGCGACCGCTTAAATGAATTTTGATGTTCGAAGTCGTATCCGGGAGTTTCCACGTATAAACGTTTAATTTCGTGAGGCTATCTACGGTTGGGGCTTCGGCTGTTTCTTTCTTGTTTTTTAGTTTGTACTTGGTCGTCCCGTCTGCATTGACGCCCACGGAATCGCTAACCATGTGTTCGTAGGTGAGGCTTAGCTTGAGCTTTCCGCGCTTGCCTGCAAGGACTTTGATGGTCGAATAGCCGCCGACATGCGGGAACATATCTTTTTTGTTTTCGCGTTTCTTGACTCCAATAACCGCAGAACCGTTGAGTTCTCCCACCTGCGCCAAGGGGCCGTAGCGGTTGTGTGTAGCGTGTTCTTCCTTGGGGCCAAAAATAATGTAGCGCTGCAAGTTGCCGTTGTTCCATTGTGATGTCGACTGTGATGGAATGTGCATCACGGCAGGGAGCATCCCCGGACCGTTACCGCCAAATTCTGTCTGCAAATCCTCGCGGATCGTAGATGAAATGCGGTCTTCTTCGAGCTGAGAGTCTCCGTAATGAATCACGTGAACCACGCTTGAATCTTTCTTGGCCTGCTGCAGGTTTGTGAAGAAACGGTCAAACCACGTGGGGTCGTCATTTGGAAGTTCAAAACGAGTGCGACCTTCCCTGAAGAAATCCTCGTAGTACTTGAGCGAATCCGAATACGCTGCAAACTGCTTCGCCTTAGTCTCTTCCATCATCTGGCGGATTGCTTCTTCCGGATCGACTTGTTCGACTTTGACTTCGTTTCCGGCAGAGTCCGTTGTTGTCTCGGCCTTCTCGAAAATTTGGGAAAGCTTAGGGTAGCGCAGCGTTGTATCGCCAACGTGGATTCCGTCTTCGGGGTATGCAAGAGCCATCACCCCGAGAGTTAAGAACAACGAAAGGATGCTGAGTAGTACTTTTACAGGTGTCATGCAGATTAAGCTATTAGTTCTGAGTTACTAGTTACTAGAATTTTTCCCGTGCAGTCATCCTCCAAAGGAGGATCCATACAAGTTTTGGGGCTTGTATGGAGTCGTTAGGAAAACTAGACTTTCTTCGGTTCGATAACCATCTTGCTGCGTTCAACGATTGCGGCGACATCGCCCACGTGCATGGTGCCGTCGCGGAGGTCCTTGTATTCGAACTGACCGGCTTGGGCCTTGTCACCATCGACATAAACGACAATGGAGGCGCCCTGGTAGTTGGCCTGTTCCAGCTGTTTGCCCATCTTCATCGTGGCGAGCGGGTGAGAAACTGAATTGCCGTTTGCGCGGAACACCTGGGCCGTTTCGAAAATCTTCTTCATGTCGTTCGTGAAGCTTGCGATGTAAAAGTCCACATGCTGCTTCGGGCTCGGCAAAAGTCCACGTTCGCGGAGGAGGTCGGCGAGTACGACGTCGCCCATGCCAAAGCCGACACCCGGGATGCGGTCGCCACCGAGCTTTTCGGTGAGGCTGTCGTAACGTCCGCCGCCTGCGATAGCGCGCATGGATTTGCCCTTGTCGAACACTTCGAAAACGATGCCCGTGTAGTAGGCGAGGCCGCGCACAATGGAAAGGTCGAGGTTCACGCATTCGCTAAAGCCTGCTGCGGCAAGCGTTGCAAAGAGGTCTTCGATTTCCTTGAGGGCGGCCGTTGCATTTTCGCTTTTCACGGCGGCGCGAACTTCTTCGATGGACTTGCAGCTCATAAAGTCATCGAGCTGCTTGATCTGCGCTTCGGTGAGGCCTGCTTCGGTGAGAGCCTTTGCAAAAGCTTCCGGACCGATTTTCAGGCGACGGTCAAGAACTGGGTACACAAGCGCCGGATTCGGCGCGCCAATTTCTTCGAGGTAGGTGGCGAGGAGCTTGCGGCTCGAAACGCCAATTGCAAAATCGCTGTCCTTGAGGCCGAACTTGCGCAACATCGTGGCGATAGAAGCGAGTAAATCGGCTTCGGCGTAGATGCTTTCGGTACCGATGATGTCCATGTTCAGCTGGAAAAATTCGCGGAGGCGACCCTTCTGAGCTTTTTCGTAGCGGAACAGACGCGGCATGGAGAACCACTTGAACGGTTTCTTCAGTTCGCGGGCCTTCTGGATAACGAGACGTGCAAGTGTCGGGGTCATTTCGGGACGGAGCGCAATTTCGCGGTCGCCCTTGTCTTTAAAGTTGTAGAGCTGGCTTACGATTTCTTCGCCGGACTTTCCGGTGTAAAGTTCCAGATGTTCAAACATCGGGCCTTCGTATTCTTCGTAGGCAAAGCTTTCGGCGACTTTGCGCCAGGTGTCAAAAATATAATTCTGGATGCGTTCGGCTTCCGGATAAAAATCGCGTGTGCCCTTAGGCAGTTGAGGAATAGCAATACTCATAGTGGGCACAAATATAGTTTTTTGGTTACTGGTTACTAGTTATTGGTTGCTGAAATGCATTGGAAAATGCTGTTAGAAAAAAAGTTATTCAGAGGTGCGCAATTAGAATGACCAGTAAATGCCGAATCCGCCTAAAATCGTTATTCCGATACCAGCGGCAATGGATATGTTGGATTTTTTAGAGCCTGCACTATAGAGACAACTCGCTGCAATTGTTGTAACAACGCCTCCAGCTGTAATATATACAGAAAAGAATCGTGCTATAAATATGTATAGACTTGTGAGGTCCTTTGGATCTTCGGATGGTGTTATTGGTTTGTTTTCGTTAACGGCATAAACTTGCGGTGGGGTAAGCGATATTGCAAAACTACTCGATGTAAGTAGGGAAATGCTCAACACAATAATTGCCAAAAACTTCATGCGGTTAATATAGCAATAATGTATATTTTTGCTTTTCAATGTTTTTTTGTAGAATCCCCTGCGACTCGACTATGCCAATTTGTGCAAGCACATTTGGCGCGGCACTTGTCTTATGGGGTTTTAGGGGCGGAGCCCCTAGGCGAAAGGGTAGCGGAAGACCCGGCATAGATTGCTTCGTCACCATGTTCCTCGCAATGACGTATGCCGGGGCTGGAGCGAGGGGAAGGCTTTCCCCATTTCCTCCTCAAATAAATAATATGTAACATTGGTTCATATTGCCGGTTTTACATTTCTTTTGCTATATTTGGTACGTAAAATTTTAAATACCTTAAAAGGAAGGTCTAATCATGGCAAGAAAGAAGATTGCACTCGTTGGTGCTGGTCAAATCGGTGGTACAATGGCTCTCGTGCTCGCCCAGAAGAATCTTGGCGACGTTGTTCTTATCGACATTCCACAGACTCAGGGCATGCCGAAGGGCAAGGCTCTCGACATTATGGAAGGCCGCTCCGTCATCAACTCGTCCGTCGATCTTCAGGGTTCTACTGATTATTCTGCCATCAAGGGTGCTGATGTTGTTATCGTGACCGCCGGTTTCCCGCGTATGCCGGGCATGAGCCGTGACGACCTCCTCGACAAAAACTGCGGCGTCATCAAGACGGTTGCCGAAGCCATCAAGGAAAACGCTCCGGATGCATTCGTGATTGTTATTACGAACCCGCTCGACGCCATGGTCTACAACATGCAGAAGCAGTCCGGCCTTCCGGCCAACAAGGTCATCGGCATGGCTGGCGTGCTCGACTCCGCTCGTCTCGCTTGCTTCGTCGCTGACGAACTCGGCGTTTCTGTTGAAGACGTCAAGGCTCTCGTTATGGGCGGTCACGGCGACACGATGGTTTCCATCATGGAATGCGTGTCTGTTGGCGGTATCCCGGTTTCTCAGCTCATGAGCAAGGAAAAGTTTGCTGAACTTGCAAAGCGTACCGCTGGTGCGGGTGGCGAAATCGTGAATCTCCTCGGTCGCGGTTCTGCTTTCTACAGCCCGGCAACTTCTGCTATCCACATGGCCGAAGCTTACCTCCTCGACAAGAAGAATGTGTTCTCTTGCGCTGCCATGCTCAATGGCGAATACGGCGTGAAGGGCCTCTACTGCGGCGTGCCGGTTGTCGTTGGCGCAAACGGTGTCGAAAAGATTATCGAAGTCAAGATGAGCGCCGAAGAAAAGGCTGCTTTCGACAAGTCTGTCGAAGCTTGCAAGAAGAACGCCGAATGGGTCGACGCACATACGTAACCGTTCGCGTCTAGAATCCATAGAAATATGTGAGCGACGCTCACTCTCGCGAAAACGCCTGGCTAATGCCAGGCGTTTCTCGCTCACGGGAAATCAGACCGCTCGGCTCTTGTGCAAGGCGGGGACTCCGTCATCGCCTCGCTACCACCTAAAGGTGGCCATGTCCACATAAGCGCTAAAGCGCTAAGTGGCCAAAGGTCACGAACACGACCGGTTGATACCGGTCGCTTACGGCTCACGAAAGACCGTTCGCGTCTAGAATCAATAGAAATATGTGAGTGACGCTCACTCTCGCCGACACGACCGGTTAGTACCGGTCGCTTACGGCTCACGAAAGACCGTTCGCGTCTAGAATCAAAAAGAAATATGTGAGCGACGCTCACTCTCGCCGACACGACCGGTTAATACCGGTCGCTTACGGCTCACGAAAGACCGTTCGCGTCTAGAATCCATAGAAATATGTGAGCGACGCTCACTCTCGCGAAAACGCCTGGCTAATGCCAGGCGTTTCTCGCTCACGGTTAATGAGACCGCTCGGCTCTTAAGCAAGGCGGGGACTCCGTCATCGCCTCGCTCCCACGAACACGACCGGTTAGTACCGGTCGCTTACGGCTCACGATCAGGAAATTGGATGTAAAACACCCTTGGGTAAATGAACAAAACCCAAGGGTGTTTTTTTTGAGTCGTAGTGGTGAATCCACTATCTCATATTGATTACTTCAACACAATTTTATTCGAGAAATTGACGGATTTTCCTGTGACCCGAACCATGTAGATTCCGGCATCGAGTGTTTTAAGATTGATTGTCGATGCCTTATTGTTGATTGCTTGCTTGGCAACAACTTGTCCTTGGAGGTTTATGACTTCGGCGGTTGCTGTATTTACGCCTGTGAAGCCGAGAGTTCTTCCAGAAAGTATTGCTTTTGCAGAAGATGCGCTACGGATAGTCTTGATATCATCTAAGGAGCAATCAACGTATGGACCGATTTTTTTGATGTTGAATGTGTAATCACCTTCATTAGCTTGTATTTTGAACTTGATTGCGACAAGTCGCTTGGCTGCTTCAGGTCCAGTGATTTTTGTATCACCGCGGTACCAAACAGGTTGTTTGAATTCGGACCATGGAATGGCTTTTGTTAAGGGTGCAGTTGTTGCTTTGGCGAGAGATACTACCGGGTTTGCGTATTGAATTTCTGTATCGAAGTCGCCAAGACCTAGTTCAAGCTCCGGACCGTATTGAGATTCGTAAGTAATGCAGAGTCCTCCCCAAGGTGTTGCATCGGCTGCTTCCGGATTGCCGTTGTCGCCTTCACCGACGATGTTAAAGCCTATGCCTACAAATGGTGGGTAAGTCAATGTTCCCCTGACTAATGATGCTGTACCGCAAACGCCTTTGCAATGAGTAATAACAGAGTCCAGGGCTTGATCGGAGTCATCGGTGCCTATTTTTACGGGCCAAACGACTTTGGATCCGCCACCGTCATCTGTGTCGCCATAGCTGAACCAGTAACCTGATGTTTGAGTACCGTTGTCAAGCCCGGTTTGAACTTGGGGCAGACCGTCATTGCCATCCCAAGTTGTGAATGTACTTGCTGCGTATACTGCAGAGGCCGCAAGAAATGCCGCTGCCCATGTGATTTTGGTATTCATGATTTGTTCTCCTAATCCTAATGTTGATTTGTGAAAGTAAATTTGTTCTAAACGCTACTTTGTTGTAAGGTACATGAAGGTACACCCCCAAAACCGAAGCTGGGTCAACAACAAAACGTAATAGGTCGTCTCCGTGTTTGTGGTGATGACTGTTGTACTGTGAAAAATGATTCTCGAGTTAGGCTCGAAACTTTTATTAGTATAGATAAATTCTGTTTTTATCTCGCTCTTTATAGAAAGAACTTTTTCGAATTATCTAATGTTTTCTAGTTTGTTGTAACTTTTATCTTTTGTATAAGCATAATCAACTCTCCTAATCCTTACTAACTAATATATGCTGTTTTTTTTGAAGAGATTGATATAAAAAACTTTCAAATCACATTTTTAAAGTAAATGTATGAATGTTTGTTGTATTAATGATACGATATGTACTGTATAGGATGCGAGTGGCCTTCCGTAAGGAAAATTCGTGTTTTTCGGATAGCGCTGTTGCCTTGCGTTAGAGCCTCCCTGAGCCTCTCGAATGTGTCCCGGGGCTGCTCTCCGTACAGAATTATTTCAGAACAATCTTCTTTGCAAAGTTGACGTTGTTCCCTTCGACGCGTATCATATAAATTCCCGCATCGAACGGAGCGAGGTTGAGCTTTGCGTCTGTTTTGTCAATAACGCTATTCATCACAACTTGCCCAAGAGAATTTATGACTTCAACGGTAGTGGCAGATTCGATCCCTGTAAATCTAAGCGTGCGCTCGTTCAAAATCGTCTTGATTGTTGTAACACCGCGAGCGACTTTAATTCTCTGTTCGGAACTAGGAATTCCGCATTTTTCCGGGCATGTTCCGTCTTTCGGCCCAACGGCGCAAATTCTGAATTTGTATTCACCGGGTTCCGCCTGAATTTTAAAATGTACTCCGACAAGTTGCTTTGCTGCCGTTTCACCGTCAAATTTGACAGAGCCTTCATACCATGAAGGTTGTTTAAAGTCGGACCACGACACTACAACCTTCTTGTCCGTTTTAGATGCCGGAAGGTTTACGGCTGGATTTGCGTAATTCATCGTTGAATCGATTTCGTCACCAAGGCCGAGTTCCAGGGATATATCTGTATCTGATGTGTAGGTTACGCAGAACCCGCCCCAGGCGGAGGCGTCACCCGCGACTATCGTGTTGTCGGTGGGGGATGCTTCCCCGACTATGTTGAATCCCATGCCGGAGAACGGTTTTGTTGTCGATGAGCCTCTATAGAGATTGGCCGTTCCGCATACTCCTTCGCAATGTTCAATAACCGAATCCATATAGTGAGGAGCGCATGTGGAGTATTCGTGGCATGGATCAACTGGATATATGATTTTTGATTCACCACCACTAAAGTTGTCGTTATAATCGTACCATGTTCCGTAGGTATTTGTTTCGTTGCCTAGTCCGGTTTCTACTTTGGGGGCTCCATCGGCTCCGTTCCAGGTTTCGAATGGGCCAGCATAAACCGCTGATGCTGCGCAAAGTGCTGCCAGTGTAATATTTTTCATCATCGACTCTCCAAATTATCTCAGCATGATCTTCTTTGCGAAATCGATATTTGTCCCGCTTACACGCACCATATAAATTCCTGCATCGAGCGATGCAAGGTTGAGCGTTGCGGCGTAACCAATGGTGCCCTTCATCACGACTTGCCCAAGCGAGTTCAATACTTCGATGGCGGCGGTGGACTTGATTCCTGTAAATCCAAGTGAGCGTCCATTTAAAATGGCTTTGACTGCGGATGTTCCGCGAGCAATCTTGATGGCTTGCGACGAAGATGGCATTCCGCATTTCTCTGGGCATGTCCCATCTTTCGGACCGACCGCGCAGATATTGAAGTCGTAGTTACCGGGGTCTGCTTGAAGCTTGAAGTGAATGGCGACGAGTTGCTTGACTGCGGTTTCGCCATCAATTTTTACGGCTCCGTCATACCAGGAAGGTTGTTTAAAGTCAGACCAACTGACGACTACTTTGTTGCCGTTAGTTCCGTTGGGCGATAGAATGTCTGCGGATTTTGCTGCAGGGAGTGTTACTGCTGGATTGGCGTAGGAAATGGTTGAATCAACGATGTCCCCAAGGCCGAGTTCAAGTTGTAAATCAACATCTGAAGTGTAAGTAACACAAAGTCCGCCCCAGGAGGATGCGTCGCCTGCGGCTGGAGTATTGTTGGTAGTAGACGTTTCGCCAACAATGTTGAAGCCGACGCCTATAAAAGCTTTTGTAGCCGAAGTTCCTTGGTGGAGGCGTGCAGTTCCGCAAAATCCTTTACATATGTCAAGCGTTGCATCCGTGCAAGTGATAAAGGGTGGATCTATAGCGTCTGTTACGCATGAAAAAGAAGCATAGTCTTCGTAGGTGTACCAGTAACCGTTTGTTTCTGTTTCGTTCCCAAGTCCGGTTTGAACTTGTGGATTTCCGTCAGCTCCGTTCCAGGTTTCGAATGGGCCAGCATAAACCGCTGACGCGGCGCAAAGTGCGGCCAACGAAATTTTTTCCATAAACACTCTCCTAATTTATTTTTACCCAACATGAAATTTAATAATTTTTTTTGATTATTCACTATAAAAATATTATAAATAAATGAATTTTGAAGCTGCGTGAATCATATAGCGTTTTTATGATACGCTTTGTTTGTTTTTTTGTTGTTTGTCTTTAGTTGCTAGATGAGATGTGTCGAGTTTGATAAGTAAAAACGTATTCATTGCAATCCTGTTTATTGGCTTCTGTCTATTTCCGGTTTCCTTCTGTAAAACTGAAACTTTAAATTAGTTCTAAATTCGCTATTGACTGGTAATTATGCTTTTTCGATATTGCGGTAATGGTAGTGTTGACTTTTAATTCGTAAATATTTATAAAAATGTGCCGGTTTTTATCAAAAATGTGCGTTGCCATAAATAAATATGTGGACTTTTATTTTTGTTAAGTGTATATTTAACATACTGGGTTTGTTATAGAATGGTGTATTTGGAGATGTTTATGGGAACTAGGAGTTTTGTATTTCTCGCTATGTTGAAGCGCGTTGTTTGTGATGCGTGTTTTTGCGTAAGCCTTGTTGTGGCTTTGTGCTTTGCGTTTGCCAGGGCCGCTAATCCGCTCACGACTGATTTTTATTCTGCCGATGCCGCTGCGCTCGTGCATAACGATTCGCTTTTCATTTTTGCGGGGCACGATGAACAGGGACCGCAGGGCAATAACAATAAATCGTTCATTATGAACGACTGGCACGTGCTCGTGACCGATGATATGGAACATTATCACGATTACGGGGCTGTTTTGAGCGTCAAGACGTTCAAATGGGCGAATGCGAGCGCTTTTGCGGGCCACTGCGAATACCGAAATGGCAAGTTTTACTGGTACGTGGCTGTCCATCATGGTACAATCAAGGAAAACGGGAGTGAAGGCTTTGCAATTGGCGTTGCCGTGGCAGATCATCCGTCTGGACCGTGGAAGGACGCTATCGGGCAAGCGCTTATCACCGACAATACGCCGAACGATGTAAAATTGAACATTGACCCCGCCATTTTTTACGATGGTGACGATATCTGGATGTATTGGGGCTCGTGGAATGCGGGCCGCCGCGTGAAGCTCAAGGATAATATGATTGAGCTTGCAAGTACGCCCGAAGATATCAAGATCAAGGATTTTTTTGAAGCTCCGTGGATGCACTATTTCCGCGGCAATTACTACTTCAGCTATGCTTCGGGTTACCCTTCGACGACGAATTATTCCATGGCGCCGAGCCTGAACGGACCGTGGACGCAAAAAGGCGTTATCAACGACAAGATGGACAATTCCGAGACGAACCATCAGGCGATTTTCAAGTATCTTGGGCACTGGTATTTCATGTACCACGGTGCAAATTCTCCGGGTGGCTGGACATACCGCCGTTCCGTGAACATCGATTACCTCTATTACGATCGCGATGGCTTGATTCAGAAAATTAAGCATACGGATGGCGTGGATCCTGTCAATAATGCGCTTATTGAAGAAGGCGGTTACCGTTTGACGGTTTCGCATAGCAATTTGGCGCTTGAAGATAGCGAAGGTGTCGTGATGCAGCAGACAGCGGACGAAAAGAACGAAGCGCAACTTTGGGTGCTTGCGAAGGGCGATTCCGCGCGTTATTATACGCTCAAAAATTTTGCAACGGGCCGCTACTATTGCCCGTCCAAGATTTTGTTGGATACTGTGAAAACGTCTGAAAAAGCTTGCGAAATCCGCATCGAAAATGCATCGGCGAAGAAGGGTTACTTCTTGTTTGCCGATTACGATAGCGATTACCTCGGCGATGTGCTGAACATCTCGAAGGATGTGGGAATGCCGCTGATTACGTGGGTGCGCACGGGAACGGACAACCAGAAAGTGCAATTTGCGAAGGCGGAACTTCCGAAAGTGGAACCGCCGACGGGAATTGTGCGGGAATCGCGCGGTTCTGCGGGGGCGCTGAATGCGCAGACCATGCAACAGGTTCGTTACGATGCTAGCGCGCGTGTGATTCGTTTGGAGCATGAAACGAGGTGGACATTGCTTGATGTGAATGGTGTTGTTGTGCGTCGCGGTTTCGGTCGTGAAATCCAAGTACATTCCGTTTGCTCGGGAATGTACTTTGTTCGCACTGACCGTGCAACCGCAAAGGTTATGGTGAAATGATGTGGTTGAGTCATCCTCCGCTAGGAGGAACCATACGGTTCTAACTGCGCTTACGAGATGTATGGGTTCTCTTTCGGAGAATGACTGATTATTATGATATTTTAAAATATTTAATTGCAGTCTTTATAGATTGAATTTTTAAGGAGTTTGGTATGAATGTTTGGAATTTTGTGAATCGTGCGAAACTTGCTAATTTAGTGACTTTCGTGAAATGCGCGACTCTCGCGAACTTTGCGACTCTTGTGACTTTTGGCGTCTCCGCAGTATCGGCTGCCGATTGGTACGCCAAGGACAACTTGCAGCCGGGTCATGACCCGAGCATGGTACGCTTCGAGGACGGTTACGCCCTCATGAGTACGAACAACAATTTGCAACTGTGGACATCGGAAGACGCCTACAATTGGCAAAATCACAAATTGACGGTGAGTAAAATCCCGCAGTGGGCCTACCAATATGCACCTACAACCGAAGGTATTTGGGCACCTGACATTTACTACATGAACGGCGAATACCGTGTGTATTATTGTGTGTCCGTCTTTGGCAAGCGCACGTCTGCGATAGGCTATCAATCAACCAAATCCATTATGCCGGGAACTTCGGACTATGGCTGGACGGACCATGGTCACGTTTTCCACACGGTGGCATCGGACAAGTACAATGCGATTGATGCCGATGTTGTTCGCGACACGCAGGGCAATTACTGGATGGCGTTCGGCTCGTTCGGACTTGGAATCCAGCTGATCAAGCTAGACGCAAAGACGGGTTACCAGGCGAGCGATGACAAGACGGTTTACAATATCGCACGGCGTACAAGCAAGGCGAGCGAAGGCGCCGAAGAAGGCCCGAGCCTCATTGAACATGGGGGCCAGTATTTCCTCTTTACGGCTTGGGACAAGTGCTGCCAGCAGGGCAACGATATTGAAAAGACGACTTACAAAACTGCTTATGGTCGTGCTGATAAAGTAACAGGTCCGTATAAAGACCGTGCTGGCTATGATATGGCTAATGGAGGTGGCACGATTCTTTTGGAACGCTACGGGCGCTACGTGGGGCCTGGCGGCGGCGAGGCTTTCCAGGACTTGAACCGTGTGCGCTTTGTGCATCACTATTACGATTTGAATGGCGACAAGTTCAACCACATTCATATCCGTGATGTCGTGTTTACCGAGGATAACTGGGCTGAGATGGGACAGCCTTTCCTCGGGCGTTATTTGAGTGCCGAAGTCGAGCACGGCATTTTGACACGTGCGGTATCGGGCGACCTTGCGATTACTCGTAGCAATACCGCTTCGAACGGCGAATACCTCGCGTACGTGAATACTGCGGGCTCCAAGATTCGTTTGCCGATGAATATCATGCAAGCAGGGGAGTATCTGTTGCGTTACCGCTACGCCAACGGTGGCGATGCTGCCGCGACGCACAAGGTGACGGTGAATGGCAAGTCGCAGACGGTGACGCTCCCGCCCACGGGTTCCTGGGGAACGTTTCCCGAAAAGTCTGTGGTGATGGTGCCTGCAACGCTTAAGCGCGGTGGCAACTTCATCGAGCTGGAACCTTCTCCGAACGGCAACTTCGCGGAACTTGATTGCGTTGATTTCTTGCGCGTGATTCGCGATACGATTCCGGCGAACGGTTTTGACAACGGTATCCGCGTGCGCCTTACTGACAAAGATGAATTCGCTATCAAGGATGGCGGCTATGCGATTTTCGAGAACGTGGTGACGGATTCGCTCAAGTCCATGGAAGTGGCGATCGAGGTGAAGAGCCTTACAGGCGGCAAACTCAGCATTCGTGACGGCAAGAAGGACGGGGCCGTTCTTTCGGAATGCGAACTGATGGCGGCCAACGCGAAATCGAATGCTGACGGCTGGATGACGGTGAACTGCTCGAACCTCAAGAGCCTTGGCGGCGTGAAGGATTTTTACCTGACGGCATCCGGTGTTTCGGGTGAAGCTATTGTCAGGAACATCGTGTTCGCGAATTCGTCGGGGGAGATTGTCTGCAATCAGGAACCATGTGGCGACCCGAGTTCCAGTTCCAGCGGCAAAGACATTACCTCGAGTTCCTCGGGTACGACCGCGATTACTCCGCGCACCGTTCGCTCTGAAAATGCTGTGTTGCCCACTCGCAAGGGCTATCACGACCTCAAAGGCCGTCGCTTCGACAAGCAAATCCCGTACCGGGTGATGTTCTAGGGGTTATCAGTTTGGCAAGGTGGTCAAAATTTTTGTCCACCTCCTTTTTTTATTTCAGCTGTTTGTTCTCTCCGATGGATTCTAGTACCGTCATCTGGCTTATCGCAATCTGATTCAATTTTATCAACCTTTCTGGCTGCGGCAAACCTTCCTTGATCAGGACGGAATTCAGCGATTCCATATTCGAAAGGCATATAAGCTGGTTTACCGTCGCATAGTCTCGTACATTGCCCTGTAAATCGGCATGCGCATCGCGCCATTCCTTAGCAGTAAATCCGAATAATGCAACATTTAAAACATCGGCTTCATTTGCATAAACCATGCTCATCTGTTGCTTTTTAAGTGTTGCCGGAATCAAATTCCGCTTGATGGCGTCTGTATGGATATGGTAGTTGATTTTTGAGAGTTCACGACGTAGCGACCATCCTAATTGAGCCTGTTCCGCAGCCTTGAGGCGCTGGAACTCATGTGATATATACAATTCGAATTCAACCGAAATCCAATTTGCGAAGTGAAACGCAATGTCCTTGTTTGCGTAGGTTCCCCCGTATCGTCCGGATTTGCAGATGATACCGATTGCTTTGGTTGCTGAAATCCATTTTTGGGGAGACAAAGTAAAGGCATGGAGCCCGGCCTCCTTTTTAAACCCCTCGAATTCGAGGGGTTTAAAATCGGGATTATACAGCTTTTCCCAAAGTCCTAGGTATTCCAAGACGTTTCTATTTCGCATCCAATTCGCAATTACGGCGTTGGCATCTGGATTTTTCCATTTGGCGATATCGGTGAGGCAGATGTAATCTTCTTCAAGATGCTTGATTAGGCGAATTTCCTGGTCCTTCACATTCAACTTCATTTTTTTTACCTCCCTGCGGACAAGCGTAAAACCGCAATGTTTTGAAATTTTGAGCACTAGAACATTTGTTCACTAATAAATGTAGTTCCTCAAGGGGGGAATGTCAAGAGATTTTTGGAAAATATGGCTTTTTTCCTTTTGGACGGGGTGTGTGTCATCTTTTGCCGTTCTAATAATCTATATTGCAGTTGACATAGCCCCGTACCGAATGGTTCGGAGCGTCCGGTTTTACAGTTTTTGCTCTTATTCTCGCGTCCTTAAAACACGACCAAAGTTTTACGTAATAAGAATAAGGCTTACAACGCACACCCGAATTAGGGCGTGGGTCGTTTGCTTGTTTTGCGTAGGGCTTCTTGGTCGTTGCCTAAGGACGAACAGGTATTCGATACCACGCTTTTTTGTTTTATTGAATATTGAGGGTAGGAACAAAGACAAACGTTTTTGCTCCCGTTCTTGCGTCCTTAAAATACGACCAATTTTTTAACGCAGCAGGAATTGGACAAATGGAACTCACCTCTTTGGGGTGAGTTCTATTTGGGCATTCTCTTGTCGAAGCATATCGATGTTTCGTGAACAGAAGTGAAAACAGAACATTTCACCTGTTCCGTAGGAACATCGAGGCGTTATGGCTTCTGGCAAGAACGCACTTCGTGTGCTTTCTTTGTTCTCCGGTTGTGGAGGACTTGATCTTGGGCTCGAGGGTGGTTTTGTCACTCTCAAGAAATCCGTTAACGAAAACATCCATCCAGATTGGATTGAATATAACGTTAATAGAAATTTTGTTCGGTTGAAAAAGAACCGTTTTGAGACGGTCTTTGCAAATGACATTCTACCATGTGCACAAAAGGCGTGGAATCACTTTTTTGGTAATCGAAAGAATATTGAAGATGTTTATCGACTCAAATCCATAGTGGATTTAGTAAAAGAAAGTAGGCAAGGAACTTTTCAATTTCCCAAAAATATCGATGTGGTTACGGGAGGGTTCCCTTGCCAAGATTTCTCGGTTGCAGGAAAACGTCTTGGCTTTGATTCTGCCAAAAGTCATAATGGAGTTAACGAAGAACATGCTGAAAATGAATCTAGAGGTACCTTGTATCTTTGGATGAAACAAGTCATCGAAATTGTCAAGCCTAAAATTTTTATTGCTGAAAATGTGAAAGGGCTTGTTTCATTAGGCGACGCAAAGAAGATTATCGAAACAGATTTTCGAAACATCGATAAAGGTTATTGCGTTGTTGACGCTCAAGTTTTGAAAGCTTGGGAATATGGCGTTCCACAAAGTCGAGAACGTGTTGTTTTCATAGGCATTTCAAGAAAATATGCCAATCCCAAAATTCTTGCTGACATTGAAAAGAACTCCGAAAAATCGGCGTATTATCCATACCCGATAAAGACGCATGGAGAAGGTCTTCAAAAAATCGTTACCTGCAAGGATGCCTTCGTTGGATTGAAGGAGCCCGACGAAAGCACCGATGCCGCACAAAAAGCTTATTCAAAAGCGAAATACTACGGCAAAATGCAGGGCAGTTCCGAAATCGATATGAATGGTGTTGGTCCTACTATACGAAGCGAACATCATGGTAATATTGAATATCGCAGATTGAGCGAAGAACATGGAGGGAAAATATCGTCTGAATTAGAAAAAGGATTACAGGAACGTCGCTTAAGCGTACGCGAATGCGCAAGAATTCAGACTTTCCCAGACGATTACGAATTCATCTTTAACGACGGAATAAACAAAGTCAATTCATCTGATGCCTATAAAGTCATTGGAAACGCAGTCCCGCCATTGTTGGGTTACTCCATAGGAAAAAGACTCGAAACGCTTTGGAATGATTTGTTTGGAGAATAAAAATGAACTCTTTTGCTATTGGCGAAAATATTAACATCAATGAGGCGAAGGTCAAGAAAACTTTTGATAATCTGTTAAGTCTTGCTAAAGATAAATTAGAATCGCAACCAGCAGTTTCTCAAAAAAAGGATTTTTGGAAATCTTTTGAAGAAGATGTGCATGTCGCTTTATTAGAGTCATCAAAGGATTTGCATATTCCGTGGAAAATAGAATATATAAGCGGTCACAAATTTCCAGACATCGTTGCACGTATAAACGAAAAACAAGCATTGGGAATAGAAGTAAAGACTATCAGCACCCGCAACAAATCTTGGAAGGTAATGGGCGGAAGCATTATGGAATCCACAAGAATTCCAGATGTCAGTCGTATTCATATTTTTTGCGCTAAGCAAAAGCCTTTCAAAATAATATACAAGCCTTTTGAAGAATGTGTTGAAAACGTAGCCGTTACGCATAGCCCCCGTTATATGCTTGACATGGAGGCATCAGAGCAAGATTCCTTGTTCAGCAAACTGGGAAAAACATACGAAGAAATTCGTCAAATGAAAAATCCATTTGATGCATTTAAAGATTTCATCGTAAAACAACGAAAATCAAATTTAAAAAAGCGAAAAGTAGATGATGATTTCTGGTGGTATTCCCCAAATTCCAACCAAATTAACTCATTAGAACTAGAAGATCAAAAATTTGCAAATGAAATGGTTGGTCTTGAAATGCAGTTTTGGAACCAACTTTCAAGAGAAGAACAGCATTTCCTTCGGGCTTATTTATTAACATCTTTTCCAAACATTATTGAGGGAAACTATAATGACGCGTCGAAATGGCTTCTTCAGACGCAGGGCGTCATAAATCCATCTTTTCGAGATACTTTTTCTGCTGGTGGTCGACAAGACCTCGCAGGAATAAGGGTCCCTAAAATCATATATAATATCGCTAGTTGGAAGGACGATTTAATAAATATCTTTAATGAAAAAGAATTGCCTCAACAACATTTTGAGCATTGGAAAACAAGGGTTTTGTCTATCGACAAGTTTTCAAAAGCAGAAAAAGAAGTCCTGAAAAATATTATAACCGATATTGGAAAAAAGATTCTTCATTAAAGGTTGATGCCGGGTTGAACTTGGCATGACAATTCGGGGGTTTTAGGGGGTGGAGCCCCTTAGGCGAGGGGGTAGCGTATGCCACAGGAAGATCCCCGCCTTCGCGGGGATGACAAAATGGTGGCGGGGATGACATGGGGCAGAAGCGAGGGGGAGGCATCCCCCTTTGGCAAAAGGGTTTCTAAGACCCGTAATATGTCTCGCTAGGTCGATTCCGCTTTCTAAAGACTCTTGATGATCAAAAAATTATATATTGAACCTTATGATAAATTTCCTGTGGCAAATGCTTGAACTTTTCGGTGATCCTCAATTGTCGGAAATCCTGTTCGTGATATCCCTGTTTATTTTGCCGCATTTGCTGAGTTTTTTGCTTGGCTTGTTTTATAAAAAATTTCGCTTTAAAATGCTTTGGCTTGGCCTATGGATTGTTCTTTTCTGCGCTCTTATTTGCGGCTATGTTTTCTTGGTCTATAGACTCAGAGACGAAGCGTTCGATAGCTTGTTCTCGCTGGCGATGTCCCTTGCGATGATGTTATCCTATATTTTCTCTTTTATTGTATGTGGATTTTTTGGTCGGGCTTTCGATACGAAAAAAATCTGGCATCGGTTTTGTGTTCCCCTTGTCGTGATTCTCCCACTCTTTATTTTCTTGCTCTTCGGCTGGTGTTGCATCGTTCATCCTTATGGGGAAATCTTCGATGAACCTTTGGAACAAGACTACTTGGCAGCCTCCCAGGGTGTGGATTATGAAATGTTTTTGTCTGAATTTGATGCGTGGGGCGACGATAGCAAAACAGTCTCTTTCCGCGAAAGGAACGACTCCGTATTTTTCCAGTTTACCTACGACATGTGTGCCAATACCGACTATGATTATGCTGAACGGAAATTAAAAAGCCAACTCGGTGGCGCTCCAGATGGCAAGTGGACTTTGCTGGACCCAGAAAAATCGGCGGTCGTCCGAAAATTGAAAAAATCAGTTGAAGATTACAGCCAGGAACTTTCTACAGCTGAGGTTCTTGATGGCTATGCGTCTTCGGTCGTTCTCAAAGACTACAAGCGCAAAACGCTCCGCCGCCTGTATTTTCCGAATGCTATACATTCTCATGTGTACGATGCCGTGACAATTGAAAAGACGTTTGAAAGTTTTATGCCCCCGCGTGAAACTTATACAACACTTTCTAACAAGGAAGTTGCGGAAAAATGTGCTGCCCGCGAATTTGCGAAAAATATACGAGGTGTAAGAGAATAAATGCGTCTTATATTATTGACATTACTGTTTTCTATTGGAATTTCTGCAGCGGCGGTATTTCCCTATTCGTTCTTTGCAGGCCATAAGATTAATTATGGAAGAACGAATATAGGCTTGGATATTGGACTTCTTCCTGGTTCCACATTATTACAATCAGAAAGGAAGAATCCTGATGAAGGTCCCTGTTTTCCAATGCATATGCTAAATGCTTTTGTTAGAGTTGAAACTCTTTTCAACAAGAGTAGTTTTTCTTTGTATATAAGCCCGGCTTTGGATTACACTTGGGATTTTGGTTCAGCTCATATTGATTCAGGTCCAGAAATCGGGTTGACTGACTTAAATTTTGATTGTGGATGGTCCGCAAGAGTTGGTTTTGCTTTTGTAGAATTTGAAGCCGCCTATTTGTACAGGGCAAAATGGCTAATGGGAGTTTCGATATACATTCCATTATATTTTGGATTAGCGTAATATTTTTTATTATATATTTAAACTGGTTTGGCAGTGTGGAAAAGTGAGGCGTTATGAAAAGATTCAACGTGTTTTTTGTATTTTCTGCACTGCTGGCGGGGCAGGTTTTTGCGGCCGATTGGTACGCGAAGGAGACGCGCTGGGCGGGGCATGACCCGGACATTATCCGTTACGAGGACGGCTATGCGCTCGCGACGACGGATAACCACATGCTGATGCAGTTTTCCGAAGATGCGCTGAACTGGAAGAAAGGCGAACAGGCCATGCCGAAGTTTTCGCAGTGGCTTTACAAGTACGCGCCGAACATGATTGACATCTGGGCGCCTGATATCCATTACATCGGCGGGGAATACCGCATGTACTATTGCGGTTCCGAGATGGGCATACGCTCGTCGGGCATGGGCTTCATGGCAAGCAAGGAAATCGACCCGACAAAGCCGGATTATGGCTGGACGGACATGGGCGAGGTGATTCACACGGTCAAGAGCGATTCGTACAATGCGATTGATGCGGCGGTGCTGAAGGACAACGATGGCAAGGTCTGGATGGCGTTCGGTTCGTGGGGCACGGGCATCCACATTCTTGAACTCGACGAGAAAACGGGCAAGGTGAAGAATGGTGCGAAGATGATCAACATCGCGAACCGCGGTGGCTCGGGCATCGAGGGCGCAAGTCTCATTGAGCATAATGGCTATTACTATTTGTTTACGGCGTGGGACAACTGCTGCAAGAAGGGTGCGGACCTCGAGAACAATTCTTACAAGACGACGGTCGGGCGTTCCAAAACGATTACGAGCGGCTATGTCGACAAGTCGGGCAAGAGGCTGCTGGATGGCGGCGGTACGATCCTGTTGAGTCGTTACGGGCGCTACTACGGACCTGCGGGTGGCGAGGCGTTCCAGGACGTGAACCGCCAGCGCTTTGTGAACCATTACTACGACAAGAACGACGGCGGTAATTCTTACATCCAAGTTCGCGATATCGTCTATACCGATGACGGCTGGCCGGAACTCGGGCAACCGTTCCTCGGGCGTTATCTGAGTGCCGAGGCTGAACACGGCGCCTTGACGCATGTGGATATTTCGAGCAGTTCCAAGGCTTCGAACGGAGAATTTTGCGCCTACATCAATTACGACGATAGCAAGATCCGCCTGCCGATGATTATCCCGCAGGCGGGTGATTACCTTATCCGTTACCGCTATGACAACAACTGGACCGAAGACGGTGCGAACGGTAGCTCTCACTTTGTGAGCATCAACGGCAAGAAACAGGAAATTCAGTTGCCGCTGACGGGTGCGTGGAGCGCTTTCCCCGAGAAGTCTGTGGTGTACATCCCCACAAAACTCAAGCGCGGTTCGAACTTCATCGAGATTACGAAGGGCAAGCATTATGCGGAACTCGACCGTCTCGACTTCTTGCGTATCATCCGCGATACGATTCCGGCGAACGGTTTCGATAACGGCATCCGCGTGCGTTTGACGGATAAGGACGAGCTCGCCATCAAGGACGGCGGTTACGCGATTTTCGAGAACGTGATTACGGATTCTATCGTGGGCCCGGGCGTGCTTGTGCAGGTGAAAAACGGCACGGGCGGCACCTTGAACATCCGCAAGGAAAGCAAGAAGGGCAACGTGATTTCCAAGTGCGAGTTGCCCTTGGCGGGCGATGCGAACAAGTGGATTGACGTGCGCTGCTCCAACATGCCGGAACTTTCGGGCGTGCAGGACTTCTACTTGACGGCGGAAGGCCTTGGCGGCGAAACGCTCATCGGCAACATCAAGTTCGACGAAGGTGTGAAGGACACGAGTAAGACTGCGATTTCCGATGAATTTCGTGCACATCCTGGTTCTGCTATAGAATCTTTTCAACGTGGTATAACGTTTGACCGTGAAGCCCAAATTGTCCGTTTAACAATCGAAGCTTCTTGGTCGTTGTTCGACATGAACGGTGTTTTGGTCAAGGGCGGTTACGGGAGTGAAATTCACATGCGCGGTCTGCATCGTGGCTTTTATTTGGCCCGTTCGGGCAACTTTCATCTTCGTATTCGCCGGTAATTTTTTAAAAACAGTCTTGTCTCTTCAATAGCTTTTTTTGGATTTGATTCGGGAGGGGGTTTTTGTCCCAAAAAAGCTTTTTTCATGCTTTTTCGCACATTTTGGCCCGTATTTTTATTGAATATTATTTTTTGTATCCCTTTTTTTCACAAAAAAAATATATTTGATTGTAAAACAAATTTTCCCCAAAGGGAGTTTTTATGAAAAAAAACATGATTTGGAAATTTACGGTAACTGCGGCATTCCTGTGGTCTCTGGGTGCTTGCTCTAATTCTTCCTCGCCGGATGATTTAGATGATTTTAATGAGCCTACCTCGAACACGTCCTCTAATTCATCATCGTCCAAAAAGTCAAGTGCTTCCACTGCTAACGCCTTTGCATGTGAAGCCCTTAAGGAATCTCTTGCTGCTCCGTCGAATTTCAGTGTGACCAAGGAATCGGATTCTTCCTGGATTCTTGCTTGGGATTATTCGCGCAATGATGCCCGTCCTGAATCGAGTTTTGAAGTCGAATTCCTGGATATGGATGCCAAATCTCCGGAATGGGAAAATGAAGGCGCCACCAATGCCGATGTAACCATCTATAGGTTAAAAGGTGTGAAAAAGGCGGGCAAGTATTACCGCGTTGTTGCCGTTGACAAATGCGGCAGGTCCAAGGAAAGTAACCGTCTGCAAATTAAGGCGGACGGCTATTCCGATATTGATTCGAACCTGGTGACCAGCAATGTCCCGACAGATCTTGCGATAAGCCGTATTGCACCGAGCATTTGGGAGCTTAGCTGGAAATACAATGATTTGAAAGAAGACCCCAATAGGTTCTTCCTTGTCCAGACCTCCAAGCTCAAGGATTTCAAATGGACAACACTCAAGAAAGATGGTAAGGATTTTAAAATTAGTGGCAACGTTCGCAACTACTACATCCAGGGCCGCGATAAAATTGAAACGTATTACCGTGTGGCAGTCGTCAATAGCGGTGATACGTCCGCCTTTACGGAGGCTATCCAGTTGACTCCGGATATCCCGTACCGCGAATACATGGCGCTTAACGTTCCGACTCCGACGACTAAGATTACAATGGTTTATACAACGGCCTTTGAAGCGGATAGAGATACATCAACGAAGGAAGATGTAACTTATACAGGCGCCGTGGCGACTTATACTATAACGGAAAACTTTATCAGCAAGTACATCTATGAGTCGGAATATACGGATACCGTTTATTATGAGGCTCGCTGGTTTACATCTTTGGAAAATTACAACTTCTATAAGGGCTCCTGCCAAGGAAAGAAGGCGTCCGACAGATGTGACAGTTGCTATTGGGATGAAAAGTTCCCCTATCAGGAACCTTCTATTTCGAAGAGCTTCAGTGCTGGATCCGATTTTAACGGCTCTGATAAGAAAACGACTGTCTTTAGCGCTTGTGCCAGTACATATGGCTATGACGCGAGTAATCATTTTAAGCTTTATGATCCCGATACATCGGCTGCACATAAAGCTGAATGGCAAAAAATCATGAATAGTGAATTTAGTACTGCGCTGTGCGTTAGTAGTTATGTTAGGGGTATTTGCGGATATTATGTACAACTTCGTATTGTCTGGAAAGACAAGAATGGAGAAACTGATTGGAGCGAATGGACTCAACCGTTCAACATCAGCGAAATCAGTGGTGCAGATGCAATATGCAATTCTAAATAATAATCGCTAAAAGAATATGAAATGCCGCTGCCTAGTGCAGCGGCGTTTTGTTATGATAAAGGCTTTTTATAGGCGTTTTCTTGGCCCATATTTTATATTTACTGTGTTTGTTTTTCGTGAATTTTCTAAATTGTTCACGTGAATTCTATGCGTTATTTTAAAATATATCTCATATCCGTTCTTGCGTTCTTCCTCTTCGCCTGTTCAGACGATGATGATGAAGCCGAATACAGCTTTGATAGGGAAGTATTCGATTATACCATTATCAAAGAATGTTCTCCGGGGGCGCCCGAAGGCAAGACTTGCTTTAAAATTAGGTATCATTATCCTATTCGCCGGGATGATTATTCTGGGCTGTGTGTCTGGCTGGATCATGATGTTGTGGATTCCTCTGCACTTTCTGTAAACGACAGGCAAATAGAAAAGGCCCATAAAGAAGAAAATCATGCTTTCTTTAAAAAATATGAGAAAACGGATCGCGAATTCGATACGTTGGATCTTACGGATTACATAGGCGAATTTCTGGAAAAAAAGTACGACAGTCTTCACGTAGCCTTGTTCTGCGAATATTCTGACGGAGGCAAGGCTGGACTTGTGCTGCACACGTCTCTCCCTTTCCGTGATGTCGAGCCGCCTGGCGTTGTAACGTTCCGCAGCGATTCAGTTTGGTCGACGGGAGCGTGGTTTGAATGGTTCCGTCCGACAGACATTGCGAATGTGCAAACGGTAAGTGAAGGCTATGGTCCTATCTATGGCTATTGGATTGTCATTTACGCGAAGGACTCTGATGAAGATCTGCGTGATTTGGACGTGATTGTCCAAACTCCGTCTGGTTTTGATTATCAGGGTAACAAGTTTTACAAACGCAATGCGCAAATCAAGAAGAATACTTCTGGTAATTTGCGTGAATTGAAAGTTGAAGAAATCGCCCCTGGAATCCGTGGACGAAATTACTTGGACATTGTCGTTTTAGATGGCAATAGCTATGATCCCGATAATGTTGATAATAATCGTTTCCGCTTGACAATTAATGGCCTTCGCACGCAATCAAATAAAGGTGATAAGTCTTATTCGATTGGCATAGTGTCTTGGGATATTTCCGGCAACGCCAGCCCTGAAATTACATCTTTTGATCCTACGAAAAGCAAGGAATTCATGACAACAGATTCCATTGCCCCGTTGGTGCCGACTAAAATTTATACGATAGAGGATTCTCTTTTCCCTGGATATACAAGGCTTGACAGTAATAACAGGGTGGCGATTTTCTGGAACCGTAGCGTTGATCCCCTTATGTTCAAACATGGAATTGACGTGGATACTCAATTGACTGTTCCCAGTGGTTGTAACATGGGTACTTGCTTTAGTACTGAACTTATAAGCCGTTATGTTATTGAATATTACAACAAGTTAGATAAATCATGGAATGCATTCCCCTATGGTGTTGGTGGTGTCGCAAGCCGTTATGTAGATTTCTACAAACGAAATGCTGATGGCGATTTCTATCCGTCGGCTAGTGCAAATTCTGAAGTGAGCGGTGTCTTTGTGACGGATACACTTCGTTGGGTGGCTCCAGGGGACACCATTATCTTGCGTATTCGCGCAGTTGACAGCTCTAAATATTATTCGAATGCGTTGGTTGATACGCTGTTTATCTCTCCGGGAATTTTGTCTACAAAACTCAATTGTCCTAAAGGATTTGTTGCCGTTTCGACTTCGGATACAACATCGTTCTGCATGGAGCAGTTCGAACATCGTGGTGCAGACGGAAAATTTATGACAAATGTTTTGCACTCCGAAGCCGTGGCTGCGTGTGAGGCTGTTTCTGCGAGTGGCTTTGATGTTTCGCTTTGCCGTGAACGAGATTGGGAACTGGTTTGTTTGTCGGGTGGAACGCTTCCGTATGGCTTTATTGAAGAGAATGATTCAATATCTTCTGGTTTCTTGTTCAGGTTCTGCAATGTGAGTACGAATGATTCTGTATCTGCTGCAAGTATTGTCAAGCGTAGCCCGTATTGTATGAACCCGATGGGCGTGAGGGATTTACCGGGGCAGTACCAGGAATGGGTTATGGGACGTTCCGAAGATACTATAGCTGTGCTGAAAGGTGCTAGTTACAAGGTGTTTCAGGGCATAGACCAGGAATCCATCGCTTATTGTACCAACCGCGCGTTCCCGTTCTACACACGTCTGGGCTATACACAAGATACTGTTTATCTCTACCGTGAAGGGACTATGGTCGATACGATTTATTCAGCCGATACTACAAGAACTTTGTACAAAATACTCACGAAAAAGGACTTCAAGGATACTCTTCAGTTCTATGATGTGATTGATGCAAAAGGCAATGTCATTGGCAAGGATTTCTCGCTTTATTCAGAATACAAGAAGGGTGGAAAAACTTGGCTTGATTCAATTTCTAATGGGCTTACGTATAAACCGACGAGTAAGGAGGCTGTATTCCTCACTGGCGAAAAGTTCTATTATCGTCAAGCGGCTTCTTTCTACAAGTCCTCGTCAATTGGCTTCCGTTGCTGTGCTTATAAGAAATAATCTGGTTCGCCTTAACAATGAACAAATAAGATTGCTCGTTGCTTTCGGTTTCCACGTCTTTGCGAGCGAAGCGCGGCTCAACCTCATAAGGCAAGAGTCGCATCCACGGTCATCCTCCGATAGGAGGATTCATACAGTTCTGAATACGCTTGTATATTTTATGAACCGGGCCAAAGAGGTTGGGACTTGCCCCATCTATAATTTTTCGTCTAGCTCCTGCTGAGTGGATATCCTTTAAAAAAAATGAAAGAAATGAATACAGAAGATTTTTTGAATGTCGCAAGGGAACTTGCCCGCAAGGCGGGCGACCTTTGCTTAGAACTTCAAAACAACTTGGGCGATGTGCGCTACAAATCCGTGAAGGATGTCGTGACCATTGCCGATGTTTCAAGCGAAAAGCTTATTGTTGATGGGCTTCGAGCGGCTTTCCCGAATCATTCCATTCGTACAGAAGAGGCGGGTATTATCGAAGGCTCGGATCCGCGTTATCGTTGGATTATCGATCCTGTCGATGGGACGGTGAACTTTAGTCGAGGCATTCCGCTGTGGGGAATTTCGATTGCTTTGCATTTTGAGGGCAGGCCGCTTGTTGCTGTCGTGAACTTGCCGAAGCTCGGTGAACTCTACACTGCTGCAAAAGGCCAAGGTGCTTTTATGAACGGCAAGCCGATTCGTGTGAGCCGTGAAACTAATGCAATGCATGCGATTGTTTCAAATGGTGATTTTAACGTGGGGGATGCCGCTAAAATCAATGCGCAGAATTCTCATAACTTCGCGCGCGAGGCCGAAACGTTCGAGCGTGTGAAGTGCTTGGGATCTGCGGTAATCGAAGGCTGCTTTACGGCATGTGGTCGCATCGACTGCTTTGTGATGACGATGAGTTACCCGTGGGATATTGCAGCCATAGCTCTCCTCGTAGAAGAAGCGGGTGGCAAATCAACGCACATTGACGGAACGCCCATGCAGTTCGTTGATGGAGAACAAGTGATTTTCACCAACGGCTTGCTGCACGATACGCTCGTGAAAACGCTTGCGTAAAATGAAATGCCTCGCTGGCCTGTTGATTCTCGAGGCTAAGGAGGCAAAAAGAGGCTAAAATGCGAAAATATGATACCAATTCAGTGAAAAAATACAATTTGGTATTATAAATTTTGAATAAATTAACCAAAAGTAGGGCGGAATTCGTGCTTATTTGCTGAGCTAGTGTTACCAAAATTGAAAAATTAGCTGATTTGGCAACACGTTATATTGTGCTTTACGCAAAATAAATACGAATAAAGTATAAAATATGTTACCAAATTCGAAAAAAATTGAAAAATGGTAGCATAAAACACCGAAAATAGCACTTGGGGATACCCGTAATTGCTCTTTTTTAGTCCTTTTGCGACCTTATCTTATAAAAACATCCCGATTCCGCGCCGGAACCGGGACTTTTTCATTTCTGACAGCTTTTAGCATTGGCCAATGACTATTGACGATTCTCTCGTCTCTAGTCTTTCGTCTCTCGTCTAAATTACAGCGGAATGTTTCCGTGCTTCTTCCAGAGGATTGCTTTCTTCTTGTTCTTCAAGTTTTCGAACGCGGAAACAAGGCGGTCGCGGACGCTCTTCGGTTCAATGACTTCGTCGATGAATCCGTTACCGGCGGCGATGTAGGGGTTCAAGTACTTTTCTTCGTACTGAGCGATGTACTGTTCGCGGAGCTTGGCCGGTTCAGCGGATGCGGCGATTTCCTTTCTGCGGAGAATGTCGACAGCGCCTTCAGCACCCATCACAGCAATCTGAGCAATCGGGAGAGCGAACACGCAGTCTGCACCGAGGTTCTTGCTGTTCATGGCGATGTATGCGCCACCGTAAGCCTTGCGCAAAATGAGCGTCACGCGCGGCACTGTTGCTTCGGCGTAAGCAAAGAGGAGCTTTGCGCCGTGGCGGATAATACCGTTGTGTTCCTGCTTCGTGCCCGGCATGTAACCCGGAACGTCTTCGAGCGTAAGGATAGGAATGTTGAAGCTGTCGCAGAAGCGGACAAAGCGTGCAGCCTTGTCGCTAGCATCCACGTCCAAAGAACCGGCGAGGTACTTCGGCTGGTTCGCGACAACGCCAATCACGTTACCGTCGAGGCGGATAAAGCCGATGACGACGTTCTTTGCAAATTCCGGCTGGATTTCGAGGAAGGAATCCTTGTCGGCAAAGCAGTTGAGCACGTCACGAACATCGTAAGCGCGCTTGAAGTTGTCCGGAATGATTTCTTCGATGTCGGCGGACTTGTCTACGATCGTACCGGCCTGAGCGACGGACTTGTCGACGTTGCTCTGCGGGAGATACTTGAGCAGGTTACGCACGCCTTCGAGGCATTCCTTGTCGTCCTTGTACACGAAGTGTGCGACACCGGACTTGGAAGAATGAACGCCTGCGCCACCAAGTTGGTCCGGGGTCACGACTTCAGCAGTCACAGCCTTCACGACTGCCGGGCCCGTGATGAACATCTGGCTCGTCTTTTCGGTCATGAAGATAAAGTCTGTAATAGCCGGGGAGTAGCATGCACCACCGGCGCACGGTCCGAGAATCACGGAAATCTGCGGAATCACGCCGCTTGCCCAAGTGTTACGGGCAAAAATGCCACTGTAACCGTCGAGGGAGCTCACGCCTTCTTCGATACGTGCGCCACCGCCATCGTTGATACTGATGAACGGCACCATGGAATCAAGGGCGAGGTCCATCACGTGGCAAATCTTCTTTGCGTGTGCGGAACCGAGAGAACCGCCGCTCACCGTGAAGTCCTGGGAGCAAGCGTAAACCGGGCGACCATTGATTTTGCCGTAACCCGTCACGACACCGTCACCGTAAATGCGCTTGGATTCCGGGAGCTCGATGCTCTGGGAGAGGCGCATGGCACCGATTTCCTTGAACGTGCCCTTGTCAAAAAGGATTTCGAGACGTTCGCGAGCGGTGAGCTTGCCCTGGGAATGCTGCTTTTCTACACGAGCGGCGCCGCCACCGGCCTGGGCCTTGGCATTGCGTTCGCTCAACTTTTCTAAATACGATTTATCCCACATAGTATTCCTGTGTGTTTGCGATTACTTCTGAATGCGCTTGATAAGGTTGGTGAGAACTTCGCCGGGGCCAAGTTCTTTAAATTCTGTGGCGCCATCTGCAATCATGTTCTTGACCGTCTGTGTCCAACGGACGGGGGAGGTGAGCTGAGTGAGAAGGTTTGCCTTAATTTCGCTTGGATCCGTGTGCGGCTTGGCATCTACGTTCTGGTAGACCGGGCAGACCGGAGTCGAAAATTCAGTTTCTTCGATAGCCTTGGCGAGTTCTGCACGGGCGCTTTCCATGAGCGGGGAGTGGAATGCTCCACCGACTTGCAGCGGAACGACGCGCTTTACTTTTCCGGTGAGATAAGCGGCAACTTCGTCAATGCCGGCCTTTTCGCCAGAAATCACGACCTGTCCCGGGCTGTTGAAGTTTGCCGGAACCACTGCTGCGTCTTTGACTTGTGCGCAAGCTTCTTCAACGAGTTCATCGGAACCGCCGAGAACAGCGGCCATCGTACCCGGGCGGAGTTCGCAAGCCTTCTGCATGGCTTCAGCGCGCTTTGCAACGAGCTTGAGGCCTGCTTCAAAAGTGATGGCGCCCGTAGCGGTAAGTGCTGAAAATTCGCCGAGCGAGTGCCCAGCGGCCATGTCCGGCTTACCACCTTGGACCTTTGCCATAGCTACAGAAAGCAGGAACACAGCCGGCTGCGTGACTTTCGTCTGCTTGAGGTCTTCTGCGGTGCCGTTGAACATTACGTCAGTAATGTCAAAGCCGAGAATTTCGTTTGCCTTGAGGAACATCGACTTTACATCGGCGTTCGTATCGAATAAATCTTTGCCCATTCCTGGGAACTGAGAACCCTGACCGGGAAATACGTATGAAATCATGAGCGGAAATTTAGTAAATAATGTTTCTCTAAATGATATTTTTGTGTGTTGGAATGCTTTCATTTTGAAAAAGTTTACAATACGGAACTCTATCTCCGAAGGATATTTAATATAGGTGTATGGGGACTTTACCGCTCATCTCCAATATTTGCATTTTGTACGATTTTTGTGAAAACTGCAATTTACGAAAGAATATTTTTCTATCTTTGTGCTAAAATTTTATCAAAAGAGGATACAATAATATGGCTAACGAAGAAATCAAGAGCAAACTCAAGGCATTCTTTATGTCCGATCTCGGCGTAGATGGCGATGTCCTGAACTACGATACTCCGCTTTTTGGCGAAGAAATCGGTCTTGACTCCGTGGACTCCCTTGAAATCATTTCCTTCGTCGATGACAACTTTGGCGTTTCCATGACTGGCGTTGCTAAGGAAAACTTCCAGAGCATCGATACCATCGCCGCCTTTATTGAAAAGAACAAGGCTTAATTAAAGCCTTTTTATTTGAGTATTGTTTGGAATTTTTATGACATCTAATAATCGTCGTTGTGTTGTTTCTGGCCTTGGCGTCATCTGCGCTGTAGGCAACAATGTTGAAGAAACCTGGAAAAACGCCCTGAATTCCGTCTCCGGTATTCACAAGACCACTTCTCTCGATACCAAGAACTGCTATGCAGACCTCGCTGCCGAAGTGAACTGTGATACGCTGGACGATATTGAATGCCCGGACGAAAAGGACCGCGCCTCCAAGCTCTGCATCAAGGCTATGAAAGAAGCCCTGAACGATGCTGGTCTTGGTGACTTTGCCGATAGCAGTCGTGTAAGCGTCATTATCGGTAGTTGCGTGGGTGGAGTTCTCAGCATTGAGAAATACCATCGTGGCGGTAAAGATGCCAATGAAATTCCGAAAATGCCTATCGCTGCAATCGCATCCCAGGTGGCGGAATCCTGCCATGCTGGAGGCATTGTCACGAACGTGGGTAACGCTTGCGCTGCCGGTACGATTTCCATTGCCCTTGCTTGCGACCTTATCCGCGCGGGCAAGGCCGATGTCGTGATTGCCGGTGGCTCCGACTCTTTTGCTTCTGTCCCGTATTCAGGCTTCCTTTCGCTTCACGCATTGGACGAAAATGGATGCTCTCCGTTTAACCACTGCAACGGCATCACCCTCGGTGAAGGCGCCGGCATCGTGATTGTCGAATCCTTGGAACATGCCGAAAAGCGTAACGCGAAGCGTTATTGTGAAGTGCTCGGTGCTGGAGTCACAAGCGATGCGCACCACATCACCGCTCCTCGCGAAGATGGTGTTTGCCTTCTCGAAGCGATGGACCGTGCCGTCAAGAACTCCGGCATCAAGAAATCGGACATCGGTTACTTGAACGCACACGGTACGGGTACGGGCAAGAACGACAATGCTGAAATCAATGCGTTCCTCAAGTTCTTTGGTGAAGAAAATCCGACCTTGAGTGTTAGTTCGACCAAGGTGATGACCGGTCACTGTCTCGGCGCAGCCGGTGCGATCGAGGCCGTGTTTAGCATCAAAGCCCTTACGACGAACACCGTTCTCCCGACGCTCCATTACACAGCCGAGGATTCCGAGGCCATCAAGGCCAAGGTCGGTTCGATGGACTACGTGCAGAACGCTCCGCGCGGGAAGGAACTTGAATGCGTCATGAGCAACAACGTCGCTTTCGGTGGTACGAACGCCAGCATCGTGTTCAGCAAGAAGCCGGGCGATGTGCAGAGCCAGGTTGCGAAGGACAAGAAAATCGCTGTCACCGGTATCGGCATCGTAAGTCCTATCGGCAACAGCAAAGAAGTTTATCTTGAATCTGTCAAGAACAACAAACTTCCTGAAACCGCTTCTATCTGTTCGACTGTTTCTAATGATGACTACAAGGAATTAGGCATCAAGATGGCGTTCTACCGCAAGCTTGACAATCTGGGTCAGCTCCAGACTGTGTCCGGTATGCGTGCCCTCAAAGATGCGAATTTGACAGTCACCGAAGAAAATGCCAAGCAGATCGGTATCATCGTGGGTACCAGTGAAGGTGGTCTTGGTGCCACTTACGATTTCGAGGAACTCATTGCTGAAGCGGGTAATGCTGGCGGCAGTGCTTTCAAGTTCCCCCATACCGTTTATAATGCCGCCGGTGGCTATCTCTCGATCCTCTCCGGAATCAAGGGCTACGGCGTCACCATCACGACGGGGCCGCTCTCCGGTCTCGACAGCATCGGCTATTCTATGAACGTCATCCACGATGGTCAGGAACAGGTCATGATGGCTACGGGCACGGACGAAAACCTGCCGATCATCACGGAACTCTGCCAGAAGTTGAATGTTGCTGCAGATAAGGTCGTGGAACCTTATTCGAACTCTAACGGCTTTGTGGTGGGCGATGGCTCCGTTTCCGTTATGCTGGAGACTGAGGATTATGCGAAGTCCCGTGACGCAAGGGTTTATTGTTATGCTCTCGGTTACGGTAATGGCCGCAAGAACGTGAAGTTCGGCCACATCTCCGGTTCTGGCGAAGCTCTCGACATCGCTATTAACGAAGCTCTCAAGGATGCTGGGATTTCAGCAAACGAAATTGATGCTGTCTGTGGTTTTGCCAATGGCCTCAAGAAACTTGACGATATCGAAAAGGCCGCATATGCACGCGTATTTGGCGACAAACTTGTTACCCTCCCGCTTTTCCAGGTGAAGGAACGCGTGGGCGAGGGGCGTGCCGCATCCGCAACGCTTGCCGCTGCCGAAGCCGCTCTCATGCTTGGTGGTGAACTTGCCGAAGAAAACGCTTACTTTATAGCAAATGACGGTAGCGTTTCCAAGAAGAAGGTCTCTGCAGCTGGCTTTAAGAAAATTTTGGTCACTTCCTTTGCTACAGGCGGTTCCTATAGCGCTGTGGTTCTTGGAAAATAATTTATCAAGGAGAATTTATAATGAAAGTTGCAATCGTTACTGGTTCTTCTAAGGGGATTGGCAAGGCTTGTGCCTTGCGCCTTGCTCGTGACGGCTACACGGTCGTCGTAAACTACTCCAGCTCTGATGAAGCTGCACTCAAAACGCTTGACCAAATCAAGGCCGAAGGTGGCGACGGCATGGTCTATAAGGCGAACGTCGCGGTGCTTGCCGAAGTCAAACAGATGGTCCGCGATGTTTTCAAGGCCTATGGCCGTATAGATGTTCTTGTGAACAATGCCGGTATCGTCCGTGACGAATACCTTCTCATGATGAATCCGGATACGCTCGACAAGTGCATGGACTTGAATGTTAAGGGCTACTTCTACTGCGCTCAGCAAGTCGCGGTCAAGATGTTCAAGCAAAAGTCCGGTGTTATCGTCAACATGTCTTCGGTTTCTTCCAAGTTCGCTCTCGCCGGCCAGGCTGTCTATAGCGCAACAAAGGGCGCCGTGAATTCCCTCACGCAGACGCTGGCAAAAGAACTTGGTGGCTACGGTATTCGCGTAAATGCTGTCGCTCCGGGCTTTATCGCAACGGAAATGATTGAAGCTATTCCGGAAGAAACCCGCAATGGCTATGTGGAAAAAATTCCGCTCAAGCGCTTCGGTACTCCTGATGAAGTCGCTAATCTCGTTTCCGCCATTGTCTCTGACCAGTTTGCCTACGTGACCGGTCAAGTGTTCGTGATGGATGGAGGTCTTTCCCTGTGATGAATATTTACCAGATCAGCGAAAAAATTGCCCAACGTCCGCCGTTCCAGATGATCGAAAAGGTCACGGAACTCGTCCCGAACGAATCTGCAACGGGCATCAAGAATGTTTCCGTGAACGAACCGTACTTCATGGGCCACTTTCCGGGCACACCGATTATGCCGGGCGTCCTCATTTGCGAAGCCTGCGCACAGCTTTGCTCGCTTGTAATCGAGAAGCCGGCTGAAGATCTTGAAAAAAATTTGTACGTTCTCCTCAAAATTGACGGTTTCAAATTCGTGAAGCCTGTAATTCCGGGCGACCAGCTCGAAATTTCCGTCAACAAGACGAAGGGCGGTGGAGTCATCGTCGGTTTTGACTGCATTGTCAAGGTGAATGGCAATGTCCATGCTAAGGGCTCGCTTACGTTTACGTCCATTCCTAAGGAATCCCTGGGTAAGTAGAATTGATCATTTTTGAACCGTTCATTATGCTCGCGGTAAAGGTGGTCGAGTATATCGTCCGCTTTAAAGTGGCGTTCCTTGTGCGTCCGAAAATTGTTTTTAACGATGCTTCTGTTCAAAGTCTGAGGTTCGATGAACCGTGCATCGTTATCGCAAACCATACGACGACATTTGACCCGCTCATGCTGCTCGCTCTTATCAAGAGCAAACGCAATATTCTGGTCGCGAAAGATTGGTATGAAATGCCCAAGTTCCATTGGCTCTTGAAGCGTTTTAATGCGATTCCTATAAATCGCTATAACCCGCTCGATGCGTCCTGGCTCTCGGTGACCAAGAAAAATATTGCAAACGGCTATTCCATTATCATTTTCCCCGAAGGCAAATGCCGTGAAGACGGACTCTTGAACGAGTTCAAGTCGGGTTTTGCCATGCTCGCTCGCAGCACGGGGCTTCCGGTTGTATCGATCGGTATTGACGGCATTTACAACAAACGCGGACATCGCCCTGTTCTTTGCGTTAGCGGCAAGGAAAAAATTGAGCGGGTGAAGGGCGTTTCGTCGTCGGAATACCTCACCGAAAAAAGTGAATATTTCCGTCAGAAGGTTTGGAACTTGAAGCAACAAGCTTTGGGGCAGATGGGGGCAATCCTTCCTGTCGCTGCTGAAACTCCTGAGGAAATAATTCCCGAGGAGAGCAAGTCGTGAAGATAGGCTTGGCTCTAGAGGGTGGGTCGCGTCAGACCATTTTTTCGGCGGGCGTTCTGGATGCCTGGATGGACGAGGGTATCTACTTCTCGTATTTTTCGGGCGTGAGTGCCGGATGCCATGCGGCGATGAACTTTATCACGCGCCAGCGCGGGCGTTTCCGCCATATCATCCAGCCGACAAAAATCCAACAGGGGATGGACCATGCCAACCGCATTCTCGATGGTATCCAGAAGGAATGCCATGCGCTCCATTACAATGCTGCGTATGGCGATATTCCGTTCGATTTTCACCTGTTTTTCGGTTCTGAGGTAGAATGCGAATTTGGCCTCACGTGCTGCGAAACGGGCCGACCGGAATTTTTCCAGGAATATATGAGCGAAAAGCGTTTACTTGATATCGTGAATGCGAGTAGTGCTCTCCCGCTCCTTTTTCCGATTGCAGAAATTGACGGCAAGCACTATGCAGATGGCTGCGTGACCGCTCCGATTCCTTACAAGCGTGCATTTGAAAAAGGCTGCGACAAGGTGGTTGTCGTTTCGACGCATTATCCTGGTGAAATCGTCACGGATTTCCGCAAGTACCGCATGGTGTTGAATCCTGTGTTCAAGCGCAAGTATCCGGACTTTTTCCGCGCGCTGATGTTGCGTTACAAACGCTACGAAAAGATGTTTGCGGATATGGAAAAACTTGAGAAAAAGGGAAACCTTTTGATATTCCGACCGGAACGCGCCGTTTGCGATCTTTTTGAAACCGACCGTACCAAGCTTGATGAAACCTACAACATGGGCTACGAATATGCCAAGCGTCGCATGAACGACCTCAAGACGTTCATGGAAATTTAATGGACTTTAATGATTTCCCGTGTTATTTTGGGGCGGGAATACATTTTTCCCGGCTTTTGAGCTGGGAGTTTTTACATGGTCGACTCGGCTGTAGAGCAGGGGACACCGTCTTGTATCGCGAAAAATATTTACATGAATGTAAAATGTTGTTTACTAAAATTGGTAAAATGTATAAACTTACAAAAATGTAAGTCTTTGCTTTGGTGACCCCCGTTTTTTCGCGAAAAAAAACAATTGACAAAACTGCCGAAAAACTAACTTACAAAAATGTAAGAAATTGAAGATTTTTACTCCTTTTTCACATTTTTCTAACACCCTTTACTATCTTTACAACCGTTAAAACATTAACAATCAAAATTCTCAACGGAGATATATAAAAATGGCAATTAAGAATGCTTACCTTCAGAAGGTTTATGAAAAGGTCGTCGCACGCGATCCGGACCAGGCTCTCTTCCACCAGGCTGTCCGTGAATTCCTCGAATCCCTCGACCCTGTCCTCGAACAGGACAAGTCTTGGGAAACCAACGGCGTGATCGACCGCCTCGTCGAACCGGAACGCGTGATCACCTTCCGCGTGCCTTGGCTCGATGACAAGGGTAACGTTCAGGTGAACCGTGGCTACCGCGTGCAGTTCAACTCCGCCATTGGCCCGTACAAGGGCGGTATCCGTCTCCGTAACGAAGTGACTCTTTCCATGCTGAAGTTCCTCGGCTTCGAACAGATCTTCAAGAACAGCTTGACCACGCTCCCCATGGGCGGCGGCAAGGGTGGTTCCGACTTCGATCCTAAGGGCAAGAGCGACAACGAAGTGATGCGTTTCTGCCAGTCCTTCATGACTGAACTCTGCAAGCACATCGGTGCTGACACGGACGTGCCGGCTGGTGACCAGGGTACTGGCGCTCGCGAAATCGGTTACATGTTCGGTCAGTACAAGCGCATCCGCAACGAATTTGTGGGCGTTCTCACGGGTAAGGGCCTCTCCTACGGTGGTTCTCTCGCCCGTACCGAAGCTACCGGTTACGGCCTCTGCTACTTCACTCGCGAAATGCTCAAGGACCTCGCTAACGACTCCTTCGAAGGCAAGACCGTCGTGATTTCCGGTTCCGGTAACGTTGCCCAGTTCGCTTGCCAGAAGGCTACTCAGCTCGGTGGCAAGGTCGTGACCGTTTCCGACTCCAACGGCTACATCTACGACCCGAACGGCATCAACCTCGACGTCGTTCTCGACCTCAAGAACAACAAGCGCGCTCGTATCAGCGAATACGCCAAGCTCGTTCCGGGTTCTGAATACCACGAAGGTTCTAAGGGCGTTTGGACGGTCAAGTGCGACATCGCTCTTCCGTGCGCTACCCAGAACGAACTCGACCTCGAAGGTGCCAAGGCCCTTATCGCTAACGGCGTGAAGGCCGTTGCCGAAGGTGCAAACATGCCGTCTACTCCGGAAGCTATCGAAGC
>CACWPM010000007.1 GCA_902762795.1 Fibrobacter succinogenes | reverse complement strand
AAACTCTTTCCATGCCAGCAGAAAAGAAACTGAGAAAAACGGGGAAGGCGAATCATGATAAAAAAAGAGTTCATGTTCATTGCGGGACTTTATACCCTCATTCAATCTATTGCCATTGGATGTTCTATGGTGTATATAGCTTTAAAACTCAATGCTCAAGAACAGTTTGTTAATTTAGAATCGGGTGAAATTTATTATTTAGATTTAGCGACTGTTTTTGCGTCTTGGTTTGTTGGAAATGTTGCTTTTTGTTCGGTGATATTCGCACTTGTTTTCTTTATAAAGTATGTTGCAAGAAAATGAATAGGCCTACAGTTGATTATGAATGAAACAAACAAGAAATGGATAAGTGAATATGCGCGACTTTCTAATTTGTATGGTTGTGCAATAGAAGCAGGAAATCATAAACAAGCAAATAAGGCTTATGATAAATTGATGGAAGCCTATCGGCAAATCAAGACTCAGGGCGCATTGACCAGCGAAGATTTCCATGAATTACTTTTCGCCCCGTCTATGGGCACTAGGCTTTGGGCGGCAACGCATTATCTTGCAATTTCCAATGACGAGGCAGAAAAAGTTTTAGCTTCGCTTGGTGAAGTTCCGAACAGCTTGCTGGCCGTATCTGCAAAAATCACTCTTGAAGAGTGGGAAAAGGGGAGGCTAGTCGATTTTGACAAAAATGTCGATTCAACTGTGGAGTGCCAAGATGAAAAGACCAAAAGTCGGTGACATAATTGAAATATCAACTCGGATTGGGTTTAGCCGGATATGTTATTAATCAAAAAGATAAGCGGAGGATGGTATGATTGAAAAATATAAAGGTATGACGGTAAATGAACGACTGTATCTAAGCGGTTTAATGTGCGAATTCGATGAATTTGTCCGGACAAAAAATGTTGATGGATTGAAAAATATTCTTGATAAAGTCGAAATTACAGACGAAACTTTAAAACGTTCGATTATTGAAGGACTTGGATTAAAATATTAAATTTAGGATTAACGGATTGATTGTAATTGTGTGATAAAAAAATGAATAAGTCGGCAGTCATAAAGATTTTTCTCGGCGCCCTTGCTGCGGTCTCCTTTTTGGGTTCACTTGTACTCACGTTTCTTGCGCTGCTTATTCCGCTGCGCCCGTATGGGGAGCCTGAACTGCGATATATCGTGGATGACGATTGTGCCTGCTTTATTTTTGTGTCGTGTTTTTTAAGTACAATTCTATTGGGAATCTCTTTGATAAGTTTGAAATTCGCGAAAATTGGCATTTCCAAGAAAATGGCGACTAAAATCGTGTATATGTTTTGGATTGTAGTCACGCTGGCAAGAATGTTTTACGTGCTCCCATATTATCATGGTTGATTATGAATGAAAAAGAAACTTACCCAACCCAACGGAAGGGGTTTAAAATCCTTCTTCTGCTTGTGCCGTTGTGTCTTGTCGTGCTGTTTGGGTGTACGCATGAAGAAGACTATGTAGGAACGTATAAGAGCAAGCATAAATATGGAGAGGAATCGGTTACGCTTTATCCAGACCACTCTTTTTTGCAGATATTTGCGGACAGCAATGGACTTGATTCAAATAAAGGTGAATGGAGAGTAAAGTCACAAAATTCCTTTGGATTAAATCTTTTAGTTTTTGATGGTTGGATGACTTTTAAAACGCCTTTTCAGGGTGAAAAGGCGAAAGAGCTTTTTGGGGAGGGTGAAAAAAGCATTGCTTCGTTCTATATAAGAAGTAAATGTATTATTGCGGAGGAAGACTTCCCAGAATTCAATCCCTGTAAAGAATAATCCTATATTAACTCAGTGCACTGCGGTTAAAAAGGCTCGATTGACAACAAATGACTAAAAATCCATTTAAATTTATCTTTGGCATAATAATGCTGATAATAATCGCGATAAAAGCGATTTTCTTTGATTGGATAATCGAATGGTTGTTTACAAAGTCTTATCAATATCTAGTGTTGATAAACTACGACAGGTCTTTTAAAATTTCACGAGAATTACTCGATGCAATTTGTGCTTATCCGGCAAACGCGTTCAAACCTCGCAAATACCATTTCTTGACTGAAAGATACAATGATATATATGTTCCCGCAAAATCCATTTCGAAAGTCAAATTCAGTTCCATGATATCGGCTTCATTGTATTTTGAAACTTCAGAAGGCATATTAGATTGGCTCGATCTATTGCATATAAGTGATGGACACCCCAAAGGTTATAATGAGGTTTATGTTCATTTTGAAAATCCAGATATCTCAAATTTCATTTTGTATTTGAAAGATTTTTTCGCAGCTGATTATGGCTATGTTTGTAAAGCCAAGAATTGCCAAAGTAAATGTATCTGCAATGTTGTGTCTAATGGCGACTCGTGGCAAGCCTATCATAAAAAAATTCTTCAAGGTTGTATAAGGGATATCTATCCTGTCAATATTCTGAACTCCGCCTATGTTCAAGATTCCTTGATAAATAAAATCAAAGAGGATGAACGAATGGGGAACTTGGATTCATCCGTCGACGGATATATAATATGGAACGTTGAACCATCAAACATCCGCTACGTGCGCCGCGTCTGCAAGAAAATGGGGCTGTTGATATCTGCAATGCGAGTACCCACCGGGTTTGCAAGAAAATGTTTGGATGAAATTGTGGGTAAACAAGAATAGCCGCTCGCAAGCATGTTTTGCCCCGCTTTTGGCTTTTTCCGCTAATTTACCCTAACCACTAATCACTGTTTACTTCTCTACTAATCACACCCTTTCTTTCTGTCTTGCCAGACGCTTTGGTTGAATAGTTGGCCTTCGGAGAGTCCGTACTTTTCTTCGACGCCGGCCTTTGAAATGGCTGTGTCGATGTCGAGCTTGCCGCGGATGGCTTGCGTGTAAATGTCGATTTTGCGGCGGACAGATTCGGGTTCTTCGTCCAAGAGTTCTAGGCGGTAGCTGCTTACGTTTTGGGCGATGAGCCTTGGCAATAGCTTGAGGGCGGATTGTGGCTTGCCGACAAAGAGCGTGTTGCGGCATTCGGCATCGGATTGCAAGAAGTGGCGTTCGCCTTTATGGTCGAGAATTTCAACTTTATGTTGTGTGCAAATCTTTTTGCATTCGGGGAAGCGGCGGCCTGTAGTGAGGGCGCGTGCGAAGGCGCAGTATTCCGAGTGGAATGCGGGCATGTACTGGTGCAGCGCAAGTTCGAGCTTGCTTCCGTCGATGTTCTTGAGCAAATCAAAAAGCTGGGTGCTGTTGAGGTCCCACGACGGGTGCAAGCGTTCAAGTCCTTGTGACAAAAGCCAATCGTATGTGGCGCTGTTGGTGGCGTTCAGGCTGTAGTCGCCGACCATCGGGATTCCGGAGTCCTTGAGGAGTGCGAGCGAACCCAAGTTACGTACCAGTGCAAATTCCGGCATGAGCGTGAGAATTTGCTTGATGTAATGGTTCTCGCCGGGCTTGTGGATGCGGAGGGTCGCGATGCCTGCTTCGAATCCGAGCTTGTGGATGCGCTCGAGCGGTTCGTCGTATTTAACGCCCCAGTCAAAATCCATGACGACTTTGTCGATGTCGAGGCCTTGGAGTGCGTCGATTTGTTCGGGACGGCGAACGAGAACAGTAATTGTGCGGCGATTCTTGGACGTGCTCGTAGTGCTGCCGCGAGTGCCCGCGACCGTGTTTGTATTGCTTGTGATGCTGTGTAGGAATGCGCGACCATTGTCCGCAGAAGGTGCGAGTTCCTTCCACTGCAATCGTTTTTCGTCAAATGCTTGTATTGCTTCTTGACGGAGCGTGCGCAAAACTTTGCCGGGGAGAAATGCGTTTGCTGGCAACTTGATTTCGAGCTTGTCGAGAACGTAAGCGGTCGCGCTCAATCCGGAAAGTTCTTTCTTTGCGATGGCTTGGAGTGCGTCGGGAGCGACTTCGTTACGGGAGGCTTCGAGGATGGCTCCGTTGACGGTGACCGCGCTATTGTCGCTTGGAGATTGCTTCGCTTCGCTCGCAATGACGTTGCTTGATGTTGCTTGTGCTGTAATCGTGAGTTTGAGCGGTTCGCCGATTTTGCCTTCGAGTGTCATGCACACGGGAATGTGCTTGGCGAAACTCTTGTCCGTAAAAGTCTTGTGGAGTTCTTTTTCGAGAGCGGGGGAGTCATTGCGGTATGCCTTCATGCCGTAAGAGACTTTGTGCAAGTTGAATTCTCGACCGAATTCCAAACGGACTTGCGATTTCCCGGCGTTTCCGCGCGCATTTTCTTTTGCGTTTCCGGCGCGTCTCGAATCCTGCGAAAACATTCCCGATTTCGTGGAACGTCTCGATTCCTGCATCGCGGCACTCTCGCTGTGCGATTTTCGTGTGAATGTCGCTTTGTATAGTCTGCTTCCCGTTTGACGCGGCTCTGGCTCTGCCCTATATTCCTCAAATAAAATCCCGTCGCCCGGCAATAAAGTGCATGGGACAGGCTTGTCTTCAAGTTCCACAATCACGCCGCCGCGTTCCACCTGAACGACGGTTCCGATAAATTCACCGTGATGGTTCGAGAACGATCCGTCGACGAGTTCCTGGTGGTTTACGCCATCGAGCCAGCCCGTATTGAGCCCGCGCGAGAACAAGACTTCGAGTGGTTCCAAGTCCTGCGCAGTAAGGCCGGCGGCATTCCCATTTGCACTCTCAGCTTTTTCTTTATAACCTTTCTCGCTTAGAATTTCTAATGCCTTGCGGTAGGCGTGCGAAACGGCGGCCACGTATTCCGGGCTTTTCAAACGCCCTTCGACCTTGAGCGATTCCACGCCGATTTCCTTGAGCTCTTCAAGTTTCGGGAGCGCACACAAGTCTCGTGTGCTGAACAAGTAACGGGCCTTCGGGTCTTTCCATTCCTTGCCGTCCACAAAAATGCGGTAGGGAAGGCGGCAGCTTTGGGCGCACTGCCCGCGGTTTGCCGAGCGCCCGCCAAAGTTTTCGCTGGTGAGGCACTGGCCTGAGTAAGAGACGCAAAGCGCCCCGTGAATGAAAACTTCCAGTTCCAGGTCGGTGAGGCTCTTGATTTGCGCAATCTGCTTAGCTGAGAGTTCGCGAGCGAGGACTGCTCTTGAAAATCCGATGTCCTTGACCAAGTTCACGGCTTCGGAACTCGCGAGCGTCATTTGCGTACTCGCGTGGATTTCTTGCTCCGGGCTAATTGCCTTGATGAGCCTTGCAAGCCCGATGTCCTGGATGATGAATCCGTCCGGCTTTAACGCAATCAAGCGTTCCAAAAATTCCGGCAATTCCTGAATTTCGCGCTCGAAGATGAGAATGTTCATCGCAAGGTACGTCTTTACGCCGCGAAGCCTTGCATAGCGGATCATCTCTTCGACATTTTCGAATGAAAAATCTTCGGTCCTGCCGCGAGCGTTCCAATGAGGCACTCCATAGTAAACCGCGTCCGCCCCGTTGTTGATGGCGGATTCCAGCATGTCGCGCGTACCGACAGGCAAAAGAAGTTCAGGATTGTTCATGAACTCAAAAATAGAATTTATTGAGTGACTTTAAAAAAGTACGTCATGCGGACGCTTTTATTCTCTCGACGAAATTACATGCGTTACAATTGTTTTTAGTCACGCTGATTTTATTAAGAAATGTTAATTACACTTCTTCTAGCTTGTAGCCGAATTGCACAATGGCGCCAGTTCTTGCTTCGCGGAAAATGCGCAAGAGTGCAAGTCCATCGAGTATGGCATTGTCAAGAGTCTCTTGGTTTGCCTCGGCATTGTCTCCGAGAAGTATGGTAGGTATGTTTTCTAGCGATTCTTTGAATCCTTCATGGATTACTTTTACATAAGTGTATTCGCTGTCCATTTCGAGAATTGCGTCATGAATATGTTTGTCGTGGTAATCCGGATCGGAATAGAAGGTTCGATTAGAACCGTCGCGAATGGATATGGAACCGCAATAGCCGTTCTTTTTAAAATGAGTCCATATTTGTCCAAGCATCTAAATACCCCATGATTTGATAAAAAAATAATTCTAATTTTGCTTCATGTTTAAAAAATCTTTTATTTTGTCGATTTTTGTTTGTTTTTTCGTGATGGCGTTTGACGGTTGCTCTAACCAAGATGAGGAGTACAAAATTGCAACGCTTACGGAAGAAAATGCCCGTCTGGCACGTCAAGTCCAGGTTCTCCAGGCAACATTGGATTCCTTGAATGCCCATAACAAGGCTGTAGATCATTCCCTCAAATCTCTTGACATGAAATAAGTGCTAATTTGGGCCGGGGTCTCTTTTCAAAAACGTTCGATTTTTCCTTTTTTCTTACAAAAATCCAATTTTATTTAATAATTATTTTCTAAATTTGCGACCGTGATTGGCTCCGGTTTATCGCCAAGGCGAAAACCAATCCTGCTTCCCATGTGAAGCCCTGTGACCGTCAAGTCTCCAAGGAGGCGCTAGTAAGATGGTCTTTAATTAACCCAAATTCCAATCACCCCGCATGTAGGTTATTTTCCAGCTTGCATGTGCGGTTCAACCCTTACTTTATGAGGTGCCCGAATGGAATACATCGCTCTCGCACTTTCACTTGTTGCAGTGATTTTGTGCATTGTTATCCTGACTAAGGTGAACAAACTCCTTACCATGCTTCGTACTCCGATTTTCAAGAAGCTCACCCCGGACATGAACTTGAAGCCGTCCGCTCGTCGCCCGATCAGCGCACAGGAAATGGCTCAGCGCGGTGAACGCAACAACAAGGAAAATCGCCAGAACAAGGAACGTCCGGCTAACAACAATAAGGAAAATCGCAATCAGCAGGCTGCCCATGCTCCTGCAACACGCGATCGCAACGAACAACAACAGCGTCCGGAACGTGGCCCGCGCCGCGAACGCCGTCCGGAACGCCCGCATCGTGAAGCTAACGCTGAAGCTCCTGCCGCTTCTGCTGAACAAGCAGCAGCTCCGGTTGCTCCGGCTGCTGAAGCCCCAGTCGCTGAAGCTCGTCGTCCGCTCGCTCCGCGTATTCCGGTTGAAACTCCGGCTGCCCCGGCTGTCGAAGCGGCTCCGGTTGCTCCGGTTGCCGAAGCCCCGGCTGAAGCTCCTGCAGAAAACGTCTTTGATCCGTCCAAGGTCCGTTACGGTCGCCGCAACGTGATCAAGAAGGCTCCGGAACTTTCCGAAGAAGCTTAATTCTCACGAATATTGCTTTTTGCAAAAAAATTCCCAGTCCAAATGGATTGGGAATTTTTTTTTGCAAAGCCAATGACTCAACTTGTGCTTTGAAAATGTTTGCAGAGACTTCCTTGGATTTCGTAGATTGTGAACTCATTGCATACAATCATGTACGGAATGTGGAAGTGGCTTTTTTGACAACGCTTTGAAGAAGTATCTTCGTTAGAAACTTTGTATAAAAAATGCCCCGGCGCAGTTCAATTGGCCGGGGTGACAAAAAGCATTAGCCGGGGCGGCCGGCTATGATCGCGATGAAGTCGCCAAATTAGAATTCGATCAAGCCCTTTTCTTCGTCCGCGAGGATGACCTTCGTCGCCATGCCAACGAACAAGCCATGGCCAACGATACCCACGATATGTTCGAGGTCGCGGGCGAGCTTGTCCGGGTCTGCAATGGGAGCGAACTTCGCATCGGCGATGAGGTTGCCGGAATCGCTAATCACCGGACCATCCTTGCCAGGAGCACCCATGCGGACCTTGACTTCGCCACCGAGTTTTTTTACGCGTTCGGTCACGACTGCGATTGCGCCCGGGATGATTTCGAGAGGAACGGCGAACTTGGTGCCGAGCTGCTGCACGGCCTTGCCGCTATCTGCGATAATCACGTAGTTGTCCGTCATGGAGGCGACAATCTTTTCGAGGAGGTGAGCGGCTCCGCGGCCCTTGATGAGGTTGCGGTTCGGGTCGATTTCGTCGGCGCCGTCGATGACCATGTCGAGGTGGCTGACTTCGCCCATTTCCTTGAGCGGTATGCCGAGGCTACGGCATTGGAGTGTCGTGCTCCAGCTGGTCGAAACGCCCGTCACGTGGATGCCTTCGGTCTTGATGCGTTCGGCAAGGCGGTTCACCATGTGGGCCGCCGTACTGCCAGTGCCGAGACCGACAATCATTCCGTCCTTGATCATGTCTGCGGCGCGAACGCCTGCAGCCTTCTTGAGTTCATCCATCGATGCCATTAGCGCCATCTCCTTTCGTTTGAATCAAAATTGTCGTCGCCCATGCGATTGTCGTAACTGTCGTAGTTATCGTATCCGTCGTAATCGTCTTCGTCCGGGAAACCCGATTCCTGTTCGGTGAAACTTGCTTCGACGATGTCCACGACTTCGACATTGAAAATCAAGTCCTTGCCTGCAAACGGGTGATTCCCGTCCACAATTACGGTGTCTTCGAGAATTTCCTTGATGGTGTAAATGCCATCGCACTGTTCCTCGTCATCGTCCAAATTCAAGTCGTCGACGAATTCATCGGCGGTATCCGGCAGCTGGAATTCGCGGATGTCGTTGTCTTGGAACATTTCCAGCTCCATGCCGAGCCAGAGTTCCCCGACTTCGCGGAGTTCTTCTTTGGGAACCGTGAGGATGAGATCCTTGCGGTATTCGCCGTAACCGAGATTTGCTGGAATGCTCACCGTGAATTTTTCACCCAGGCGGCGGCCCGTCAATGCGTCTTCGAGTCCAGGAATGATGTTGTTGTATCCGTGGATGTACACGAACGGTTGCGAGGCGGGAACTTCTTCAAGAATTCGTTTGCCTTCTTTGAGGGTGTAGGCAATGCTCACCTTCATCTTGTCTTGAATGACTACCATACGTGCCCAAATTTAGTAAAAGTGTGCAAGGCGAAAAAGCGCAAAAAACTTGTTTTTGCATTTTTGAGCCGTAGCCACGGACGCCAAAGGCGTCAAAAGGTGAGCGTCGCGGCAAAAGTGTGCAAAACTAGAAAGCGCAAAAATTTATTTTTGCATTTTCTAGTTGCAGCCACTGACGTCGTAGACGTCAAAAATTTATGCTTTGACATGACCGAACCGTACTAAATGCAGTCCAAAGGATTGCCAATTTAGTAAAAGTGTGCAAGGCGAAAAAGCGCAAAAAACTTGTTTTTGCATTTTTGAGCCGTAGCCACGGACGTTTTAGACGTCAAAACAACATGACCGAGCTGTACTAAATTCAGCCCGAAAGGGCTGCCAATTTAGCAAAAAAGGTTAATTTCTCCACTTACATGCAATTGTTTTTCTAAATTACGGACATGCTTTACGGTATTTGTTCAGATATCCATTCCAATGCCGCCGCATTCAAGGCCGTCCTTGAATCCATGCTGGATAACGGTGTGGAACGGAGAGTATGTTTAGGCGATATCGTTGGTTATGGGGCCGATGCCAACGAATGTGTCGATTTGGTCCGCGAAAACATGGATTTGTGCCTGATTGGGAACCATGACAGCGTAGCGGTCAAGTATGAATCGAGTTCCGGATTCAATCCTTACGCCAAACAGGCGATAGAATGGACCCAAAAAAATTTGTCCAAGGAGTCCATCGCGTATATCCGGTCTCTTCCGTACATCCAGGAAGAAAACGACATCTGCTTTGTGCATGCTTCTCCTTTGTCTCCGGCGGATTGGGTTTATGTGACTGATCTTGAAGATGCGCTGAACGCTTTTGACCATTTTTCCGAACGCTATTGTTTTGTGGGACATACGCATAGCCCGGTCATTATTGCTAGCCGTCCGCTTGCAATTCCCAAGATTTTGGACGAGTACGAGTACGTGATAGCGAATACTGAGCGCCTCTTGGTAAATGTCGGCAGTGTGGGGCAGCCTCGCGACCGTGACCCGCGTGCGTGCTGGTGTTTGCTTGATACCGAGACCAAGTGTGTGCGTCTCATCCGTGTGAAATATGACATCCGCGAGACGCAGATCCGCATGAAAAAGCAGGGATTGCCCTCGTTCCTCATCGACCGGTTAAGTGTAGGAAGATAGCTATGGGGTGTGAGCTCGGTCGCCCATGGGGCTCCCTTTGGGGGGTGAGGTTGTTTGCTGAAGTTCGCCTTGAAAATGTAGAAAGGTTTTTTGATGTTTTATTTGCTCATCGCTCATACCTCAAAGGGCCGTAGGCCCGACCTCATAGCCCTATGAAATGGATTCTAGCTGTTTTCGGTCGTGCAGGTTCCCCGTTCATTGCGGACGAGGTCGAGAAGTATGTGAAACGCCTGCGTACTTCTGCGATGCCGCTCGAAGTTGTGGAACTCAAGGAATCGAGGATTGACGACCATGCCCAGGCTCTCGCTCAAGAAGCCGCCCTTTTTGAAAAGAAATTCCCGCGTAACGAGTACCGCCGCGTCATCCTTTCCGAAGAAGGCAAGCTCATGACGACGGTAAAGCTTGCCGATACGTTACAGGCGCGCTTTCCCGGAAATATCGTTTTTTTGATAGGCTCGGCTTACGGCATAGACGAAAACTTGAAAAAGTCCGCCGACTTGCTTTTGAGCCTTTCTCCATTGACTTTTACCCACGACCATGCTCGGATTATTACGGTGGAGCAACTCTACCGTGTCCAGATGGTCATGCTGAACCATCCGTATCATCATAGGTAGCTTATGAGGTATGAGGGCGCTTCGCTTTGGGGTCGCACCTGCGGTGCTTTGAGCTCGCTTTGCTTTGGGCTTGTTTTATTCTTTTTCCTTACCTCAGAGTTTTACGAATGTGACCATCCAAAATCCTCATGCAACTTACCCCATAACCCCATACCCCAAAGCCCGCTGTAGCGGGCGACCCCATAACCCATTATGCTTATTTCTGCAATTGTAGCTGTATCAGAAAACAATGTCATCGGGCGCGACGGTCACTTGCCGTGGCACCTTTCGCAAGACCTCAAGCGATTCAAGGCCATCACGACAGGGCATGCGATTATTCTCGGTCGCAAGAATTACGAGGATATCGGCCGCCCGCTCCCGAACCGCACGAACTATGTGCTCACCCGCAACAAGGATTTCCAGGCTCCTGGTTGCATAGTCTGCAATTCGCTTGGAGAGGCAATCGAAGCCGCGCGCAAAGCAGGCGAAACCGAATGCTTCATTATCGGAGGTGCCGCAGTTTACCGCGAAGCGATGCCGCTTGTCGAGAAGCTTTACCTCACGAGGGTACTGTCACATGTTGACGGTGATGTTTATTTCCCGGAATGGGGCGATAAGTTCCACAAGGTGAGCGAAGAATCGTTTCCTGCGGACGAAAAAAACGATTTTCCTACGATTTATGAAGTTTGGGTACGATAAAAATAAGTTTCTATTCCCACTAGAATTACTTATTATATTGTAGATGTTGATGAAAAATGGAAAGAGACTGCTCAAGCTTTTTATAGCAACACTTGCTGCTGTTGCTGTTGTTTTGCTTATTGTCAGTTTTAATGGAGCTTGTCGTCGTGGTCTTTACGATCATGTTATCAAGCTCAATGATGGTTGGTCTATTTCTTTTTCCGACGTCCATCTTCCGCCTTTGGAGCATGTGTCGGAATTTCGCATACCCTCGAATATCAAGCCGGGCGATACCATTGTATACGAACGAGACATGAGAAACGATTCTATTCCCATGCCGACAACGCTTCGTTTTCATGCATACCATGTGGCAATAGCCGTTTATGTTGATAGTACTTGCTATTATAGCTATGGGTTTGACCGCTTTAAAGAGGGTAAACTTGTTGGTAGTGGCATTCATATGGTGAACATGCCGGAACATCTGGACCAGCATTCTATTCGTGTGGTGACCGTTGTTACCGAAAAATCGGCTGCAAAGTCGGTGACGTCCATAGAACTCCTGCGTTCCGGTAGCATGACGGATTATTTTGCTAGTAATTCCGATTCCATTGTCATCGGTATTTTCTTGTTGTTCTTTGGACTAATCGCTTTTGTTATCGGTTGTTGTGTGGTGGCGTTTGACCGTGCGTATTACCGCCTTATTTTGATAGGCCTTTTTGCTAGCTTGATGGGGCTTTGGACGCTCAATTATGCAAAGGGAATTCAGATATTCTCTATGAATTATGCGTTTGATACGACGTTGGAATATGTTTCGCTTTACCTTGCCGCTATTCCTTTTGGGCTTTTGATTATCAACATGCGTTCGGGGAAAATATCGCCTTGGAAGATGAACGCGCTGAAGTTTATTGTTGGATTGGGCGTTCTCTTTTTTGTCGTGACGACCGTTTTACATATCGCGGATATTGCTCATTATCCGACATACCTAGTTGTATTCCATGTCTATATCTTTTCATCGTTCTTGTTCTTGGTCGTTTTCAAGGTGCTTTACGATCGGGGTGCGGGCTTGCAGGAAAAAATCCTCGCCGCGGGAACTGTTGTCTTTGTGCTGTTTGGAATTGCGGACGTGTTCCGCTATAACATTCAGAATTTGTTAGGGCTGGACAAACCGTTCCTGGAATCGACTTGTCTGCCTATCGGGACTCTTTTGTTCATTTTGTTCTTGCTGGTCGGATATCTTGTCTACATGTACGAAGAGTTGATGGATAAGACCGAGAAGGAAGTCCTTCGGCAAATTGCTTATAGGGATGCGCTCACAGGGATTTACAATCGCGCCAAGTGCGAGCATATTTTTGAGGTCTTGAACCGCGACGATAACGATTACGCCATCGTGAGTATCGATGTCAACGGGCTCAAGTACGTGAACGACCATTTCGGGCATTCTATGGGAGACAAGCTCCTGTGTGCATTTGCCGATGTATTTAAAACTGCGTTTAACGGTATTGGAACGACTATTCGTATGGGTGGTGATGAGTTTGTTGCAATCGTTCGTGCCGAGCACCTCTCGGATCTCAACACGGCTCTCAAAACGATGGTGCTGCTCGAAAAGGATGTTAAGTTGCCGATTGCTTTGAATGTCGCTTACGGCTATTCTGTGCGCCGTCGCGGTGATGCTGTGACCGCCATGGATGTTTACCGTATGGCAGATGCCAACATGTATGCAATGAAACTCGCCAGTAAGCAGCAGCGGATGGCTTAATGGAGTCACTCTTTCTCTACATTTTCTGACATGTTTTGCTAAGGTAGGCTTTTTACGTACTGGCTTGAGTGTATTTGCTCGCCTAGTACGTAACTCATAAGTTGTTAATTTGTATGTTACGTACTTTGAGCGTTTTGGTGGACTGTTTAGTACGTAAAAATATGCATTGAACAGCGAAAAGAGATGAATTTTGCCGAAATTCACTCTCTAAAATGAGCAAAATGGAAATTTTGAGGTCGTAATTAGCAAAATTTACGTACCAAGTGGTGCAAATATGCAGGCCAAGTACGTAATTCTTGAAAAACGCTGTTTTTTGTTACGTACTGCGTGCAACTTTTTTGTCCCTTTAGTACGTAAAATTGTGGAATGTAAAAAAAAGCGCAAATAAAATATCTTAATCGCTAGAACTCGCGACAAGACTGCGGTTATGATTGGCCGGCCACTAAATATCTTTCCACTCCTGCATTTTTTTGTATAGATTATTTGCATAATGATCGAATTCAATATTTTTTATAAGTTCGCGGCGGCGCTAGGAATCGGTTTCATTATCGGTATGCAGCGCGAAAATTCATATTCTCGTAATAATTCCCGGCATCCGGCTGGGTTGTGCTCGTTTTCGATTGTGAGCCTTTGTGGCGCGTTGTCGTGTTATTTGGGCGATTTGACGGGCTCGATTGTACCCTTTGTGACGGGGCTTGTGATTGTCGGGCTCTTGCTTGTGGCAAGCCATATTGCATATGGACTCGCGAACCGCGAAAGTGGCAGTTTGGCTGGAGTGACAACGAGTGCTGCGCTTATCATGATTTATTTTCTCGGTGCGCTTTGCTGGTTCAACCGGCTCTTGGAAGCGTGCATCCTCATGATCGTGCTTTTGTGGCTTTTGGCGGTGAAAAGGCAGCTTCATGAATTTGCAAAAAAGATTTCGACCGAGGATATTATCGCAACGGTCAAGTTTGCAGTGATTTCCCTAATGATTTTGCCGTTTTTGCCGAACCGTGCATTTGGCCCTCCAGGCTTGGAAGTGTTGAATCCGCATTCGATTTGGCTTTTCGTGGTGTTCATTTCGGGTATCGGCTTTGTGGGTTATGTGCTCATCAAGCTTGTCGGGCCGGGCAAGGGCATTTGGCTTACCGGACTTTTGGGCGGGCTTGCGAGCAGTACCGCGCTTACGCTGAATTTGGCGGGGCGTAGCGTTGATAATGAACAGTATGCTGCTGATTTTACGCTCGGTATTGTGCTCAGCTGGTCGGTGATGTATGCGCGACTTTACCTCATTTGCGTGTTTCTGATGCCGTCTCTTGCGCTTCCGCTACTGGCGCCGCTACTGGTGCCTGTAGTTCCGGGGCTTGGCTATGCCGCTTATCTGCGGTTGCGCTTGTCCAAGGATCATCGCCAGAAAACGACCGATTTTAACAACCCGTTCAAGCTTTTGCCGGCCATCAAGTTTGGACTGATTTTTACCGTAGTTATGTTCATTGCGAACGCAGCTCATGCGTATTTTGGTTCGGGTGCCCTCATGATTTGTAGCTTTTTGGGGGGGGCGGCCGAAATGGATGCCGTGGCTTTCTCGCTCATCGACATGTGCCGAAAAATGGCGCTTGAAAACCATAACTTGATTTTGGCTCTCTTGTTTGCAAGCCTTGCGAACACGCTCACCAAGGGGTGTATGGTTTATTTTCTTGGGGCAAAAGCGATGCGACGCCCGATTATCCCTGCGGTTGCGCTCATTTGTGGCGTATCGGTTGTGATGATTGGCATATATTCGGTGGTGTAGTAAAAATGCAGTCATATTTTTTTGTGACGATTGTCCCTCTTCGTTTCCGTTTATATAATTTGGAAATGGGGTGATTTTAACTGGGTTGTTTTATGTCTGAAAAGATGAATTTTGCGTTGACTATTGCAGGCTTCGATGGTTCTGCAGGAGCTGGAATTTTAGCCGATGTAAAGGCTATGGCTCACTTTGGCGTTTATTGCGAAGCGGTTTGTACCGCACTTACGCAACAGAACGAAGATGAATTTATTGCACCCGGTTGGATTATCTGGGACCGCATCGAGGCTCAACTTGAAACTTTGTTCAAAAAGCGTACGTTTAAGTACGTGAAAATCGGACTTGTCGAAAAGTCTAAAACCCTCAAACGAATTGTAGAATTTATTCGTGAAAAATCCCCAGATGCTTACATTGTCTGGGATCCGATTGCAAGCGCTTCGGCGGGATTTCATTTTTTGCGGGCCGCCGAACAGGATAAGTTTATGCCAGTGATGAAACAGATTGATCTGGTCACGCCGAATCATGATGAATTTGGATTTTTGGGGCTTGGGCTTGCTGCTTCTCGTGGGCTGATTGATCTCGGGAAAGATTTTGCGCTGCTTTTGAAAGGCGGGCATTCCCGAGGTAAAGACGCTGTCGATATTCTCTGGGACCACGATGGGAAACAGTACAAATTCTCGAGCCCGCGTTTGCCCGGCCATGGAAAACATGGCACCGGTTGTCACCTTTCTGCGGCGATTTTGGCAAACCTTGCGCTGGGCCACACACTCCCCGAATCCTGCCAAATCGCAAAGAATTACCTCACTGAGCTTTTGAAAAGTGGGGAAGGGCGACTTGCGAAGGACTTGTAACTCTAGCAAATTAGCTTTTATGTTGTACTAGGGATTAAGTAGGTATAAACGCGAACCCTTACGGTTGCTTTAGGGTATGGGGGTATTGTTATTAGCGATACTCAAAGTTTGCCACTCCGGATTCTTTTTTTTATATTGATTATATGAATAAATTTGTTTTTTGCACATTGAATCTTGTGGTGCTTTTTCTTTCCGCTTGTGGTGACGATAGTGGTTCCGTCACTCGTCCTTCGGAAGAATCGTTGTCCAGTGTCGCTTTGTCCTCGTCATCCAGAATCCTTGATGGGGGGCTAGAATCTAGCAGCAGTGCCTTGCAGTCGTCATCTAGTGTAACCCTAGATATCGTTGACCCGGCAAGTGTTGTCAAGGGGACTTTCTCCGATTCCCGAGATGGTCAAACCTACAAGACGTTAATTATCGGCACTCAAACGTGGATGGGTGAAAATCTGAACTTCGAGACGGCGGACAGCTATTGCCATGAAAACAAAGCTGAGAACTGTGACAAGTATGGGCGCTACTATACGTGGAATGCCGCAATGAATGCTTGCCCTGATGGTTGGCATTTGCCGACAAGGGAAGAGTTTGAAATTTTGATTTCTGCTGTTGGTGGGGCTGAAATTGCTGGAAAAATCCTCAAGTCTACAGAGGGCTGGTATAACAATGGCAATGGTACGGATGCCTACGGCTATTCAATACTTCCTACGGGTGTTAAGGGCGGTGGCGTAGGTCGCCAAGCGCATTTCTGGACTTCTACCGAGTTCACTAGCACTTATGCGTCCTATGTGTACCTGAGCCATGATTATAACCATGTGGCTGTGTATGACAACAGCAAGGAAGAAGGAAAATACATTCGTTGCGTAAAAGATTGAGAACGAAGCGTTTTTCTTAAAAATTACCGATGCCGGAGATGTGTTTTGGCAAATTCGGGGTGGGATTCTATATTTCGACCAAATTAGGTAAATATAGAGGTTGTATGAAACATTCTTTTATCCAATATGCGTTATTCGCTTTAGCATTTGTGTTGGTTTCCTGTGGCGATGACTCATCAACCGGTGCTCCTGAAGGGACTGTCGGGTCCTTGACGGACTCTCGCGATGGGTTGACCTACAAGACAATTGTCATCGGTAGGCAGACTTGGATGGCTGAAAACCTGAATTACGATGCTAAGAATAGCTTGTGTCCCAAAGGTACTTCCGCCAACTGTACCAAATACGGTCGCCTTTATACGTGGTCTGTTGCGAAAACGGCTTGTCCGTCCGGTTGGCATTTGCCGAGTAGGAAGGAATTTGAAACCTTGTTTGAAGCTGTCGGTGGTGCCGATAGCGCAGGAACAAAACTCATGTCCACGTCTGGGTGGTATAAAGACGGTAACGGCACGGATGATTATTCGTTTTGTGTGTTGCCTGCCGGAGGCAAGAGTGGCAGTGGGTATTACATCGACGAGGGCCGGCATGCGTACATATGGAGTTCGACGGAGGCCGATAGCTATAGTGCATATTACTTGGACTTAGAGTATGACTATGAAAAAGCTCGCATGAGAGGTGACAACGCCAAGGATTACTGGTTCTCGGTCCGCTGCGTTCAGGACTAGCAATGTGGCGAGGGACTCCGTAGGAGTCTCCTAGGTGTTGCTCTTTTTGCATAAGAAAAGCTCCGCTTTGCGGAGCTTCTTAAGTTTTTTAGACACTTAAACATGGAAATCCCCGATTAGTCCGGGGATGACAGTGAAGCGATAGGGGAGAAGGACCAGAATGACAGTTCTTCCTACTGTCTACCGCCTATTTCTTACTAGTCGTCGTCTTCAGCCGGGCGCTTGGACATCTGCTTACGCTTGATTGGGTCAAGTTCGTTCTTGCGGAGGCGCAACACTTCCGGTGTGACTTCGATGCATTCGTCTTCGTTAATGAAGGTGACGCATTCTTCCAGAGTCATGCGGCGGTACGGCGTGAGCTGAATCATGTCGTCAGCAGATTTGGATCGCATGTTGGTAAGGTGCTTGCCCTTCGTGACGTTCACAGTGATATCGACGTCGCGGTTGTGTTCGCCCACAATCATGCCCGGATAAACTTCGGCACCCGGACCAATGATGAGGTAGCCACGGTCTTCCAGGTTAGAAAGCGCGTAGCTTGCGGCTTCGCCCGGTTCTTTTGCGATGAGCACACCGTTGATACGAGCCGGGATTTCGCCTTTGTACGGCTGGTATTCCTTGAAGAAGGACTGCGTCACGGCGTAACCCTTGGAAAGCGAGAGAAGTTTCGGACGGATACCGATGAGGCCACGGGAGGGAACGATGAATTCGAGAGACACGCGGTCGTTTTCATCGGTCGTCATGTTGACCATTTCGCCCTTGCGCAACTGGATTTCCTGGATGCAAGCACCGCTGAATTCGTTCGGGACTTCGACCTTGAAGTCTTCGACCGGTTCCAAGAGCTTGCCGTTTTCGTCTTTCTGGAAAATGACCTGCGGAGAACCGATGGTGAATTCGTAAAGTTCACGGCGCATGTTTTCCACGAGAATAGTGAGGTGCAAAATGCCACGGCCAGAGACCTTGAACGTCGATGCTCCATCGACCTTTTCGACGAGGAGGGCGGGGTCAGCCATGTGGGCGCGTTCCAAGCGTTCCTGGAGCTGGTTACCCGTCATGAACTTTCCACCGTACTTGCCTGCCAAGGGGGACGTGTTTACGGTAAAGATCATGGAGATTGTCGGCGGGTCAATGTGGATACGCGGCAAGTGAACAGGATTGCTCGTTGCGCTGATGGTATCGCCAATATCGAAGTAGTCAAGACCGGCGATGAGGATGATTTCGCCCGGACCAGCTTCTTCAACCGGCTTCGGGGTGAGGCCTTCGTAGCGGAGGAGCTTTTGCGGACGGACGTTCTTGACGGTTCCGTCAGGGAATGCCTGAGCGTAGGTCTGGTTCGGCTTGAACACGCCCTGCTGCACGCGGCCCACAGCCAAGCGGCCGAGGAAGCTGGAGTATTCGAGGGAGGCAATCTGGAGGAGCGGTTCGGCGTTCGGGTCGCCCTTCGGTGCCGGAATGCGTTCGATAATCTTGTCCATCAAGATGCTGAAATCGCCATCTGGATCTTCCAGTTCGGCGCGGCAAATGCCCTTGCGGCCACTGCCGAACACCTTGTCGAAGTCGAGCTGTTCTTCGGTGGCGTCAAGTTCGCAGAACAAGTCAAAGACCTTGTCGAGGGCGAGGAGCGGATTGCAACCGTCGCGGTCGATCTTGTTCACGACGATGATCGGAGTAAGGCCTAATTCCAAAGCCTTCTTCGTCACAAAGCGTGTCTGGGCCATCGGGCCTTCGAATGCGTCAACAACCAGAAGAACGCCATCGACAGTTCCCAAAACGCGTTCCACCTGGCCACCGAAGTCAGCGTGCCCCGGGGTATCGACGATGTTCACGCGGTATCCCTTGTACATCACGCTCGTGTTCTTACTGAGGATGGTAATGCCGCGTTCGCGTTCGAGGTTGTCGGAGTCCATCACGCGGTCCACGATTTCTTCACCTTCATGGAAGGTTCCGCACTGTTTGAGGAGCTGGTTCACCAAGGTTGTTTTACCGTGGTCAACGTGGGCGATGATGGCAACGTTTCTGATTTTTGATTGATCCATATTTTACCGTTTGGCTTTAATTTTCGGCGCAAAGATAGAAAAATGAGCGGAAAAATGCAATATTTCTAGTTCGTATTCTATATTTAGTGACGTGAATTACCTTGCTTTGGATTACGGAGAACACCGCGTCGGGGTCGCATTTGGCGATTCCGAGCTGAAGATGGCTTTTTCGCGCGAGACGATTGACCAGAAGACGACCAACCTGTTCGAACGACTGGAGGAACTCGTGCGCATCAACAAAATAGACGAATTTGTCGTCGGGATGCCTTACCACCCGGATGGCCGCAAGGACGGAAAGAACGTTGTGGTCGAGGCTTTTGTCAAGGACTTGGCGCTACGTTTCCCGGGAATGAAAATCCATACGCAGGACGAATCGTACTCCAGCGTGCAGGCGCAGGAGTTTACCTCGTACATGAGCAAAAAGAAAAAGCAGAAGAACAAGGCCATTATCGACCGCACTGCCGCAGCCATCATACTCCAGCGCTGGTTCGACGGTTTGTAGGTTATAGGTATTAGGATAAGTATCATGCACTACGTGCATAGAATATAGGGCGGCGAAGCCGCGATTTTTTCTCTAAAGCCTAACCCCTAATACCTAATCCCTAACCACTTTTTACTATATTTACAGCATGGCAAAAGAATTAGATAATTTCGATGATGAAGAAATGGACGAAGCCAACGCTGCGATGCTTGACGCATTGAATGCCGAAGAAAACTTTGTTCCGCAAGTTCGTGACTACAGTGATCGCCGCATCCTTATCTGGGAAGAAGACGATGTCCGCCGTGAAGCCTGCCTCGAAGTCCTTTCGGATTTGCTCGTTGGCGCTTATATCAAGACGGTTAAGACCGAAGCTGAAGCGCTCCAGCAGCTTGAAGAAGACGACTGGGATACGTTTGTCGTAGACTTCTACACCGAAGGCGTTTCAGTGAGCGATTTTATCAAGCGCGTAAACAATTATCCGGGGTCTATCCTGGTGGCCATCAATATGGGTCCGCTTACTCTCCCTGAAGAACGTGAACCAGCCAAGGCCGAAAACTTGCGTCGCCTGTTCGATATCGAACGCGCCAGTTCACAGATCCACGCATAATTCTTCGTGCGCAAGCGACTGCTGGGCAGCTCTTTGCGAGACGCTTTTTAGTGCGGATTATTGTATGTTGCAAGCTTTCTTTGCTTGTAATGAGTACAGCGCTGCGGTTCGCTTTAGTATAGTTTTTTGAACCCGGTTCCCCGTGTTTTGTCATGGGGAGCGTTTTTTATATATTTTGCTATAATTTAATGTGTTGAGTTTTTGATAAAGGAAAAAAATGTCTGAGTCTGCATTAACTCGCGAAAACTTGATTGAATTTTTCGGTGAACAAGAATATGAAAAACTTTGCCGCCATGAGGCGGGTCACGCTCTAATCGCATTCCTGTTCAAGCGCCAAATTGATTACGTCAGAATCAACAATTCCAAGGAAAAGCCTAGCACAACGCGCATGCCGGGCGGATCGCTCGATGGTGCAGCCCACATCGCCATTGCGGGCCACATGTCGGATTTCTTGATTCGCAAAAATTTCGCTTGCGATCTCGACACGGTCATGAAAGAACTTCCGATGGAACTCTACAGGAGCGATCCCGATTATCAAAGTTTTCAGGCCGCTTGCTATTATTACCAGCTTGCCGAAACGAGCGTCGTCGAACAAGTTTTTAACCTCATGATGGCTTGCCAAAAGTCGCTTGCAGCAATTGTCGCCGCTCTCAATGAAAAGACGAACTTGAGTGGAGCCAATCTCGCTGCCATTATGAGCGGTAAGTAATCCCGTTTCGACACTGTCCTTCTTTGACCTGTCATCTTGGAGTCGAAGGCGATAGGATCCAGTAAAATTTTTTTGTCATTCCCAATTTGTCATCCTCGGAGCAGTCATTGAGCAAGCTCATGACTTGGCTGGAATCAAATGCGAGTCCACAAGTGGCCTCTCGCTTGATTCCCTTGCACGTCATTCTCGACCTTGTCATCCTCGAAGCCCGTCATTCTCGACCTTGTCATCCTCGAAGCCCGTCATTCTCGTCATTCTCGACCGAAGGGAGGGAAACCATAATTTCTTGTTTTGCTCTTGCGTAGGGGAACCATAATTTCTTGTATCTACATTTGGGAGGGAAACCATAATTTCTCGTATAACCATTGCGTAGGGACAACCTCAAAAGGCTAGTGTTGCAGCCATGGTCATCCTCCGTTAGGAGACTCCCTTCAGGGTGAGCGTCGCGTCCACCGTCATCCTCCGTTAGGAGGATCCATACATTTCTAATCGCTCTTGTTTCTTTTTACCGAACCTAAAGGGAGGGGCTTTGCCCCATCCATACAGTTCTAATCGCTCTTGTTTCTTTTTACCGAACCTAAAGGGAGGGGCTTTGCCCCATCCATACATTTCTAATCGCTCTTGTATCTTTTTACCGAGCCTAAGAAGTTGGGGCTTGTGCCCCATCCTTGATTTCTCGTATCTACTTTATTTTACGTTCCCTTATAAAATCTCTGCAAGGCTATGTTTTTATATTGTTATTATGCATAGCCTTTGTAAATACCTTTTCCTCTTTCTTGCCGCATGTGTTCTGCTCTCCTGCGAACAGAAACGTGATGAGCAAGTGATTGAAATTTCCTCGAAACCGACCGGAAATTTCGAAGGTTTTGTTTGCGACACGAGTGCTTATGCAATGGTTGTCGATACGTGTGTTCACGATAGTGCGTTCAATGAAAAAATCGTTCATGTAAAAAGAGGCGGCTTCGTAGAATATTTTGCCAAACAAGCTGAGAATGAGGGAACGAACGGGCAAAAGATTTTCTATGCGTATTCCGATTCTGTGAATCCTTTTGTTAAAGGTTCTTCTGAAAAACCTTCTTTCATTAATCTTGTCGCCCTCGCATACGCCAAGCATTATGCTATGGAAATTAATCCGGACGATATCTGGCTTTTGATTTTGGATGGCATCCGTCTTCACGTCAAGAGCAATCGCGAAGCCCTCAAGGACCGCTTTGTCGCTCCGGGCACTGATACTGTAATCTCTGTTATGGATAATTCGTTGACTCTAGAATCTACGCACAGAGAATGGTTCTACACGCTGTCGAATTTGTTTGATTCATTGCAGGCGAAATTGCCTTCAGAAACGGGCGAACCCTTGAAAATCAAGTTCTCTACGACAAGCCCGGTGGATGCAAATATTTCTCGTTCGATGACGATGGCTGTGGCATCCGAATATTATTCGTATAACGTTTATACCCTTTGCGGAATCCCGAAAATAAAAGTGAATGGCACAAAAGAGGACTGGACTTTACTCAAGGATTCCTTTAACAGACTAGCTTCACAGTTGAATATGAAATGGTGGGCTAATGGGCTCAATCCCGTTTTAGACGAGTTTATCAATATTTTTGATGGCAAAATAAATTTAAAACACTGGAAAAATATTTACAAACTTTACGAACCCGAAGGTTGTGGAAATCCTGATTTTAGCGGCTGGATTTCAAGATTTTTTCCTTATATAAAAGCAGACTCTGGTACGAAGAAGTACGTGAAACGTACGAATTTGAACGAAAAGATTGATCTTTATAATGCTCCAAAAGGAATCACCTTTGTTGATGTTCAATGGAAATATCTTGATAAAACTATTCCGTTGAAACTTTACACCGGTTTTATCGGTATGCAGGTAGATACCACGAATAATATGTTGAAAGCTTCTAGAGGTTACGCGCTAGTTTCTTATGGAACGCAGGATCTGAAAAAGGTCGCGAAAAATACAAAGTATATTCCTGGAAAAACGTATCACTTGGTAGAATCTTTGGCCTTTTCCGATTCCATGAATATTTATGGGAAAAAGGGCTTGGTCTATGCGACCAATAATGTTGATGAAATAGAAAAATTTGCGGAAATGTCTGCCTTTGATGAAGAATATCCTGAAGCGGAACCGTGGCGTAGAGAAATGGTTGGCGTTGGTGAACCCAACTTGTCCATTAACTTGTACCGAGAAGGCAAACTAGTGGACCATTTGCTTTATTATGCGAAACCTCGAATGGAAACATTCAAGGAGCGTCTGCTCGATTTTCTGACTTCGGATTACGATGGTGTTATGCTCTCGTTGCAGGGGGTTGGTCGATGGAAAAAGCCCGCTGCAATCAAGAATTTTTTCAAGGAACGTAATATTTCTACAAGTGGGACCGTCAATGAATTTGTAATTGAAAATTTTCTTCCGAAATTGAATGTAGAAGTTTTTGTGGATTCGGTTCGTTTTAAAGAAGGGAAAACGCATGGTGATGAATTGAATATGAATGATTATAAAACAGGGATTGCCCGAGCGATGAATAATTCTATAGGGTGGCGACTTAAAAGGTTGTTGTTCCGCTATTATAAAGATGATTTTAATTTATCTGCTTTTGCGATATTTGTTTATAAGGATGATGGTGGTGTATTTTTCCCAATTTCAGTTGTAAATCCTCGTAATGCTGAAAGTAAAATTTTTGAAAAGGAGTTGGAGAACATTTTGTATTACGGATGGATGCCGCCGAAAGTTCATACGGATATTGGCAATGAGGAAATCGCTCAAGATATTGTTGAATTCGTCAAGATTCATCTTGCATTTACAAGGGATTACCGCATGGTTTGTAAGCAGGATGGACGAGATGCTAAAGATTCTGTCGATATCATCGGAGTGCCGAATGCAAAGAAAGATCTTTGTAACGAGATTACGTTCTCGAAAGACCTTGCGACAGGCGGCGTTATCCGTTATAAATGTATAGAATACAATAAAAAAGTGAAGTTCGGGGAACGTCCCGAAGAAATCGAGCCAAGGCATACGAACGTTCGTTTTGACAAACATGACGCTGTGTATGATGGCGGTCTCCCGATTTCGCAAGTCGTAACCATTCAAATCCCGCCTTGCTTTGTGGAAGAAAAACTTAATAAAGAAGATGAAAAATACAATGAAGATTTCCGTTTCTAAATTCCTTCTACTCATCCTTGCCGCAAGCGCTCTGCTCTCTTGCGAACGCAAGCAAGTGAATAATCCCATTAACGTTTCACCGGATTCTTCGCACAAGATTTACGGCTTTGCCCGTGATACGAGTGCGTACGCAATGGTCATCGATACGACCGTTCACGAAAAAGCTATCGAAAGCGAATTGATTCCAGTAAATCAAGGCGGCTTTACGGAATATTTTAAAGACTATTCGCAAGAAGGGACGAATGCGAAAAAGATATTTTATGCGTATTCGGATTCCATTAGTCCTTTTATTAGTGGATCGTCTTCTTGGAGTGCGTCTTTTATAGAGATGGTGGAACACGCGTATGCTTGTCATAATTCCATAGAAATAAATCCAGACGATATATGGCTTACAATTTTGAACGGCATTCGGTTCCATGTGAATAGCAATCGTGATTTGCTGAAAGACCGCTTTGTATTGCCGGGGGCTAATACGGCTATCGAAATTCGGGATGACTCGCTTTCGTGGAGTTCAACGTATGAAAAATGGCATGGTGTTCTTGCGGATTTATTCGATTCTCTGCAAGAGAAAATGCCTGTAGAAACTGGAGACCCATTGAATGTTAAATTCTCGACGACAAACCCGATTGATGACAACATATCTCGTTCCATGGTGATGGCTCTTGCTTCAGATTATTATACTCTTACATTGATTGGTGGTTGTGGCATCCCCAAAATTAAGGTGAACGGCACAAAATTGGACTGGAGCTTGCTTAAAGATTCTTTTAACAAGCTTGCGTCACGATTGGATTTTGAATGGTGGGCGAAAGAGTTAAATCCCATTCTTGATGAATTCATCAATATTTTTGATGGCAAAATAAATTTAAGCCATTGGAGGAACATCTTTAAATATCCCGGTAATGAATGTGGATGGCATCCGGTTGATGGATGGATAACCAAATTTTATCCTTATATAGGCCACGATAAACCAGAACGTCGAATGGATTGGAGCGGTGCCATTAATCAAATAGATGATATTCCGAAGGAATTGACGGACGTTAACGTCAATTGGATTTATTACGGCAAGAAAATTCCTTTGAAGATTTATACGGGCTTTGTCGGAATTCAGGTCGATACAACTAGAAATATGCTGAAATCATCTCGCGGATATGCTCTCATGTCTTATTGCGGCTGGTGCGATATGGATTCTATTGCCAATAAGCTTAATTATATTCCCGGAAAATCTCTCCGCTTGCGGGAGTCTTTGGCAATCTCAGATTCGATTGAAATCTATAATGCACAGGGTCTTGCTTATGCAACAAGCAATCCGAAGGAAATTGAAAACTTTGCCGCCGCAGCATCATTCAAGAGTGAAAAATACGATAGATCTCATGAATATTACCCTTATAAAATTGAAGAAAAAATTGCCAATGCCGAACCGTTCTGCGTAATTAACTTATATAAAGGTGGAAAAGCAATAGAACGTTTAAGCCTTTATAAACAGATTGAAAAAAAATATGTTGTTCTTACACAAGAGATTGGAATTTTAAGCGATTCTCTGTCTTTAGAGTCTTTTTTCAAAGAGCACCATATTTCTTTTGAGGGAGAGTTTAATGGATTTACAAATGATAAGAGTCTCCCGGAATTAGACGTAGATGTTTTTGTTGATTCTTTTGAACTCAAAAACGGCAATATTATTGGTGATAAATCTTATTCTGATTTTAAAGGATCGGGTTTCGAAGGGGCTTTCGCTTGGCGATTAAAAAAGGCTTTCTATAAACATTATAAAAATGATTTTAAATTATCTGTTGACGCAAAAATTGAGTATGGCGAAGATGGTCAAGTCGCAAATGTTATCATGAGTACAGAACACTCTAAGTACAAAGCGTTTTTAGAAGATGTTAAGGATGCTCTTTATTATGCTTGGGATGCTCCAAGACTGAATGATGATGGAGGCTATGATTTTATTATAAAGTCAGCGAAGTTGCATTTATCTTTTTCAAGAAAGTATCGTATGGTCTGCAAGCAGAATGGGCAACCTGCGAAAGATTCGGTTGAAATTGTGGGCAACCTAGATGAAAAAAAGGCTCTTTGCAGTGAAATAATCTTTACGAAAGACCTTGTTACAGGAAGTGTAAATCATTATGAATGTAATGAGTTCAATAAGAAACTTGAGCAAAATGAAATCATTCTTAATAAAAATGAAATCATTCTTAATAAACTTGTGCAAAATGAAATCATTCCTGTTTCCACAAATCGGACTTTTGATCGATTTGACAAAGTGCGTTATGGTCGTATCTCGCTTTCGGATGTCGTAACCCTAAAAATTCCGCCCTGCTTTGTGGAAAAATAATTCATAATCTCGTCTAAACTAGAATCCGATGCTTGCCTGGACCATGTAAATTCGGTTCTCGTCTTGTCCGGTGTAGTATCCGCGTTCTTCGCCCCAAGTGGCTGCTTCGAATGAGAAAAAGCGTAGCACTTCGAGGCCGATGCCGGCGGAGGGGTAGCCGCCTCTGAAACCGCCTGCAAGTCGAAGCGAGATAAAGCGAATTTCGTTGTTGAGTCCTCGAACGGCAAGCAGCGTCTGCTCCAGTTCGAAACCGAAGTTGAGGTGGGTGAAAAATTTGTAGTTTCTGTCGGTGTTGAACATGTCGGCGAAGTCTACCGCCACGTTGAATTTACGGCCGAACCCCGAGTTGCTATTCATGAATCTCGGGCTGTAGTTTGCACCTATGGTGAAGTTCGGGATAAGCGTTTCACCTGCGAGAGACTTGAAGTAAATATCTCTGAGCGATGCTCCGAAACGCACTTCGCGATTGAACTGGTATAAAACGCCCATGTCCATACCGATTGAGAACGTCTTGGAATCGAAGAAATCGTCCGTAGCATTTTTTAGCCGGTTTTCGAGCGTATCTGAGATGGTGCTGTAATTGGCAATTCCCACAGTAATCATGTTTGCTTTGTGGCGCTTGACAATCTTTCCTCCTAAACCGACAGAGAGCATATTCGGGATAATTTCGTAAGCGCCCCCTGCTTGTATTACGGCATCGATGTAGAATGTATCGACAACGACATAGGGTAGGATGATGCCTCCGTCAATGTAAGGGGCGACACCGCCGTTCATCCAGAATGCGCCTCCGAAATTGTGGAATGCGAGTTCTGCGTCGATTTTTAATCTGACATCCATGTTCTTGTGATCGTACGAATTGATGGTCCTTATGTATTTCGGATTTTTGACAAGAGAATCGAGTATGGCGCTTGTATGGCTCTTGCCGTTATTGTCGGCTTCTCTTTGTGCATTGCGGAATAAGTCCTGTACGTCTTTTACATCGCTGTATGTCGAAAGGAACTTGCTGAATTCTCCGGCACCACCGACGGTGAGCCTTAAGTCTCCAAACCAGTTGCGGGGGTAGTACCCTTGTTCCGGTCGGATCTCGTAGTTTCCGAGTCTGTTAATTTGACTCAAGCCTGCGTAGTTGTAGTGTATTGCTTCCTTGTCATCGACGACGGCGACGTGGGCGCCGCCCATGGATTCTGCTCGGAGCGAAAAATGCGTAGGAGATTTTGCCGAAACAAAACTTACAGAACAAGCGATGATTGCTAGTGTCGTTAATTTATTCATTTCGCTTATCTCCCTTGGAACCAATTGAGGAACTGCTCTTCAGTGTAGTTGACCCAACATCCCCCGACCATTTCCTGGCGCTTTTTCAGCGAGTACTTGATGTTCTTGACATCTGTATCGTGGCGGATGAGTTCCTTGTTCCTGATTCTTTCGTCCATGTCTTTCCCTGGAAAATTTAAGTCGATCGCGAACATGAGCAGGTGGTTTTTCTCTGTGTCGCGTACGTTAGGATCGCGAAAAACGTAATGCCATTCATCCAAATCGTTTCCTGCGGTTTTACCATCCATGTCAATGTCAATGGCCTGGTACTTTTCGATGATGTTTAGAGAATCGACTTGCGCCTTGGTCAGGTCATACGTAGTTGGATCTTTGCCGATAGCGATGAGATCTGCATAGTTCTTGGGGTTCTTGACTAGAACAACGGTGCGGTAGTCTCTGGCATCTTCATCGATTTCTCCGTCGCCATCGTTGTCGTAATTGTCGACAACTTCTTCGTCGACGCATCCATCGCCATCATCATCTATGCCGTTTCCGAATTTGAAAAATACATCGTTGCGGTCGTCTTCGATGGTCTGGGCTCTGTCGTTCAATTGGATGACCGTGTTTGCAAGACCGACCGTGACATCGGCGTAATCGTTTTCGTCAAAGAAATCTCGCGTGGAGTCCGGCAGGTACGCCTTGATAATTTCAGCTGCGCTTTCAGGAGATGTTTTAATGGCTTCGGCTGCCGCGGCCATATCGTTGAGGAACGGTTTGAGACTATCGCCCAGTTCGTTCAGCGTATTGAGATTTATCATCATGCCGGCGTTGTCTGCGGAAACCACGGACGTTAGTTGTGCTTGTACGGCCCTAATGCGGAGAGCGGCCTTTGTCAGTTGCAAGATAGTGTAGCTATCGGCAATGTCGCTGAACCGAACCTTCTTGTCGGTCCTATTTGTCGTATCGCGGGCGATAAACTGGTTTAGGTAGAACATGACGGAATCAATCCCCCGAGAAATTGTGTCCGCTTTTTCATCGCTCATGTCAAGGAAACCATTTGAACTCTTGCCGTTCTTTTCGGTCTTTTGAGCGTAGGAAACAAGTTCGAAGACGTTGAGTCCTTTCTGCGAGTTCAAGATCGTTTTGGTAAGTCCGACCCAGGCTTCGGAGTATCCAGAATCTGCGCGGATGGCTTTGCTGAAAAATTTGCGTGCTTCGTCGTAGTTCGAATTTTGGAATTCTAGGTAACCATCGAGGGTAAGTGCTGCGGCATCGTCGTTGTCGGCGTCTCGGCTGCCGGTCGGGTGGAACAGGTTACAACCGGCAATGCTCAAAGACAAAGCGATTGCAACGGACCAAGCCCATTTGCCTTGCGAAATTTTTCTCATATTGTCGATCCTGAAAAATATTATTTCATTACTCCATTCAATAAAATAACATCATTCTTACAAAAATGAATAAACAGCTTTTTTTTAGTGGCTCTTTTTACGGTATTCTTGTAAAAAAATATATTTGCGCACAATGAATGCTTATAAAGAGTATTTCCCGACGAAATCTTACCGCATAGCAGAGATGCGTCTTTCCTCCCTACTCAGGGTCGAGAGGGACCGCCTGGATTCGCTTGCGGCCCAATTGGGGCGAGAGTCGGCCATTGGTCCTGATAACTTGCGGGAACAGTTGCCCGAGATACTCAAGTTCACTGAAGCTTATCACAGTGCTTACGACCAGTATTTAAAGGCTGTGCTTGTTCAACAGCCGCGCCCCATCCAGTGCAGGCCCGCATGTGGAAACTGCTGCCACCATTACCCGATGTCGGTGGAACCCTTTGAGTTGATTTTCATGTACAATGAACTTCGAAAAAGGGATGACCTGCTTTCTTTGATGGAAGCCTGCCAGATGCGTTCGGACAAGTTTGAAAAGCTGTTCGAAATGCGTAAGGAAGAAGGCTTTCCCGAGGACGATGCCGAAGACAAGGCTCTGCATGATTACTTTGCTTGGTGGCGCTCTTGTCCGTTCTCGAATGGAGTGGGGGATTGTACGGTTTATCCGCTTAGGACAGTCTCTTGCCGAATGTACTTTAGCGAGACGGATCCCATGTATTGTACGCCCGATATGCTACAGACCGAAAAGAACGATAGCTATATAGTTTATATGCCAGACGTTGTCGAAGACGCCGTTTACGGAATTTCGGAACATTATGCGGCGCTGGATTTGCCCGAGAGTTTTTTTGGCGGCCTCCTTGCGCTGAATGGCTATGAAGGAGTCTTGGGGTCGTGAATCCGTTTGCTGAAAATGAAGGACCGGAGTTTTCCTTTGATGGCCAAATGGACCTGTTTGGTTTTGTCGCCGAGAAAAAGGAACCCGAAGTCAAGGCTCCGTCGCCGGACTGTTCTCAAAACGGACTTGTGCATTTCAAGTACAACCCGCTGATGAAAAAGAGTATTCGCTGCAAGGGCGGATTCTTGTTTGGACACCCGGAAGTACTTTTGCCTGCGTACATGAAGGCCCCGGAGTTTGCCGTTGCTCGTGAACTGGCTGCGGAATGGGCTGAACATGCGGTTCGCCGCAAGACGCCGAAAAACAAGGCGGTCATCAAGGATTTGGTGAACCGCTTTTGGCAGACTGTCGACCAAATTTTTACAGATAAAGGAGAAACTCCGCTTGCAAGTAAGGGACGTTTGCCGCCAATTCGTCCGCAAGGAGTCCACCATAATTTGACGGATGTGCTTGCGGCCATCAACAACACGTATTTCGATGGATCTTTGACGTGCCGTATTACTTGGAGCAATCGCGTAGGGGGCTTGAGCTTTCATTCAGTTCGCAAAGATCCAGTGACAGGCGAAAGTTTCCATTTAATCAGCATTAGCCGTGGCTATGATGCCGCAAATTGTCCTTTGTACGCAATTGCGGGTGTTGTTTACCATGAATGCCTGCACATTGTCATCCCTGTCGAAGAGCGCCATGGACGCCGTGTCGTTCATGGGCGCGAGTTCCGTCAGCGCGAAAAACGTTATATCTATTATGATGAATGGATCAAATGGCACAAGGAAGTCCTGCCGCGGAATATTCGTGCGATGAGGCGTCATAAGGCTCTTTGAGGTCGGCGCTATGCGCTTTTGGGGCTGGGGCGCGCGCGCAAGCACGCTTTCGGCTCCCGTGGCAATTTATTTTTAATCAAATAAATCCTGTATTTTCTGGAAAATTCGGCTTAGAATGCCCGTCGAGTCGCCAATTTTCTCTAGGGCGTCTTGTGGTGTATGCACGACGATTACGGATTCGTTCTTGTCATATGGAATTGAAAAATCGATGGATTGGCTGCGCTCTTCGGTAATGCTGATGGCGGCAATGCAAAGATCGGTTTCTTTGTTTTCGAGGGAGTGGATTAAAACATCGAAATTCATGTCGGCAAATTTGATATTCTTATTGAGCATCTTGCCGATGGTGTACATGATGTCGATATCGATGCCTGAAAGCTCGCCCCACTGGTAAAATTCATAGGGAGCATAGAGTGCTTCGGTGCCAACAACTAGCGTATCGCTTCCGATCCAGTCCTGTTGCATGGCTCTCACGGCAGACTTGCTTTTGGACCATTTGTCCTTAATGCGCTGGATTTCGCCTCTTTTCTGCAATACTCTGATGCATGAATCGATACTCGTCTTGAGGGGGCTGTTTTTAATCATGGCGATACCGAATTCATCCTTGTTCAAACGGTCTTTCAATATGGAAAAGTCAGAATGGTGCTTGAGGATGGATTCCGCGACGGAAAGGTCCACCGCGATTGCGTTCAAGTTTCTTTGCTCCAGGGCCCTGGTCATCTCGGGAATGTTTGTGAAATATTGGATGCGCGGGAATTTGATAAACTGTTGTACTTGCTCGTCGAGAGTCGTTCCCGTCTGGACTCCGATAAATTTCCCGGACAGGTCGGCTAGCTTGTAGATTTCATCGGGTTTCTTGGGCTCAAGGTAAGTCATCTTGGGGACTTTGCTTAATGTTGCTTCTTTGATAAAGTCCCTTTGCCGAATGGCGAATGCGACTTTCCCGATGTAATAGGGCTTTGAAAAATCGATATCGTCTTGGAGTCGTTCGGTTTTGGTGAATGCTGAAATTATGATGTCTGCTTCGTTGTTCTTGAGTTTAGCGACAAGCTTGTTTCGATCGGTTTTGATAATGGATGTCTTGATGTTGAGCTTGTCTTCAATAAGTTTGACGAGATCCATGTCGATGCCTACAATCTGGTTCTCGCTCATAAAGGAGAACGGAGGAACGTCGGCCGAGGTTGCAATTCTCAGGAACTGTTCGGATTCGTGTTCTTTGGGACTGAAAAATGGATTTTTCTTTTGTTTCTTGTTCCAGTGCTCGTTTAGTTCGGTCAGGGTGCCTACGGCGTTCAAGCTGTCGATGAGATTGTTGATAATGCCTTTGAGGTTCGGGATGGAACTTCGCTTGTTCATGCCGATAACAATTTCTGCAGGGAAATCGATATCGTTATCGATATAGGTAAGCCCGCTCGTGCTGTCGTTGAATGTATGGTTGAGGATAATCTCGTTGTATGCTAGAGCATCGATATCTCCGACCTGCAGGGCAAAGTAGGCTGTTATCAAATCAGGATATAATTTTATTTGAGCCTTGGAAAGTGATTTTTCGACAGATTCCCGGATGCCCGAAGATTCTTCGACTCCAATGGTATACTGGGGGGCGTTCGCTTTGGATACCGATGTTGGCTGTTCCTTGTTTTGTCCCTTACAGCCGGTGCAGATTGCGATAACCGCACTAAAAACAACGAAAAGTAAAGCGAATCGTTTTTTCATATATGGCAAATGTAAGAAAAATAAATGGAAAAGCAACGGATAAATTGGCGTAAAATCAAAAACTTCGATTTTGAACCGAACATTCCTTAGAATGCCGGATACCCGTCTTTGAGAGCGTCGTTGTAGTGGGCGCGTTCGCCGCCGATGAATTTTGGGCGTGTGCGTGCGGCAATGATCAGAGCCTTGCCGATGTGGTTTTGCTTTAACCGCACGGGTACGGCTACTTCGCGGAGATGCATACCGATTAGGGTTCCGCCGATGTCTAGGCCTGCGTTTGCCTTGATGTGTTCGAGTGCTACGGGGGCCTTGAAGTTTGCGTAGCAAGCGGTTGCGAATGAGCCGCCTGCTTTGGGTTGCGGTACCACGTTCACGATTTCGGCATTCGGGACGGCTTCGTTTTCAATAATGATGGCTCTGTTCAAGTGCTCGCAGCATTGGGCGGCGATGTAGATGCCTTGTGGACCGAATACGCTGTGGAGCCCTTCGTAGATGGCGTTTCCGACTTCCGGGACGGAGTGGCTGCCGACCTCATTGCCTAATGTTTCGCTCGTGCTGCATCCGATGACAACGATGTCACCCTTCTTGAGCTTTGCCTTATCGACGAGCTCTGCCGCAACGTTCATGGCATCGGACTTGATTTGTTCAACAACGTTCTTGTCGTCTATCTCGTAAGTAATACCGGCCATTTTCTTGGCTCCTGTTAAATTTTGCCACATGATAATTTGCCGTAAAGATAATTTTTTTTAAGGTCTTGGGCAAAAATACCGCAATTTGGAGCAAAAATTTGAGAACGTTTCGCCAAAATAGTCCACTTGCAATGTATATTAATAATAAGATTTACATTGGTCCATTTATGAGTGACGAAACAGACAATTCCTCGAGCGTCATTGGGCTCGACCGAAAGAGAATCAAGGATTTCTTTTTGCGGAAACTTCCGGAGATGAAGGAAGCGGTTATTGACGCTATTATCGAAATTTTGCCGAGTGTCCCGCATTATCAAGAAGAAAACGATCATTTCACGTTTAGAATCATCATGGGGAACGGTAACCCGCCTATGGGCTGGAACCGTCATATCTATAATTTTTCGGGAGATTCTCTTGAAAATTTGTTCAAGGAACGTGTCAAGGCGTGCTTGAAGGATGTCATCCATTTTTGCAAGAGCGGTTGCGACCTGATTATCCAGCAGATGCCGGCACGAGAAAAGTCTGAATCGTCAATCTTGGTCGGTGTGTTCCAATCAGACCTTGGGAATGCGGGCGAGACTGAACGCGCTCTTCTTGAAAAAGGTTTTTTGCTGATTGAATGCGTAAACCGTTCTAAAATATGTATAAATTCGCATACGTCCACGGGCGAGAGCGACCACTTGCTTATTCGATTTGACTTGGACGAAAACGAGTTCTCGGATAATCTAGAAGACAGGGATTTGGATTCATACCCCAAGGGGTTTTGGGCTGGGCTTTTCTCGCAAATCAAGAGGGAGGTGCATGGTACCATTTGCCTGTTTGTAGATCCTTCATGGGATGGTAATTTGGATGAAAATTTCGATGCGGGAAAGATTGTCTTTGAAGACTTCAAGGACATGCAGATAAAGCCGGATTCCATGCTGGACTCGCAGTCGTACCGCGATCTGTACGAACAAAATTTTATTCGCAAAATGTTCATATCGATGCTCAATTATGATGGCATTACGGTCATCGATACGAATGGTTTCGTGCGTGCGTTCCATTGCTTTGTCTCGATCCATCGTGGAAAGTTTACATCGGGTGGAGCCAGGCATCGAGCCTATAGGGCCTTAGCTAATTTATTCAAAGACAACGAGTGCTATAAGGCGCTTTATTTCCAGTCGCAAGAAGGAAACATCAGGTTCTATCACAAGTTCCGCGTGACTTCGTCTTTTGATTCGGCTGTGATGAATCGCAATGACGAGGATGATTTGGACAATGTAAAGGTAGCGCCCAAAAGTGTCGATCATGTGGATACGAAAACGGCATCGCTTGCATCGGCAATCAATGCCGGCATTGCTGAAACTGTTCCTGTGGACGAGACCTCTGCATTGTCTGATTATCTAAATCGATTGAATGATGCGCATTTGGGCATAGACAACTTCTACAATGAACCGAAACCTGCCGAAGACTTGTACAATGCAACTCTCGAAATGGCGGATGAAGCCTGGGGCCGCGTGAATGTCGAGCGTGTTATCAACGTGCCGCTTGTCTGCTTGATCGGAAACTCTTACGGTTATTCGACGAACGCTGAACCGTTTCTCAAGAAAATTTTGGAAAAAGTCCCGAATTCCGTTTGGACGATTTACTTGAACAACAAGTGTTACGAGGATGCTTCGCTTTCTTCAACGCTTGGCAGCAAGAACCAGGAAAGTCAGTGGATGAAGCTCATGAACGGAGCGTGCACCGACGATGCCAACGCCGAAAATTACGTGACTGATGAATTGGCGGAGCATGTCAAGACCGTGTATAAGCATGTACGTGATTTATTTGCTCAGAAGTCCAGCGAAGAAAAGGAACCTCAGGGCGATGCTGTCTAGAGAATGCTTGAGGCTTCACCGCTGATATTTTTATGAATTCTGAGTTAAAATTATCACAGCGTGGCCGCAGTTGATAATTATGATTTACTAGAAAATCTCTAGTAAATCATTTCTTGTAATTATTTTGTCTCTGCTTTCTTTTCTCGGTAGAACAAGTACACCATCCACACGAGGCCGGCGATAAACATCAGTGTGCAGAGGGTCTGACCGCGGCTCATGCCGAAGAGGTCGATACGTCCGAGGTGTGCATCGGGCTTGCGGAAAAATTCGATGAAAAAGCGGAATAGCCCATAGCCCATCAAATAGAGGCAGGGCATCTTGTCGTAGAGCTTTGGAATTTTTCGCAGGTTGTACAGGACAATGAACAGGATGATGCCTTCGAAGAGCATTTCGTAAAGCTGGCTCGGGTGGTGAAGTACCGGGGCTGCAAGCGTGCTGTCGTGGGCGAGCGGGAACCACATGCCGATGGCACTTGTTGTTGCCTCGCCAAAAAGTTCGCCGTTGATGAAGTTGCCCCAACGACCCCAGGTGTAGGCAAGCGGTGCGACGAGCATCGCGAGGTTCATGGTTTTCCAGACATCGAGCTTGTTGCGCTTTGCGCCGATGCAGAAAAATACGATGCCCAGAATAAGCCCGCCGTGGTACGACATCCCTGAAATTCCTGCAAAGTGGTAGCCGAGATCGTCGTGGACCATCGGGAGTAAAATTTCGGTCGGATTTGAGAGATAGTAACTTGCCTTGTAGAAAAATACGTACCCCAGACGGGCGCCGATTAAGATACCTGCGATAATCCAAGTAAATATGTTGTCGAGTTGGTCCTTGGTGTAGCCCAGTTTTTCTTTTTCGCTGATTTTCCACATGGCGATATAGGCCGTGACAAAGGCGAAAATGTACATCATGCCGTACCAGTGGACTGGAAATTGTACGAAGGGAATCGTGAACGCAATTCCATCAAAATATGTCGGTATTAAATTCCACCAAGATAATTCCATAATATCCCTTTTTCTTTTGTGTTCAAATCTAAATTATTTTTTTTGATCGAGATTTTGGTGAGCCCAATAATTGATGACTGTCGCTGCCACTTGCGTTGCCGGTTGAGACCGGATTTCCTTGTGCATTTGCATCACGATGACAACGATGGACTTGCTCGGGTCTTTTCTGGATTCGGCGAATCCCATGAACCAGTCGTAACGGCCGGCAGGGTCTTTCCCGTCCAGAGACCCCGTTTTCCCGCCGAGCCGGAGCGCTTCGAAGTTCTTGCGGGCCATGTTCTTTGTGGACATGTGCTTGTGGGCGGTCCCTTGCGTTACGGAACGTAGCATGGCTTCCCGCAGCCCGTAGTACGTGTTTTCGCTGAATTTCCCGACGTCGAGCGCGACACGCTTTTGCGGTGCAAATGGAGCCATGTCGCGTGCCCACGGTATTTCGAGGGGCTTTTTCATGAGAATTGCGCGGACTTGCGCGGCGGCGAGGAGTGGTGTAAGAGTTGTCGATGTCGTAAAGCCGCAGGCCACTTCGGCAAGACCATAACCTGTGTCCGGGGCGGTGTAGCTCGATGCGTTCGGGGCGTTGCCCGGGAAGCGCTTGGTGTAGCCGAGCTTTGCTGCTGCGGCGGCGAGGCGTTTTGCGCCGACCGATTTCCCGATGATGGCCATTGGCGGGTTTGCGGAGCGGGCGAACGCTTCGGATAGTTCCATGGTGGGTCCTTTGTACTTTTCAGGGACTTTCAGTTGACGCAGATAGAGCGTGTGGTGACGTCCGATCATCGGGATGGGGGTGTTGAGCGAATAGCGGTTACTTTCCATTGCGGCTGCAATCGTCACGAGCTTTGCAAGGGAGGCCGCAGGGAAGGTCGCGCGCCCGATATAGTCTGGCCTGCTTTGTACCTGACCGTCACGGCGTTCGCCCCAGGCGATGATTTCGTTTGTCCTCGTGTTCACGACGAGGATGACGCCTAGGTCTGGACGGTAACGGCGTAAGAGAATATCGATTTTATCGGCGAGGTACGGGTCCTTTTGCGACTTTATATGGAGCGTGTCACGGCCCATGTTGTTGATGTCGCTTTCGCTTGCCATTCCGCTGGATACGCTATTGTCGAAATCCTCGTCTTCGATACCTTTCAAGGCGGAAAGACCGTTTGGGCTTGCTGTTGCCGTGTCGAAGACCGCCGTATCGTAGAAGGCGCTTGTATCGTTGAATGCGATAGCTTCGGCGATTGAATCCGATACGGGTGCGGGGCTTCCTTCAACGATGCCACTTGTAGGCGGATTTTCCTTGGTGGAACAATGAACGATAGAGACGATAATCGAGACCAGAACTGTAATCGCGATACAGCGGTTACGCATTCTTTGGGCGTAGGGGAGTCTTTCCATGAGTTTACTTGAAAAATGTCTTTCTGTAGTAGGCGAGTTCGGCTATGCTTTCGCGGATGTCGTTTAGCGCTTCGTGCCGTTTTTCTTTCTGGAATTCCTCGAACTCGGGATACCAGCGGAATGTAAGTTCCTTGATAGAACTCACGTCCACGTTTCGGTAGCAGAGCCATTCGGAAATTTCGGGCATGTACTTGTACAAAAATCGCCTGTCCTGCGTGATGGAATTTCCGCAGAGGAGATTTTTTGTTTTCTCGGTGAACGGCTTGATGAAACGCAGTGTTTCTAGTTCAGCGTCCTTGAGGGAATACTGTGAACGGCGGCAACGATCGACTAGTCCGCTTTGGTTGTGATGTCGCGTATTCCATTCGTCCATGCTTTCGAAGACATTTTCTGGCTGGTGAATGGCTATAACGGGGCCTTCGGCAAGGATGTTTAGTTGGGCGTCTGTAATAATGGTCGCTATTTCGAGAATGACATCTTTTTCTGGATCGAGACCTGACATTTCGAGGTCCATCCAAACTAAATTTCGAGAACTTTTTGGCATACGCGTGAATAATAGCATTTTTGAAATGGAGTTACTAGTTGTGAGTTACTAGTTACTAGGGTATGTTGCTTGTTTCAAGTTGCAAGAACGTCTTAAGATGAAATTCACTAGTAACTAACTTCCTACTTCCTACCGTCTACTTCCCGCTGAATATTTGTAAGTGTTTTGTAATAAAAATAAAATAAAAACCTATATATATGGATAAATTTTTGAAAAATTACAAAAAACTTCTGCGAATTGTAATTTTTTGCTACAAATTGTCTTTTTCTTACATCTCTTACGAAAATATTACCGTTTTTTTATTATATTTGGCGCACTATGGAAAATGTTGTTATTACAGGCATGGGTTGTGTTTCCTCTCTCGGAAACTCCCCCGAATTATTGTGGCAGAACTTGCTCCAGGGCAAGTCTGGCATCGCTACCATCCAGCGTTTCGACGCTTCCGCCTACACTTCCCGCATGGCAAGTGAAATCCGCGAGTTCGACGCTACGGGCATTTACAGCACAAGAGACCAGTCCAGGTTCTCCCGTTGTATCCAGTATGCCGTCTACTCGGCATTGCAGGCTCTGCGTCAGGCTGGCATTGCTCCGGAAAACGAGAATCCCGAACGTTGCGGCGCTATCATCGGTAGCAGTATCGGTGGCCTGCAGCATTGCTACGAAGCCGCTGTGGCTTTGAGCACTCGTGGTCCGTCCCGCGTTTCACCTTTCTATATTCCGATGGCAATCGTGAATATGCCGGCAGGTGAAGTCTGCAACCGCATTGGCTGGATGGGTCCGTCTTACACGGTGACTTCCGCATGTGCGACTTCTAACCATTCTATTGCGAATGCCTACGACATGATCCGTCTTGGACGCTGCGATGTGATGCTGGCCGGTGGTGCCGATGAAACGGTGAACCCGCTCAGCCTTGCAGGCTTTACCAGCATGAAGGCTGTCAGCAAGCGCAATGACGCTCCGGAACAGGCCTCCCGTCCGTTCGACAAGGACCGCGACGGTTTCGTGATTGGTGAAGGTGCCGCAATCCTCGTGCTCGAGAGCGAATCTCATGCCAAGGCTCGTGGTGCAAAGATTCTCGCCCGTATTGCCGGTGTAGGTGCAAGTTCCGATGCTTATCACATTTCCGCTCCGCGCCCGGATGGCAAGGGTGTTATGCTTGCAATGAGCAACGCCATGAAAGAAGCAGGAATCGAACCCAAGGATATTAGCTATATTAACACACACGGAACTTCGACTCCGCTCGGTGACATTGCAGAATGCTCTGCCATCGAAACGCTGTTCAAGCAGTCCTCTGCGTCGGCTCTCGAAAACCTGAAGGTCAACTCGACGAAGTCCATGCTCGGTCACTGCTTGGGCGCTGCAGGTGCGCTTGAATCCGTTGTGACGATTATGTCTGTTATGGAACAGAAAGTCCATGGTACTCTCAACGTGTTCGAGCAAGATCCTGCAATTCATCTTGACGTTTGCGCAAATGGCGCTGTCAACCAGAAGATTGACTACGCTATGAGCAATGGCTTTGGCTTTGGAGGCCAAAATGGAGTTATTATCTTTGCGAGGAATTAATGCGTAAGGCCAACAGTTCTGCTATTGGCTCTTCCGCTTCTCGTAAATTAAACGCTAAAATCTGTGCGTTTTTGCTTATGCTGTCGCTGGTGTTTCCGGCGGCAGCTTTGTCGTCTCCGGGGGATCCGCTCACTTGGCGCGATTCTACGTGGGATTACCGAAGTGAAGATTCTACAAATGTTTCGCCCGAGATAAAGCCTTGGCGGCTTGCCGGGGTCGCTTCCTTTACGCTTTTGGCTTATGGGGCGGCATACGTTTTTGTCTTCAAAAAAGGCTGGTGGGGTGAAAAGGGGCACGACTTCCGTTTCGAAAACGATTTTGATTATGCCTTGAATTTGGATAAGCTAGGACATTTTGCCGCGGGTGTCGCCATTGGAGAAATATTCTACGAGGGATACCGATGGGCGGGGGCTAGCGAGTTCCAGTCATACTTGTTTGCTGGGCTTACCGCTTTATCGACCCATATCGCGATTGATATAAAGGATGGTTTTGCTCCGTCGTGGGGCTTTAGCTTTTTCGATGTCCTTTCGGGTGGGCTTGGCGGCTTTTTACCGATGGCGGAACGCTATGTACCCTTGTTCAAGTACATAGACCTCAAGTGGAGTTACTGGATTAATTCCAATGCGTATTACGACTCTGAACATGCGGCGTCGGGCGGAATATTTACGGATGACTATGTAAACCATACGTACTGGCTTTCTGTGAAACCGTACAGGATGCTCCCGGAAGCGGCGCGCAGGTATTACCCGAGCTGGCTTGCAATTGCGGTAGGCTTGAGCATTGACGAAAAATCGTTTACGAGAGAGCCCAATCCTCGTCGTGAGGTTTATTTGGCTCTAGATTACGACCTTGAAGCGTTCCGTCCGCAGAGCCGCTGGGCGCGTAATTTAATCAAGGCGCTGAATTACTTTAAGCTTCCGGCTCCGACGATTCAAATCTATCCGAAATTCCACTGGTACTTGCTTTATCCAATCAAATTTTAATTTGAACTTGAGGTAAAATATGGCTGAAAGAGAAAACTTTAAATCCCGTTTAGGTTTTATCTTGATCGCGGCTGGCTGCGCTATCGGGCTTGGCAACGTGTGGCGTTTTCCGTTTATCACGGGGCAGTATGGCGGTGCCGCGTTCGTACTGATTTACCTCTTCTTCTTGTTGATTTTCGGTTTCCCGATTCTCGTGATGGAATTTGCTGTGGGGCGTGCATCCAGACTTGGTGTAGGTCGTTCGTTCAACGCTCTCGAAAAGCCGGGACACAAGTGGCATTATGCGGGAATCCCGATGATTGCGGGCAACTACCTTCTGATGATGTTTTATACGACGGTGACGGGCTGGATGCTCTTCTACTTTTACCGCATGGTCACGATGGGTGACCTCATGAGCATGACGCCTTCCGAAGTTGGTGCCGAATTCACGAACATGCTCGGGAACGGCCCCTTGCTTTCGTTCTGGATGGTGGTCGCAACGTTTGCCGGACTTTCGATTGTGGCGCTTGGGCTCCAGCGGGGCGTGGAACGCATCACGAAGACGATGATGTCTGCGCTGCTCATCATTATGCTGATTTTGATGATTCGCGTGCTTACGCTTCCGGGTGCGGGCGAAGGGCTCAAGTTTTACCTGTTGCCGGACTTTGCAAGACTCAAGGAAGCGGGAATTGGCGAAGTCGTATTTGCTGCACTTGGCCAGTCGTTCTTTACGCTTAGCCTTGGTATCGGTTCCATGAGCATTTTTGGTAGTTACATCAAGAAACAGCATTCGCTCTTGACCGAAGCGGCGCATATTTGTGTGCTCGATACGGGCGTGGCCTTGATTGCCGGTCTTATCATTATTCCGTCTTGCTTTGCGTTTGGACTCAAGCCGGATGCGGGGCCGGGACTCATTTTTGCGACGCTCCCGAACGTCTTTGCGCAGATGCCGGCTGGCCGAATTTGCGGTGCTGCGTTCTTCCTGTTTATGTCGTTTGCGGCGCTCTCGACGCTTGTCGCTGTGTTCGAAAATATCGTCGCTTACTGGATGGATGCACATGAGGTGGAGCGCAAGAAGGCCGTGAAGTGGAACTTTATTGCGATTGTTATTTTATCGCTCCCGTGTGCGCTCGGCTTCAACGTGCTTTCGGGCATTGAACCGTTTGGCCCGGGCAGCTGCGTGCTGGATTTGGAAGATTTCCTCGTTTCGAATACGCTTTTGCCGCTCGGTTCGCTTGTGTTCGTGCTGTTCTGCAATTCGCGTTACGGCTGGGGACAGGACAATTTCTTTGCCGAAGCGGATGCCGGCAAGGGCATGAAGTTCCCGAAGTACGCCGTGCTGCGCCTTTATTTCAAGTGGATTTTGCCGCTCATCATTTCCGTGATTTTCGTGCTCGGGTACATGCAAAAGTTTGCCCCGAGTGTTTACGAGAAAATATTTGGATAATCTCAAAAATTCCCAAAATCGCAAAAATTGATGTTTTTTACGTAAAAAACGAAGCAAATGTCTTGTTTCTTACGTAAAATCATGTATAAAGTAATCTGTTTCGGCGCTGAAAGAGGAGTTTGGAGTGCTTTAATGGCTGTTTTGGATTGCTAAATTGCGTTTTTCCTTGATTTTTGGGTGTTGTTTTTGTCAAAAAACTCGAAATTGTACAGTTTTATTACATACAACGTTGAAAATTTACGTAAGAAAATAATGAAAACTAAATTTTCTTACGTAATTTTTTGCGTTTTTTGTGTTTTGCCTTTAAAAAGTTCGAAAAATACTTTTGCACAGGACTATGGACAAATGAATGTTGCCTGAAAAATCATAAGTTTTTATATTATTTTTGAATAACATTTTTTTTGAAAAATTTATGCTTCGCGTACTGTTTATTGCTCTTTTGTTTGTCGCATCAGCTTTCGCTCAAGACGAAAGCGTTAGCGATTATGACCGGTGGATGCAGGCGAAGGCGCACCGCGATAGCGTCAGGAACGCGGAAATGATTCAGAAAAATTCGGTCCCGTTCGATTTCTTGGTCGGAATGACGTTGAATGTGGGCTTTAAAGTTATCAATAACGAAACGCAGTTGAGCCGTTACGAAAAGGAAGACAGGATTGTCTTTTTTGAAGGAGCTTTTTTCCAAGTGGGAGCGTCTGTTCAATTGCCCCTGCTGAAATATCATTTGGCGGTAAGGCTTGGCGTGCTGTTTGAATACGCACCGCTGTTTTTGTCGGAGCCTCTATATGTTGAAGACGGTAATGGGGAATACAAACGTGTTACTGATGGGGGCTTGTCGCAGGGGCGGATTGCTTTCCCGATACTTTTTGCAGTGAAGCCTCGCTTTAGTTTTGTATCGTTCGAGTTTGGCCCTCAGATTTCCATACCGCTTTTCGATAATCTGGAGTTAGATGGTGCACGCGATAGGGAACTGGACTCGTCCATGGAATTTAGTATGCTTTTGGGCGTGGGCTTCCGCGTCAATGAACGAATCTATTTAGACTTGCTTTTGGATGCCAAGTTCTATCACAAGTATAACGAACGCTTTGCAGATGGTTTGGCCCATTGGTCTTCGGTTGCTATCAAGGCTGGCGTGACGTTTAATCCGTTTTAATTATATCACAAGATTTTTAAATCAGTGGCGGAGCGGTTTGAGTATGTCTTGTGTGTAAATGTTATTTACAATTAGATGGTTTGATGGCGTCGTAGCAGGCTCTATTGCGAAAACTAGATAAAGAATCGGAGTCGTCGTATTCAAATTTAGTGGTTATGTCCAAAGTATCCGCACGGTGATATTGATCTATGTACACCAGTTTCCAAGAAATAGTCGTATCTTGGTATGTATTAAGAGTGCCATTGAAAAATTGAAGCGTTTTTTGGTCAAGCTGCTCAGGAAGAGATCTACTATAGACAATAGAATAATGAGAACTCTCGGTGTACTGAACACGGGCTCCTTGAACAGAGCACTTCTCTTGACCGGAATCATCCCTGTCAATGTACGCGTCAAACCCAAACATCAGCGCATCTTGATCTTCCCATGAAAAACCCGAAAGACCAATAACCTCAAGATTGTAATTGGATCTAAATTTAAATATTTGAGCACAAGCTTCACCAGAGAGCTTGGAAAGTGCTTTTGCAACGGCTTCTCTATCGAGTTTAGGGATTTCAGTAACAGGAGTGTAGTGGACTAGCGCATTTTTTCCAAAATTTATATCTATATAAGTTGTATCGTAAATGATTTTTTTGCGACTGGAATCCCAAACCATTTCATCATCATCATAAAAACCATCCCATACACCATATGAGTAGTCATACCGGTCAACATGATTGCAGGAAAAAGTCGATTTACCAATCTTACAGTCTGACGTATCCCAAACTGTCGTATCTTTGTTAAAATTAAGAGCTCGATATAGTGTTAAAGGTTTGTGTATTGTTTGCTCGAGGAATGTATTATTTAGAGAACTGTTAATGAGTTCGAGTGCACTTGCCGAACTGTCGGTTTGAATAGTCGAATTCTCATTCGTTGTGTCAGTAACGTTAGTTTGGCTGATGATGTTGTTTTTTTCAATGTCCGGTGCATTGACTTTGTTGCTTGCGCACGAAAACAAGAATGCAATGCAAACTAGCCCGGAAAACAACAATTTTATTTTCATTCCAATACCAGCGTACGATGTGTTGATCCTCAGCCACAAAATACAAAAATGGATATAAGAAAATCGGTCAAGGCTGGAGTGACGTTTAATCCGTTTTAGTTATGTATTACGAAAATATAAAGTTGTAGATTCCGGCAGCAGCGAAAATGAGCGTGACTATTACATAAGTGCTGAGAATGAGTAGAAGTCCTGCGTAAAATCCGCCGAGTAAATCATCTGCCATGACTCCCCAAGCGCCGGGGAGTTTTTCCATTTTATGGATGCCGAGTGGCTTCAGGATATCAAAAAAGCGGAACAGCCCGAATGCGATGGCTAAAATCCAAGGGTGGACGACGATGGTTTCTGTAGGATAGAATGCGAGGCTCATGAAAATTCCGCAGACTTCGTCAATCACGATCCAGCCCGGGTCTTCGGTGCCGGTATCTTTCATCGCTTTTTTCACAAAGGGGATGGCGACAAAAAATACGATTAGGGCGGCAGCAAGAAAAACTTGGTTTACGTACCCTATGATGGGAATGTTCCATTCGTAGTAGTATCCAAATAGGCGCAATGCGAGCCATGCCATGGGGTAGGCGACAATTGCGGCAGCCAGACTTCCCATGGTGCCGGGTGCCTTCGGACTCATTCCCGAACCGAAAAACGTCACGACGAGGGTGGTGAACCAGTCCGTTTTGCGCCATTCGTGCGGCACGCGCTTCTTGCCGTATTTTTCTTTAAGTTCTTCTCGATTCATCTTTCGTCTCTCGTCTGTAGGCGCTTTGCGCCGTTCTTTAGTCTAATTCCGGCGGCCACGGTGCTTCGGCGAGTTCTTTTTCTTTTTCTTCGGCGGCGGTGCGTTTTTCGTGCCAGCGCTCGAGCTGTTCCTTGAAGGCGGCGCGTAAGCGTTCCATGCCGATGTTCTCCTTGGCGCTGATTTGGATGGCGTCCGGGTAGTTCTGCAAAAGCTCCGTACGGCGCGCTTCGTCGGCGACTTCGACCTTGTTGAACACGCGGAGGCGCGGCGTGTCCTTGTCGATGATGCTTTCGAGTGTCTTGTGTGTGACTTCCAGATGGTCGCGGTAATCCGGGGCGCTCCCGTCAACGACTTCTAGGATGCAGTCCGCATGGGCGGCCACGCCGAGCGTGCTCTTGAACGTTTCAATCAGGTTGTGGGGGAGCTTGCGGATAAATCCGACCGTGTCGGAGAGGATGATGTTTTCGCCGTCGAGGTAAAGCTTTCGCGTGGTGCTGTCGAGTGTTGCAAATAGTTTGTCTTCAACATACACGTCGGCGCCGGTCAAGCGGTTCGTGAGCGTCGATTTGCCGGCGTTCGTGTAACCGACGATGCCCACTTGGAAAATGTCGTTTCGCTTGTCTGCCTGTTGCTCGCGGGCGTCTTCGATTTTCTCCAGCTTTTTCTTGAGTTCCTGGATGCGCTTGCGGATCATGCGGCGGTCCGTTTCGAGCTGCGTCTCGCCCGGCCCCTTGGTGCCGATGCCGCCATTGTGTTGGCGGCAAAGGTGCGTCCACGCACCGGTGAGACGCGGCATCATGTACTGCAATTGCGCGACTTCGACCATCAGGCGGCTTTCGGCGGTCACGGCGTGCTTTGCGAAAATGTCGAGGATAAGCCCCGTGCGGTCGAGAACCTTGATTCCCGGCATGCGTTCTTCGAGATTGCGAACCTGCGAACCGGAAAGGTCATCGTCAAAAACGACCATCTTCGCGTTGTCTTCTTCGAGGGCGCGCTTGACTTCGTTCACCTTGCCTTCGCCAATGAGCGTTGCCGGGCTAAAATTCTGCACCCGCTGCAAAAAACTACGCGTGACGAATGCCCCTGCGGTCTCGGCGAGTCGCCCCAGTTCGGCGAGTTGTTCACCAGCAAGCCATGGACGGACTTTAGGAGTCGCAATGCCCACTAAAATGCACCGTTCCTGTTCTTTCTTGTGTTCGACCGGTCTGGTTCCTTTTTTCTTTGGTTCTTCCATAAATCCTATAAAATAGATTGTATTAAAATATATCAAAAAAAATAAAAGTTCTTTGGCTACAAAAGGAAGAATTTAGGTGCTTCCGTTTTAATTGCGTTGTAACGGATTGTTTACTATATAGTCTCGATAAAAAAATAATACCCATAAAAATGTTGTTTAAAAAACGTTCTGTTGTGTTTATTTGTATATAATTTTCTTATTTGTAATCTTTCGTTAATTGTGTGCTTCGTTGCTTTTTAAAATATATACTAAATTTTGGAAAACAAAAAGGGACGAGTATGAGGAATGATTTCTGTTTTGGATTGGCTTTTACGCTTGCTTTCTCTGTGGGCGTTTTCGCTCAGGATTACAAAATCAATAAAGTCGGGAGCAACGATGGAACATCGTTTGATGTTTTGCTGAATCAGACTTCTGTGACAGCGGCGCCCGCGGGGTCTTGGCTTTATGTGACTCCAATTGTCCCGGAGGGGAAGGTCTTTAAAGGTTTTACGGTCTACGATGCATATGGATCATCGCAGAATGAACGCAAAGTCTCGAATACCGAAACGAAGGATTTGCAGTTCTTGATGCCTGATCATGACGTTTATGTCAGTGCATCGTATGAATCCTTGCGATATTACCTTACTGTAAAAAATGTGGACAACGGAAGTGTCTCGCTTTCGTTTAACGACCGTTATAGAGACCGCACCAAGCCGGGAACAAAAGTAACGGTTAATCCGAATGCGTCCAATGGCTATAAAGTTTCCTCGATTAGCGTAAGCAAGTATCTCGATGAAAAGACGACCGTAACATGTACGAAGGTTAATCCTAATAATGTGAACGAAAATCGTTGCACTTTTGAAATGCCAAATTTTGACGTAGAAGTGTCGGCCGCGTTTGTTCCGGAAAATACGCCTGAACAGAAGAATGATAATAACCGTTTCAATGTGTTCTATGAATTGGACGGTGGCGCTCTTCCGGCTGCTTTTGCACAATCGTTTTCTTGTGATTCGACCGCGAAACTTCCGGTTCCGACAAAAGATGGTTATGATTTTATCGGATGGTCTTTGGAAAACAAGCTTGACAATGTTTATTATGCCTTGGATCGCTTGGATGGATCTTCTTGTGTGGACAAGCGCGTGTATGCTGTTTGGACAAAAGCGGGTGTTTGTCCGGAACAGAAAGCTATTGCCGTTGATAATAAGTTGCCGCAATGCACTTCGAATTTGAAATGCGCCTTGTTCCACAGCAATACGGCAAATCAGGATTCCGTATGCAATGGGATTATGTGGGTGGCGGTCGCTCCGTCTAGTTCGAGTGTTGCGCCTGTTTCCAGTTCCAGCGCGACTCCGGCATCATCAAGCAGTGCTAAGGCATCTTCATCTAGTGCAGCGCCTGTTTCCAGTTCCAGCGCGACTCCGGCATCATCGAGCAGTGCTAAGGCATCTTCATCTAGTGCAGCGCCTGTTTCCAGCTCCAGCGCAACTCCGGCATCATCGAGCAGTGCTAAGGCATCATCATCTAGTGCAGCGCCTGTTTCCAGTTCCAGCGCGACTCCGGCATCATCGAGCAGTGCTAAGGCATCATCATCTAGTGCAGCGCCTGTTTCCAGCTCCAGCGCGACTCCGGCATCATCGAGCAGTGTTAAGGTGTCCTCATCTAGCGCAAAGCCCGCTTCCAGCTCCAGCGCGAAACCTGCATCATCGAGCAGTGTTAAGGTGTCCTCATCTAGCGCAAAGCCCGCTTCCAGCTCCAGCGCGAAACCTGCATCGTCAAGCAGCAAAAAGGCCTCTTCGTCCAGCGCAAAACCTGCTTCTAGTTCGACAGAAATTGTCGTCGAAGCTGTTGCCACAGAGGAAGATTTGCCGAGTTGCACGGTCAAACGTGAAAACGTGACTTATTATGTTTCTTCTCTCAAGGCGGTGTTTGTTTGCCATAGCAGAATGTGGACCCGCTATAATCCTGGTCCTAATGCAATTGCGGTGATGCCGGGCAAAACAAAGTTCTTTGCTACGGTGAATGGACGTCATCTACAGATTTCGGGCGCAAAGGTCGGTTCGAAGGTGAGTTTGTTCGATATGCAGGGACGTGTGCTTTATAACGGTCGTGTCAATGTGGCGGATTTCTCGTTGAATGCTCCGCGCACGGGTTCGTTCCTGCTTCGCGTTGGAACACAGCAAAAGATTGTGAACATCCGCTAAATTGTATTGACTTTGTTGAAAAGGTCCTGCGCAAGCGGGGCCTTTTTACATTTTTTCTAACCACTGATCACTAACCACTAACCACTATTTACTAAATTTGTTCCCGTCAGGGCCTATCATCCAGGTAGGTTCCTAGTCCGGCCAAAACACGCCCATCGGGCACGGCCGATAAAGGATATATAATGGCAAAGAAAGTTCAGGATGCCCTCAAGGACATCATCTCCCTCTGCAAACGCCGCGGCTTCATTTTCCCCGGCTCCGAAATTTATGATGGCCTCGCCAATACTTGGGACTACGGTCCGTATGGTGTGGAACTCAAGCGCAACATCAAGAATCTCTGGTGGAAGAAGTTCGTGACTTCCCGCCACGATGTGCTTGGTCTCGATAGCTCTATTCTTTTGAACCCCCGCGTTTGGAAGGCTTCTGGCCACGTGGGTAACTTCTCTGACCCGCTCGTGGACTGCCTCGCTTGCCACGAACGTTTCCGCGCTGACCAGCTCCTCGAAGAAAAGCTCGGTGAAGGCTGCTGCGCTGGCAAGAATTTTGACGAAGTTCACCAGATGATGGTGGACAACAAGATCGAATGCCCGACTTGCGGCAAGACCGATTGGACAAAGCCGCGTGCTTTCAACCTCATGTTCCAGACTGAAATCGGCGTGATTGAAGGCGAAGGCAACAAGGTCTATCTCCGTCCGGAAACCGCTCAGGGTATCTTCGTGGACTTCCGCAACATCGTTGACAACGTCCGCCCGCGCATCCCATTCGGTGTCGGCCAGATCGGTAAGTCTTTCCGTAACGAAATTACTCCGGGTAACTTCATTTTCCGTACTCGCGAATTCGAACAGATGGAACTTGAATTCTTCTGCGAACCGGGTACTGAACTCGACTGGTACAACTTCTGGCGTAAGTACTGCTTCGATTGGCTCGTGAACGATCTCGGTGTGAAGAAGGAAAAGCTCCGCCTCCGCGAACATGCTAAGGAAGAACTTTCGCACTACTCCAACGGTACCACCGACGTCGAATATGAATTCCCGTTCGGCTGGGGCGAACTCTGGGGTATCGCTTCTCGTACGAACTACGACCTCACGCAGCACCAGAACGAATCCAAGGTCAAGCAGGAATACATTGACCCGGTCCAGAACAAGCGCTACATCCCGTACGTTGTCGAACCGTCTCTCGGTGTGGAACGTTTGCTCCTCGTGCTTCTCTGCAACGCTTACGAAGTCGAAAAGCTCGAAAACGACGAACGTACCGTGCTCCACTTCGATCCGAAGGTCGCTCCGGTCAAGGTCGCCGTGCTCCCGCTCGTGAAGAAGGGCAAGGTCAAGGAAAAGGCTGCGTGACCGTCGACTTCGACACCGTGGGCGAGGGTGAATCCGATCCGGCAAAGCTCGGCTACGTGACAGTTCGCGAACGCGACTCCATGAAGCAGGAACTCGTCGCTATCGACAAGCTCGAAGCTTACCTCTTCGAAAAGCTCGGTTGCTAGTTTAGTGATTAGTGGTTAGGAATAATCACTGCATACTAACCACTGAAAGGAACTCGTTCGCGGGTTCTTTTTTTGTTTTATAAAATTATTTGTTATTTTGTATTACATGGAGGATTGTTATGTACTATTTGATGCTCTTGCTTGCGATTGTCTGTGAAACGGCTGGGACGACGCTTTTGAAATATTCTGAACAGTTCACGCGGGTTGTGCCGAGTGTTGCTTCGATCGTTTTCTATGTTGCTTCGCTCTATTTTTTGAGTGTGTGCCTAAAGGCTATCCCTATTGCGGTTGCTTACGCGATTTGGTCTGCGCTAGGGGTTGCCTTAATTACTATAATTGGTATTGTTGTGTTTAAGCAAGTCCCGGATATTGGTGCGTATATTGGATTGCTTCTGATTGTCTCGGGTGTTGTGGTGCTAAACCTGTTTTCAAAAATGGATGTGCATTGATGAAAAAATTAATGTTGTTGGCGGTTGTTGGTGTGTTTGCGTTCGTCGCTTGCACGGATGATAATTCTTCTGATGGATGGAATGTTGCATCGTCGTCTAGCGTTGAAAAAAATGCAGAGTCCTCGTCTAGCGAGGTTGGTGTCACGCAATCGTCCTCTAGCATTGGAAATATCGAGGAATCCTCGTCAAGTGAGAATGGTGGCGCTGAATCCTCATCGGCGGTTGCGGACACGGTTTGGCATCAGGCAAATTTGACGTGGTACACTTCTTGGCCGGAACCGGGTAGCGAAGAATGCATCGAGTACAATGGCTGCACTTGGGCAGGCTACTTTGCCGGTGTTGAAGGCCAAATGACTGAAGAGTGGGTGAGTCAGCACAACATCATTGCGGTTCATGAAAAAGACTGGAAAAAGTACAAGCTAAAAACGTTTAGGCTCCGCAAAGACGGCGCTACGATTGACGCTGTTGTTTACGATATGTGCTCGGATAGCGATTGTGATGGTTGCTGCACCGAAAACGCTGGTGATATCGGATTCCTCATCGACATTGAAAAATATACGCGTGAACGCTTCGATGGCAATGGCGATGGCGTTGTCGAATGGACGTGTCTCGATTGCGAATAAAATTATAAGTGCAAAAAAATAGCCCAGCGTTGCTGGGCCATTTTTGTATAACTGAAGTCCGTCGTTGGCGGGCTCTCTTTTAATCACATTTTTTGAAGAAGCAGCTGCGGGCACCTGTGTGGCAAGCGACTTGCGGGCCTTGCATTCGCACTTTGAAAAGCAGTGCGTCGGAGTCGCAGTCGGCGGCCCATTCGACGACCGTCATCACGTTTCCGCTAGTGTCGCCCTTGTGCCAATATTCCTTGCGGCTACGGCTCCAGAACACCATTTCGCCACATTCATGCGTGCGGCGGAGGGCTTCTTCGTCCATCCATGCCATCATCAGAACGTCGCCTTTGTCGGCGTCCTGAACGATTGCCGGCGCAAGCTTCACGCCACCGAATTCCACTTCGAACTTTACTTCTTTAATCAAATCTTCGAACTTCATCTTTCGTCTCTCGTCTGTAGGCGCAAAGCGCCGTTCTTTCGTCTAATTATCCGCGAACCTGTCCGTTGCCACGGAGAATCCACTTGTAGCTGCAGAGGCTTTCGACGCCCATCGGGCCGCGAGCATGGAGCTTGTCGGTGGAAATGCCCACTTCGGCACCGAGACCGTATTCGCCACCGTCTGCAAAGCGCGTGCTGGCGTTCACCATGACGCTGCTGCTATCGACGTTTGCGACAAAGTAGTCCTGAACGCTTGCGTCTTCTGCAACGACAGCTTCCGTGTGGCGGCTGCTGTTCTTTTCGATGTGGTCGCAGGCTTCTTCGACATTATCCACGAACTTGACGCTTGATTTGAGGGCGAGGTATTCGTGATGGTAGTTGCTGTCGTCTCCGATGTCCTTGATGCGGCTGTCGTGCGATTGGGCGTCCTTGTTGCCAAAGAGTTCTACGCCGCGATCGGCGAGGCAGTCGAGCAATTTTTTGACGTTCGTTGCATCGATATGGCGGTCGATAATCACGCATTCCATGGCGTTGCACACGCCCGTGCGCTGCGTCTTGGCGTTGATGAGAATGTTTACAGCCTTTTCCATATCGGCGGACTTGTCCACGTACACATGGCAGATGCCGTTGAAGTGCTTGATGACAGGAATCTTGCTCTGTTCGACGACTGCGCGGATCAAGCGTTCGCCACCGCGAGGAATCACGAGGTCGAGGCAATCGTTCCTCTGCAAGAGCATGCCCACGAGGTCATGGCTCGTTTCTGTCACGAGCTGTACAGCGTCCTTGTCGACGCCGTTTTCTTCAAGCGCCTGGTGGAAAATCCCGGCGAGGCACTTTGCGGAGTTGAGCGATTCCTTACCGCCGCGGAGAATCACGGCATTGCCCGCCTTAAAGCAAAGGCAAGCTCCATCGATCGTCACGTTCGGACGGCTTTCAAAAATAAAGAACACAGAACCTATCGGTACCGCGACACGGCTAATCTTGATGCCGTTCTTGAGTTCGCGCGATTCGAGAACGCGACCGAGCGGGTCGGTGAATGCGGCGATTTCTTCGGCGCCCTTGGCCATCGATTCGATGCGGGCATCGTTCAAAGTCAGGCGGTCCATCTTGGAATCGTCGAGCTTACCGGCGGCAGCTTCGAGGTCGAGCTTGTTGGCGGCGAGAATTTCCGGCTTCTTTGCGCGGAGAATTTCTGCAACTCGTGCGAGTACAGCGGCGCGCTTTTCGGCGCTCAAGGTACGAATTTTTTTGCTCGCGTTCTTTGCGTTCATCGCGAGTTCGTCAGAGTATTTTTCCAAATTAACGTTATTCTGTGTCATAAGAGCAAATATAGAAATTTAATAATGCTGCCTGGATCTTTCGTCCCTCAGGATGACGTATTGCGGACTTTGTCATGCCCGCCAGAGCTTGTGCTGAGCGAAGTAAGCGGGCACCTCCCTTTTAACGAAAAAGTCCCGCACCAGGGCGGGACTCTTGCAATTACGTTTGAACGGTGCCGATTCTTGATTATAGCAAGTTCACAATCGCTGTGAACAGTGCATCTGAAAGGGCGTTTGTTTCCAAGCCTTCGATAACGCTGAATTGGTTGAACATAATCTGACCCTTGCCAAATGGCACAAGTTGCAGGTCAACGCCCGTCTTGATTTCGCCATCCTTGAGCGTTACGGAACGAGCGTAAACTTTTGCGCCTGCAAGTTCGTTCAACGAAATGCCCGGCATCGCCGATGCGGAATTGTGGTCGAGAACGCCGTTGCCGCCAAAGACCGTCATAAGCGGAGAATCCTTTGGCAGGTAGTGCAGGCTGAATTCGTTTGCGCCAGTTGTCCAGTGCGCTTCGATATCCTTTTCGAAGTTGTGGCTCTGGTTCAATAGGTCGATATCTTCCGTTGTCATGTCGGAGAGCAACAATGTCTTGCCGCCATTCTTCGTGACATTGATAATCTTGTTCAAAATTTCATCCGGCCATGAACTCAAATTTGCCGTGAAAATAATTTGTTCAGACCCGTCAAGCGCGGCTAGCACATCACTCGATTCATCGTAGTTATCGAGGAAGCAAACCTTGCTCATGGCGTTCTTCACGTCAGCCTGTTCAATCACGATCAGGTCTTCAAAGCTGGAGTGGACGTCCTTGCCGCAATCCTTGAGTGTAAGTTTTATCTTGTACAAACCGGTAGTGCGCGGCGCCATCAACGTGCAAATGCCAAGTTGGGTAAGCGTCTTCTTTTCGGCGGGTTCCTCGGGCATGACTTTTTGAGTGTTGAGCACCTTGTCGTTACCATCGAGGAGCGATACTTCGATTTCCACATCTTCCAAGCGGCTATTGTTCAAAAGCGTAAGCTGGAAGCTGACTTCACTCTGCGGAGTGACGACGTGTTCCAATTCGCTGATGAGCACGCGGCTCGGAGTCGTGATTTCACGGGCAAAATTCTGGATGCCCTTGGACTTTCTGTTTTCATCGCAAAAACCGCTGAAGTCCGTGCCATTGTCCGCCCACTGATCGATGAAGAAACCTGCAATTTGCGGGTTGCTCTGGAAGGCGGTAATTTGGTCGTATTTGCTCTTGAGCGCGATGCGGTAGACGTCGCTGTTGAACGATTCGAAGTTCGGCCAAATGGATAGCTTTTCATCGGCAACGAATGTTTCAACGGACTTGAACTCGTTCTTGATCGCTTTCTGGCTCTTGATACTGCGGGGACCGGCGATGGTGGTTGCGCGTTTCGGGAAGAGCGTGTTGTTCTTGAGCGTCACCAGAACCTTGTTCTCGATGTCGTTCAAAATAGGTTCTTCTTCATCCTGGAAGTGGCTATCGCCGAGACCCGTGTCCGGAACCATGAGCTCCGTGTCTTCCTTGTCGAACATGTGTGCGAGGTAGTGCGTGTAGGCTGCACTCGGATTTTCACGCGGATTGATACGCATCGTGGCGTACTGCGAAATACGGTCGATGGAAACCGGGATGATCTTGCCCGTATCCTTGTGGAAGTTTGCCTCGTTGTCGAGATAAATACTGTTGAAGTTGCTGATGGCCGGACGGCAAGTGTCGATCGGGCTTATGGCGTTCAAAAGCTTGTTACCGTTCTGGAGCATGAACGTTCCGTTTTCGGAACCGAGAATCCAGGCCGCGATACACGGATGGTTGTGCTGGTCACGTACCATGTCGTTGATGAGCTTCTTCGTGATTTCGAGACCCTGTGCGGTAGAACGCATCGTGTGGATCGGGAATTCCTGGAACACGAACAAACCGATCTTGTCGCAGATGTCGAGAGCTGTGCTGCTGAGCGGTGCTCCGCAAGAACGGATGACGTTGAAGCCCGCCGCCTTCACGGCGTTCAAGTCCTTTTCCAAAGCCGGATTCTGGTCGGTCCAAAGGCCGCCTTCGCTCCATTGCTGGTTGTAGCTTACGCCCATGAGCTTTACGATGGAATCGTTGATATAATAATCGCCCTTGAGGCAGTCGAACTTGCGGAAACCGAAAGTCTTCACGACAGGGAAGGTGTATTCCGGTGCCTTGCCCTTCGCACCCTTGATTTCGAGCTGCATTTCAATCGCAAACAAGTTCGGACGTTCCGGACTCCAGACGCACTTGTCCTTCTTCCAGTCCTTGATGCCCAACAGGAACTTCTGCGTGGCGTTTTCCTTTTCGAGCTTGATGTCTTTGAAGAATTCGTAAACATCGCCGTTCGGGTTCTTCATGAGAATGCGAAGTCTGGACTGGTAACCGCGCGGATTGTTGAAGAACGCTTCGACAGAAACGCGTTCCTGGTCCATGTCCGGTTCGACGTGGATGTCAGAAATAAAGGCCGCATTGCCCAAGATTAAATCGACATGACCGCAGATACCGCCGTACGGATACTGCGACCAGGGGAGGCCCACCGGCATTTCGCCCGGATGCGCATAACGGTCGTTTGCGCCTTCCTTGCTCTCGCGACCGAAGTCGATGCGGCTGTTCGTTGCACCCATGTTCGCTACACGGATGCAGAGGATGTTTTCTTCGCCTAGCTTGATCGCCTTTTGCGTTTCGACAACAAAGGACGTGTATGCACCGAAGTGGTCGCCGAGGAGCTTACCGTTAAGCCAAATAGTTGCGTGCGTTGCAATTTTTTCAAAACGGAGGAAAATACGCTTTGTGACCTGCTTTTCGTCGTCAATCGTAAATCTCTTGAAATAAAATGCGCAGTCCTGGGCCATCAAAAGCTTGTCAAAAGCTCTTTCCCAGATGTGGGGCACGCTAACAGTTTGAGTTTTTTCAGGATACGTTGCATACCAACGATTGGAGATGCCTGTGTCTTCAGTGTCCCAGATCATCTGCCAATCGCCATCAAGGCTGATAATTTTGCTCATTAGGGAATCCTTTATAAAATTCAGCGATAATTTAGCAAAAAGTGGTTAGTGGTTTGTGGTTAGTGGTTTGGAAAATGCCTCGTTTTTCCGTACTCTCGTTATTTTGATATTCCGTTTTCGCCGGCACACTCGTCATCTTGGTGCTGTCATCCTCGAACCTGTCATCCTCGAACGAAGTAAGGGGATGCGTTCTCAAGCGCTGAAACATCCAATATGACGCTGTCATCCTCGAACGAAGTGAGGGGATCCATTCAGTTCTAATCACTCTTGTTTTTTACCGAACTTAAAGGGAGGGGCTTTGCTCCATCCATTATTTGTTGTAAGTGCATTTTTTTATAAAAAAGAACCGCCCTTTGTGAAGAACGGTTCTGAGTGAATTTGTTGTAAAACTAAGTTTTAATTTGATTTATGTAAGTTGTATCCAAGGACAACTCGGTCGCCTGAATTTTTGACTCGCTGGATTTCAACTTCAATTTGTGATACTGTAGAAGGTATAGTGATGTTGAGCATTCTATATGTTGCTGAGACTTGTGATGATGTGGATGGAGGTGTATACCCTTGTTGTGTTTGGTAATTCTTATAACGAACAGTCATTTTGTAATTAGATTGTAAAGAATGTTCATTATAAGTGTAATTGCCGCTTACAAGCCAAGCTATAGCGAGTGAGTATTTTTTTCCTGGTTCAACATTTTCGGTGAACGTGATTTTGTTGTTGTTGAAAAAATCTCCATTATTGCCGTACCAATACCTAGATCGATTGTTCTTTACTAACGCTTCCATTTTAGCCACGTGTGATCCTGTTGATACAGCTGTAGTGCCCTCATCGGCGGCGTAGTGTTGTACTTCTTGGGCATTCTTATCATTTTGTGCTGTTATCCAAACGGCTTTCACCACTTCAGGATGCCATGCATAGAATGGGTATTTTGAAATCATGTTTGCTGTCATGGCTGCTGCGACAGATGAGCCTCCCCAACTGTCGGTAATACCTGCAATCTTATATTCGCTTTGGTTGTTTTTGGTTAATTTTATAAGGTGTGATTCATCGCGAATGTAAGATAGTTGTTGAATTTCGGGTTTGGAATATCTTGATCTAGATTCGGATGCTTTAAGATAAGGGTAACCAAGTCCATATGTATGTGTTATTACTGAATAGTCTACTTCGCCAACGGTAATTGCGTTTAGTGATAAACCCGCTCCCGTTTTTTGGCCATCTTCTGTATATGGGACGAATTCAATGGCTCGATTGTAATAAATGTAGTCGTCAATACCGGCCGCTTCTTCGTTGTAAACGTTGACGTCTTTTGTCGATGAGGCTATAGTATTAATAATTAGAGGCTTTTCCAAATATGAAGTTTGTTCTGAACTTGATGATGTAGGGTATTTGCTATAAACTGCAAATTCGTGCATTGTTCTTGCGTCACCTTCGTTAATAATCGTTTTTATTGCATTAGGCGATATCTCTGTGATATAACTGTTGGCGTATTTATGTTTTATGCCTAATGTGTAGTCGCGAGAAGTGGTGTTCTTGCAGCTGTTTGAGTTAATTGAAATTGCATTGTCTCCGACAACATTGTATATGTTGACATTATTTCCGCATGCATTAACTTCCCAATCTGTGTGGCATCGATTAGAAGGGGAATAACCAACGAAATACCAGACATCATTTTTATTTGAAAATTCGTATTCATGTCCGTGTCCGCGTCTTTTATCATATGGGGCGGGTAGAAACGATGCTGAAACCAATTTACAGTCGTAACCGCTGTTGCTTGGGTATGAGGGAGCGCTATTGAAGTAATTAATTTTTTTTGTGTTGTAACTTTTTCTAGGCTTGTCTTCTTGTTCATAATTTTTGATTACTGATTTGTATTCGCTTTGGTAATACCGATCTCCATTTAGTGTGATGTATGTACCACCAAATTCTTCTGTATCGAAATATCCTTCTAGAGGTGTTACTGGATCAACAGCGTATGTCTTGGCGAGCTTTGATGCTTTCTGAATGCTGCTTTGTTTCTTGGCGTTGGTCTTTTCGTAAGAAACGATTCCCGGATTTTTAATCTCAGAGCCGTTGAGTGTGCGGCCTTTGGTGTCGTATGAAGCTGCATTTGCAGATGCAATTAATAAAGATGTAAGACATAATGAAGTAATGTTTTTCATTGTTCCTCCTATGTTTGTGTTATTTGCAACTAACGTAATGTTGGCTGCTTGAAAAGTGAATGTACATTAAAGAAATTAAGTTGTAACTTACATAAATCTTTTATTTTTAAAGTGCTGTAAAAATGAATGTGTTGAATGAATTAATTTGTATCATCGGTGTATTATATAACGTTTTATTTTCTTATTTGTATCATCGTAGTGTCATATAACATCTTGTTTCTTTGCTTGTGTTGTTGTTGTATCATATAACTTCTTGTTTCTTTGTATATGTTATTGATGTATTGTATAATTTGTGTTTCTTTATTTGTAAAATGTTGTACTAAAAAGTTTTGTGCTTGTGGTGATGTTGTATAATCGTTCGACTTTAAAAAAGTTGCGTATACGTTTGATCTGAAAGGGTGGAAAAATCACTAAAGTAGTCTTTAAAAAACTAATTGTCGGTCTTGAACCTGAATGTCCAGTTTGATGCTTTCTTGAAAAAGCGATTTTTTACCGTTTTTCTCTGAATTTTTGCTTTTTTGGGTGTTTTTTCTCATTTTCACTCCTAATCCCCTTTGATTTTCTGTGCAGTATTACTAAATTTGGGACTCCAATAGCAACCAAAAAAGGATTACATATATGTATTCTGTAGTTGAAACAGGTGGTTTCCAGTATAAAGTCGAACTCGGCAAGGCCTACAAGGTCCCGACGATCGACGCCGCTGTTGGTTCTGAACTGGAGCTCAAGTCCGTTCTTCTTTTCTCTGGAAAAGAAGTGCAAGTCGGCACCCCTGTCCTGAACGACGCCTCTGTGAAGGTTGAAGTTCTTGCCCATGGCAAGTATGACACCGTCATCGTTTTCAAGAAGAAGCGCCGTACTCGTTACGAACGTCGTAACGGTCATCGTCAGGGCTATACCGAGGTGCTCGTCACGGAACTCCGCTCCGGCGCTGAATCTGCAGTCGTTGACCCTCAAGTTATTACCCGCAACCGCGCTCGCGTGGCTGCCCTTGCTAAGCAGAAGGTTCAGAACAAGCCGCTCACTCGCAAGGAAAAGATCGCACAGGGACTTCCGAAGCCGGCTAAGGTCAAGAAGAACTCTTTGCGTAAGGCTAAGGAGGCTTAATCCATGGCACATAAGAAAGGTCAAGGTTCAGTACGTAACGGCCGCGACAGTAACGCCAAGTACCTTGGTGTTAAGAAGTATGCGGGCGAAACCGTCAAGGCTGGCAACATCATCGTTCGTCAGCGCGGTTCTCACTTCCACAAGGGCAACAATGTCGGTATGGGCAAGGACTTTACCTTGTTCTCCCTCATTGATGGCAAGGTGAAGTTCGAACGCCTCGATGCAAAGCGCCAGAAGGTCTCCGTCTATTCGGAAGAAGCCTAATAACTTTGGTTAGCTTTAAAAAACCGGACGCGAAAGCGCCCGGTTTTTTGTATTGCCGAAAACAAGAACATTTTTCGGTTGCTTGTTTCAATTCGGTTGCTTATTTCAAGAAAGCAAAAAATACCGCCGCGATAATCAGGAGAAATGCGACAATGTGATTCCACTGGAGCGTTTCCGTGTGGAAAACGGTCACGGCGATAGTCGTGAAAATCGTGAGCGAAATCGCTTCCTGGATAATCTTCAACTGCATCAAGCTGAACGGTCCGCCGTTGATGCGGCTCCCGATATTGTTTGCTGGAATCATGAAAGTGTATTCGAGGAGCGCGATACCCCACGATGCAACGATGACAAGGATCAGCGGCCAGTCGGTGCTGATGTGCATTTCTTTGAGCTTGAGATTGCCGTACCAAGCGAAAGTCATGAATATGTTGGAACAGCAGAGGAGGAGAATTGTAAAAATACCGGCTTTCATTTTTTTGTTTTAGGTGTTAGGGTTGTGCGCGTGTCATCCTCGGAACCCGTCGTTTTCGACCTTGTCATCCTCGGAGCGAAGCGTTGGGGATCCATTATTTCTTGTTTCTTTGATTATACGGTCTTCCAGTTGTCATTTGATATGCCAAGCGTTTGCGCACTTCTTCGAGATATTGGATGTATTTTTCGCTCTGGTAGTCGCGATATGTCCAGTCAAAGGCATGGAAATGCCCATCCTGGAAATATAGCGTGGGCTCTACGAAAATACCGCGTTGCATATAAACTCTTTGACGCTGGTCCTTGGTCGTTGCCAAAAAGAATTGTCCGAGAGTCATGTAGCCCGGATCCAGATTTACCGGACGCAATCCCGGTGTGCCGTTTTCCCTGGCAATTTCGAGTTCAACATCGTTTGTCCAAAGTTTAATATCGACAATGGATTCTCGATTGACTAAGCGTTCATAGCTAAAGAATGCACGCACCGGAGCTTCGCCAATTTCTTCTTTGTAGTAATTGGTGAAAGTGAACGGGAATGGATCCAGGTTCAAATCTTCCTCTCCGAAATGTGCCTTGAGTATGCTTCGGACCGCATTCACGGATTCGGCTTCTTTCGCGAGGATACCCACGATGATTTTCACTTTGGCAGGAGTTCTAATTTCACCCATGACAGTAAATTTAGTAAAAGGCGAGAGACGTGGCAAACATTTATGTTTTGACATGTCCGAGCCGTACTAAATGCGTCCGTAAGGACGCCAATTTAGTAAAAATATACAAGGCGAGAGACGTGGCAAAAGTGAGCAAAACTCGGAAGCGCAAAAAATATCGATGTCATGGCGGACCTGATCCGCCATCTATTCTCCATGACATCGCTATCAGTTTGCCATGACGTTATCCTGTAATTATTGAACCACAGTAGCTATAAAAGCGTCCCAAGGGGATGTCTATTTAGAAAGATTCCTTAAATTGGTCGGTATTTTTGTATTTTTCATAACATGAAATTTTCTCGTCTTTGGCCTTTCGCTTCGCTCAAGTCCCAACCATTCGACTCGGTCAAGCCCATCTTCGTTGGTCGCGACTCTTGCCTTAAATGGTTGTCGTCTCTCGTCTTTTGCCTCTTAACTTTTGCAAATGCCGAGGCTCCGCGGGTCTTACCTGAAATTCTCGATTCCATTCCGCACGAGACTACGCATTTTACGCAAGGCCTTTCGTTTGACGGCAAGGAGATTATTGAAACCACGGGGTTGTATGGAAAATCGGGACTTTATCGCCGGACTCTTGACGGAAGTGTTTTGGATTCGGCGCGCCTAGAGGAACGCTATTTTGGTGAAGGTTCCGTGGTCCTTGGCGATGAAATTTATTACCTGACTTGGAAATCGCGTAAAGCATTCATCTATGGGCGCAAGCCGTTTAAAAAGAAGGGGGAGTTTCGCATTCCGACGGAAGGCTGGGGTTTAACGCTTTGGCAAGATCAGCTCTTGATGAGCAACGGCTCCGATGAGCTTTTGCAAATTGCTCCGGGCGGTTTTGGAGTGTCCGGAAACATTAAAGTTCGCGATGGTCGCTATTCGATTAAGCTTTTGAATGAACTTGAAGTTGTCGGTAATATCTTGTATGCAAATATTTGGCAGACGGATTTAATCGCTGTAATAGAACTTCCAAGCGGGAATGTGTTACGTTATATAGATTTCTCGAAAAAAGCGGGGGAGATTCGTGACCGGTATCCCGGCGTAGATGTTCTGAACGGCATCGCCTACGATGGTAAGAATTTTTGGATTACCGGTAAGCTCTGGCCGCAGATTTATAAAGTCAAGTTTTAATTCGAGCTCAAGTTTTTTGTTACGCCGTAACCGAAAATAATGCCTCTAGTTTAATGTGGAAGTCAATTTTACGTACTAAATGATTAAAAAATGTGCTTTAGTACGTAATTGAAAGATACTTAGTTTGTGTGTTACGTACTGTGGATTGTAAATTCCTGTTTTAAGTACGTAATTTTACGTTTTTTTGTATAAAAGAAGTGGAAAATACTCTTTTATCCTGCTTTTTGGACGGCAGAATTGCTTTTTTTATTTATTTTTTTCGATTTTTACGTACTATGTGCTCTTTTGTATCCTTTGAAGTATGTAAATAGACGAATTATCGCTTTTTTTTGACGGATTTGCATCGGGCTTTTCGAGCTTGCGCTCTCAAAGGCTTAAACGCTCCTTAAGGTCGCGTTTAATCGACAGGTCTCAACCAGAACACAAATTGAATATGCCTTTGCATTTTAATCAGATGTTTATTATATTTGTGTTCAACCTCTAATATACGGGGGTGCTCTGGTTTGCCAAAATTCCTGCTACTCGCAGCAATTTTGCCCTTCGGGTCTTTCGAACGCATGCGTTCTCAAGAGCTTAAATGCTCGCTAGCTCGCATTTAATCGACAGGCCTGTCTCAACCGAGCACCCTTGTGTAGAACACAAGGGGGTGCTCTGGTTTCGACAGGGTTACCGAAGTGTTAGTTGCAAGTCGAGGTCTCAGACGAGGGCAACTCGTTAAAAAGTCTGAAAAAAAATAAGTGCTGACGAAAACTACGCACTCGCTGCCTAATTAACGGCAACGCCGGGCCTCATTCCGCTCCCATCGGGGTGTACGTCCGGACGCAATATGGGATAGGGAAGTGTCATGCCTGGGGGCATCTCCCGAGATTTACTAGGCTGGTCAAACTCCGCGCCGACCTTCTTGGGCGTGGATAAGGCGAGATCTTAAATGCGAAGGGAATGCTTGTAGGAACGTACATGGACGTGATTTTGGACAGGGGTTCGACTCCCCTCACCTCCAGAAAAACAAAAGGCTCTCAAAGAGAGCCTTTTGTTTTTGCGTTCTATAAGAATTGTTTGATTCAAGGCGAGTGCTGCGCCCAAAAGCTTTCTTTTGGGCATGGTCGAGCAGAAATGCTGACGCTGGAAACGTCAACCACTAAGTGGCCAAGGGTTGTAAACACGACCCGTTGATACGGGGCGCTTATCGTTCACATTCTGAAAATCTTTCTAAATTAAAAAACAAAAGGAGGTTGTATGGATTGCAGAATCTTAGTACGTTTCATTGGAATCCAGCAAGATTTGGAATCATTGTGGAATGAGTTCATGGAGCATTTTCCGGAAGCAGAACTTCCGGGCGTAGATTCCGGGGAGTGGTATTCTGTCGAAGATTACATGACAGATGAATACGAATGCCGATTCGAGGAATTGCCGGAATCTGAATTACTGGCGGTTGACGGATCGTTCATCGTTGAAAACGAACCGCCTGAGGATGTCCTGACAGAAATTTTGGAATGCTTTGAACGCGTTTATGCGGTGTTCAAGTGGTCTACGATGGAAGTTGGGATTGGCTGTGGCACAAGCGAAGGCTGGGGGGAATTCAACATTGATCGAGCTGATGACGGTTCCGATGAAGCTAATGAAATCTCTGAGGCCGTGCTCGGATTTTAGAATCTTGTCATCCGTCAATGGTCATCGGCTTAAGAATGGCAGTGTTGTGCGACTGTTTTATCAGAGACAAACTTCTAATGACTATTGATTAATTCATCGCAAATTTCTGTGAGCATTCTTTCGTGCGTGCAGACTTCAGGCGAAACGCCTTCGATGCTTCCTGTCGTGTAAAAACTGGTGCAGGCGCATTCATGTGCGCAGCAACGATAGCGGATGTCGCAGCCTTCGCATTCCTTCTTGTCGTTATCGAGAAACTCGCGAATTTCTTCGCAGGCTTTTTCATCGAAGCCTGTGAAAACGTTCCCCTGCACATAAAGGGTGTCTGGGTTTGATGTTATGAATCGTGTGCAGGGGAACATATTTCCGTTAGTAGCAACTCCGATTGCCCCATTATACACGTGGCACGAATAAAGTCTGTATCGAGAATTTGTTAGTGCTATTTTTATTTTATCATGAATTGTGCCTAGAAAAAATTTATCGCCTTTTTCACGGCATTCTTTCCAGTACTGGGCCATTTTTTTGTATTGAATGGCAAGTTTTTCAAATTCTTCGCCGCTCCATTTACCGTCAAAATCAACGCTTGTGGTGAGACTCTGGAAACCTTGTTCATGCAGCCACTTGACGCTTTCGAAAAGCGTCTGGACATGCGCTCTTGTTACGGTACTTAATGCAACGGCTCCGTACTTTGCAAATCTCGGGATGTTCTTTTCTATCGCTTTGAAACTCCCCGTGTTATTCACTGTGCGTCGTGCGATATCGTGATGGTATTGGGGGCCGTCAAGTGAAAGATAAATGCGGAAATGTTCTTTTTCGCAAAAATCGAAAAATTCATCATCGAACAGCGTGCCGTTCGTGTTGACTGCGAAATTCAATTTGAAATTGTTTGGAATTCTGCCGTTGTCTATAGCGTCATCGATAACCGCCTTTGCGAATGCGACACCTTTATAAATGGCATCTCTTCGCAAAAGCGGCTCGCCCCCAAAAAATGTGATGTTCAAGTATATCTGCTTAAAGAAAATCGTGCGTTCAAGCGCAATGCGAATGGCTTGTTCGAGGGTCTCGTCGTCCATGACCGTTTTGCGGTCGGCCTGTGATTCTTTGTAATAGCAGTAAGAACAACGTAGATTGCATCGTTCTGTAAGGCAAAGGACTAAATTCATGCTTGGATGTCGTCTCGTTCGAACGTGGTCACCATGCTGAATATCATGCAACCGTCAGAATCTTTGCAGATATTGACTCGACATCTTGGGTCGCTGCTAGAATCTTCGCAGAACGGTTTTTTAGGATCGATATCAATAATTGTGTCCTTTTTTTCCTGTTTTAAGCTATCTGGATCAATTTCTATAATTTTTATTTCGACGTTGCTGTTGCTAGATTTTGTGCTTGGCGTACTTTCGCTCGAACTGCTTGCGGTGAAAATTGGATCGCCGGCTAGCGGTTCGGACACTTCGGATGAACTGCTCAGTGGAACTTCACTTGACGAAGATTTGTGCTCTCTTGGATAATCGTTTTCGTATGGCGGGAGAATCCCTGCTTGGGGAGGAGGGACAAATGAAGAGCTGCTTTTTGGCTTGATTGCAGAAGAAAGAGCTTCTATGGCAGAACTGCTGAGGCGTTCTCCGCTAGAAGAAATGTCGGTGTAGCTGGAACTGCTTAATTGGTTGCCGCATTCTTGGATGCCGCACAAAGGTTCTGGTTCTTGCGGTTTTTGTTTCTCGATTGTTGATCCGGTGATATCTTCACAGGCTCCTAAACCGATGGATGCTGAAATTCCGAGAGCGGCCGCAACCGTCCTTTTGGTGAAAGAACTTAATGTGCTCTTGACAACTTTTTTCTTTTCAATTTTCATATTGTTCCCTACATTTTTTTATTACGTGATGTCGTACATGTTGTATGTAGAAACCATGCTCACCATCGGAACTTCGATATAATCATGGCACATGATGACATTGACGCCCATGGAATCTATTGTATCGCAATTGCGTTCCAGATCAATCCTCGGGTGCATTATGCTGTCTGGATAACTGCTCGGTTCTTCTTTGACGCTCGAAGAACTGCTTTCTGATTTTAGTGAAGGTATTGAAGAACTGGAAAACGCATGGTGCCCCCCTGAAGAACTGCCCGGGATGAATGACGAGCTGCTCGGTTTTTGTACAGACGAAGAAGAAAGTGCTTCAATGGCTTCGCTGCTAAGGCGTTCATGGCTCAGTGGGATATCGATGGATGAGCTGGACCATGCTTCGGGGGGTGTGGAATCATCGCTGTTGTTGGGGCCAGCCGGACCCATAGCGTTATTGTTCTCGGATTCGTCGAGACATGCGGTCATGAAAATGGAGGTCATTCCCAATAAAGAGGCGAATCCTGTTTTTGCCGCATTGGACAGAGGCGTTTTTCCTGCGACCTTTTTCTTCTCGATGTTCATAAATCCTCCTTAATCCGTAACAACAAATACTAATATAGTTTGTTTTGGAGCCATCAATGCCATTTTGGGCTGTTTTTGCGATTTCGGCTTTAATTTTTTGTTGCATTCGTTGCATATGGTCACTGACCATAGCCCAAAATCAATACTTAAAGATAGATGAATAAAAACGGAAACTAGCCGCTAATGGCTCTTGCGGCGCAATCATCGCAAATTTCTGTGAGCATTCTTTCGTGCGTGCAGACTTCGGGCGATATGCTTTCGATGCGTCCGGTGGTGTAAAAAGAGGTACAGGCGCATTCGTGTGCGCAGCAGCGGTAACGGATGTCGCAGCCTTCGCATTCCTGCTTGTCGCTTTCGAGGAAAGCGTGCAACTCGGCACAGGCAATCTCGTCGAACCCGGTAAAGACGTTGCCCTGCTTGTAGGGAGCGCTTTCATTGGAGGTAATGAAGCGTGAGCAGGGGAATATATTTCCGTTTGTCGCAATCCCGATGGTTCCGGAAAACACGTGGCAGGAATAGTTGCGGAAGCGTCGCCCGGATAGCATCAGTTTTATTTTATCCTGAATAGTCCCGAGATAGAATTTGTCTCCGTTCTTGCGGCATTCAAACCAGTATTGAGCCATTTCGCGGTATTGCCGGGCGAGCCTTTCGAAGTCTTCGCTGGTCCACTTCCCGTCGAAATCCACGCTGGTCGTCATGCTGCGGAAGCCCTGTTCGTGTAGCCACTTGGCGCTCTCGGCGAGCGTATCGATGTGGGCGCGTGTTATCGTGCTGAGGGCGGTCGCATTGAGTTTCACGAAACGTGGGATGTTCTTTACGATTGCGCCGAAACTGCCGGTATTGTCGACTGTGCGGCGCGCGATGTTCTGGTGGTGTTCCGGACCGTCGAGCGAGAGGAATAGGGTGAATTTCTCCCTTTCGCAGAAGTCGAAAAATTCATCGTCGAAAAGGGTGCCGTTCGTGTTTATCGTGAATTCCAGATGGAAGTCCTTGCCGACGGTTCCCTTGTCAATGGCTTCGGCGACAAGAGCCTTGGCAAACCCTACGGCGTGGTAGATGGCGTCTTTGCGCAGGAGCGGCTCCCCGCCGAAAAAAGAGACAATCAGGAGGTTTTGGCCGAAGGAGTGCGTTCGTTCGAGGCCTACGCGGATGGCTTGCTCAAGGGTCGCATTGTCCATGACTGCATGTCGGGCGGCCTGCGTGTCTTTGTAATAGCAGTAGGAGCAGCGCAGGTTGCACTGTTCCGTAAGGCATAGAATCAGGTTCATACCTCGATGTCGTCGCGTTCGAAGGTGGTGACCATGCTGCCCATCCCTCCGCCGATGCCATCGGGGCAGAGGTACACATTGCCGCCAATGTTTACGGAAGAGCCTCTAGGAAGCCCTTCGCACGCGTCGTAGATATCCCAGATGGAGGGTTGGCTGGACGAACTTGCTGGGTTGACGGCTTCGCTCGAAGATTCCGGTTGTACGGTTTCGCTTGAAGACTCCGGACCGGCTGCGGAACTGGTTGTGTCGGCCGAGGAACTTGTTGTCGTGTCTGCTGCGCTGGCTGGGGTAGGGGCAGTAGAGGAACAGCTTGCTTCAGCGGCAGCCGATAGCGCTTCCATGACGGAACTGCTGATAGACTCGTGGCTCAGGGGAATATCGACAACCACCTCGTTGGAACTGCTTACCGGAGATTGCTGCGGGCTAGATGTCTCGGGTGCTTTTTCTTGGCTTGAACTGACAGGCGCTTGTTCCTGACTAGAGCTGGCAGGAGGCTGCTCCTGGTTTGATGCGGCGGAGGCATTTTCGCTGCTTGCGGGAGTTGCTTCGTCGGTGCTGCTGGTGGGGACGGTGGCATCGCTGGATTCCGGACCCGTCGTCTGATTCGAGTTGTTGTCAGATGCCGAGGTACTGTCGTCGCAGGCGTTCAGTGAAAATACCGCCGCCATACCGAGAACGGCTGCAATAGCGCTCTTTTTGGCGAAGGAAACTATCGTTGTATTTGTAATTTTCCTTTTCTCGATTTTCATTTTTATTCCTTAAACTTCGATGTCATCCCTTTCGAACGTGGTAACCATGCTGAATCCATGAGAGGGCCAGTTTGAGTTTGACGAATCGGGGCAAATGATGACCTGAAAATCTGTTTCTATGGTGGTTCCTGCAGGAAGGCCCACGCAGGGATTGGGGTAGTCCATGCCCCAAGGATTGTATGAAGAACTTGTTGGTTGCGCTGCGGATGAGGCGGGTGAGGTTTCTGAGCTGCTCGAAGATTGAGGCTCTGATGATGTGGGCTGGGATGCGGAACTGTTTGCCGGCTGTTCGCTGGAGGAGCGTGGTTGCGCTGCCGAGGATGTTACTTCGGTTGAAGAACTTGTCTCGATGGCGGTTGTGCTGGAGGACGGTTGTTCCGCTGAAGAATTTAGCTGAGTTGAAGAGCTTCTCGGGGACTGTTCGCTGGAGGAAATTTTTTGTGCATCAGAGCTGGATTTGGCTTGGACTGCTGATGTTGCTGAATGAGCTGCCGAAGAAAGTGCTTCGAGGACTTCGCTGCTGATGGCTTCGTGGCTTTGCGGAATGTCTAGGTACTTGCTGCTGGACGATTCTTCGTTGCTATCGGAACTTTTGGGGGTTGTAGTGTCCGGTTGAACATCTGATTTAGGATTGACCGAAACGTCTTCATCGCAAGCGACGAATGATATCGATGTAGATATTCCTAGAGTCGTTGCAATAGCTGTCTTTGCAACATAAGAGAATTTTGTGCGATTATCGGCTTTTTTCTTTTCGATTTTCAAAAGAAAACTCCTTCTCCCACCACACTCTCTATAAAATACTTTGTTTTGCTTATACAAGAGTTTTTTTTTCGCTTTAAATATTTTTTACGTTGAGGATTTGTAAACGATATTAGTTTGTTTGAATTTACGGCGACAACGTGCTTTTTGCGAAAAAGCCTAAATTTACGTAAAAAATTAATGAAATCCTAACTTTTTTACGTAAATTTTTGATGTTGTTTGTAACTTTTACGGCTTTTTTGACTCAGTTCCTATGACAAGAAGCTGAAAAAATGGCGTTTGAACCAAAAAATGGGGGCTAAAACTCAAATTTTACTCTTTCTTCATTGAAAAATTGTTTCTTTGTATGCAAAATTACGTAAAAATATGCCTTTTTCAGACCATTCTTACGTAAAAAATGCTGAATTTTGAAATTTCATCCCCAAACAGACATTTATTTTGTTTAAAATACTGGAAAAACGCCCGGTTTCCCAGGCGTCTCTAGTAACTATAAGTTGTGCCGCTGTTGGCTGAACTTGGTTGGCGGAATGTAGTTGGTAGAATTTTGTTGGCGGAATGTAGAATATGAAAAAATGCATCCGGAAACCCGAATGCATTTCTCTAAGTTCTCTTAATTAGTAACTGCGATGAAGTCGCGAACTACGTCTTGTCTTCGCCGCGGAGCATGATGACCTTGCCCGTGCGGATGTATTCGACGATTTCGAACTTCTGCAACAAGCTCTTGAGCGTATCGACCTTGACGCTGTTGCCCGTGATCTGGATGATCATGGAAGTCATCGTCATGTCCACGGTGTTGGCATGGAAATGGTCGCAAAGCTGCAAGATTTCGGTGCGCTGTTCTGCAGTGCAACGAACCTTGATGAGGGCGAGTTCCTTTTCGACGGCGTCCGTGCCGGTATGGTCCTTGGCCTGAACCACGTCCACGAGCTTTTCGAGCTGCTTGATGATCTGCATCAAGATTTCGGGATTGCCGTGAGCGATGATGTTCATGCGGCTGAAATTCGGGTCGAGCGTGGGGGAGACGACGAGAGAATCGATGTTGTAGCCACGGCGGGAGAACACGAGTGCAATGCGCACGAGCACGCCTGGGCGGTTTGCGACTAACAAGCTGATGGAATGAGCTATATCTTTCATTTTCAAATTCTCCTGTTACCTATTACGTCGATCCGGTGGGTTTTTCGAGCTGCGTCTTCGGCTGTTCGGTGATCATGCTCGTAATCGGAGCGCCTGCCGGAATCATCGGGAACACGTTGTCTTCCTTCTCGCATTCGCAATGGATGAGGATCGGACCGTCGTTGTAGTCCAAAGCCTTCTGGATTACGCGTTCAGCATCTGCCGGGCGCTTGATACGCAGCCCCGGGATGCCGTAAGCTTCGGCGAGCTTCACGAAGTCCGGGTTGCCTCTCATGTCCACGCTGGAATAGCGGTGGTCATAGAAGAGTTCCTGCCACTGGCGCACCATGCCTAAGTACTTGTTGTCCATCACGAAAATCTTGATGGGGAGCTTGTGGATGGCTGCCGTTGCGAGTTCTGCTTCGGTCATCTGGAAACCACCGTCACCGCTGAAGCTGCAAACCGGCCAACCGGTTTCGTTGCCGAATGCGGCACCGATAGCAGCCGGGAAGCCAAAGCCCATCGTGCCCGCACCACCGCTGGAGTGGAGCTGACGCGGATAGTTGATATGGAAGAACTGTGCAACCCACATCTGGTGCTGGCCCACGTCCGTCGTGACGATTGCCTTGCCGTGGGTAAGTTCGCTCACGGTTGCGATGATGTGCTGCATACGGAGGCCGCCCTGCTTCGCGTAAGTGAGCGGGTAGCGCTTCTTCCAGGTCTGGCAGGTCTTCACCCAGTCGGCGGTGTCGAGCTTGTTCACCATCGGGAGGAGCTGTTCCAAGACGAGCTTCGCGTCACCGCACATGAACACATCCGGCTGTAACACCTTGCCTTCTTCGGCAGGGTCGATGTCGATGTGCATCTTCACGGCGTTCTTGCAGAATTCGCTGAGCTTACCGGTAATGCGGTCGTCCCAGCGGCTGCCAATGGAGAGAATCAAGTCGCATTCGAGCACGGCCTTGTTGGCGTAGATCGTGCCGTGCATGCCGAGCATGCCGAGCGAAAGTTCGTGGTCGGTCGGGAAAGCGCCGAGGCCGAGCATGGTGCAGCAAACCGGAGCGCCGAGTTTTTCGGCGAGTTCCTTCACCTGGCGGGATGCGCCGGAAATCATTGCGCCGTGGCCCACGAGCAAGAGCGGCTTCTTGGCGTTCTTGATGTAGTCGGCGGCCTTTTCAACGCTTTCAGCAGAAGCATAAGTCGGAATCTTGTAGCCGGGCAAATCCATCTGGTCAGTGAACGGGGCGGTGCAGGGGCCTGCGGTCACGTCCTTCGGAAGGTCGATAAGCACCGGGCCCGGACGGCCGGAACGTGCGATGTGGAAAGCTTCCTTCATCACGCGCGGAAGGTCGTTCGTGTCTTTGACCAAGTATGAATGCTTCACGGTTGCAAAAGTCATACCGCTCGTATCGCATTCCTGGAAGGCGTCCTTGCCCAAGTTCGGAGTCGTCGTCTGAGCCGTGAGCACGACAATCGGGCTGGAATCCATGAGAGCTGTATAAATACCAGTAAACGTGTTCGTTGCACCCGGACCGCTAGTGACAAGAGCTACGCCGACCTTGCCGGTCTGGCGGGCATAACCGTCAGCCATGTGGGTTGCGCCCTGTTCATGACGGCTGAGCACAACTTTGATGCTGGAGTCGAGGATGGCATCGAACATCGGAATGGCCGATCCACCAGGATAGCCGAAAATTGTGTCGACGCCTTCACGCTTGAGGCATTCGATAATCACTTCGGCACCACTTAAGGTCTTGTTTGCCATAATTTTTCCTGTCTTTTAAAGAATAGATGAAAATTTAGATAGGATGAAATATAGGAGTATTTTTTGACGATGGCAAGAGGTTTGTTCCGGCTTTTGTTAAATTTTTTGAAATTTTAATGAAATTTTATTTTAAAACGACGACTTTTTGTTCGAAAATTGAAAATTTTTTATAAAACTTTGAAAAAATTGATTTTATATAAAATAAAAGTTAATGAAAAATGGACTAAAATTGTTGAAAATGGATGTCGTCTGTGAAAATAATTGGAATTTGTAGGTTTGATTCGCTTCTTGTCGCCCCGTAATCGATAGACCATTTCGTTCTCGATGGAATAAAAGAAAATGTTGTCCTCCCTATGGTGGGCATGTCGTTCTGAAACGGTCTGGCAATTGAATGCGATGTTTTATTTATAGTGATAAAAAACAAATTGTTTTTGGGCTTATATTCGAAAATTTTCTATTTTGCGATTATGATTAAAAAGATTATCCTTTCGCTGTTCCTTGCGGTTGCCTTCGTGTTCGCCGCTGATCCTGTCACTATTGAGGGGCGTTTGACTGAGATTCCTGGAAAAATGCCTAGCAATGACTTGTACAGTTACGTTTATGTTTTCAAGTACAAGGTCTCGAAAGTTGTTTCGGGCAAGCTTGATGCCAAGGAAGTTCTCGTGGGCGTCTATAATCCGCTTATTGCTCGCGGCAAAGTCAAGGACAAGATGGCCGACAAGGCGAAGGGCAATGTGAGTGAATTCAAGGCAAAGGCCAAGCACACGCTCAAGATTGTCCCGCTTGAAGGCAACTGGGACGGTGCCGTCGAAGACGAATACTTTGACGATGAAGGTCCAAGATATTTGGCAATTGAAGTGAATGAATGATTGGCTATGAGGTCGCTCGTTTTACTCGCTTTGGGCTATGGGCACGGAGCTAAAGCTCCTATGAGGTCGCTTCGCTCTGAGCTTTTCTAATTACAATAACCCCATACCCCAAAGGGGCGAAAGCCCCGAGCTCAAACCTCACAGCCTACTTCCTACTAATCCATGGTTTTCTCTTCCCAGATTTTCCTTTTCTATTTTTTGCCGACGTTCCTGGTTGGCTATTTCGTGCTTTTCAAGCTCGGGGCGAAGCATTCGCTTCTGAACTTGTTCATCACCATTTTCAGTTACATTTTTTACGGCTGGCTCGAACCGTGGCTCGTGTTTCTCATGTTCGGCTGTACGCTTGTAGTCTATGTGGCGGGGCGGTTCATTTCGGCGCCGGGTGCGAGCCAGTTCCAGCGTAATTTTGCGCTCGGTACGGCGATTGCGGTGAACCTCGGTGCACTCGGCTTTTTCAAGTACTACATGTTTGGCATGGGAATCGTGAACGATTTTGCGACGATGCTCGGTTGCGAACCGTTCTCAATCATGACGGTCCTTTTGCCAGTGGGTATTTCGTTCTACTCGTTCCAGTCCATGAGTTACGCCATTGACGTGTGGCGCGGAACCGCTCCTCCGGTCAAGAATTTTGCGACATTCGCATGTTACGTGGCGCTTTTCCCGCAGCTTGTGGCAGGGCCGATCGTGCGTTACAATACGGTTGCCGAAGAACTTGAAACCCGTACGCATACGCTCGAAAATTTTGTTCGCGGTATCGTCTTTTTCTGCTTCGGATTTGCCGAAAAAATATTCCTTGCAAACCAGGTGGGCATTATCGCGGACCGCGTCTTTGCGGCGGATGCTCCGGGCGTCATCAATAGCTGGTGGGGTTCGCTTGCGTACATGTTCCAGATTTACTTTGATTTCTCGGCGTACTCGAACATGGCAATCGGGCTTGGGCTCATGCTCGGATTTCATTTTCCACGCAATTTCAACGGTCCGTACCGTTCCAAGAGCATTACCGAGTTCTGGAAGCGCTGGCACATTTCACTCACGAGCTGGTTCCGCGATTACCTGTACATCCCGCTAGGCGGAAACCGCGTTGGCAAAACCCGTCTGTATTTTAATTTGTTCATGGTCATGTTCGTGAGCGGTGTTTGGCATGGCGCGAACTGGACGTTCGTGTGCTGGGGACTTTACCATGCGTTCTTTATGATTGTCGAACGTGCGAACAACAAGAATGCTTTTTATTACAAGGCGCCGAAGGTTGTTCAGCTTGCGATTACGCAGGTGATTGTGCTTTTTGGCTGGGTGCTGTTCCGTGCGGATTCTATTGGCGATGCGTGGCGGATGTGGAAGAATATGCTCGGCTTGAATGCTGTCGCTGCATCTGATGCTATTTTATCAGCTGAGATATTTACGCCGAGCTGCATCGTGTTCATGCTTCTTGCGTGGATGCTTGCCTTCTGGAAATTCCGTAGCTTTGACTGGTGCGACAACATTTCTTTCAAAAAGGCGTTCATTGCGCTCGGATTGTTCATCCTGGCGTCACTTGCTCTCTTTACGCAAAGCTATAACCCGTTCCTTTATTTCCAGTTCTAGCGGCGAAGCCGCAGTTAGCAGTAGACAGTAGGTAGTAGACTGTAGGCAGTGGTTAGTAAACAGGGATGTAGAAGGAACGTTTTAATTGCAATCCTAATCATTAATTATTATAGAGACGGCAATTAAATAATTTACAATCTTATAGTATCTGTCATGCGGTTATAAGACAATCCATACATCTTGTAATCGTGGTTAGAACTGTATGGATGGGTTAGCCCCAACCTCTTTGGCTCGGTTCAAAGAATATACAAGCGTATTCAGAATAGTATGGATCCTCTACGCTTCGCTTCGAGCATGACTTTCTTCGTACTGCCTACTGTTTACTAACCACCCACCTAAAGGTGGCCATGCCCACATAAGTGCTGAAGCACTAAGTGGTCAAAGGTAATCACTAACCACTTGCATTTCTTATTACATTACGCTCATACCTCAAACCCCATACCCCAAAGGGCCGAAGGCCCGAGCCCATAGCTTTACAAATCCTTTACTATATTATCATTCATAAATATGGCTGGATTCTTTCCCAAATGTCATTCAAGAAATAATGGTTCCCCTCACTTCGTTCGAGGATGACAGGGGTCGGAATGACGAATGCAGTTTATTTGGAAATGATGATTATGAAAACAGGTTTAAATAAAATATTCTTCTTACTGGCATTAGCAACGGGTGTTGCCTTTGCTGATCCAATTCCGACCGAAGCGCTGACTCAGGGTGGCCTTGTTATGCGAGACCGTCAACTTCGCGACATCGGTCTTGTGATGCGTGGCGGGCGAGGTGGTTTTATCGATATTGGCTACACTTATACGCCATCGTCGGAACAGTTGCAGCTCAAGAGCAAGTACGGTGATCATGACGGTTTTGCTTTTAGGCACCATTACGGAATTTTTGGAAGTTGGGTGCTGGATTCCGTTTCGCATTTGGGTTTCCTCACTTGGTTCGACCGCGCTGGTTGGGATTCTCAGGACTTTTTCTTCTTTCCGCATTACGGTGAGTTTGCCCATATTTCTTCGGCTTTTACGTGGGGCTTTTCTTACACGAATACGGCATACGATGCGACGGTCGCCTTGGGGTTGCAGCATCAGAATCTTGAATTAGCGAGCCAAAAAGTTTACCCTGACGAAAGCGATTCGTTGCTATTTTACTGGGCTCATGCTCGTTATAAGAATGTGAGTTTGCAGGCGAGTTTCTACCGCAATACGTTCCAGACGATTCGTCTTTCTTTGGACCTGGAGTCTCGTGAACTTTATGGTGGAACGGGGCATGGTTTCAAAACGTATTTGCCGAACCTGAACGCGACGATTTATCGCCGAAAAAATAATGGGGATGATGATAACTTTGTTCGGTTGAATTTAGAACAAAATCTTTATAAGCAAATGCTTTATGCCGATGTGTCGTATGATTTCCCGAAGGGCGGTTTCCATTCGGCTATTTTGAAATATTACCCGGACCAACTGTCTCGTATGGTGGGCTTTGAAGCCTCTTGCTTACGCCGTAATGAAATCGGAGGTTCTAGAAAATTGCTTTGGGGCGGGGCTATTGATATTTTAATTCTTCGCCTGGCCTACAATTCAGCCTTTGATTATGATAACATGTTTGGTGCAAAGGGGACGTTAATTGCCGAAATTCATCTAGATTTGGGTTCTATTGGCGGCCAGTTCTTTGGTCGAGGCGCGGCAAAGGCTGCTCCCATGGAAACGACACAGAAGAGCAGAGACCCGAACAAAGGCTTGTATTATCGTTCGGAATTGCGGAATACCGGAACTCCGACAGTCGATGCTCAAGGCAATAAGGTGATTGAAGCGAAGGGTATTCGCTACGAAAAAGTTGATGCAACTCAGGGAGGACGCTAATGAAGTATTTACGCATGTTTCTTTGTTTGGTGGCGTTGTCGCTCACCGCTTGCGTGAGCCATGTGTTTACGGATACGACGACTAGGCTTCAGGTCCAAAATAAGACGGATGTCACGATTTTGGGAGTCGATATTATTTCCGAAGATGGAAAATCTGTGCAGCCGTGGATTCGTGATGCTATTGAACCGGGCGAAAAGAGCCGCGTTGTCGAAGAAGACTGGGTCGGAACGTTTAGGGTCCGCGTGCGCTTTGACAAGTGGAATGGTATCGCTAATGCAACGTATTGCGCTAAAGAAATAGATGTAAAAGTTAGGCCTCAAGTTGTGGTAAAAAGTTTAGCCAAAAAAAGTGAGCCTAACGTAATTATAACAGATGATTATGGTTGCAGTCAGGAAGGGCGTGTTCATATGGTATATTCTGAAACAACCCTCGACTTCGAAGGCGGCAGTCAGTACCTCGTTGTCTCGCAAGACGATGACGGAAATGTGGTTTTCAAACTTAAATAGAAAAATCTTGTTAAACTTGTTTCAAGACAGTCTCTATTCAGAAGGTTGTCTTTTTTCTGTTTAACGCTGTCCCGGATACTTCACTCGTGTATGGTATGTCCCGTCGAGGCTATGGAGGAACGCTTCTTCGAGCTTGGACAGTTCCCTTACGGATAAATTGCTTTCGTTGAACTGCCCGTCCATGAATTTGTCAAGAATGGTCTTGTGGATCATGGATATGAGCGCTTCAGAGGAGGTGTCTGTCATGGAACGGCTTGTTGCTTCGATGACGTCGGCAAGCATGAGAATAGCTGTTTCCATGCTCTGCGGACGAGGCCCCTTGTAACGGAAATCTTCTTCCTTGACTTCTTTTCCGGTTTCCTTGGCGAGTTCCATAGCCTTGTGATGGAAAAACTTGATAAGTGTTGTGCCATGGTGCTCTTGGATGCCTGTCGCGACCAGTTCCGGAATCTTGTATTCCTTTGCAAGCAAGATGCCCTGCGAAACGTGCCCCGTGAGAATCTTGACGGACTGGTACGGATCCAGGCTGTTGTGCGGATTCACTCCTTGCTTCTGATTTTCGGTGAAGTATTCTGGGCGCATAGTCTTGCCGAGGTCATGGTAGAGCGCCATTACGCGCACGAGGAGCGAGTTTGCACCGATGGTCTCGGCAACGCTTTCGGCGAGGTTCGAAACTTGAATGCTGTGGTGGAACGTGCCGGGAGCGAGTTCCGAGATGCGCTTGAGCGCAGGCCTGTTGAAGTCCGACATTTCCATGAGCGTGAGTACGGTCGTGATGCTGAAGACTCTCTCGACGACATGGATCAAGAGCACTGACGCGACTGCGGTAAAGATGATGATGTTTGCGCTTGCGGCGATGAGAGTCTGGTAGAATGTTGCGAAATGAAATCTGTTACGCAAGAGCAGCATGATGCTGATGGCTGCTGCTGCTGCAACGACGCCTGCGATCATGCTCCAGGCGAACTGGACGCGGTATCGCATGCGGAATAGCGGTGTAATCACCGCTATGTTCACGAGCAAGCTCGTGAGCGTTGCAGCAAGATCGTATCCGTTTAAGATTCCGTAAAATCCGGCGGAGAACGTTGCAAATGCAAGTCCCATGCGAGCATCATAGAGAACGACTGCAATCACGGGCGTAAATGTAATCGGGTAAAGCCACATGAAGTCTATCGCTTCCGGGAGAATGCTGTCGGGCTTGTTGAGTACACCCGAAAGGTTGTGGATGACCCAGAAGGCAAGAAGCTGCAGTACGGTCAAGAACACTAAACTCCACAGTTGGCGCGGCGTCTTGAACATGGTGCGCGTCGGTACATAGAGGCAGAACATGATGAGGAGCGTAATGAGGATGACAAAGACTAGAACGTTTCCGTATGGGGCGGTGAGAGTCTTCGAGTTTTCTTCGTTCTGCTGAGCCATTTGGAGGGCGTCGATTTTTTCAAGAATCTCCTTGGTGATAGGGGCGCCCTGCGCTACGATTTCCATGCCACGGGGGACCATGCCCTTGATGAGTGTTACTTTGTTTCTTGCGTCTTGCTTGCGGGCTTCGGTTTCTTTTTCGAGATAGAAAATATTGGGACTCGTAAACACGTAGAGGGCTTCGTAGAAGGCGCTTTGCAGACCCTGCTCTGCGGAGAACGAGCTCTGCAATTGACCGAACGCTTCGTCAATACGGCGCTGCATGGGCTGGATTTCGCCAATTTCGATGGAATTTTCCTTATTTTCCTTGATCAGGGAGATTGTGGATTTGTTGTAGATGAGGTTTTTGATATCCTTAATGTTGTAGCTGTTGCAGAAGAGCGTGACTTCTGTTTCTGTCTTGGCGAGTAGCGTGTTTGAGACGCCTTTTTGCATCATCTGGGAATAGACGGACATCAAAGCTTCGCGGGCGGCTGAATTTGTGCTGAGCGGCTTGATGGCGGTAATGGATAGGCGCTGTTTCAATTGGTCATAAATGCGCGACGCTTCCTGAATTTTGGTCTGCATGGACTCGCTGCCGTCATCCTTGCTTGCGCTGATAGCGGTTTGCATCTTGCCGTACTGTTCGAGTTTCTTGAGATATTGGTCCAGTTCGCGAAGAAGACGCATCGTTTCGTCGGCATTGAATTCGAAAATAGCCGGCACTTTCTCGGACGCGCGGGCTTTTTCGTTTTGGATTTCCTGCTCGGTCTTCGGGACTTCGAACTTGAACGGGGCGACAATAGTCCTCGTGCTTAGCTGACCTAGGTGCGGCCGCTCGGCGCGGAGGGCAATATTTTTGTCCGGGAATAAGAGAATGGCGATGAGGATTAAGATAACCCAGCCGATAATCAGATGAATCTTTTTCTCTTTCTTGTTCATTTAATGCTCTTCTATTTTTTAAGCTCGTTCTGTTCGTAAGCTAGCAAAATGTCTTTGACTAAATGATGCCGGAGAACGTCGGTGGCGCTAAATTCGACTTCGGCAATCCCCCGGATTCCCTTGAGTATTTTCATGGCGTGTTCGAGACCGGAAACCTGTCCTTTGGCGAGGTCGATTTGGCTTGTGTCGCCTGTGATAATAGCCTTGCTGTGGGGACCGAGTCGGGTGAGGAACATCTTCATTTGGGCGGTCGTCGTGTTCTGGGCTTCGTCCAGGATGATAAACGCCCGTTTCAAAGTGCGCCCGCGCATGTAGGCGAGGGGGGCAACTTCGATGGCGCCCGTTTCTTCGTAGCGGTGCAGCTTTTCGGACGAAAGGAGTTCGGAAAGGCTGTCGTGGATGGGACGCAGATAGGGGGCTATTTTTTCCTTGAGGTCGCCGGGCAGGAACCCGAGCGATTCGCCTGCTTCGACGGCGGGGCGCACAAGGCAAATGCGTTCGGCTTCGCCGCGTTCGAGGCTTGCGACTGCAAGCGTTACGGCGAGGAATGTCTTGCCTGTACCGGCAGGCCCCTTTGCGAAGATGATGTCGTTTGTTTCGACAGCCTTGACCAGTGCTGCCTGTGCGGGGGTTTTGGCGGAAACGCTTATCCCGAACCTGTTCCTGAAGACGGGATTTTCGGGGATGGCTTCGGTAAAGGGATTCTCTTTTGGACCCAGCATTCGTTCGAGCTGAGTAGCGTCCAAAATTTCGCCGTTGCGCGCGGCGATTTTAAGCTGGTCGAGGATGGCCAGTATGCCTGACATGTCGGCGTCTTCCAGCGGGACTATGTCGAGTCCTGGGAGACGGGTGCGTATCTCTACGCAAAAACGGCTCTCCAGTAACCGGAAAACCGTTTCACGTTCGCCTGAAATGACTCGTTTCAGGTTGTCAGACAGTGAGTAATGCCTTATATTACTCTGCATCTGTAGAGGGTTGCTGAATTGGGAGACCGAGCTTGGTCCTTGCTTCGAAGATTTCCTTGCGGAGCTTGTGGTTGTCTTCGTTTGCAGCTGCGGCTTCTTCCTGGGTCTTCTTCAGGGTCTTTTCGTTGATGACTTCCTTAGGAGGTTCCTTTTTCGGTTGAACTGCCGGCTTGGCAGCTTCAGTTTGGTTATCGGTGTACCCCGTGTAAGAAGATGAGTTGTCAGAGGCGGCTTCGTTGCTTCCCGTATAGCCCGTATCGCTGCTGCCGGAGTTAGAAGATCCAGCGCAAGCCGTGAAAAGTGCTACAGAAACAGAAGCGAGAACTAATTTCCATTTTTTGAGAGACATTATTTAAGCTCCATTCTAGTCTTTGATGGCTAAAATATATATAGTTGTGGCAGAAAAAATGTTAAAAAAGGTAAAAATTGAGTATGCAATCACGAAAAACCGACATTCAGGCCTATTCTCAGGTTTATTTATCGTCTAAAAATTACGATTCGAAGAAAATTTATGCGAAAAGACGCCAGTCCTTGATGAAAAAGCTGGATTCTTTTTGCGTCTTTGCCGGAATGCCCGTTGAACCGGGGGGCGAGGAAGCCTTTGTTCAAACTTGGACTCGTTTTGTGCAAGACCCTGCTTTTTTGTACATGACGGGCGTGAACCAGGCGGGATGCTATTTAGTCTTGGACCCGCGAGCGTTGCGTTCTACGCTCTTTGTGCCGCGAAAGGATCCGTTCAAGGAATTTTGGAACGGTAAACGCCTTGGCTTTGTGGATGGAGAAAATGTCGTGGCTCGTTTGACCGGCGTGGAGGATGTTCGACCGATTGACGAACTGTGGCCCTTTGTCGAAGAACTCGCTGAGGTTTACGGGAGAGGTGACAACGCTGTAGATCATGCGTATGCGTTCTATTACGAAAAGTACAAGGGCGATCACAACGAAAAGCTCAAGAACGATTTGAAGAAAGTGCTCCGCCGCTACAAGATGGGCGTGAAAAGTTGCGCTGGCTTGCACTTTGAAGACCGCTTGGTGCTCGAACCGGAGCGCATCCTTGATGCCCGCGTGGCGCAGAAAATCACGGACGAGGCTTTCCGGGCGCTTTTGCCCGAGATGAAAAATTTGAAGACCGAACGCGATGTGGCTCTCTATCTCAATTACGAGATGCAGCGCCGTGGCGATGGCGACCTCGCTTTCCCGACGATTATTGCGGGTGGCAAGAATGCCTGCTGTTTGCATTACGTGAAAAATGACGAGCCTTTGCGGAGAGGTGAACTTGTGCTCTTTGACTTTGGTGTGCGGTTCGGGACGCTCCACAGCGATATCTCGCGTACAATCCCTGTCAATGGTAAGTTCGACCCGCTTCAAAAAATGTTGTACGAAATCGTGCTGGAGTCGGCGAAAGTGTACCAGCGCGTAGTTCGTCCGGGAGTTTCTCTCAAGGAAATCGGCATGATTTGCTGGGAATTCATCATGATGGCGCTTGACAGCCGTCTTGTAAAGGGAGCGAAGGGCTCGTTCAAGCTCCTCTACGAAAAGCGTCCGCATGGGGTGAGCCACTTTATCGGGGAACATATCCATGAAGGTGATCCGGGTTCCCGCTCGCTCGACGTCGTTTTGAAACCGGGTATGCTCATCTCTTGTGAACCGGGGCTGTACGGAGAATTCAGTGCGACAATTGACGGCAAGCGCTATCGCGAAAGTATCGGAATCCGCATAGAAGATGATTTAATTATTACGAAAAATGGTTTTGAAAATATTTCGGAGCATATTCCGCGAACAGTCGAGGATATAGAAGCGCTTATGGGGTGATTTTTCTATCTTTTGACTATATAACATTTTGCAAAAAAAATGAGGATTTTGTAAATGTGGAAAGTTAAAGGTGCTATAAGATTCTTCTTATCTGTCCTTGCTACTGTTTTTGTCCAGGCGGGTGTATTTATTTACGCTCAAAAGATTCTCTCCGGATCGTTCTTTGCGAAGGATGGTATTATCTGGCAGAGCTTCATGCTCCAAATTTTCTTCCTTGCACCATACGTGTTGATGGTGTTCTTTGCCGGGTTCTTCACCAATAAGTTCTCGAAGAACAAGGTGATGGCATGGTCTTCACTCATGATGACGCTATTTGTGATAGCGCAGTCGGTCTTGGTGACGGTCGATTACCCGCGAATAGCTTTCTGGCTCTCGATTGGGCTTAGCTGCGGTTTTGCAATCCACAGTGCGGCAAAGTATGCCATTGTGAAGGAAATGTTTGGAGTGCGGAGATTGAGCTATGCAAACGCATTCCTCCAAATCTTTAGTATTGGCGGTATTATTGCGGCGTCGTGGCTTGCAATTGTCGGGGTGAACCTCATTAACCTCGACCAGCTTGTGTCTTACGAAGCTGTGCGTCGCATTACGTCGAAGTCGGTCGTGATTCCGTGGATCTTGACTGCGGTGAGCGTGCTCGGTACGGTGGTGAATTTCATGATTCCTCGCGTGAAGTACCAAGACCCGAACGTAAGCATTGATAAGGTTAAACGCCATTTAAGTCTCGGTTTCCGCGTGCCTACGCTCCGTGCTTCTATCATCGCCCTTTCGATGTTCTGGGCTTTGGCTCAGGTGTTTGTTCTTGTGTATCAGGACGTTTCCGGTTCTTCGACCGTGAACATGATGCAGGACTATATGTCGTTTGCGATTATTGGTCTTATGGTCGGTACGATTGTGGCTGCACATTTCTCCAAGGACTTTATTGAATCGGGTTTTGTGCCTCTAGGCATGTTTGGCGCTTCGATTTGCATGTTCCTCGTGCCGTTCCTTGTGCACCCGGTTGCTCTCGTTGTGCTTTATTCCATGACCGGTTTCTTTGGCGGTCTCATCTTGGTGCCGGTCAATGCGCTGTTGCAGTATAACACGCGTCCGAATAACTCCGGTTCCGTGATTGCGCTTGCAAACTTGATCCAGGCTGTTGTGCTTGTGGTGTTCTTGTTCGCGTTTACGATGTTGGTTCGCTCTACGGATATCCGTCCGCAGAACTACTTTATTGGCCTTGCTGTTATTTCTGTCGGTGTGTTTCTTTGGTCGATTTACAACTTGCCGCAGGCGATGTTGCGTACGCTACTCCGTTTTGTTTTCAGCCGCTACAGGATCCGTGTCTTGAATGTTCAGAACATCCCGAACGAAGGTCCGATCCTCCTCGTGGGTAATCACCACAGCTTCATTGACTGGGCTATGGTGCAGATGGCATCGCCGCGTCCGCTTTGCATTGCAAGCAACAAGGACCATTTCGACAAGTGGTATTTGCGTGCAGTGCTCAAGCGCTTGGGTATGATCCGCATCGATAGCCGCAACCCGAAAATTGCGATGGACAAGATTCACGATGCGCTTCTCGCTGGTAAGGCTGTCGTGATTTTCCCGTCGGGCGAAGTGTCCAAGTCTCCGCACGTGGAACCGTTTACGATTGACTATTCCTCTGCGGTCGATGGGACGAAGGCTCAGGTCATTCCGTTCTACATCCAGGGCTTGTGGGGCAGTAACTATAGCTACAGCTCTTCGAATATGTTCGGTGCTTCTGCGGAACGCTCCGTGACGGTTGCTTTTGGTGAAGCACTCCCGGCAAATACTCATCCGAATGAAATCAGGGCTGTCCTCCGCCGTATTTCCATCGATGCTTGGAACTATGCCGTCTCGTTTGTTCATCCGATTGCCGATAGCTGGATCCGCACTTACAAGAAGTACATCAAGAACGGACCTGCTATTTACAGTCCGGATGGGGCTCATTTCTCGGGTTACAAGCTGATGGGCGCTGTGATGGCGTTCCGTGGTTACCTGAAGAACACGCTTGGAAAGCATGAGCAGAACGTGGGCATTATGCTCCCGCCGAGTCCGGCCGGTGTGATTGTGAACCTTGCTCTCTGGGTGATTGGCAAGACTAACGTGAACTTGAACTATACGTCATCTGTCGATAACGTGAAGTTCTGCTGCGAACGCGCGGAATGCTCTACGGTCATCACGAGTCGCCAGTTTGTCCAGAAGTTAAAAGGCCGCGGAAACGACTACTCCCAGGTGGCATCGGACAAGGTTGCGTTCCTTGTGCTTTGCATGGTCATGCCGAGTTGGCTTATCCGTCTCTTGTTTGTGAAACATCGTTCCATGGACGACAATGCGGTGATTGTGTTCAGTTCCGGTTCTGAAGGAACACCGAAGGGTGTGGAACTGACTCAGCGCAACATGATGGGCAACATCCAGCAGCTCGCCTGTATCATGAACGTGAGCCGTGGCGATGTGATGCTCTCGGAACTGCCGTTGTTCCATAGCTTTGGCCTTACGGTGACAACGCTTTTGAACCTCACGGAAGGCTGCCCGATTGTGGCTGTGGCCGACCCGACGGACGTGAAGACGATGTCCCGTGTTTGTGCGGAATTCAAGGTGACGATCATGGTGGCGACTCCGACGTTCTTGCGTGCGTTCACGGTGAGCCGCTACGTGCATCCGTTGATGTTCAAGTCCGTGCGCATCATTATCGCCGGTGCAGAAGCTTTGCGCCCAGAACTTGCGACGGCGTTCCGCCTCAAGTTCGGTAAGGAAATTTACGAAGGCTACGGCTGTACGGAAACAGCACCGGTCGCATCGGTCAATACTGAAAATACGTTGTTCGATGACTACACCACGTTGCAGGTGAACAACAAGCCGGGTACGGTGGGCCCTGCGCTTCCGGGTACGCAGTTCTTGATTGTGGACCCTGAAACGAACGAACCTTTGCCGACGGGCGAGGCGGGCATGATTCTCATCGGCGGTTGCCAAGTGATGAGAGGCTACCTCAAGGATGAAGACCGCACGAAGAGCGTGATTGTGCAGAAGGACGGCGTTCGCTATTACCGTACGGGCGACAAGGGTTTCCTCGACGAAGACGGTTTCCTTACGATCGTGGACCGCTACAGTCGTTTTGCAAAGCTTGGCGGTGAAATGATTAGCCTTGGCGCAGTCGAAAAGAAAATTCAGGATACGCCTGTTTTGCAGGGTTGCGATTACGTTGTTACGGCTATCCCGGATGCGACCAAAGGCGAAAAGATTGTTCTTTTGTACCAAGGCGAGAAAGATCCGAAGGATGTGCTCTCGGAACTGCGAGCAAGCGGAATGCCTCCTTTGATGCTCCCGTCCGCAGCGTTCAATGTCGAGGTGATGCCGAAGCTCGGCTCTGGCAAGGCCGACTTTGTGACCGCAAAGAAAATGGCGAAGGAACTGATGGAGAAAAAGTAAGCGGCGGAGCCGCAGTTACTAAGCTATTAGTCGGTAGTTGTTAGATTAAAGTTTGGCGGCTACGCCGCAATGATTAAGCCTGATGACTATTGACTAATGACCGATGACTAGGAGAAAAAAATGAAGAGTCTCACCCCTGTACGTACCACGCGCTTGATTGCGTCGATGATTGCGATCTTTGGCATGTTCGTCCTTGCCGTCGAGCGTGTGCTCACTAAAGTCTGTATCATGGCCAAAAGCGGCGTACAGATGGGGCTCAATCGTTATTCGAACTCCTTCACGGGACGTTTTGCCGCCGAGAATTTTTCGGATGACAAGAAACTTTTGGAAGTTCTTCGAAATGCGAAGGCTTTGCTCCCGACTGCGGAAAACGCATTGCTTATTTTGTTTGTCCTGAGCATTGTTCTTTTTATAGTGGCTGCCTTCGGGCTTGCGTTTCCGAAGCCGTTCTGTCGTATGCTCGTGGCGATGAAACTGCTCAAGTGGCAAGGCGGAATCTTGCCGTTGGCAGAGTCGCATTCCGGTAGTGCTTCGATTGAAAACATGGAAGTTGCGAAAAAACTCGGAAAAATTCGCAACAAAGTCGCTGCATTTTTCAAAAAAGCATTTAAAACGTTAAAAAAAGTCCAACTTAAATATTGGATTTTTATTGGATGTTCGCTTGTATTTGTACTCGTACTTGTGTTTGGCGTTCGCGGCTGCACAACAGGCAGCGTCTTTGGCGGTACGCAGGCGGTGACCGACGACCTTACGGAACAAACGCTATTTTACATAAAGGCGCAAAAGGCTTATTTCGCTAAGAATAACGCCGTGGGTGGCCCTAAGGCTCTCCATATGCAGGATTCTCTCACGACAGATTTCTTTACTTACCGTGTGACTGGAAGCCGTTTCACTGCGACATTAAATAGGGATGTCAAGGATTGCCTTGCCGGCAGTCGATGGATGGTGGCTGCTTCGACTAAGGGGTTCTTTAGCGTTGATCTCGTGCTTTCACGTGTGGCTCCAAAGGATACGAACTGTACCGTCATCGCCCCTGATTTCAAACATTTGGGAAGAAAATAATAGCATCCCATAATTCTCAAAAAAGGATATATTCATTTCAGGTCACCTCGGAAAAGTGAGTTTTTTTTGGCGGCGATACATCGCGCTGATTTTTGAAAATATCGCATTTTAGAGTTTTCCTTTATACCCGCTATGGAGTACAACTAAGCGGATTGGAGTGTATATGAGAATGAAACGGGCTATGGGTGTTGTTTCGTGCACTGCTGTTTTGGGCTGTTTTGCCAGTGCCGAGGCTGCCACGTGGAAACCTGTATGCGAAACTCACGGGCATACGCTTATTCTTGCTTCCGAGCACTTTGAAATTTGCCGAAAAGCGAAATACGACGATGGTTCACCGAACAATGTGGGCGTCTATAGGGACGAAGCCCAACGCGGATTGGACATTCTAGAAGATATTTTCGTTTTTTATCATGATTCTCTGAAATGGTCGCTCCCGCAGCCGGGCGATCCTGATAACAAGATGAAAATTGCGGTCTATGTTTTTGAAGACGCAAAAATGGGCGCGCTCTATGGCGGCGATAACTCTGAAGGCTGCAGCAGTGCGGGTTGCTCGCCGGGAATTTGGCTAGGCAAGGGTTCTTTGAGCGACCGCTCGGGATTGGCGCACGAATACGCTCATGGTATGCAGAGCCTTTCCGGGTGGATGGGCAACAACAGCCATACGGGTTGGGTCTGCGAATCCCATGCGAACTGGATGATGCACCAGTATATTCCGAACGAGGCTCCGGGATGCTCTGAATATTTGATCAATTTCCCCTACCTGTATTACGGTTCAACGCGAGATCGTTATTGCAACTGGCATTTCATGGAGCACCTCAAGGAAGAATTTGGCGGAGGCATCAAGGGGGCCATGGAGGTGAACCGCATCTGGACGGAATCGATACGCAATGGTGAAGAGGGGTTGATGGACCAGACGCCTTTTAGCGCCATGATGATGATTTACGGGTGGACGCTTGATAGCTTGAACGAAAAATTCGGGCGCATGACGATGAAGCATGCAACGTTTGAATATGTTCCCGAGAAAAAGAATTTGTATAAAAAGGCTTGGGGCGATTACGAATTCAAAACGCGCCGCAGCGTAGGCCCTGGCTATCATTACAGCAGTCATGGTCGCGTAACGATGCTCGACAAGATGAAGTGTGATGAAGACGCTAGTGCAAGTGCAGCGTCTGTCGATGGAAAATGTGCGGACCGTTATATTTCGCCTAGCTACTGGGCTCCGCAGCGCTGGGGATACAACCTGGTGCGCATTTATCCGGAAAAAGCGGGGAAGGTGACGGTCAAGTTCCGCGGCATCGTGCAGGATAAAAAGACCGTCAATGGCTACACCTGTTTTGGCGATAACGAAGACGATTACATGGGAAAAAAATACCATTGGTGCAATTATGCTCCTGACGCGTTGCCGAATCCGGCCTCGGGCTGGACGGTCGGGCTTGTCGCGGAAGGCGCCGATGGCACTCCGCGCTATAGCGAAATGAAACATGGTACGGGCTTCAATCTCGAAATCGATACGAAGGATAGCGACAAGGCGTTATGGCTGGCCGTGACGGCAACGCCGACCGAGATGCACACTGTTCTTTGGGATCAGTTCTACTACAGCATTTACCGTTACCCGTATATGATCGAGGTCGAAAACGGAGCGCCGGAAGGCTTCAACGAAGGCTTCTGGGCACCAGCGAATGCGAGCGGTTATGCCAAGCATGGCAACGGTGGCGGGCTCGTGAGCTCCAAGGCGAGGGTGGCCGCCACGGCATATGTCGGGCCGAATGCGGTCGTGAACGGCGGAACTGTTTCTGGCAACGCCCGCATCGAAGATTTCGCCGTCGTAGACGGCGGCAACATCAGCGGAAACGCCGTGGTGCGTGGGCGCGCGCTTGTTTCGGCAGGAACGATTGGCGATGACGCCGTGCTCGAAGAAGATGCTTGGCTTGTAAGCGGCTCAATTAGCGGCAAGGCAAAAGTCGGCGCGCTCTCGGTCATCTTGGAAAGTACAATCAAGGACAATGCGCAAATTTATGGAGTGATGTGGCCTGTTGAATATAGGACCGTCGGAGGTACGGCGCAACTGCGCGGTGACCTCGAAAACAACTTCTCCAAGGAACTCTCGAAGGGTGTGTTCTTTGGCATGGTCGAAGACGCCATGCTTGGCAATGCAAATTTTGGCGCGAACCTCACTACGCCTCCGACCGAAGCGACTGCGAGTATCGATAACGCCAAGTGGTATGCCGTCAAGGACGATTCGACCTCGATTGATCCTGGACCGACGACGTCTATTGCGATTACGCAGAATATTCCGGCGGTATTCAAAATACGAAAAGCCGGTGACGATCTTTTGTTGGATCTCCCGCAAGCAACGAGTGGCGTGACGATTACGGACATTCGTGGGCATGTCCATATGCAGCTGCAGGGAAGCCCCTCGGCAGTTTCCATTGCTTCGCTTCCGCGAGGAATGTATCTCGCTGTCGTGCGGACAATACACGGCTCTATCAGCAAACGTTTTGTTAAATGAATGTAGCTTCCATGTCCTCCTTTGGGGAACATGTGTGCTTGAAATATTCAGATGAATATAGCGCTATATACAATAAACTTTAAATAAAATAACTTTTTTAATACAATTTAAGTTTTTTTATTTGTTCTATTGTTAGCGCTATTCTAAAATTCTTTGAAAATGGATATATTCATTCAAGTTCTTTTAAAACATAACAAACAATACAACGGAGTACGTTATGAATAAAATATGGGCGATGGGTGTCGCTTTGTTAGGCGGTTTTGTTTATTCGAATGCCATTGAATGGGAACCGGTTTGCGAAAAGTTCAGTACGAATAAGTTGATTCGTGCATCGGAACATTTCGAAATTTGCAAATCAAATTCGAATTATGCGGAATATGGTGGGGGTTCTAATACAGTCCAGGTTGATTATAGTCTTGCGCAGCAATCCCTAAACATTCTGGAGGATATTTTTGCGTTTTATCATGGTACTTTGGAATGGATGCTGCCACAACCGAACAATCCTCAAAAGAAATTAAAAAATGTTGTTTACGTTTATAATGACAATAAAATGCCTTACCCGATAGGGGGTAAAAACTACCCTGAAGGCTGCGTTACTCCGAATGACTGCTCGGCTTTTATTTTGATCGGCAAAAGCTGGTTGAATAACCGATGGATTCTTGCCCATGAATACACTCATGGTTTGCAAAGCTTTACGGGTAATATTGGAGATGACCGTCATGCTAGTTGGATTAGCGAAACGCATGCGAACTGGGTCGCACATCAGTATATTCCGAACGAAGTTCCCGATGGTGGCGAAGACTTGATTGATTTTCCTTATTTGTACTATGGGTCAACTCGTTTAAATTATGTTAGCTGGCATTTCCTTGAACATTTGAAGGAAAAATTTGGAGGTGGCATTGAAGGCGCAAAACAGGTGAACCGCATTTGGACGGATGGCCTGCACCAAGATGATTACGGTTGGAGTGAACAAACTCCGTTTACCGCGATGATGAGAGTTTTCAATTGGTCGCTCGAAACGTTGAATGATGAGTTTGGCCGATTTGCCATGAAGCAGGCGACTCTCGAATACGAGCCGTCTCACAAGGCTATCTATCGCGAAAAATGGGGCGATTATGATTTTGCCACGCGTCGCGATAGTAGGGAATATAGCGAAAGGCCTTATGGAGCCCATACGCGAGTCACGATGCTCGATAGGATAGATTCGGTGAATAACCGCTATGTCTCGCCATCTTATTGGGCGCCGCAGCGCTTTGGTTACAATCTTGTTCGAATTTATCCAAAACAAGCGGGGAAGGTGAAGGTCAAGTTCCGTGGCCTTGTTCAGGACTATCCTTCGATCAATGGATACGTTTGTCCGGATCCGATGTACGTGAATGATCCGAAACACTGGTGCCATAACGCACCACGCCAGTTGTCTAATCCGGCATCGGGTTGGCGCGCAGCGCTTGTTGCCGAAAGTATGAATGGTACGCCGCGTTATAGCGAAATGAAACGCGGTTCCAATTTCGAACTCGAAATCGAAACGAGACGATTCGATAAAGCCTTGTGGCTTGTTGTCGTTGCGACTCCGACGGAAATGCAGACTGTCTTGGATAACCAGTATTACTATAGCATTTACCGTTATCCGTACATGATTGAAGTAAATAACGGAAACCCGGAAGGTTATAACAATGGATTCTGGGAACCCGCAAATACGAGTCGTTATCACAGGCATAGCAATGGCGGCGGTTGGGTCAGCAATTCCGCAAATGTATCAACTACGGCATACGTGGGGCCGAATGCTGTCGTGAACGGTGGTACAGTTTCTGGTTATGCCCGCATTGAAGATTTTGCCGTAATCGATAACGGAGTCGTTACCGGGAACGCTTTGGTGCGTGACCGTGCATTCGTGTCGGGAGGAACGGTTCGCGATAATGCCTTGCTCGAAGATGACGCATGGCTTGTGGAAGGAACTATTCGCGATTATGCCAAGGTCGGTGCTCTTTCAGTTATTCGCAATAGCGATATCGAGGAATACGCCCAAGTATATACGGTCTTTTTGCCAATCCGGGATAAGGTTATTGGCGGGTATGCGCAATTACGGGGCGATATTGAGACTGATTTTACACAAGTGCTCACAGAAGGAATTTTTTACGGCAAAGTGGATACGAGTGTCTTGAATAACCGTAATTACAATCCGAACTATACAATCCCTCCGGTCGATGCAACGCAGATTGTTTACAACCCTCAATGGGACAGTGTTATTTATCCGGTGATTTCCAGGAATACGGATGAAAATACAACGCCTGTTTTACCCTATCCGTTCAAGCCGGTGGAAACAAACGATGTGTTTGGCGTTTACGATTTGAACGGCAAGTATCTTGGAAATGTGAAAGCTTCGATGCCTGATGTGGGATTACTCAAGGCCAATCTCCGTGCGTCCGGTTTCAATTCTGGCATGTATTTTGTTCGCGGTCAAAATAGCCGCAAGATGCTTCGCGTGGACGTGCGATAATTTGTGAAAATCTCTGGATGCATTGCCATTTTGGCAATAGAATAAATTCAAGAAACCTCGAAATGGGGTTTCTTTTTATTTATAATAAAAAACAAGGGTTGTAGAACGCCGTTTTGCGACCGTTTTATGCTTTGGAGAAATCATGATTAAAAAAATCCTCATGTCGCTTGCCGTGCTTGGCGCGGTAAGCTTTGCGCAGGACAAAAACCTGCATATTTACCTTGCTTACGGGCAGTCGAATATGTCCGGGCAAGCCACCGTGACGGACAAGGACCGCGTGCAGGACCCGCGTTTCTTGGTATTGCGGGCAGCCAATCATTCAAACCAGAAGGTGGGCGAGTTTTATCCGGCGGCACCTCCGATGGGGCACAGCCAATCTAAGGTGGGCATTGTCGATATTTTTGGTCGCAAAATGGTCAAGGAACTCCCAGATAGCATCAAAATTGCCGTCGCGAACGTGGCGATTGGCGGGCAGAGCATTGACCTGTTTGACAAGGACCGCAACAAGTCCTATGTGCAGAGTGCAAAGAACAAGGGCGATACGTGGTGGATCCAGTATCTGGACGAATATGGAGGCGATTTGTACAAACGCATTGTCGAAATGGGTAAAATCGCGAAGCAGAAAGGCGTTATCAAGGGATTTTTGTTCCATCAGGGCGAAGCGGACTACCAGATGAACGACTGGCCGAAACGCGTCAAGAAAGTTTATGACGACTTGATCAAGGAACTGGAACTGGACCCGGAAAAGACCCCTATCCTCATTGGTGAACTTGCTCCGACGGGTGATCTTGGCTGGCGAAACGATGCCGTAAAACAGGCGGCAGACCTCATTCCGAACGGGCACTTGATTTCTGCACAGGGCTGCCCCGCACTTAAGGAAGCGAGCTACACGCTACATTTTACTCGTGAAGGGTATGAAAAATTTGGCGAACGCTATGCCGAAAAAATGCTCGAAATCCTCAAGTCGCAGGAACCGCCTCCTGATACGGGCAAGAAAGATACCGTCGTGACGGACACGTCCAAGATTGATACGTCAAAAACGGATACAACTGCTCAGGATAGCACGAATGCCATTCGAAATTTACCGGGCATACGTGCCGTGGAATCGCAATCGCCGAGGCTTTTCTACGATGCTCGCGAACAAAGTTTGTTCGTGCGTTTCAAGAAAAACGGCGTAGAATATCGTTACCGCTTGACCGGGCGGAAAGAGTAGTTTATTATATCGTTGTGACTGCGTCTTGGCATACCGGTCGCAACGTCTTGGTGTATTGACTGCAGTTCAAAGCGGGCTTTTGTCCGCTTTTTTTGTAAAATGAGAGACTCTTTTGTTGCTTTTGCAATAAAATAAATTCATGAAATCTCCAAATTTTTTGTATTTTGTGGGCGAGTTGAACCTTATTATAAATTTATGCGGTAATAAATATGCATTATTCTGGATTCTCTAAAAGAAAAAAATGTTGGTGCGTTGTTTTTGTGATGACTATTTTGCTAATGGTTGGCATTAACGATGCGAAAACGAACGCATCCCCCAAAAAACAAAATTTAGTTGATTGTTGCGATGAGGATCTTGATGATTATAGAATGCCGGTAGAAGGAAATCCTATTGTAAAGTTGAACGTTGATACTTTAGATTCGTTACCTGCAATAAGCGAAAATTATATAATCCCGTATGTCGGAAAAAATCTGAAAATAGCAGGAAATGTTTATAGTGCTTATGAAATAATTAAAAAAATCGATAATGCTAGAGCGGATATTATGCGGTCTTTGCGAGTTCAGGCGGAACGTGGTATAAGGCTTCGCATGGACATGCGGGGGGTAAAGGCTGTTGTTGATTCGTTGAAGAAAAAAAGTATTCCATTCTCTGCAATAAATCTAAAAATGAAGAAAAACTCTTATTTGGGTACGCCTATAGACACGATTAATCTTTTAAAATACGACAAAGAATATTTTTTGTGGAATTCCAAAGATTCTTTGAAAATTGAATTTGTTCTAAAAACAGACCGACAGAATGTAAGTTTTGAAACTATTAAAGCAAAATCGCAAATTACGGCTACGTTTGGGGCTGATTTTGTGTTTGCCAAAGAAAAAGACGGATATTCCCTTGGTGCTAAATTTGACTTTTTTACGATGGATGTTCCTGGTATAACAAGGGAGAATACGTTCTCGTTACCTGGGCCTTATTTCGTTGAAGAGGGAAATTTGAAAATTTTTGTAACGAAAAAAGAGATGAAGACTAACATTCGCGAAGAGTCTCTTTGGATGGATGTAGAACTTGATAAATTGAAAGATGTACGAATACCCGTTTTTGGAAAACTTGCTTTTTCAAGTGGAAAGACGACTTTGTCGCTAGAAGAAATTGTTGAAAGGATTAGAATGCTCAATGTATATACGCAATATGCATTGGATTATGGCATTGACCTTGATAAAGGCGGTAATGAAGGAACTTTAACCCTTAACAAGGTAAAGAAAAAATTAGCCCCATTCGCTAGAAAAATTTTACCAGAAGGTCATATAGCGATATTGAACGAGTCTTTGAAATACATGTTTGATAAATATGATGAAAGCAATTTTTATGATATGCATAATTCAAAAAATTTGAGTAAAATAAAAAAAGCCAAATTGCACAATCAGTCAAATACGATTGTATATAAAATAACTTTAGATTCTCTTGATTTTGCCAATGATGTTGCTTCGAGTCCAATAAATGGGAATGGCTTAAACGCTAGTATTGATGCCTATATTAAACTCGCTTTTTCCATATTTAACGGCTTTATTATTATGGAGTCTTGTGATATTGAAAAGATTGATTTGAGAATTTTATCAGATGTAAAGGATTTAAATATTCCACCGCTTAAGGCTGTATTTTATGATGGATTGTCAAAAAAATATGGCAAGTTCCGTTATTCAGTTCGTATCAATCTAGAATCCGTTTTATTGCATGATTCCGTAGAAGTTCAAAATCCCGCTATGGTTGTTGATTATGATGCTTTATCGCTAAAGTATGGCACGTTTCCGTTGAATGGAAAATTCGGGAAAGATCAATTTGTCTATGATTTTGAAAAAGAAAATTGGAAGATTCCTAGTTCTTTAGAAACAAATATCTTTTTCTCGGATGAACTTTTGTCCAAGACTTATTTTATTGTGAATTTATTGCGAAATTTGCGAGAGCGTACTGAAAAAGAATCAAATGAATTTTCGGCAGAAACCGCCAAAAATGTTCCTGGTTTTGTTGAAAAGTTTGAACAAGTTGTTTATGGAAATGGCACGGAACAATGCAAGTATGGTCTTATTGAACAAGGTTATGATAAACAGCGTAAACAGTTTGTCTATAAAAAACGCTATAGCGATTTATTTGATTTTGCGAAAAAGTATAATGAAGCATGGAAAATTGTATTCAAAGGAGATTCGCTTGAAAAACCTTGTGAAGTCAAGTATCTCGATGTAAAGAAAAATGAAATTACGGACGGAACAGCCGCCAAAGTGGCATGTATAAAATTTGTTTTTAATTTTGGCGCAAATATTGATCCGGTTCTCGTAGAAATGCTGAACGAGCAATTGGCTGAATTTTCATCAGATGGCAAAGCCCATGTCGATGCAGATGGAAACGTATTGCTTGAATTGACGATGGATTTAAAACGATAAAATCGTAAACAGAAAAACGTCCAGCGAATGCTGGACGTTTCTACGAAATATTCTTTCGTCTTTCGTCTGTAGCCACGTAGTGGCGTTCTTTAGTCTATTTTTGGAAGCTGGGCGAGGCTCTTGGCGATGTCTTCATCCGTCGGGATGTAGTCGCTCATTTCGCCGTCGTTGAACTTCTGGTAGGCAACCATGTCGAAGTAACCCGTACCGGTGAGTCCGAACACGATGTTCTTTGCCTGACCGGATTCCTTGCACTTGAGAGCTTCGTCGATGGTGGCACGGATAGCGTGGCTGGATTCCGGAGCCGGGAGGATACCTTCGGTCTGTGCGAAGAGCTTGGCGGCTTCGAACACCTTGGTCTGTTCCACAGACGTTGCACGCATAAGGCCCTGATCGTAAAGTTCAGAGAGAATGCTGCTCATGCCGTGGTAGCGGAGGCCACCGGCGTGGTTGGCAGACGGAATAAAGCTGGAACCGAGAGTGTACATCTTGGCGAGCGGGCAAACCTTACCGGTATCGCAGAAGTCGTAAGCGTACTTACCGCGAGTGAAGCTCGGGCAGCTTGCCGGTTCCACAGCGAGAATATCGTAGTCGGCTTCGCCACGGAGCTTTTCACCGATGAACGGGCTCACGAGACCGCCGAGGTTAGAACCGCCGCCAGCGCAACCGATGATGAGGTCGGCCTTCACGCCGAGCTTGTCGAGAGCGGCCTTGGTTTCGAGACCGATCACGGACTGGTGGAGGAGCACCTGGTTCAGCACGGAACCGAGAACGTAGCGGTAACCCGGCTGCTTCACGGCGGCTTCCACGGCTTCGGAAATAGCGCAACCGAGGCTACCGGTGGTGCCCGGGAATTCGGCGTTGATCTTGCGGCCAATGTCGGTCGTCATGGACGGGGACGGCGTCACGGAGGCACCGTAGGTGCGCATCACTTCGCGGCGGAACGGCTTCTGTTCATAAGAAACCTTCACCATGTAAACCTGGCAGTCCAGTCCGAAGAAGGCGCTGGACATCGAAAGTGCCGTGCCCCACTGGCCAGCACCCGTTTCGGTCGTCACGCCCTTGAGGCCCTGCTTCTTGGCGTAGTAGGCCTGAGCGATAGCGGAGTTGAGCTTGTGAGAACCCGAGGTGTTGTTGCCTTCAAACTTGTAGTAGATGTGGGCCGGAGTGCCGAGGGCCTGTTCGAGGAAGTAGGCGCGAACGAGCGGGGAGGGGCGGTACATCTTGTAGAACGTACGGATATCTTCAGGAATTTCAATGTAAGCGGTGTCGTTATCGAGTTCCTGCTTGATAAGTTCGTCGCAGAACACGGGTTGCAGGTCTTCGAAAGTCACCGGCTTGCCGGTACCGGGGTTCAGGAGCGGAGCGGGCTTCTTCTTCATGTCGGCACGGACGTTGTACCATGCCTTCGGAAGTTCTTCTTCTTTAAGATAAGTCTTGACCTGACCTTCGATCTTGAGCGAGTTTCTCATAAGTATTCCTTTAATTTTGTGTAATCGCATCCAATTATATTAAATCGAATTTGCGTTGACAACAGCACTTGTGCAAAAAGGCCTGTGTATATGATTAACCTTGATTTGGGGAGGTGCTTTCTTGAAATTTTAAAATTTTTTAATATATTGTTTTTATCACCATCAAAAACATTAGGAGCTCCTATGGCAATAAACCACAATCTCTTAACGGGACAGTTCCGTCCTCTTGGCGAAAATAAAATTGAGCATTCCCTTTCTGCAAGCCAGAAGGTTTTGCCCACGCATACGGGAAAAAGCGCAGTGCGCCATTTGACCCCGCGAAACCGAAAGCCGAAGCTTGAAAAGTCGTAACGTTCGCCGTCATCCTGAAGCCCGTAATGGCGACGGGATCCATAGAAGTTAAAGACGAAGATTAGTATCTTTGGCCTTGTGAACGTGAACCCTTTTGAACTTTTAAAAAAATCTGCAAAGTCCAAGGCGCGTCTTGGCATTATCCACACGGCGCATGGCGATGTGACGACTCCCGTGTTCATGCCGGTGGGGACTGCCGCGACGGTCAAAGGCCTCACGAGCCGCGATATCCGCGAAATTGATGCGGAAATCATCTTGGCGAATACGTACCACCTCTATTTGCGACCGGGCACGAAGCTCATTGCGGAGGCGGGCGGTGTGCAAAAGTTCATGAGCTGGAACAAGCCGATGCTAACGGATAGCGGCGGATTCCAGGTGTGGAGCTTGAAACAGTTCCGAAAGATTACCGAAGAGGGCGTCCAGTTCAAGAGTTTGCTGGACGGTTCTCGTCATTTGTTCACACCCGCGAGCGTGATGAATGCACAACGAGAAATCGGTGCGGATATCATCATGGCGTTCGATGAATGTACGCCGTACCCGAGTACGGTCGAAGAGGCGGAAAAGTCGCTTGCGCTTACGCTCAAGTGGACGCGCGAGGCGAAGGAATGGCTTTTGGCAAATCCGCCAATCCACGGTTATCCGCAGTATTTCTTTGGAATTGTGCAAGGCGGCATGCACAAGGAATTGCGACAGAAGTCCATCGAGGCGCTCAAGGAAATCGAGCCGGATGGTTATGCGATGGGTGGGCTGTCGGTAGGCGAGCCTGTCGAGACGATGTATGAAATTGCAGACTTTTGTACAAACTTATTGCCCGAAGATCGCGCCCGCTACGTGATGGGAGTGGGAACACCATGGAATTTGCTGGAACTCGTGAAGCGCGGCGTGGATATGTGCGACTGCATTTTGCCTGCGAAAAATGCACAGGATGGATTAGTTTATACGAGCCGTGGCGTACTCCGCTACAAAGGTGCAAAGTTTGCGCACCAGCACGATTTACCGCTTGACCCAAACTGCGATTGCTATTGTTGCCGTAACTATAGTCGCGCTTACCTCCGTCATCTGTTCAAGGAAAAGGAACCGCTTGGTTGGACGCTCGCGGCGATTCACAATTTGCATTTTTACATTCACTTGATGAAAAATGTCAAAGCGCATATCGCAGATGATTCTTTTGAAGATTGGGCGGACGAGCAAATCAAGATTTTGCAGCAGAGCGCAGAGTAGAATTTTTTTAAATTGAAAGTATGCTAGAATTTCGAATTCCAGAACTTTCAGACCGGGAAAATGTGGCGAAGGCGGTGGCGGAATCCGGTTATATCGGGAGCGACGCTGCGTTTGCAAGCCTTTTCTTGTGGCGCAAAAAATACGGCACGCTTATGGCGCTGCAAAATGGATTCCTCTTCCGCTATTATCAAGGCGAGGGGAGCCGTCGCGGTTACACGTTCCCGCTTGGGGCTGAAGATCCGCGCGAATCGCTAGAAGCGATTGTTCTTGATTCGAAAGAATCGGGCCGTCCGTTGGAATTCTGCTTGGTCGATGAGACTCGTGCGCATATCCTCCTGGATTATTTTAAGAAGTCCATTCAATTTGTAAATGACCGTGGCGATAGCGACTACATTTATTCTGCGGAAAGTCTTGCGACTCTTGCTGGAAATACGTATCGCAAAAAGCGGAACCACATCTCGAAATTCAACCGCTCGTACGAACATTATGAACTGCGCGAAATTACCGCTGATAACTTTGCGGATGCACTCGAAATCGAGAAAAAGTGGCTGCAAAATTCTATGTCGGGCGAGTTCCCTGGCGAACCGACCTGCGAATGCGAAGAAGCTGCCTGGGCGGAACTGTCTACAGATGAAACATCGCGTATGGCTGAATTTTGTGCAATCGAAGAAACGTTGAAAAATTTTGATACTCTAGGCATGAAAGGCGCTATACTTTATGTAGAAAACGTACCCGTCGGCATGACGATAGCTTCTGAAATTACAGCGGGTGTCTGGGATATCCATTTCGAAAAGATCATTGGAGAGTATGCGGATAACGGAGGCTATGCAATCATCAATAAAATGTTTGCAGAAACGCTTGCGGGTGCAAAGCTCATCAATCGCGAAGAAGATATCAATATCGAAGGGCTACGCAAGGCTAAACTTTCGTATTACCCGCTCATTATTTTGGACAAATGCCATGCGACTGTTTCCCTTGATAGGACTGTCGCCGAACGTGATGCAGATGTGCTGGGAGATGTGTAATGCTTTCAAAAGTACTCTCAAAAAATTCTTGTGCTGCATGCAAGTTTTGTTGTTCCTTTAGACGGAAAAGCCTATGGGAAACGCCGCTTTTTTCGTATGAAACTGTAGATAAATTAAGTCGTGAAAATGAGTATGGCGTGGTGGGCGAGTTCCGTATGTTTCAAACCGCGCAGGGGCAGAGCTTTGGCCGCTTGGTGCTTGAAGGTAATTATCGCACGGATGATCCCGAAGAAGAAGTTCCTTGCACGTTCCTGGATCCGCAAAAAGGTTGCATCTTGAAAGGCGAAGATAAACCGTTTGATTGTAGTATTTGGCCACTTAGAATCATGGACCGGAATGGTGAACTCGTTATTGCGCTTACGCCTACGTGCCCGACAATCGGGGCTACGCCGGACAAAAATCTTGCGGAACTCGTGAAAACAGGTCTCGGTGAAAAAATATACGAGTATGCCAAAACGCATCCCTACATTATCAAGGAATATCGCGAAGGCTTTCCGATTATCGGGTGATAAAAGTCAATCGCGTGTGTGGCGACTACAGCCCACTAACCGCTAATGACTACTGACCAATATCGAATAACTATTGACTAAATTTCTAAATTTGGCGCATCATGATCAGTATTACTAAGCTTTTGATGGATTCCCCGAACTTTGGGGATTCCCTTCGTTACGAACCACGTGCCCACGAATCCAAGAACGGTGTGGGCCCGGGCCGTGGTCCGGTGGTGGTGTGGAACTGCACCAAGACTTGCAACTTGAAATGCGTGCATTGCTATGCGCGTTCCGAGGCCATCAAGTACCAGAACGAACTTACGCACGAAGAGGGAATCAAGCTTATTGATCAGCTTGCAGATTTCCATGTACCGGTGATTTTGTTCAGCGGTGGCGAGCCGCTCTTGCGCCCGGATTTTTTTGAACTCGCGAACTATGCGGCCAGCAAGGGCATCCGTCCGACGATTTCGACGAACGGCACTTGCATCACGCCGGATGTGGCGCAGAAGCTCAAGGCGATGGGCGTGGGCTATGTGGGCATCAGCTTGGATGGTTGCGAAGAAACTCATGACAAGTTCCGTGGCAAGCAGGGTGCTTACCAGATGGCTTTGCGCGGGATCCGTAACTGTGTGGCGACGGGCCAGAAGGTTGGACTCCGCTTTACGATTACGCGTTACAATGTGCAGGACCTGAATGCGATTTTTGATTTGCTCGAAGCCGAAAACATTGATCGCGTGTGCTTCTATCACTTGGTGTATAGCGGTCGTGGAAGTGCGATGGTCGAGAATGACTTGAATCATGAAGAAAGCCGCAAGGCGATGGACCTCATCATTGATCGGACTTTGGACTTTAAGAAGCGTGGCGTGAACAAGGAAATCTTGACGGTCGACAACCATGCGGATGCCGTTTATCTGTACCAGCGCATGAAGCGCGAAGACCCGGAACGCGCCGAAAAGATTTTGGATTTGATTAAGCGTAATGGCGGTAACCGCAGTGGTATGGCATTTGGCAATATCGATAGCATCGGTAATGTGCATCCGGATCAGTTTACGCAATATATCACGCTTGGTAACGTTCGCGAACGCAACTTTGGCGACATTTGGACGGACGAATCGAACCCGATTATGGCTGGCCTCAAGAACCGCAAACCGCTTTTGAAGGGGCGTTGTCCGAAGTGTGCTTACTTGAATTTGTGCAACGGCAATTTCCGTACGCGTGCCGAAGCCGTTACTGGTGACTTCTGGGCTGAAGATCCGGCTTGCTATTTGACGGATGAAGAAATCGGGCTGTAACGCCTCTCGCGATGTGCCGCAAATGCTGAGTCAAAAACTTCTCGCGATTATTCAAGACGGCTTTCCATTGGTGGAACGCCCGTATAAGGCTCTTGCGGAAATGCTGAATTGTGATAGCGAGTGCGCTGCAAATTCAGCCATTTCAGAACAAGAAATTTTTGATGAAGTTGAGAAAATGCGAGCTTCTGGCGTAATTCGCCGTATCGGTGGCGTCTACGATTCCAAGAAACTCGGCTTTATTTCGAGACTTTGTGCGGGGAAGGTTCCGGTTTCGTCGCTTGACTTTTCGGCGGAACCGCACGATGTAACGCCGATGGAAAAGTTCGCGGCAGTCGTGATGGTCGAGCCCGCAATTACGCACAATTACATTCGCAGTCACGAATTCAATGTTTGGTTTACTGTCATTGCCGAAAATGAATCTGCAATCCAGGCTGTTGTGGACCGCGTATGTTTGCAAACGGAATTGCACGATGTTCATATTCTTACTGCTACCAAGAAGTACAAAATCAATACAGTGATGGGGGGTGCTGACGCACTAGTGGTTAGTAACGTCATTGCGAGCGACTCTTGCTCCGAGCGACAGCGTGGGAGGCTGGCGAGGCAATCTCCAGCGGACGCATTAACTGATTCTGACCGAAATCGAATCCACATTGCTTGTGATGACATCCCGCATACGCTCACTCCGTTCAAGGATTGGGACGTTTCTTGCGATGAACTTCGCGAAGACCTTGCTACAAAACGTATGCGCCGCTTTGGAGCAATCCTCCGTCATCAAGATGCCGGCTTCCCCTGCAATGCGATGGTTTGTTTTAGATTAGACGAAAAACGAATGACGAGTGGCGAATGTGAATTGAATGAAATGCTTGCGGAATCTCGTCATTCTGAGGACCGAAGGGACGAAGAATCCAGTAAAATTAAATCTCTAGCGAAAAAGCATTTTGTTTCGCACTGTTACGAGCGTCCGTTTTTTGAAAATTTTCCGTACAACTTGTATGCAATGATTCATGCGCAGACTCCCGAAGAATTATACGGTTACATCAAGGAATCCGTGTCTTTGCTTGATAATCCGGAATACGTCGTTCTCCATTCCCTCAAGGAACTCAAGAAAACGAGCTTTAGATTTTTTGCATAGTCCAATCTTTTCTATCTTTGGATTATGCGCAATATTTACATGGCCGGCATGAGCCACAAGGTGGCTGAAATCGCAATTCGCGAAAAGTTTTATATCCCGATGGATGTAAAGACGGATGCGTTGAGTCATTCCCCGTTTGATGAACTTTTAATTTTGGCAACGTGTAACCGCACGGAAGTCTATGTGGCGAGTGATCGTGAAATCACGGAGGGTGAACTCGTTCGCTATGTGTGTGGACTTGCCCGTCAAGATTACAATAGTTTTTCGAAATTCTTTTATTTTAAGTCGGGTGATGATGTCGCTCATCATGTGATGAATGTATGTGCCGGGCTTGATTCTGTTGCGATGGGCGAAGATCAAATCTTGCACCAGATTGGTCGTGCGTACGAAACGGCTCACCATTTGAATGCAACGGAAAATACTCTGAACAAGCTTTTCCAGAGTGCAATCCACACGACTAAACGCATCAAGACCGAGACGAACTTGAGCAAGCTCAGTTGCAACATTCCGTTTTTGGCGATGAAACAGGTACAGAAGACTTTTGAAGATCTTGAAAATCGTACCGTGTATATCGTCGGGCTTGGCGAGATGGGATCACTGATGCTCAAGTACGTACAAGAGAATACGACCAAGATTTTTGCAAGCAGCAAGACCTTTGCCAATGCCGAAAAATTTGCAGACGTGCTCACACCCGTGAAGTTTGAAGACCGCTACGATGTCCTCGGCAAGTGCGATGTCGTGATTCTCTGCAGCGCTTGCCAGGAACCTATTGTTACGAAAGATGAATTTGTCAAGGCTCTGTCACAGGATGAACGTTGTTTCAATAAGGGTGCGGAATCCTCTGCAACGGCACTTTCAAAGCGCTTGATTATCGATCTCGGTAGCCCGCGCAATGCGGAACCTTCTATTGGCGAACTCTCCGGTGTACAATACGTTTGTGTCGATGACCTTGAAAAAATCGTTTCTGAAAATCGCCGCTTGCGCATGATTGAACTTGATGCCGCACAGAAAATTCTGAAAGAAGGTCTTGATGAATTCTTGCATTGGAACCGCATGGACGAGGTTTCCAAGCAAATTCATTTGCATGCCGAAAAAATGCTCACGACGGCAAATGAAGAATCGGATAAATTGTTGCGTTCCATGCCGGAGCTTTCTGAAGATGACCGCCACCGCATCCAGATGATGTATGAACGTTTTGCGAAGAAAATGGCCAATGATTTTTTGTATAAAGTCAAGGCTGAAAATTCGCCTGAAGATGTTCATGTTTTTTTAAAGTGCTTGGGAGCATGTAATGGCTGATATTTTTTTTACTAAAGAACGCCCACTACGTATCGCGACCCGTAAAAGCGCTTTGGCTCTGGCCCAGACGACAATGGCCGCAGACGCGATTGTCGCATCAAATTCTGTTGTTGAAAATGCCGTCGATACTTGTAATGTTCGCGATGCACTGATGTATGAACTTGTTTCCATGACAACCGAAGGCGACCGCCGTTTGGACAAGTCGCTTGCGAGTTTTGGTGGCAAGGGCGTGTTCATCAAGGAATTGGAAATCGCGCTCCTTGAAGGTCGTGCGGATATTGCTATCCACAGCTTGAAGGATATGCCTGCCGAAGTGCTGCCGCAGTTCAAGCTTGCTGCAGTCTTGAAACGTGAAGACCCGCGTGATGCATTCCTTGCGCGCGGTGGAGCTGCTGGCGTTCGCTTTATGGATTTGCCTGCTGGTGCCCGCGTCGGAACGGGAAGCATTCGCCGTGTGGTGCAGCTGAAAGCGCTCCGTCCGGATTTGGAATATGTGCCGATTCGCGGGAACATCCAGACGCGTATTGGCAAACTTGCGGAACTCGATGGCGTTGTGCTTGCGGCGGCCGGCCTCAAGCGCATGGGCCTTGCTAACCAGGTGACGGAATACTTTAGCACCGAACAGATGCTCCCCGCCAGCGGTCAGGGAATTTTGGCGGTTGAAACATTGAATGATGCAACGCCTCAGGAAGCGCGTTGCACTGGTCTTGCGACCCTTGCGCAGATTCTCGCTCGCGTGAACGATGTCGCGACATTCTGCATTGCATCTGCCGAAATGGCTTATTTGAAGGCTCTCAACGCTGGTTGCCAATTCCCGGTGGCAAGCTTTGCTGAATTTGTTAGTGATGACGGTGCTAGAAATCGCGGCGCTTGTGACTCCGCCCTGCACGAATCCGGCGCTTGCAAAAATAGTACTATTCGAATTGCGCAGACTTTGAAAATTCGCGGAATTTACTGGGATGAAAAATCTGAAAAATTGCTTCGCGTAGAATGTTCCGGTTCGGTCGATTTGAAATCTGCGGATTGCGTTCAACAAGCCAAGAATTTGGGCGTTGAACTTGCGCAAGAAATACAAAAACAACTGTAACTTGCATTGTCTTTCCCGACTCCGTTCGGGAATCGCCATCTTGTACCGCTAAAAAATCCCGCACACTTTAGTGAGCGGGAATAACTTTATGTTGTCAAAGCTTTTCGTCATTGCAAGTCGCGGAGCGACGTGGCAATCTATACATTATTTCTTTTCGGGCCTTGAAACAATCGGACGGATACGTTTGCCGCAAAGTGTCACGATGATTCCTGCTTGGGCGAACATGTAGTAGGCCGTGTCGCGGCTGTTGTTCAGTGTAGATTTGGGGTCGTAATCATCTTTGGTCACGAACACTTCGGCAACGCCGGAAAGGCTGATGTCCAAGGAGCAGCGTTCGCAGGGAAATCCGATCACGTAGAGCTTTGAACCGGCGGGAACTTTTCCGCGGGCGTAATGGAGCGCATTGATTTCGGCATGGACCATGAACGGATACTTGTTCGCTTCGAATTCGTGATGGCTGATGAGATTGCCCGTGTCGGCGTCTAAAAGGTCGTAGGCGAGGAGTTGTTTCTCGCGGGTGTACGGAACGGTCTCGTCGTCGAATCCGGCAGGAGCGCCATTGTAACCTGTGCTGATAACGCGTCCGTCTGCGCTGACGAGAACTGCGCCCATCTGGGTATTCTGATCTTTGGAAAGACGAGCCTGTGCACACATCATCTGTGTATAGACTTCGTCGCGAAGCTTTGCTCTAGAATTATTCATGCTAAAAAATATAGGCAAAATTTAATCAGGAAGTTTTGGATTATTGGATAATGTCCATGAATTTACATATTCTGTACAAACCGTAACTGTGTAAGAAAACTTCAAAAGTTTTTCTAGTTTTTTGCAAATAGAAAAAATTTATGCATAGGTTTAGATGAAAAGTCTAAAAAATAGGGGTTGACGATTGCGCCAGAATGGGGAGGGTGCAGGGAGGGACCCATCCTGCAAGTTTTTTAGCGGTGAGCCGAAGTTTTTCTAAATTTGATTTTGATGAAAAGAACAAATAATTTCGGAAAGGTTTATCTGATTGGCGCAGGTCCTGGCGATCCGGGACTCTTGACATTGCGTGCCCATGCGATTTTGGAAAAGGCGGATGTCGTTGTTTACGACCGTCTTGTTTCACCAGCAATTCTTGGAATGTGCAATACAAAAGCTAAGATGGTGGATGTGGGCAAGATGCCAACGCACCACAAAGTAAAACAGTCCGAAATTAACAAGCTTCTGGTAAAGTTTGCCTGTGAAATGTCGGGAGCGACTATTGCACGTCTCAAAGGCGGTGACCCGTTTGTGTTCGGTCGTGGTGGCGAAGAAGCGTTGGAGCTCGTGGCTGCTGGCGTCGAATTTGAAATTGTGCCGGGCGTGACCTCTGCAATCGCTGTGCCTGCCTATGCGGGCATCCCCGTGAGCCACCGTGGAATTGCAACGAGTTTCCATATCATCACGGGGCATGAGAAAGAAGTAGACAGTAGGAAGTCGGACAAATGCGAAAATCGAGAGTCGCATCCATGCTTGCATGGATATGACCGAAATCAGCATTTGGGATCCATTCAAGTAGGAAGTGATTCTGTCATCCTGAGCGAAGTGCGTAGTACGAAGTCGAAGGATCCAAGCCAGAATCTCTCGCTAGACTTTGAAAATCTCGCGAAGTGCCAGGGAACGCTCATCTTTTTGATGGGCATCGGCAATATGGATTTTATTGCTCGACGCTTGATGGAATGTGGCAAAGATCCGAAGACTCCGCTTGCGTTTATCGAAAAAGGCACGACCCCGAACCAGCGTACTGTGATGGCAACGCTTGAAACCGCGGGGGAGACGATTGTCCGCGAACATGTGACCGCTCCCGCGATTACGATTATGGGTGGTGTTGTTGAACTTGGCAAGACGCTTGCATGGAAAAAGAACTTGCCGCTTTCGGGCAAACGCTTGGTTGTGACGCGTGCCGCAAAACAGTCTAGTGGAATTAGCGCTCGCCTTACTGCTCTCGGTGCCGAAGTCATCGAAACCCCGATGATCGAAACCCGCGCGGTAGAGGGAACATTTGATTGGGCTTCCCTCGCGAACTTCGATATCCTTGCCTTCACGAGTACGAACGGTGTGGAAAGTTTCTTTAAGCAGTTGTTCGCTGCTGGCTATGATGTGCGTGTTTTAGCCGGCAAGAAAATTGCAAGCGTTGGGAAAATTACCGAAAAGAAGTTGCTCGAATATGGCATCCGCTGCGATTACGTTCCCGAAGACCACACCGGCGAAGGCCTGGGGATGCTTCTTCGAAGCATTTTAGACGAAAGAACGCTCGTAAACTCGCTACAGACGAAAGACGAAAGAGGCGAATGCTGCGAGACTGCTTGCAGGCTCATAGCTGAGCCGACTAGTCTAGGTTCGGAGAACAAAGACGAAAGATGCTCAACAATTTCGCAGACTTTAGCAAGTTCCCTAAGCTTGTCGAAGGGAACTGAATTCACGAATTTGGATGAATCCCGCATCCTCCTCCTCCAGGGTAACCTTGCCGACGACACGCTTTTGAGACACTTGCCTAAGGCGACCCGTTGGATTGTCTACGAAACACTCCCGGTGGCTGAACTCCCGGAATGGAAACGCGAAGCCGTTACCTCCGCTGATGCAATCGTTTTCGCTAGCTCTAGCGCGGTCGAGAATTTTTGCAGAGTCATCCTGAGTGGAGTGCGAAGCACGGAATCGAAGGATCTTAATAGAGATTCTTCGACTACGCCTGATTCTATCGCCTTTGGCTCCAGAATGACAGGCTTCGCTCAGAATGACAATAATGCTTTTTGCCCTCAAACATCTTTCTGTATCGGTCGCATGACAGAATCCGCAGCACGTAACCATGGCTTTGAAACGATTACTTCTGACGAAACAACGATGGATTCTCTCGTGAAAAAAATCGTGGAATATTATACAAAAGAATCCTAACCACCAACACTTCTAACTGTCTACTTCCTACTGTCTACTTCCTACTAAAAATATGAAAGCCATTCTTATTATCGCTCATCATTGCATTTTGCCGGGTGCGTACAAAGGATTTGAAGAAATTCTCGATCGATTGCACCATGATTTGCCGGGAACACGTGTGGCGAGCACGAGTCTTTTGGATTTGGAAAATGACTTGCGGACCATTTTGCGTGAAGATGTGGAATCGGTGACTCTCTTGCCGTATTTGCTGTTGAATGGTCAGCATACAAAGAATGACGTGCCGCGTGTTGTTGCAAAATTGCAGGCGGAATTCCCGCAAATCCCGATTACGCTTTTGCCTTGCCTTGGCGATTGGAAAGAATTTTCGAGCATGGTTGTGTGCGGTATTCGCAATGCGCAGTTAGACGAAAGAACGCTCGCTGAAGCGAGCTGCAGACGAAAGACGAAAGAGAATAATGCCCTTGTTGAAGAAAACCATCTCTCGTCTCTCGTCTCTCGTCTTTCGTCTAAAACATCAAATCTCTTCTCCATCGAACTGAATCTCGAAGGGCGTAACGTGCTTGTGGTGGGCGGTGGCCGCATTGCTCTGCGCAAGGTGAAAACGCTTATCCCGACCGGTGCTCATATTACTGTTGTCGCTCCGCAAATCGACCCTGAATTTGAAACGCTCAAGACTGGAGATAAGGTCCCTGAGCTAAGCCGAGGGGCCGAGGCTTCTATCACTCTAAAAAAGCGTCCGTACGAGCCGCTTGACTTGCGTTGCGTTTTCATGGTATTCATTTGTACTGACCAGCCGGTAGTCAATGCTCAAGTTTCTAACGATGCTCGCGCTCGCCGCATTCTGGTGAACAACGCCTGCGATTACCTTGATGGCGATTTCATTGTGCCTGCCCGCATGGATTTTGGCGAAAACATTGCCGTGACCGTATCCACGCAGGGCCGAGCTCCTTCGCTTGCTAAAAAACTCAAGCAGAAAATTCAGGCGGAATGGGCCGAAAGCCTTGAGCAGGCTGAACGCGAATTTGAATCGTAAATTGAGACGGGGGCGTTGCGGGGCTGGCGACTGAAGGCCCCGCTAAAGAGGGTAGTGTAAGACCCGAAGGGGCTGAAACGAGGGGGACTTTTCCCCCCTTTTATTTTCTATAATTGCAAAAGGAGATTCCTGCTCAGTGGCAGGAATGACATTACAAATCGCTAACCACTGTTTAATTTTCTAAAACCTAATACCTAGTTATGATTATTCGTCCTCGTCGTTTACGTAAAAATGAAGTTATCCGCAACATGGTTGCGGAAACTGCCGTGAATCCCGATGCCCTCGTTTACCCGATGTTCGTGGTAGAAGGTTCGGGTGTCAAAGATGAAATTCCGTCCATGCCGAACCAGTTCCGTTTTTCGGTTGATGAAATTTTGAAGGAACTTGAAAGCTGCGTGGCGCTTGGCATCAAGTCCATTTTGTTGTTCGGTATCCCGGATCACAAGGACGAGATGGCGACTTCGGCTTATGATAAAGATGGCATTGTGCAGCGAGCTGTGCGTGCGATCAAGGCGAAGTTCCCGAGTTTGTACGTGATTACGGATGTGTGCCTTTGCGAGTACATGAGCCACGGCCATTGCGGCATCGTGAAGGATGGCGATGTGGATAACGATCCGACGCTTGAACTTTTGGCAAAGACCGCTCTATCGCATGTTGAGGCGGGGGCCGATATGGTGGCGCCGAGTGATATGATGGATGGTCGTGTGGCGGCAATCCGCGAAATGCTGGACGCAAACGGATTTTCGAATACTCCGATTATGGCTTACAGCGCGAAGTTTGCGAGTGCTTTTTACGGTCCGTTCCGCGATGCAGCGGATTCTGCCCCGCATTTTGGCAACCGCAAATCTTATCAGATGGATGTGCGCAATGGTCGCGAAGCTCTCCATGAAGTGGAACTCGATTTGGAAGAAGGTGCCGATATTGTGATGGTGAAGCCTGGCCTTGCGTTCCTCGATGTGTTGCGCGAGACGGCTGAAATCAGCAATGTACCTGTCGCTGTGTACAACGTAAGTGGCGAATATTCGATGGTGAAGGCTGCGGCAAAGATGGGTTGGATTGATGAGAACGCGATTATCCGCGAGAACTTGATTGCGTTCAAGCGCGCCGGTGCAGATATCATCATCACGTACCATGCGAAGGAAGTTTTGGAAAATAAAATTCTGTAAGGGAGATGCCTGCGGGCATGATAAGTTATGAAGGAATTTGACTTGTTTTTAAAGAACATTGGGATAAAGAATGTCTTGTTGCAGCATGCTATTGAAATAGCGATCGTCCTTATCGCAATCGTTCTTATATTGGCGATTATTAGGTTTGTTCTTAGTTTCGCCATTAAGAAAGGCGCTGATGAATCGGTAAAGCCGCTACTTTATTCGTTGTTTTCGTATGCGGTCTATATTTGCGGCTTGCTCATGATCTTGCATATTCTCGGCGTGAACACGGCCGGGATTGTGACTGTAATCGGTGCCGCCTCTCTTGCGATTGGCCTTGCGTTGAAGGATACGCTGGGGAATATCGCTTCGGGAATTTTGTTGCTGTTCCTCAAGCCGTTCCGCGCATCGGATTATATTGAATGCGGTTCCCTGAAGGGCAAAATTGTGGGCGTGGGGCTTTTCAATACAATTCTCATTTCGCTTGACGGTCTTTACATTTTTGCTCCGAACAGTATGCTTTGGGGGGCTCCCATTATAAATTATAGCCGTAATCCCAAGCGTCGTTTGGATTTGTCGTTCGGCATCGATTATGCGGATTCGGCGGAAAAAGCCATGGCCGAAATGAAACAACTTGCAGAAAACGATTCGAAAATTTTGAAGGATCCGGCTCCGTCGTTCTTTGTTTCGTCGCTGGATGATAGTGCTGTTGCCGTGAACATGAGGGCTTGGGTGAAAACGTGCGATTACTGGGATATGCGTTGCAAGTACATGAAGCTGGTCAAGGAACGTTTTGACGAAGTCGGTATTTCTATCCCGTTCCCGCAGCGTGTGGTGCATATCGTAAAGGAAGGTTAGGTAATTTATATGAACCATTCTTTAAGTGAAAAATTTTTTGCGGAAGCGAAGACGCTCATGCCGGGCGGCGTGAACAGCCCTGTTCGTGCGTTTAGCAACGTGGGGGCGACGCCTCCGTTTATCAAGCGTGCCAAGGGCAGCCACATTTATGATGTGGATGGTAACGATTATGTCGATTACGTGGGCAGTTGGGGACCGATGCTCTTGGGCCATGCGCATGACGCGGTCATCAATGCGGTTGCCGAGACGGCAAAGAACGGCCTTAGTTTTGGCGCTCCGTGCGGTCTTGAATCGGAACTTGCAAAGCTCGTGATGAGCCTTGTGCCGAGCGTCGAGATGATTCGCATGGTGAACAGCGGCACCGAAGCTACGATGAGTGCTATTCGTGCGGCTCGTGGTTTCACGGGGCGCGATAAGATTGTGAAGTTCGAAGGTTGCTACCATGGCCATAGCGATAGCTTGCTCATCAAGGCGGGCTCGGGAATGCTCACGACGGGCAAGCCGAGCAGCAAGGGCGTTCCGGCCGATCTTGCGAAATACACGCTTACGCTTCAGTATAACGATGTGGCGGGCGTTAAGGAACTCTTTGATAAGATTGGTGACGAAATCGCGGGCGTGATTGTGGAACCTGTGGCGGGCAACATGGGCGTTGTGCCTGCAAAGCCAGTGTTCTTGCAGACTCTTTCTGAAGAAACGAAAAAGCACGGCGCTTTGCTTATTGTCGATGAAGTCATGACCGGTTTCCGTGTCGGGATTCATTGTGCTCAAGGCTTGTATGGCATTAAGCCGGATCTCACGACTTTTGGCAAGATTATCGGCGGCGGTATGCCGGTGGGTGCATACGGCGGTCGTTTGGACGTGATGCAGCAAATTGCTCCGCTCGGCGGGATTTACCAGGCGGGAACGCTTTCGGGCAATCCGGTCGCAATGGCGGCGGGTCTAGCAACGATGCGCGAACTTTCAACGCATCCCGAGCATTACGTGCATGCCGAAGCGATGACGAAACGCTTGATTGCTGGGCTCAAGGAGGCCGCAACCGAAGCAGGGATTCCGCTTGCGACAAACCAGGTGGGTTCCATGGGCTGCATCTTCTTTACGGAAGGTCCGGTTACATGCTTTGCCGATGTGCAAAAATCCGACTTGGAATTGTTCCGCCGCTATTTCCTCGGAATGCTCGACGAAGGATTCTACTTTGCGCCAAGCCAGTTCGAGGCGATTTTCGTGAGCGCCGTCCACAGCGAAGACGAAATCGACCGCACTGTCGATGCAGCAAGACGCGTATTCAAAAAACTGTAAAAAATGGTGAAATTATACAAGAAACGAGCCTTTTCAAAAGGCCCGTTTCTTTTTTTTAGTTTGTTAGTCAACAGAGAAGGAAGTATTCTTATTTTTAGCCCCTTGGAGAGGTAAACTTCCAAGAGCGTTTCTTGGTGAAAAAATTAACGTTCCATGAATGCTTTTATGTTGTTCCTGACGGATTCGTAATATTTTTCCCATATTTCAATCACTTCGTTTACGGTCCTGTCCGATATATCGTCCATCTTTATTTTTTTCGAACATACCGGAGATGCGTTAAATACGCAATCTTCTCCCAAAGTGGCTTGGGCTACGAATATAGGAGATTTGGAAGATCTCGCAATCCAGTCGGAGAGGAGGTATTCTGCCCACCCAATCATCGTATGGTTCCCGGATTCGGTATTGGGTGTGTCCATCGATGTGTTGAAATGGAGAAGTTTGAGGTTCCTGTTCCCTTTTTTGAATTCACCCGCAATGACGACATTTGCCGGATTGTTCGCCCACAAACCGCCATCGCAAAAAGATTTATCTCCGTCCAGGATGACATCAAAATAGGTCGGCGCTGCAGTACTGGTAAGAACCGCAAACCATTTATCCGTAGTCGTATCACCTTTATCCCAAACTTTCTCGACAGATTTTCCGTTCATGAAAGTCGTGGTAATATAGATAGGCTTTTCCCAGTCAGAAACCTTTCCCTTGAGTTTTTCCTTGAGGAGTTTTTTAAGATTGGTATTGTCGTATTTCGGTTGTTTGGGGAAAGCATAATATTTGTTGAACGTAAAGATTTTTTTTAAATTACTCTTGTAAAGATTAAAAATATCGTGTGCAGACATTCCTTCTGCTAGACAAGCCGCAATGATGGCACCAGTAGATGTACCTGTAAAAGCATGCGTTAGGTCGCATAATTTTTTGCCGAACTCTTCTTCTAATCTACACATGAATGCAAGCGGGCCAATCCCCAGCATTCCACCACCTTCAACACTGATGCATAATTGTTTTCTGATTGATTCGGCCATGTTTTCTCCTTCTGTTGAAAAACATTTTTGTGATTATTTTGTAATATATGTTTTTTTTTGACAAAAAATATTTTCGCCTTTTGAATAAGTGTACTTTTTTTTTAACAATCGGTTTCGCGAAATCGTCGACTACAAGTTGTTTTGCAAGGGACCATATTAGCCCTGCGAATCATCGGCTGCTCCGATGACGTTGTGCGTAAAGAATGGATTGCGTTGTCTTTGCCAAATTCAATAAAGCCGTAAAAAGGATCAAGTGTAGAAGATGTTCTGATCGCAACAGACGTTGCCCGGAAATATTGAGGGAATACGACAAGAATCGTGCCAAGACTCTAGAAAATTGCCGTCAGTAATAAGAACATTAAACTCCTAACCACGATTTATTTGCATTTCTAAGTTCTAAGTTCTAAGTTCTAAGTTTTAAAATGCTATCTTTTCCGCGTAAAATTTATTGGAGTTTAACATGTCTAATTACTGTCCTGTTATTGGTCTCGAAATCCATTGCCAGCTTGCCACTAAGACAAAAATGTTCTGTGGCTGCGAGATTGAAGTGAACACAAGCCCGAACAAGCACGTTTGCCCCGTTTGCCTCGGTATGCCGGGTGCCATGCCGGTGCCGAACAAGAAGGCTGTGGAATACGCCATTCGCCTGGGTCTCGCTCTCAACTGCGAAATTGATTTGAACGCCATGTGGACTCGTAAGAACTACTTCTACCCGGACCTTCCTAAGGGTTACCAGATTACGCAGACGGGTGGACTTCCGGTGTATGACCATCCGATTTGCAAGAACGGCTGGCTCGAAATTGTGAAGGCCGACGGCACCAAGAAGCGCGTGGGCATTACCCGTATCCACATGGAAGAAGACGCCGGTAAGCTCATCCACGACATGAGCCCGTCCCAGAGCCATTTTGACGCTAACCGCTGCGGCACGCCGCTTTGCGAGATCGTAACTGAACCGGACATCCGTAGCCCGGAAGAAGCTGTGCTCGTATTGAAGAAAATCAAGCAGACGCTCGAATACACGCGTGTTTCCAACGCCAACATGGAAAACGGCAACATGCGCTGCGACGGAAACATTTCTCTCCGCGCTTCCGAAGACGCTCCGTTCGGCATCCGCGCTGAAATCAAGAACTTGAACAGCTTCACGAACCTCGAAAAGGCTCTCTACTGCGAGATGAACCTCCAGGCATCGACGCTCGATGCAGGCAAGGAAGTTGAACAGTGCACCAAGCGTTATGATCCCAACGCCGACAAGACGATTGTGATCCGCTCCAAGGAAGACGCTCACGACTACAAGTACTTCCCGGAACCGGACATGGTCCGCCTCGTGACCGATCCGGCATTTGTCGATGAAATCCGTCGCACGCTTCCGGAACTGCCGGATGCCCGCCGCGAACGCTTCATGAAGGACTTCGGCGTTTCTGAATATGACGCCCAGGTGCTTACCGAAGACCGCGACGTGAGCGAATGGTACGACACCGCCGCCAAGAACTGCAAGAACGGCAAGGTGCTCGCCAACTGGGTCATCACGGAACTCCTCGCCAAGATGAAGGATCTCGAAGGAGGTCTTTCCGCTCTCAAGATCAAGCCGGAACAGCTTTGCGCTCTCGTGAACCTCATTGCAGACAACACCATCAACGGCAAGATCGCAAAAACCGTCTTCGCCGAGATGTTCGAAACAGGCAAGGATCCGGAAACGATCGTGAAGGAAAAGGGCCTCGTGCAGGTGACCGATACGTCTGAAATTAAAAAGGTTGTTGAGGAAGTATGTAAAGCCAACGCTGCTCAGTTCGCCGAATTCAAGGCCGGCAAGGTGGCGCTCAAGGGCTTCCTTGTGGGTATGACGATGCGCAAATCCGGCGGTAAGGCTAACCCGGGCCTCGTGAACCAGATTCTCGACGAGCTCGCTAAGGGGTAGACGAGAGAACGGGCTACGCCCTACAGACGAAAGATAAAAGGTGTCATCCTGAGCCCTTTCGACAAGCTCAGGGTAAACTCCGTCGAAGGATCTAGGACTGAACAATGAAGAATGCGGCGAAATCGAGAAATCGTCATTGCGCGCCCCGTAGGGGCGTGGCAATCCACGGCAGCTTGTTGCTCGTGGTTTTGTTCGCGCTCTTTCTTGTTTTTCCGACCTCAGCCTCTGCGAAAATGGACCGCTCGGACAGTTCCTACGTCAGCACGTTGAACATGACCGATGAACAGAAGGAACGGGTTTTCGGCGTGGATTCGGCAACTCTTGCCAAAGGTCCGACGCTCCAGGAACTCAACGAAGAAAATCCGACTTACATCAAGCGCGAATACGACCACAAACAGCAAGTCGTTGTCGGTAGCGTGGTGATGTTCTGTGTTGCCCTCGCGATGGTCCTGATGAACAATTACAATCCAAAAAGGTAGATCTAGATAATCCATCAAATTTCAGCCGCTTTTATAGCGGCTTTTTTACTACTATACAGGATGTATAGTATTTTTATTCTAGATTTTAAAAGTTGTAATAAAATGCTTGAATTTGATTAAAAATCATTGTTTTTGTATAGAATTATATTGACTTAAAAAAGGGGAAAAGGTATATTGATATACATGAATTCGATTCTTGAATATAAGGATTATCGCCTCTATTTGCAGGACTACTACGATGAACGCAAGCGCTTGGGTGCGTTCTCGTGGCGCGAGTTCTGCTGTAAAGCTGGTTTTTCTTCCCCGAACTTTTTGAAGCTTGTATGCCAGGGAGAAAGCAGGTTAGGTAAGCCTAAAATCGAAAATGTCGCGAAAGCCTTGGGACTTGTCGGTTTCGAGAAAGATTACTTCCGCGAAATGGTCACGTTCTGCAATGCCAAAAAAGATTCTATCAAGAAAGCAGCTCTCCTTGAAATGCTGAAGATTGCGTTGGAACACCGCATGCGTGTCGTTGACAGCGAAGCATTCCAGTATTATGAATCGTGGAAGTATCCCGTGCTCAGGGAACTTGCTCCGATGATGCCAGGAGCCAACCCGCGCGACCTTGCCGAAAAATGCAAGGAGTACGTGTCAGCCGAAGAAGTGCGCGACATTTTAAATTTCTTGGTCAAGGCCGGATTCCTGAAAAAAGACGGGGACAAAGTCTATTTGCAAACAGAACAGAATGTTATCGGTTCTAAAGAGGCTTTGTCCATTGCCATTCGTACCATGCACAAAGAAATGGCGAACATGGCGGCTCGTGCCGTAGAACGCTATTCTCCGGACGAACGTTATTTTAGTGGGCTTACGATTGGCGTGACCGAAGAAGCGAACCGAAGAATTATCGATGAGCTAGAAACTTGCAGCAAGAAAATCCTTTCCATTGTTAACGAATACAAAGGTTCCAACCGGGTTTGTCGAATTAATTTCCAGTTTTTCCCGTTTACGGACAAGATAAAGGAGGAGCAACATGTTTAAGAAGTTTGCTCTTGTCTCAGGTTCACTTTTTCTGATGTTTGTGATAGCGTGTTCCGGTGGTGGAACGGTCGACCCCAATACCTTTGCAGAAATCGACAACTCGTTGAATTCGTCAAGCAGTAGCGTCCTTGAATCGAAGAACGGGATGAACATATCTATTTCGAGTTCATCGGGCCTCGTCATTACAGATGCCAATGAAAACGAACGCATAATGGATGACTCTTTGGTTGTCGTCGATTTAGAAAGCATTCCTCCGTTAGCTTACAGGTATGTCGGTACCGATCGGACAACCTTTTCTATCGAAAACATTTTGCTCACATGCGATATCGAAATCGACTCTCTTAAAGTCCAAGTTTCTGGAGACACGGTTGTTGTAAAGGCGAAATACGATTATACGGATGCACTAAGGTATATTTGCAAATCCAAGATTGATTTTTCCGTAGATAACGATGATGCCTACACTCATGCGACATTACTCTACTTCGATAATGGTCTTGGCTCTCTTGCACCGAAAATCATGGATATTGTCGATGTGGAATAAGGCATACATTCAAGGACTTCATTTATAGGAGGATAATGATATGAAAAAAATCGTTGCATGCGCAGCCATGCTGTCACTTATGTTTATAGCTTGCGGGGACGAAGTTGCCAATAGTGCCGTTGGCGAAAACGAGGTTGTCAAGGCCTCCGTTGCCAATAGTGCCGTTGGCGAAAAAGAGGCTGTCAAGACCGCCATTGCCAATATAAGTCCTTGCAGCATGAACAAAGCCAATGCCGGTAACAAAGCCTACCTGACGAATACGGAAAACGTCGGTTACCAAATTGTTATTCCGGACAATGATGTGGACATTGAATACCATAACGACGAAGTGCAGATTGAGCGCGTGGGGGATACCCTGCGAGTCGTGCCGGAAAGCGAGACCTTAATTAGCCTGAATTGGATATGCTATGCATATTATACGTTTAATATTCCGGCAACAGAAACGGATATCAAAAATTTCGAGTTCTATGGAATAGTCTTTGATGTCGTTCCGGGCCCTGCTCCCGAAAAGGCTCCCGATACATTGTTCCATCTTATCCGTGTAGAGGATAATGGTTATGTGGAAGACGTTTATGATACGACTTGCACGATATGTACTTATGATTTGGCTGCTTCTGGAGTATATAGTTCGAAGTGTTCGGAGAGTCTCTGTGGTCTGCATAGCTCCTCTTCGCGTGCTTCTTTGCTATATTTGGAGCCATGAATTACACAGACGAAGCAAAACAGAATTTTAACGACCTTTCCAAGAACCCGTATCCGGGCCGTGGCATCGTGCTTGGCACAAGCGCCGATGGCAAGTCCTACGTGCAGGTTTACTGGATCATGGGCCGTAGCGTGAACAGCCGCAACCGAGTGTTCGAAATCGAAACCGATACGGGATTCATGAAGACCAAGGCTTTCGACGAATCGAAGCTCACAGACCCGCATCTCATCATTTACTATCCGGCCCGCCACACAAAGGATGTGCAGATCATTACGAACGGCGACCAGACGGACACGATTTACAACGCCATCAATCTCGGTGGCACGTTCGAAAGTGCTCTCCGCACTCGCCAATATGAAGACGATGCTCCGAATTTCACGCCGCGTATTTCCGGCATCCATTACAAGAATGCAGAACCGGCAGTCTATAAGCTCTCCATTCTCAAGAGCCGTAACAATAGCGAAGACGCCGGCTGCGAACGCATGACGTTCGAATTCGAGAAGGCTCTCCCGGGTCTTGGCCACTTCATCAGCACCTACGAAACGGACGGCAAGCCGATTCCGTCTTTCAACGGTTTCCCGAAGCTCATGCCGATTTTCGCTACCGCCGAAGAAACGCTCAAGGCTTACTGGGACGCTCTCAACGAAGACAACAAGGTATCCTTGATGGTCAAGTGGATTGATCGCGAAACCTTCGAAGCCAAGACGATTATCGTGAATAAGAACGTATAGCTATGGGCTCGCTCCCGGTGGTCGCTTTGAGCGCGTTCGCCGGAGGCTCTCTTTGAGGTATGGGGAAGCTATTTGCCCATAGCCCAAAGGGGGCGTTAGCACCCGTGCCCATCCCCCCATAGCTCAAACCTATTTCTCAATGACCTGCCCCAGAATCTGGTGCAGGCGTTTTTTATTCCCGAAACCGTCGGGATTTTCGATGTAGTAGAAAATTTGTTTGATGAGCGCGCTCGTATTAAAATCGTACGAGGCAATGCGTAGCAAGTAGCTTTCGGCGGAGTTGTCGAATCCAAGCACGTTAGGGTCGGTTTTGTCGCCGGGCAAAACGCAATTGCCTTCATCACTGATTTCGTAGAAAATGCCTGCAACTTCATCGTTTACGCATACCCAGCAATTGCAATCGCTCGGAACGTTTTTGACAAATTGGAGAAGTTTCTTTTTAACGAGATTGCGGGCGTATATTTCGACAGAAAGCCTTGGTGCTTTGGCTCTTGCGATTTCCTTGTAATCCCACGGGCTTGCAAATTCATCGTCTGTAAATGCGATGACTTCGAGACCTGAATTGATGAGTCCTGTCAAGCGATCCTTGGACCAGGAACTGTTGTGGTAGGGCGAAAAGTAACAAACTTTCTTGAACCCTTTTTGCAAAAGGTATTTGCCGAGTTGCAGACCAGGAATTTCACCGAAAGTCGAATTGAAAAAAGCCCAATTGTTTTTGCTTAAAAAACGCGGCGGAATTTCTTGCAGGGGTTGTTCCCACCAGACAGAGACGGGATATTTTACACCGTAGAATAGCTGTAAAAGTGGAAGCGGCTTTTGCACAAGCAGCGTCGAAAGTACAGCGCCAATGACATTTGGATAATCGGTGAGGCGACAGATTTTTCCGCTACGGTCAATGAGTTTGCCGCTTTCTTCGTTGATACCGAGCAAGATAAGCTTGAAATGCTGTTCACCCGCGTTTTGGTAAACGAGGCGCAAAAAGTCGAGTTCTCGTTCGCTTTCGGCGGTAAAACCGCCCCATGAATTGCATCGCGTGACGAATAAAATCTCGCTGAAATTCTTGACTGTTTTTGTCTTGTGCGGAGAGGCAAATGCATACAAGCGACCCCTGCGAACGAGTATTCCTTGATTTACTTTGTGTATAAGGAACTTGCGAAGAATTGTCTGCGAAACATTATACCGGTCGGAGAGTTCCTTGGCGAGCGGCAAATTTTCGTTCGGGTCAAGGAAGCCTTTTTCCCAGTCGGTGGTAAATTCTTTTTCGAGGCGTTCTAGAACGGTTTCGCGGTGGACCGTTTTCGATAGCATTTGTGCGAGATCGTTGGCGTCCGGAGCTTTGCCCCAGAAAAATCCCTTGCCGCGTATGCTGTAAACAAGGCCTTCTTCGGCAAGTTGTTTGAGCACGCCTTGAATGGTTCCCGACGAGACTCCAAACGTTTTCATCAGCTTGCGTACGGACGGGAGCATTTCCCCGTCTTTCAGCTGTTGCTGCAAAATCGCTTGTTTAATCTCGTCACGCATCTTTTATGCCATGTTACGGGCCGCAATCCATTCGCGGACGGCGCGTTCTGCGTTTGCCGCAAGGATTTCCTTTTTGTTCTTTTTCTTGAGGCCTTCTTGATGGGGGAGGAGGCCGAAGTTGAAGTTCATCGGCTGGAAGTCCTCGTTCTCTTCGACAAGACGGTTCATGAGGGCTCCGATACAGCTTTCTTCCGGGAGCGGGTCGGAATGCCCGTGCAAAATCGTCTGGGCCATGTTCCAGGCGGCGTACCAGCCTGTAGCGACGGCTTCGGTGTAGCCTTCGGAGCCTGTGATTTGACCGGCAAACCATGTGGGCGGAATATCTTTTGCGCAGTCGAGTTCCGGGCGAAGGCGGAGCGTTTTATCGAGGAATTTGGGCGATTCTATGAACGTGTTGCGGTGCATGCAGCCGAGGCGCGCGAATTTCGCATTACGGAGCGCAGGCACCATCGTGAAGATTTCCTTTTGCGTGCCCCACTTGAGGCGCGTCTGGAAACCGACCATGTTGAACAACGTCTTCTGCTTGTTTTCGGCTCGGAGCTGGATTACGGCATACCATAAATGGCCGTTGTTTCCAAGCCCAAGCCCGATTGGGCGCATGGGCCCGTGGCGGAGAGTCTCGTAGCCACGGCGCGCCATTTCTTCGACTGGCAGGCAGCCTTCAAAAAGTTCTTTCTTCTCGAACGGGCGAGGTTCAGTTGCTTCAGCTTCGCAGAGCTTGCGCACAAATTCTGTATAAGTTTCCTTGTCGAGCGGGCAGTTGATAAAGTCCGCCGTTTCGCCTTTTTCCCAGCGGTTCATGTAGAACGCATGGTCAAAATCGATGCTGTCCGTCTCGACGACAGGCGCAATCGCATCAAAGAAATGCAGGCGGTTACTGCCGAGGCGCTTGAAAATATCGTCGGCGAGCGCATCACTTGCCAAAGGACCCGCGGCAACAAGCGTCGGGCAATCGCCTTCGAGGCTCGTCACTTCTTCGCGGCGGAGCGTGATGTTCGGGAATTCGGCAATCTTCTTTTCGACAAGTTCACTAAAAATATCGCGGTTCACGGTGAGGGAATCGCCTGCAGGCACAGCCGCTTCACGCGCACACTCCAACAAAAAGCTCCCGAGCAGTGTGAGTTCCGCTTTTAAAAGACCATGGGCGCTCGTGACGCCTAAAGCCTTGAAACTGTTAGAACAGACGAGTTGCGCGAGGTGTCCGTCCTTGTGGGCGGGCGTCTGCCTGTTGGGGCGCATTTCGTACAAATCCACTTGAAAACCACGGCTTGCCAATTGCAACGCCGCTTCACAGCCAGCAAGACCACCACCGATAACACGTACTTTAATGGGTGTTGAGGTCGGGGCTTCGCCCCTTTGAGTACTGAGGTCGCTCATTTCATTCGCTCTGAGGGATTTGTTTTAGACGAAAGATCGCTTCGCTGGTAGACGAGAGACGAAAGAGAAACAATCGCGGCTTCGCCGCCCATATAAAAAAATTTTTTTATCAATCTATCTCTCGTCTTTCGTCTATAGCTGCGTAGCAGCGTTCTTTCGTCTAGTTAACCACAATCTTCTTATAGCTCTTGGCGTTTCCGATCCAGAGCTTGACCAACAATTCTTCAAGGGATGCCGTGCTTACGCATTCCGGGTCCGCATCCTGAATTTCGTCTGAAATAAGATTTGCCTGAGTCAAGTTCAGCATGCCGTAGTATAAAGCCTCAAGCAATTGAGACAAAAACTCGGGCGAAACTCTTGCAACAGATTCCATGTCATTCAACGGAGGAAGTTGCGTCTTGTCCGGCTGGAATTGATCCAAGTTGTCCATCGTCCACATGTCGGTTGCCTTGCTCATTTCGGGCGTCGGGGCAATACCCGTCAACTTGGAGCGGTATTCGTTCCATTCCTTGGCGGTTGTCTTACCGGCCTTCCTGACAGACTTCAAGAAGGAGAGGACCGCGTAGTAGAGGTCCTTCTCTCTTTGGTTTGTTTCTTTTTGAGAAACTGGAATCATTCTTACCTTATAGTAAATTAGTGGCGGAAATGGCGCATTCCGGTGAACACCATCGCAATGCCGAACTTGTCCGCAGATTCGATGGAAAGGTCATCTTTCTTGGAACCGCCCGGCTGGACGATGTAGCGGACGCCGGCATCGTGTGCGGCTTCGACGTTGTCCGGGAACGGGAAGAACGCGTCGGAACCCATCACGACTTCGCCGAAGACCTTCTTTTCGAGAGCCTTGAGGCCTGCTTCGTTCACGAGCTTGCCGTTTTCATCGAAGAATTCCTTTGCTTCCGGGAGGCGAGCGACGTTGTCGCGGACACGCGGCTGGCAAAGGCGGAGGTTCGAGTCGATGCGGTTCGGCTGGCCCGGGCCAAGACCCATCACCTGGAAATAACCCGGCTTGTATTCGTAGCACATCACGATGGCGTTGGACTTCGTGTGCTTCGTGACGAGCCAAGTGAAGCGGGCGAGGTCTTCCTTGTTCTTCGGGAACTGGGCCTTCGTAACGCATTCGAACTTGTCCCAAGTACCGATGTCGCGGTCCTGGACGAGCATGCCGCCGATCACGTGCTTATAGACCTTGCATGCGACGGCCTTCTTGATTTCGCCAACTTCGAGGAGGCGGATGTCCTTGGACTTGTTCTTGAGGAATTCGAGAGCGTCATCGTCGAATGCCGGAGCGAGCAAGATTTCGACGAACTTGCCCTTGAGGAATTCGGCAGTCTTAAGATCGACCTTGCGGGTCACGGCAATCACGGAACCGAAAGCGGACACCGGGTCACCTGCCCAAGCGGCTTCCAGAGCTTCGCGGAGCGTTTCGCCCGTAGCAAGACCGCACGGGTTCATGTGCTTCACGATCACGACTGCGTTGCCATCGCTGAATTCGCGAGCCATTTCGAGGGCGGCGTCAGCGTCAACAATGTTGTTGTATGAAAGTTCCTTACCCCAGAGCTGCTTTGCAGAAGCGAGATTTGCTTCGGTGCAGGTCGGGTCGCGGTAGAACACGGCGGACTGGTGGGAGTTTTCACCGTAACGCATCGGCACGGGATCAACAAACTTAAGATTCAATTCTTCGGACATATCGTTTCCTTTGTGAATTTTTACGAAAAAAATATAGAAAAAACGATGCTCATCATCCTGACACCGTAGGTGGATGTATGAAACTTGTCACATCTCGCTTTGTGCGTCATGGCGCAAGCGCATGACTCGGCGGCTCGTCAATAAAAATGAGCACACATTATACTCAAAGAGCATAACTCTGCTACGCCACTAAAGTGGCGAGTCTTGCTTAGGTTGGAAGCCGGAAATTACTTAACCTCTAGTTAAAACAAACTAGCAGGCGGGTTATTGTCGTCCATTCCCGGGATGTTAGGGTCCTGGGGGAGGTTTGCAAGCGGATCTTCGGGTTCAACGATAAGATTGTAATATACGTTGTTCTTAAGTTCGTCTTCGATGTAGAAGAGCGTTCCGCCCATAGCGCTTCCGCAACCGGCACATGCGCCCTGGTAACGGATTTGCAAGCGGTTATCGTCGGTGAGGTCGAGAATTTCGATGTCTCCGCCGTCGCCTTGGAGCGTTCCGCGAACGGTCTGGTGCAGCCACTGTTCAATTTTTTCAATCTTCTGGACTTTGGTAAGCGCATTCCATTCGGCGTCCGCTTCGGCACGGCCTTCGGCGGTCTGCGTGCGATACTTGATGCGTTCCATCTTTTCGCGGACGATAATCGCGGTCGCCTTCTTCTCGGGATAAATCTGCAGAATCTTCGAGATGAGCATGTTCATCTGCTTGATTTCCACGGCGTTTTCCGGGATGGCACGCGCATTCGGCGTGTCGCGCAGTTCTTCTTCGAGGCTTTCGGCGGTAATCTTGCAAGCGTCGTCAATCGTCGCCATCTGGATCTTGCGGCAGAACGAATCGGCAAGCGCGGTAAAGAGCGGCCCGCCGTACGTAAAGAATCTCGTCTCCAGAATCTTGTCGCATTCCGGGTCAATCATCAAATAGACCTTGAGGCTCGCTTCCTTCACATCTACGAGGGCGAGTCCCTTTTCGTCGGCTTCAATCTGGAAAATCGCCCCGCGGTACTTGGGGGCTTTGGCAATTTCTTGTAACTTCTGAGAAAACTGTGCGCTTTGTTCTTCGTTCATGTGCGCAAATTTAGAAATTTGTTGCCCATTTGGGGAGACTTTTTCAATGCCTAGTGAAAATATGGGCTTATCGCCAGAGGTCTTGTTGATGGCGATGTCTTGGCGGACCTAATCTACCTTCTGTCTGTCATGGCGTTGCGGCTCAACGAAGTCCGTGTAAGCCAAGCCTCGTCATTGACGATTCGCTTCATCTACGGATTATTGTTGGAGCGAAACTCAGATCTGAACCCTATTTTCCTGTTTTATTGTGATGCGGATATTTACGTGTGATACAAATATTTGCTAGTGAAGCGGAATTACGTACTAAACGTGCGAAAAATGGCTCGAAAGTACGTAATTTTATTCAGTTACTTTGTGTGTTACGTACTGGAATACAGAAAATCAGTAGGAAAGTACGTAAAAAAGTGAAAAAAAATGATTGAAAATAGCTGAAATCCATGAAATTTGACTTTTTTAACTTTAAAAAAGAGTGATCCCGAAGAATTTCCAAGCCTTAAAAGTCGAAATTACGTACCAAATGCTTGAAAAATGGTGTAAAAGTACGTAATCGTATAAAAATGAGTTTTTTCATTACGTACTAGAAGGCAAAAAAACAGTAGAAAAGTACGTAAACGTATGGGCTGCCGATATCTTCGGTCCCGTTACCGAATAGCGAACTTCTTTGACGCAAATAAAAAGCCCGGTGAAGATGAACTGAACCGGGTTTTGTTTTTTAGATGGAGCGCGGCTCGGAAATGCCAGCTTGCAAGCATGCTAGCGCTTCTCTCGCCTTGTTAAGCGTTGCGCTTTTCAAGCGCTAGCCTTAGCGGCTCGGTCATAGAAAAATGCAAGCATTTTTCTGCGACTCTCGCCTTATCAGGCTTTGATTATCGTATCCTTGGCGAGGACAACGATGCCGGATTCTGTCACGTGGAAAAGCTGCTTGTCACGTTCCAAATCGTAACCGATCTGGAAACCTGCCGGAATGTGCAAGCCTTTCTCGATGATGGCTCGACGAACTTTGGCGCCCGGACCAATCGTCACGTTCGGGAAGAGGATAGATTCTTCAACGAGAGCGTCCTTCTGGATGGTCACGCCCGGCGAGAGAATGCTCTTCACGACCGTTCCGCCACCGATAATGCAACCGGCAGAAACAATGGAATCGACGGCTGCGCCCTGATGGCTTTCGTTGTCGCCCGCAAAGAAACGTGCTGGCGGTTGGTTCCAGTTGTATGTACGGATTGGCCAGTAGTTGTTGTACAGGTCGAACGGCGGATTTTCGGAGCAAAGGTCCATGTTTGCTTCGAAGAAGGCATCAAGCGTACCCACATCGCGCCAATAGCCCTTCGTAGAAGCCTTTTCACCACGCACGATATTCGTGTTGAAATCGTAAACGTAAACCGGGTAATCCTTGTACAAGCGCGGAATGATATGTTTGCCGAAGTCCGTAGCGCCAGAGTTAGCGCCCTTCAAAAGTTCACGTACGAGGAACTTGCTCGTGAAGAGGTAGTTGCCCATGCTGGCGAGGCACCACCCCGGACGGTTCGGCATCTGCTTCGGTTCTTTTGGCTTTTCTTCAAAACCGACCATGCGGTTGTCGGCGTCAATTTCGATAACGCCGAATTCACGGGCTTCTTCAACGGGCACCGGGATTGCTGCAATCGTGAGGAGGGCGGCTCGGCTCAAGTGAAAATCAATCATCTGATTGATATCCATCTTGTAAATGTGGTCGCCACCGAAAATGGCCACGAGGTCCGGGCGTTCGTCTGTAATCAGGTTGATATTCTGGAAAATAGCATCGGCCGTACCGCGGTACCACTCGTCTCCGGTACGCATTTGGGCGGGCACCAAGTCTACATACTGATCGAGACTTGCGTTTAAATTCCATGCTGCGGAAATATGCTTGTTTAGGGAGTCGCTCTTGAACTGCGTCAAAACCTTGATTTTAAAAATTCCAGAATTGATGAAATTGTTGAGGACGAAGTCAATAATGCGGTAGGTTCCGCCAAAGTGTACTGCAGGTTTTGCACGGTCGCGGGTGAGGGGCTGTAGACGGCTCCCTTGTCCACCAGCCATGATCATGCAAAGGATATTTTTCTGATGTTCTCTTGAGTATGACCAGCTCATGAAATTCCTCTGAAAATTCGATATCGTAATATTCGCCCATAAAATACCATTTTTTTTACCGAAAAAATCATAATTTCAATTTTTTGTTAAAAAAAACATACCCAAAGTGGCGATTTGCACTTTAATGGCTATAAAATAATAGCGAACGACAATACGATTTCTCCTGCGTTTTTATTTCCGTTTTTTTCGAACGATGCCGGTTGTGATAATCCTCAATTCCTTATGGCCGTCCTCAAAAGTGAATAGTATTTTCCAAATGTAAATGCCGGGACCGATTTTCCGCCCCTTTTCGGATCTTTGATTCCAATATAGGAAACCGAGGCTGGTCGGTTTATCGGAACCCATGCGTAACGGATGGTCCATTTCGCCGTCATAGCCGAATTTCTGCTGGAAGTGCGTTACAAAAGTTGATATACCGTCATATATGTACACGTCCGCCGTATAAGGGTAAAACGTTTTTACACGGATGGCCGATAAAGTATCTGCCATGCGTTCCCAGGCAAAGCCACCCGGGGGGAGCCAGTCTGGCAAATCTCCAATCCCGCTGACACTTTGTAAAGGTTTGACTTCATCGAGATATTTGATTCCGTTATTGCCTTCAATTCCTACGCCTCCGCGACCAAGCCCGTTTCCCCAAGAATCTACATACGATGCTTGCGGGTCCGTGAATAGGCAAAATCCTGTCTTGATGGTATAATTATCAAGAAGCAGAGACCACTTTAAACCGTCGCTCTGAATGATTGGCGCTTCTTTCGAGTTTAATTCGTACGAAGTCGTGTCCTTGCAAGAATTTGAGTAGCGGAACAGTTTTTTCCAAGCATCTTCGACACCGTTATTCATTATTGGTTCGGACATATGGATGACAAGCGTGTCGGGCGGATCTTCTGAATAAGGGTCCATGTATTCCTTGAGATCGGTTTTTCCTGGATGCAAGACCGCTTTCACGGGAACTGCTCCGACCTTGTCAATCAGCAGGACGTTTTCAAGTTTGTTCGACTTGTCCGTCGAAAAACTCAAGAAAGGTTTTTTCACCAAGTCTGCTTTGGTAAGGCCATAGTTAAAAGGTTTTTCGATAGGGGCTTCGGCCCATTTTCCATCGATTTTGTTGATTTGTATAGCCCCTTTCGGAACGGATCGCCATTCGCCGCTGCTGGAATTCCAGAAAATGGAATCGATATTTGAGATGTTGTTGTCATGCTCGTCATTGAAATGTATTCGTACGAAATCGGCCATGCCGTCCAAGTCCAAATCGTATATTTCGGCGACATCGGCAATGAGGGAATAATTGATGGTGTCACGGATGGGTTTGTCGATCGAATCTTTGGGAATGGTGTCGGTCTTGATGATGCATGCGTCCGTATTGAAAAATCCGTTGCTTGTGTATCGAACCGTGGCACCCAAGGCATCTGTAGCGCGGATGTAATAGTTTATGGATGAGTATTCGCTTGTGTCTGCAGGGATTTCTATGGACCAGGTACCGTTCTGGGCTGAATAGGCGAGGGGAATTTCCTGGAAAATGACAGCACGGGAATCCCTATAGTACAGCGTTGCGTTCATAATTCCATCACGATCGTCAATTTTGAAGGTGAACGTTTTGATATTCTTTGTGGAATCTTCGCAAGCGACAGAGACAATCTTGGTTTCGGGAATGTCGTTGTTGACGAATATGGTGTAGGGTTCCTTGGATGGCGTCTTGATTTTGGGGGACTTGCCGATTTGTCCGATATCGTCTTCTGCCGTCATGTAAAAGTCAATGCCCGGTGCCATGACTTCGTTTGCCGGGATGACGAATTCCCAAAGGCTGTCGCGTACATTCCGCATGGAAAATTTTTCGAAGGTCCGTTCGATTGGACTTGATGTCCGCATGTACAGATTTGCCGTTTGAATATTCTGGCCGGATGTTATATACGCGCTAATTGTGATGGACCTATTTGCCATTTGCTCATTGTTGATCAAGTCCCGAGTGTCTTGCGTAAGCGTGATTGTCGGTGGCATTGACTTTTCGGTCCATTGCACTGTATCGCTTGCGTTTTTCTTGTTGAAGGTCGTTTGAATGACGATGTCATGAACGCCTGAGTTCTGGACCGAATCCGGTGATTGGAAACAAACTACATACTGGGATTTTACGTTGTCGCGGATTGCGGCGTAAATACCGGCCAGTTCGCTTGCGTCGCTTGCGAAAGTGAATGTTCCTCCAGTTCTTTTTGCCATGTCCTTCAGCGGAAATTCAGAAGTCGTTTCAAGCCCGATGGTGTAAATAGCGGTGTTCTTCTCATTTGCCGCTTTGACAAAATCATCCAGTTTTTTGCTATCGGCGGAACTGTTTTCGCCGTCAGAAAAGACGATAACTGCGGTCGGGTTTGATTCGTTGACGATTTGCTGCAATCCGACATTCGCTCCTGTGATAATATTTGTGTTACCGCTAGCTCTGACCGAATCCAATGATTTGACGAGCAGATTTTTGTCTGAAGTCATGGTATGGTGGACATAAGTAGAATCGCCTCCGCGGAAGCCTACAATTGCAGTCCTGTCGTAGGGGCCCATGTTGCCGATAAAGTCGCGTATGGCTTCTTTTGTCTTGGCCATTCGGTTATTGCTTGACATCGATCCGCTTTCGTCAATGACGATAACGACTGAAACGCCGGAAACGCTTGTGATGCTTGTAACTTGTGGACGGATCGATATTTCGTCCTGGGAGAGCCTGAAGTCGCTTGAGGTGAGTCCGTAAAATGAAAGCGCGGTGTTCTTGTCCGTCACTGAAACCGAGGCGCATATTTCGGGGTAATTGCCTAGATCGAGTTGCGAAATCTTTAACGAAGGCTCTGCCGTTGTATCGATGGAGTACGTCGCTTTTATGGCGCAGGCCATGTCTTTTTGAATAACAGTTGTTCTTGGATCTTTGGGATTATCGATGATAAGATTGCATTTGGTAGCTACCCAGGATTTGAACGTGTAGCCGCCATATGGCCATGCGGTAAGAATGGTCTTGTCGCCAATCTGTGTATATTGACGCCCCGGGGGATTGACTGCCCCGCCTTTTGTTGTGTTTACATTAAGGATGCTAGGATCCGATATCCAGCATTTGAAGGATTTGTCCGGGATGGTTTCCGAACTGTCCTTGAACGACCAGTAAATGGGCTTTCCTGGAGTTCCTTTTATGAAGAAACCCGTTTTTCCTTTTACGCCCTTGTTCGTAGAGCTTCTTGTAAAAGAACTGTCATCGCTGTAATTGACATAAATTCCTTTTAACGAATCGATTGCGTCAAAATGGATCACGTATGTGCCCGTGTCCGGCGGAGTCCAGCGAAAACGGATAGTTGACCGGCTTTTTTCGGTGTAATAATTCTTTTGAAAATTGAAAGTCTGTTCGGTCTTGGTTACGTTATATATTTCGCTAGGCTTGAATAAAGCTATTATTTCGGATGTGTTGTTGATTGTGGCAAATGTATTGGCAATGAACTTGTCATCAATTGTCGGCATTCCGGAAGTGGCCCTCCACTCGGAAAAACGATAACCGTCATTCCCTTCTGCCGAGATGGTGTACTTGGAACCTTCAAATGCCATTTTGTATCCGGAATCGGGCTTGACTTTACCAAAACCGTCCGTATTGAGTGTGAGCCGGTACGATTGCCTAGAATAATTGATCCAGAAACTGTTCGGCTTTTGTGTGGTGTTTGAAACTATGATGGCTACAGTTTCACCTTGGTTCAGGTTTAATGTTTGGCTGTATGTTCCTTTAAAAACTTGGGATAAAGATACGACTTTGTAATTAGATGATACGTACCTGCGGTAAACGAGGTTGTCTTGTGTCATTTCGTTGGATACGACGAATGTATAGGCACCGCTTGTAGGTGCCGTAAAAGAAAACCAGACGCCGACAGCTCCGGCAGAAACCTTTTTGGAGTACAGATGGTCCGTAAAGTTATACTGGACAGGAGTATCCGTGATGGTGTAGATTGTTCCTTCCCGAAAAAACGCCTTTACTGTACAATTACTTGTAATACCAAAAACGGTCGTATTTTCCTGTTTGGTATCGCGAATGCGGCAGGGACCGGAAACGACTTTCCATTGTTCGAAAACGTTGTTTGTATCGGGGATGGCTTTAATCTTTATGCTGTCAGTTTTGATGGCTTTCGTGTACGCGGTAACATTCGATCCTGACGAATCGATGTAGGCTTTACCCAATGTTGATGTCGTGTCGATATTTAAAATGTGGGTACGCTCGACACGGATTTTGATGGAATCCTTCCTGTCGCCAGAGGAGGTATTTGCCAAGTAGAGGAGCAGATGGTGTTTTGTATTCGCTTTTGCATTGACGTAACAACGCGCCCCGATGCATGTCCTTGAGGTTGATTTTGAAAACGTACTGTCTGTTGAATAATTCAGGAAACCGGTCGATTGTTTAAAAGAAAGAATTGCCACGTATTGCCCGGAATCGTTGGCATTGAAAAAAGTTCTGATGCCGTAGTGCGATCCTGATGGGATTGCGACGCTATTTTTGTCATAAAAAAATTTGCTAAAAGTGTCGGTCAATTCGTAAATGGGGAGTGTTCGTGTTATCCTTCTTAGAGTGACAGAATCCGACGAAGGAATAAATCCTGTTGAGTCCGCCGTCGAATCTATGAAAGTTCCCGTTCCTGAAACAATTTCCCACCGAACCAGGTTTTCTCCGATGGCGATGTTCTTTTTTGATGTGATGGAAATCGTATCGCCAATGGCGACTGTATACGTGGTGCTATCTCCTTCTATAACGACGTTTGCGCTAATACTTGTTACAAACAATAGAGTAAATAGAATTGCTTTTAAGAAAGTTCTCACCCCGATTCCCCCTCCCGATAAGTACGACTCCTGGTGGTAAATTTTTATGTTCAAAAAACTATAATCATTAATTATAAAAGATTAAATTTTTTTACATTTTTTGAGTTTTTACAAACAAATTTGTATCATGATGATATAGAAATGCAAAAAAATGTATCTACGTTATCTAAGCCGGTAAAAAAATAATCTCAAAAAAAGACTTGCTTTTTTGAGCAGCTAGTACTATATTTAGTGAACAAAAAGGCAAGTGAACAAAAGAGTGCGTTAATGGAAAACCGTTTTGGTAAAATCCAAGGCGAAAGCCGGTAGGGGTAAAATGGATATACGGGATAAGTTGAACATTTTGGGCGATGCCGCCAAATATGACGTTTCTTGTTCGTCGAGTGGCTCCAAGCGAAACTCGCCAAAAGGCGGGATGGGGTGCGGACACAGTTCGGGCATTTGCCACACGTGGAGCGCCGACGGTCGCTGCATTTCACTATTGAAAGTGCTGTTCAGCAATGCTTGCAAATACGATTGCGCTTATTGCGTCAACCGTCGCAGTAACGATATCCCGCGGGCGACGTTTACACCCAAGGAACTGATCAATCTCACGCTTGAATTTTACCGGCGCAATTATATCGAGGGGCTTTTTTTGAGTTCGGCTGTTATCGGCACGCCGGATTACACGATGGAACTCTTGATTAAAGTCGCGAAAGAATTGCGGCTTATCCACCATTTTGGCGGCTATATTCATTTGAAAGCAATTCCTGGTGCAAGTTCGAAACTTTTATTTGAAGCGGGACTTTATGCCGACCGCAGCAGCGTGAATATCGAAATTCCATCCGATAGGCAATTGCAATACCTCGCACCCGAAAAAAATTTTGCATCTATTTATCGCCCGATGAATTTTTTAGCGGAAAGGAAGCTGGAATATAAAGCGGACAAGTCAAAATATTCTCCGAAGTTCTTGCCCGCTGGTCAAAGCACGCAGATGATCGTCGGCGCTTCGGGAGAAACCGATTTCCAAATTCTGACGCTTTCGGCAGGCTTTTACAAGCAGCAACAAATGAAACGGGTCTATTTCTCGGGATATGTTCCGATCAATGCCGACAAGCGTTTGCCGGTGATTACGACAAAGCCGCCGCTTTTGCGTGAACATAGGCTTTATCAAGCGGATTGGCTTATGCGCTTTTACAAATTCGAGTACAACGAAATCCTGGACGAAAAGAACCCGTTTTTAGATCCCGAGTTGGATCCGAAAGTAATGTGGGCATTACGGCACCCGGAATGTTTTCCCGTCGATTTACAAACTGCCGATTACGAGATGATATTGCGCGTACCGGGCATTGGAGTGAGGTCGGCTCAGCTCATTGTAAGCGGCAGGAGGTTTTCTAAGATCAGGTTACAGCATTTAAAAAAAATGGGAGTCGTTCTCAAACGAGCGAAGTATTTCATTTATGATTGCGAGGTGCCTCGTGAGTTGCATAAGTTATACCCGGAAATGCTTCGTCCGTTGCTTATTGCCGGCAAGTCCATGAACGATCAACTGGACTTGTTTGACACTATGCCCACCGCGCTCCCCGCACCTGCACCACAGCCAAAGGTTGCGCCACTTTCCGTTAACTCCTAAAAACGTTTAAGCACAACCGCCTACTTCCTACCGCCTACTTCCTACTGTCTACTTCCTACTGTCTACTTCCTACCGCCTACTTCCCACGGTCTACTTCCTACCGTCTACTTCCTACCGCCTACTTCCTACCGCCTACTTCCTACCGTCTACTTCCTACTGCCTACTAAACCATGTCCCTCGCTATTCATTACGATTCTACATTTGACGGCTTCTTGAGTGCCGTTTTCGAGATTTACCGCCAGCATTTGGACGTTTCGGGTTTTGTCGCCGAGCGCTCGTACGAAACAGAATGCGAAGCCGCTACAGATCTTTTTGCGCAGCCGTTTCACATCGAGACGTCCGAAGAATCCGCTAGACGTCTCAGACGCGCTATCGTGAACGCCGCCAGCAAGGATGTCTTGGGATTGCTTGAAACATGCTTTCGCTCCGAAGATACGAATATAGAGATGAATATTCTTGCTTACTTGCGCAAGCTCTTTGCTGGACTTGATCCGAATTACGGGCGCAATCCTTCAAGTCTTGAAATGATCCCGCTCATCACGATTGCGCGTTCTGTTCGCCGTGAAATGGACAACATGCTTGGAATGGTGCGGTTTAACAAGGCTCCCGACGGGATGTACATTGCCGAAATCGAACCCAAGTACGATATTCTTGAAATGATCATTGGGCATTTCCGAGGGCGCTACCCGAATGGCACATGGGCTATCATCGATGTCAAACGAGGCTTTGGCGTATATTACGAAAATTACCGGTCACATTTCGTAACAGTTCCCGATTCGAGCTATCTCTCTGCACATGCTCCTCCCGATGAATTTACTCGCATGTGGAAGTCTTACTACGACACGATGGCGATTAAAGAGCGAATCAACCCGCGACTCCTCCGACGTTGTCTGCCAGTACGCTATTGGAAACATTTGCCGGAACGCTCCCTTCCGGATTCTTCGCTTGCTCGCATAGGGGCAGTTCCATCGCAACAACTTCCATCGACAGTTGCTAAGTCGATCGCTTTTGCTTCATTAAGGCTCAATGTCCAGCGCTGATTTTTTTATATATGGTAAAAAAAATTGGCACTCAAAAAATATTTAGTAGTATATTTATACTGGAATAATAATTGACTTTATGGAGAAAATAAAAGATATGAACGGCTCAACTGTGAAACCGGGCTTTTTTGTTCAAGATTCTTTTCTGTACAGCAAAGACAACGAAAAAGTTGTTCTCCGTGGTGTGAATCACATGTTTATTTGGACGGATCGCGAAGGCAAGACTATTCCCGAAATCGCAAAGACAGGCGCTAACTGTGTTAGAATTGTTTGGAACACTCGTGGGCGTATTAGCGACCTCGATAACATCGTCTCGCTATGTATTGCAAACGGCATGATTCCCATCCCGGAAATTCATGACACGACTGGCAACTGGGACCGCTTGAGCGATGCTCTTGAATTTTGGCTTCGTGAAGAAGCTCTCCAGATGATTTACAATCATCAGGAATACCTGATTTTGAACATTGGCAATGAACCGGGCGACAAGGCCCAAAATCCCGATGAATTTTTCAATGCGTACAATATCATCGTGACAAAGCTCCGCGCCTCTGGAGTGCGCGTGCCGATCATGATCGACGCTGACGAATGGGGACAAAACGAAAAGAATCTGTTGAATGTGGGTCCGAAGCTTTTGCAGGCTGATCCCGAACACAACCTGATTTTCTCGATACACATGTGGTGGCCGACTGAACGTCACAATCCGGTGGCTACGGGCTATGCAACTGTCAAGGACCGCATCAAGGGCACGCTTGAAGAATCCCTCAATCGCAAAATTCCGTTGATAGTCGGGGAATTCGCTCCTGTCGCTGCAGGCGGCGTAAGAGAAATTCCGTACAAGTTTATCATGTCCGAATGCGAACGGTTGAATATCGGTTGGCTCGCTTGGAGCTGGGGACCGGGAAATTTTGACAGTCCCGAAATGGACATGACCGTCCACGGTTCATACAATACGCTCGTTGGCTGGGGCAAGGAAGTTGCCGTTGATAGTTCTCTTGGAATTCAGAACACAAGCGTTATCCCGAATTTTATCCAGAACAGGGATTTTACTACGGGTTCTCAAGGCTCAGGAACAAATATCATAGAAAATGGCGAGTTTAGCGCACAAGATCCGCTCAGTGGCTGGACAACCGACTTTTGGGGGGGGACGGGCGAAGTCACCGTAAAAGATGGCGTTGTTCATTTCGATATCAAGAAGTGCGGCAAGGATTCTTGGAATCTTCAGTTCAAGCAGCATTTTGCACTGCACAAGGGCGTGACGTATATATTCAGTATGCGCGCTAGGGCCGATAAGCCGCGCACGCTCAACGTAAACATCAAGAAGGACTGCGAGGCATACACGCCGTATGCAAATGGTCGTATTCTCGACTTGAGCACGAGCTGGCAGAACTTCAGCTGGAAATTCACAATGAAAGAAGAAACCGATGTCGATGCCGTGCTCATTTTTGACATGGGCGGCGTTCCGATTTCTTGGAGTCTTGCAGATGTTTCGCTCGTTCACGCGCGCAGTGTGGCCGATCGTTTGAACAGAACTTTCCAACGCAATGTGCAAAAGAATTCGGGATACTTCAACGCTCCAAACGGTCCATGGGAATTGCATTTGTATTCGACCAATGGCACTTTGCTCGACATTCTCGACAAGGGGAAGGGCGGGGAAGGTATGCGCCAGTACCCGAAGATCGAACGCAGTGGCATCATGGTCATCAAAGACCTGGGATAAAACGTTGTTTTGTCATTCCGGCCTCCGTGCCGGAATCGCCTATTTACGCAAAAAACGCAATCCATTGTGGACTGCGTTTTTTGCATATTCATCCATTCAATTGTACAGCTTATCCGAATTTAGTTGAAATAAACCTTGTTGTTTAATAAATTCTTTCTCGTGATGCGTTTGAATGTGATTTTTTTGACTGTGGCGCTTTGTTTGTGTGGATGCGCCGTCCACCCGCCTTCTGCGGCCGCGTTTATGGAACAGGGCGATGGCGATTTGCAAAAGAATGTCACCGCATCGTACGTTTGGGTGACAAAAGCTGACGGATATCTTGAGTCTTATGGAAACGTAAAGACAAAGCCTTTGCCAAATGAAGATTACAGTTACAACAACATGGAATGGATCTTTCAATCGAGTTTCGATTTTCAAAAGCAGATCGGAAACTTTAAAATGGGTGCGGGGGTGGATTGGCTCACTCCCTTTGTTCAATTTGGTTTCGTGTCGGAATATTTTGGCGTGATGGGATGGAGCAATTTGTGTTTATGGAGATTTGAAAAAATAGAGCACGATTTACAATGGGGCGGCGGTATTACAATTATTGAACAACTCCCTTTTTACTTTCGCAAGCTACGTGTCGGTCTCACTCAACACATCTCCAGAAATGGACGCGAAGCGTATCAAAATAAATATGGAGAACTTTCAGCATCGCCCGCACCCGTTTTTTATGATGAAATCGGCGGTGGAATGTATGTGGCAGGCATTGTCGGGAAACGCCTTGGAATGGGACTTGAGTTCCGTTACGGCAGGGACATGACCTATAAAATTGTCAATGGCGAAACAGAAGAGCCTATTGACCGATTCACTCTCATGTTAAACGTTCAGTGGTGGTAATTTACGCTTTCGCGGATTTAGTGTTCAGTTTTTGCATGAGCGGGATGAGCCCGCCGCCAATAGAATTTCCAATTGTTATCGCCACAAGAGCCTTGAGCATTGTCATGGAAAAGTCTCCCGCAAGCGAGAAATAGAACATGTCCGCAATGCAGTGCTCGAAACCGCTCAAGATAAAGACCATCACCGGGAGGAATACGATAAAAACTTTTCCGACCTGGTTTTCGACTGTCTTATAGCCGTCCGCCGCGATGAACATGAGCATCCCGCAGAAAATTCCGAGCACAAGCAAGCTAGCAAAACCGTCGCCGTCTTTTACCGAGCATAGAGCGTTCGCTTTTGCCTGAAGCGCTGCACCGTAGCGGGTCGCCGATATCAACTTTGCAAAAACAAAAGTCCCGATAAAATTCCCGAGCCAAACTATTCCCAAAAAGCCCCAATAATTGATTTTGTTATTGACAAAATATCCGACCTTGCCCGTAAAAAGATTGAATCCGAAATTCAAAATTGTAAAAAGTCCAAGCCCGAACAAGAACGATCCAAGTATATTATTGTCGCAAGAAAGATAAACCGTTCCGCCGATTCCAATGCACAGACCGGAGTAAATTGACTTGATAAAATTAATCATGGCGCCAAATTTAAAATAATCGACCATTTTTCAAAAGAGTTCGTTGCCTATTTTTTCTTTGCGTTTTTCGCACCGTCTGTATTTACGTATTTTGTAAAAATTCAAAATTTAATTTCAAAAATTGTAAATAGCTGTTGTACCGTGTTTTCGAGATTCGGTCCACAAGACCCATTCTTTTACATTTTCAACCGCTTTTTCATGAATTGATACGGGGTTTACGCATTTTGTCGAATGTTGGCACGGTTTTTGCATATTGGGCGCAAAAACTAAAAAGGATTTCTATGCAAGCACAAGCTCTTTACGATCCAGCCAACGAACATGACGCCTGCGGCGTCGGCTTGGTCGCCAATATAAATAACATCGCTTCTCATCAGATTGTCGTCCAGGGTATTACCGTCTTAAAGCGCCTCCTTCACCGTGGTGCAACGGGTGGCGACCCGGAAACGGGCGATGGCGCCGGCCTTCTGCTTTCGATGCCGCACAAGTTCTTCCACAAAATCTACAACGAGCTGCCGAACCGTTACGGCGTGGCAATGATCTTTGTCGAAAATACGGTGGCAGCCGATTCTGCCGATGCCGAAATTGAAAAGCTCGCTGCAGCCGAAGGTGCTCCGGTCGTCAAGATCCGTGAAGTTCCGGTGGACCCGTCCGCCATTGGTCACACAGCTCGCGAAACACTTCCGCATATCCGCCAGTATATTTTTGACGGTTCCAAGTTCGAATCGAACGATGCGTTTGAAATCAAGCTGTTTGTACTCCGCCGCTTGATCGAAAAGTCTATCAAGAATCTTTACATCTGCTCTTGCAGCTCCAAGACGATTGTTTATAAGGGTCTCTTACTCGCCACACAGATCGAAGGCTTTTACAAGGATTTGAAGGATAACGATTTCGAAAGTGCTATTGCACTTGTCCACCAGCGTTATTCGACCAACACGTTCCCGACTTGGCCCTTGGCTCATCCGTTCCGCTACCTCGCTCACAACGGCGAAATCAACACGCTCCGCGGAAACTTGAACAGCCTCAAGGCTCGGGAACCGTACCTCAAGAGCGACCGCATTGGCGAAGATTTGCAGAAGTGCTTGCCGCTGATTGCCGCAGGCCAGAGCGACTCCGCTAGCCTCGACAACATGTTTGAACTTTTGGTGGCCGCTGGCCGTAGCCTCCCGCATGCGATGCTCATGATGATGCCGCAAGCTTGGGGACAAAAGCACTACCTCGGCCGCGATGTGCGCGGATTCTTTGAATATGAATCCATGTTGATGGAACCGTGGGATGGCCCGGCAGCTGTTGCGTTCTCCGATGGCGTGAACGCGGGTGCAATTCTCGACCGTAACGGTCTCCGTCCGGCACGTTACACTTTATGTAAAGACGGTTTGTTCGTCATGGCATCTGAAACGGGCGTGCTCGACATCGATGACGACCAGGTCGAAGAAAAGGGACGTTTAAAACCGGGTGAAATCATTTACCTCGATATCGAAAATCACCGTATCTTGAAGAATGCCGAAATGAAGGCGCTCGTGGCACGCAGCAAGCCGTATCGCCGCTGGGTTGCCGAAAACAAGATGAGTGTCCGCGGCCTCTTCAGCGAAATCAATCCGTCTGATGTTCCTGCCGACTTGCTCATCCAGCAGAAACGTTTTGGATATTCCGCCGAAGACTTGAGCATAATTTTGCAGCCGATGGCAAAGACCGGCGCAGAACCGCTCGGTTCCATGGGTAACGACGCTGCACTCGCCGTGCTTTCGGACAAGCCGCAGCCGCTGTTCAACTATTTCAAGCAGCTTTTCGCCCAGGTGACGAACCCGCCGATTGACCCGATTCGTGAAGAACTCGTGATGAGCCTTACGACTTACATCGGCAACCACGGCAACATTCTCGAAGAAACTCCGGAACAGGCTCACCTCATCAAGATTCCGCGCCCGGTCGTGACCGAAGACGAAATCCGTCGCTTTGAAAACATCGGTGACAAGAGCTTCAAGGCTAAAGTTCTCAAGATGCAGTTCCCGATTGGCGGTAACGGCGAAGTCCTCGAAGAAGCTTTGCAGAAACTCGCTGGCGATGCGGTCCGTGCCGTGCAGGACGGTTTCAACATCATCGTACTTTCGGACAAGAATGTCGATTGGGGCTATGTGCCAATGCCGTCGCTCCTTGCTACAGCTTGCGTGAACCGCACACTTGTCGAAGCCGGCGTCCGCCCAGAAATCGGCTTGATCGTGCAGTCCGGCGAAGTCCGCGAAGTCATGCACTTTGCACTCTTGCTTGGTTACGGCGCAACGGTCATCAACCCGTACCTCGCTCTCGAAAGCATTTCGAACATGTGCCATAACGGCGAACTCGATGTGGATCCGGTTACGGCTGCAGCCAACTACATCAAGGCTGTCGATAAAGGTCTCTTGAAGATCATGTCCAAGATGGGCATTTCGACGCTCCGCAGCTACCGCAGTGCACAGATTTTCGAAGCCGTCGGTCTCAACCGCGAATTTATCGACAAGTACCTCCCGGGTACCGCAAGCCGTATCGAAGGAATCGGCCTCAAGGAAATCGCCCAGGAAATCGACGCTCGTTGCCATATCGCTCTTGCCGATGCCAGCAGCGTTCTCAAGGAAGGCGGCCAGTACCGCTACCGCAGCGAAGGCGAACGCCACTTGTGGACTCCGCAGTCCATCGCCGCATTCCGCCAGGCCGTGCAGATGGGTGATTACGAAAAGTTCAAGGCCTATTCCAAGCTCATTGACGATCAGTCCGAACGCCTCGCCACACTCCGCGGCCTCTTCAAGTTCAAGGAAACGACTCCGATCGATATTTCCGAAGTCGAATCCCGCGAAGACATCGTCAAGCACTTTGTCGCTGGCGCCATGAGCCTTGGCTCCTTGAGCCCGGAAGCTCACGAAACCATCGCTATCGCCATGAACAGCGTGGGTGCCATGAGCAACTGCGGTGAAGGTGGTGAAGACCCGGATCGCAATACGCCGGGGCCGAACGGTGAAATTCGCAGTTCCGCCATCCGCCAGATCGCTTCTGGACGTTTCGGTGTGACGATCGATTACTTGCGCCATGCCAAGGATTTACAGATCAAGATGGCTCAGGGAGCAAAGCCGGGTGAAGGCGGTCAGCTCCCGGCCCGCAAGGTGAATGAATTTGTAGCCCGCGTGCGCCATTCCATCCCGAATGTGTCGCTTATTTCTCCGCCGCCGCATCACGATATTTACTCTATCGAAGACTTGGCCCAGCTCATTTACGACTTGCACAACTCCAATCCGAAGGCTCGTGTTTCCGTGAAGCTTGTGTCTGAAGTCGGTGTCGGTACGATTGCAGCCGGTGTTGCCAAGGCTCATGCAAACGTCGTTCTCATTTCCGGTCACGATGGCGGTACGGGCGCATCTCCGCTCACTTCCATCAAGCATGCGGGCTTGCCGTGGGAACTCGGTATCGCCGAAGCCGAACAGACTCTCGTTTTGAACAACCTCCGTGGCCGCGTAAAGCTCCAGGTCGATGGTCAGCTCAAGACTGGCCGTGATGTCGTGATTGGCGCTCTCCTCGGTGCCGAAGAATTTGGCTTCGCCACGAACTTGCTCGTATCGCTCGGTTGCATTATGGACCGCCGCTGCCATACGAACCAGTGCCCGATGGGCCTTGCCACACAGGATCCGGAACTCCGCAAGCACTTCAAGGGCAAGCCGGAATACGTCAAGAACTTCTTGTACTTCATCGCCGACGAAGTCCGTGAAATCCTTGCAAGCCTCGGTCTCAAGAGCCTTCACGACGCTTGTGGCCGCAGCGACTTGCTCGACGTGAACCACGCTATTGAATTCTACAAGGCAAAGCACCTCGACTTCAGCAAGGTTTTCCAGACCGTTGAAGGTTGCAAGTCCTTTGATGAGAATTATGAACCTGAAGAACTCGTCAACTTTGACCGTCGCGAAATCATCCCGTTCGTGCAGGATTCCTTCAAAGAAGGCAAGTCGGTGGAACTCTCGGCCATGATCCACAACACGGACCGCACGGTCGGTACAGAAACCTCCGGCTACGTCGATGATTTCTACGGTGCAAAGGGCCTCCCCGAAGACACCATCAAGATTCACCTGCAGGGCGTTGCCGGCCAGAGCTTTGGCGCATTCCTCGCTCCGGGTATCACGCTCGACTTGGAAGGTGAAGTCAACGACTTTATGGCAAAGGGCTTAAGCGGTGGTAAGATTATCGTTCGACCGCCGCACAACGCAACGTTCAAGGCCGAAGACAACGTCATCGCCGGCAACGTCATCGGTTACGGTGGCACGAGCGGTAAGGTGTTCATCAACGGTCTCGCTGGCGAACGCTTCGGTATCCGTAACTCCGGTATGCTTCTCGTCTCTGAAGGCGTCGGTGACCATGGTTGCGAATACATGACGGGTGGTCGCGTGGTTGTGCTCGGTCGCGTGGGCGTGAACTTCGCTGCCGGTATGACGGGTGGTCTTGCATACGTCTACGATGAAACGGGTCACTTCGACTTGAGCTGCAATGTGGATTCTGTGGACCTTGAAAGCGTGCTTCCGGGAACGGAAAGCGAAAAGGAACTCCTCGACATCATCAAGCAGCACGTCGAAGCAACGGGTTCTGCAAAGGGCAAGCGCATTCTCGAAGACTGGAATGATGCCCGTCCGAAATTTGTAAAGGTATTCCCGGTTGAATACCGTCACGCTTTAGCGATGGGAGGAAACAGGTAACAGGTATTAGGTATTAGGAAAAATTCACGGCAAAGCCGTCTATAAAAGATGTGCGAAACACATGAAATTTATCTACAACCTATAACCTTAACTTGGAGATTTGATATGCAGCAAATTAATCGAATTCAAGATGTTTACCGTCCGGTTGATGAACGTGTCAAGGACGTGAAAGAAGTTGAACGCCCGCTGACCGCCGTTGAAATTGTGGCTCAGGCCGGTCGCTGCTCGAATTGCGGAGTGCCGTTCTGCCACGGTGCAGGTTGCCCGCTCGGAAACCTCGTTCCTGAATTTAATGAAGCTGTTGCCGCTGGCGATATCCGCAAGGGTTACGATATCATTAGCAAGACGGCTTTCTTCCCGGAATTCACGGGACGTGTTTGCCCTGCACTTTGCGAATCTTGCTGCACGCGCAACCTGAATGACGATGCCGTGATGGTGCGCCAGGTCGAAAAGTTCATGATCGAAACGGCGTTTGAAGAAGGCTGGGTGAGCCTCCCGAACGCAGAACTGAACGGAAAGACTGCCGCCGTGATTGGTGCAGGCCCTGCGGGCCTGTTTGCCGCCGAAGCGCTCCGTCGCAAAGGCTTTGCCGTTACAGTTTATGAAAAGCACGAAAAGCCGGGTGGACTTCTGCGTTACGGCATCCCGAACTGGAAACTCGAAAAGCAAGTAATCGACCGCCGCGTAGCGCTCCTCGAAGCGGCCGGCATCAAGTTTGTTTGCAATACCGAAATCGGCAAGGATATTTCTGCAGAATACATCCATCGCAATTTCGATTACACATTTCTCGCCATCGGTACGCCGAACGCCCGTGACCTGAAAATCCCGGGCCGCGAAGCCGAAGGCATTTATCTAGCGCTCGATTACTTGCACGGTGCCGAAATGCCCGATTGCAATGATCCGGAAAAGTACAATGCCAAGGGCAAGAAGGTCTTGATCATTGGCGGTGGCGATACGGGTAACGACTGCGTGGGCAAAGCCATCCGCGAAGGTTGCAAGAGCGTGCTCCAGGTGGAGTTCATGCCCAAACCGCCCGAGGAACGTTCTCCCTCGACGCCGTGGCCGGATTGGCCGTACTTGCTGCGCACGAGCTATGCGCACCACGAAGGCGGCGAACGGCGCTGGAACGTGTCATCCAAGCAGTTTATTGTCAAGGACGGTCACGTGGCTGGTGTCGAAGCAGTCCGTGTCGAATGGGATATGTCTCCGCTCGGCAAGCCGCTCAAGCCGAATGAAGTTCCGAATTCCACGGAAATCATCGAAGCCGATCTGGTCGTGCTCGCGATGGGCTTCACGGGCGTTCCTGCCGATGGTCTCGTGAACGACTTGGGCCTGAAACTCACTCCCCGTACGGCAATCATCCCTGACCCGGCACGTAACATTTACGCTGTCGGTGACTGTGCCAACGGTGCATCACTTGTGGTGCGAGCCATGGCGAGCGCCAAGCAGGTCGTAAACCGACTCAAATAATACATCTCCGTTACTGAAAATCAAGAGTTTTACAATTTATGTAAAACTCTTTTGTTGTTTTTACATACTTTGTAAAACTTTTCAATTCGTGAAAATTCAATAATTTTAAAAATCCTTTAAATTTGCTTAAAAACAGCATTTTTACTCAAATTGTAAAAGTGGCACGGTTTTTGCCTATAGTGCGCGAATAGCGTAAAAAGGATTACATTTTATGTCTTTAAAATTTTCAAAATGGACCGGTCTCGGCAACGATTTTGTCTTGGTCGAACCAGGTGAGTCTTTCGACATGACTCCGGGCAAGGCTCTGGAACAGCGTGTAATTGAACTTTGCGATAGGCGCTTTGGCATTGGCGCTGACGGGGTTGTAGTCGTGACTCCGCTGAACGAAAATGTAAAAAGTAACGAATTCGAAATGCGCATTTTCAACGCGGACGGTTCCGAAGCAGCCATGTGCGGAAACGCCACCCGCTGCGTGGCAAAGTTTATCCAGAGTCGTGGTCTTAGCGACGATAACAATTTTGTCTTGCACACCCAAAGCGGTCTTGTGAAGCCATCCGTTCTGCCGGATGGCCGTGTTTGTGTAAATATGGGGCTCCCGCGTGATTTCTTGGGAACGATCAAGCTCACGGCTGACACTTTTGATTTTACGGGCGAAACCGTTTCGATGGGCAATCCGCACACCGTTATTTTTGTTGATGATATCGAAAAAATCCAGCTTGAAAACTGGGGAAGCATCCTCGAAGTCGATAAGATTTTCCCTGACCGTTGCAATATTGAATTTGCGCAAGTAATCAATGAAAATACAATCCGTATGCGCGTCTGGGAACGCGGTTGTGGAGTGACGATGGCGTGCGGCACTGGAAGCTGCGCAACGCTTGTTGCCGCTCAACGCACGGGTCGCATAGGCCTGGAAGCCGATGTCGTTTTGGATGGTGGAACGCTCCACATCAAGCACGAAGAAGGCGGTCCCGTTTTTATGACCGGCCCTGCGAAAGAAGTCTTCAAAGGCGAAATCGCCTAACCACTAATCCCTAACACTTAATACCTATTACCTAACACCTAAAAACCTAATCATGAACGAATCAATCATCAATCCTTACTACGATCGTCTTCCTGGCAGTTACCTTTTTTCAACGATTGCAAAAAAAATCAAGGAATACCAGGGCACTCACGAAAACGCAGACATCATCCGTCTAGGAATCGGCGATGTCACGTCTCCAATTATCCCGGCCGTGATCGAGGCGATGCACAAAGCGGTGAACGAAATGGGCGTCAAGTGGACGTTCCGCGGTTACGGTCCTGAGCAAGGGTATGATTTTCTTCGTGAAGCGATTATTCGTGGCGAATATACGTCTCGCGGAATCGATATAGATCCAGACGATGTCTTTGTGAGTGACGGTTCCAAATGCGATGTAGCCAACATTCAGGAGCTTTTCTCGGCTGATGCGAAAATTGCAATTCCGGATCCGGTTTATCCCGTATACCTTGATAGCAACGTAATGGCCGGTCGCGCAGGCACTTTGCAGGTGGACGGGCATTTCTCCGAAGTGACTTACCTTGCATCGACCGCCGAAAACAACTTCCAGCCGGACCTTCCCAAAAATCCGGTGCAGTTAATTTATCTTTGCAGCCCGAATAACCCGACGGGTACTGTTCTTTCTCGTGAAACGCTCCAGAAGTTCGTGGATTATGCCAACGAAACAGGCGCTATTATTTTGTTCGATGGAGCGTACAACTGCTACATTCGTGACGAAAAACTCCCGCACTCCATTTACGAAATTCCGGGGGCTCGCACTTGTGCAATTGAATTCCGCAGCTTCAGCAAGACCGCTGGATTCACGGGCGTTCGTTGCGCTTATACGATAGTTCCGCATGAACTGAAAAAACTCCGCGCGATGTGGAACCGTCGTCAATGCACCAAGTTCAACGGCGTGAGCTACGTGACGCAGCGTGCTGCCGAAGCCATTTACACGCCCGAAGGCTGGGAACAGACGAAGGCAGTCATCAGCGGTTACATGGACACAGCCGCCATGATTCGCAAGGAACTTACCGCTTGTGGCTACACCGTTTTCGGTGGCGAGCATGCTCCTTACATTTGGTGGAAGTTACCCGATGGTGAAAAATCGTTTGATTTCTTTGACCGCTTGCTTGCCACGTGCGAAGTTGTCGGAACGCCGGGTAGTGGATTTGGACCGTGCGGCGAGGGCTATTTCCGCCTGACGGCATTTGGCGACCATGAGCAGACGAAAGTAGCGCTACAACGTATCAAGGAGAAATTGTAAATAGGTTGGGGGGTATGGGGTCGGGCTTCGCCCTCTGGGGTCGCTACGCTTGGGCTATGAGGTGAGGTGAAGTTAGGCACCGAAGGTGCGACTATAAAACCCCATACCTCAGAGGGAGCCGTAGGCGACCGTGCTCACACCCCATAGCTTCTAACCACTAACCACTGTTTACTAGCCACTAACCACAAACCACTTCCTACAGCCTACTTCCTACTTTTCACTAACTAATTTCTATTTTACAAATTATGAAACAACCTATTGGTCCAGAAATTGCGGTCGTTCAAAAGATCAGTACTATCATTATCCATGAAAGGAATGTCGAAAAGCTTTTGGATAATGTGCTTACGATTTTGGATACCGACATGGGGATGTTGAACGGAACATTTACACTGCTGTTCGGCAATACCTTGAAGATTGAAGCGTCACATGGCCTTGACGAAAAGAAAAAACAGTTGGGGCAGTATCAAGTTGGTGAAGGTATTACCGGGCATGTGGCCGAAACAGGCCGTAGCCATGTGATTCCTGACTTGCGCAAGGATTCGCGTTTCTTGAACCGTACAGGAGCGCGTAATTACGCTTCCCAAGTTGCATTTATCTGTGTTCCGTTGATTCATGATGAACAAATTATCGGAACGCTTTCTGTAGATCGCCCTGTCGATGTTACAACCGACCTGGATCGCGATGTGGCGCTTTTGGAAATTATCGCAAACATTACTGGCGATGCAGCGAGTGAATGCCAAACGATGCTCGTAGAACGCCAATCGCTGATTGACGAAAACCAAAAGTTGCGAGACATGCTCAGTGGCAAGCCTGAAAACCTTGTGGGTAATTGTCGCGAAATGCAGATTGTCTACGAACAAGTGCGTCAGGTCGCTCCATCGGATGCTACAGTTCTTATTCGTGGCGGTAGCGGAACGGGTAAAGAGATGATTGCACGTGCCATTGTGCAGCTTTCATCGCGTAGAGACAAGCCTTTTGTGACGCTCAACTGTGCCGCTCTTCCGGAAAATCTTGTCGAAAGTGAACTTTTCGGTCACGAGAAAGGCGCTTTTACGGGTGCCATCAATATGCGCAAGGGCCGTGCCGAAATCGCTGACGGCGGAACGTTATTCTTGGATGAAATTGGCGATTTGACGATGCAGACTCAAGTCAAGTTGTTGCGATTTTTGCAAGAACGTACCTTTAGCCGTGTCGGCAGCAACGAAGAGCTCCATTCCGATGTTCGTTTTTTGGCCGCAACAAGTCGAAATCTCGAAGAACTCATGGAAAAGAAATTGTTCCGTGAAGACTTGTTCTACCGTTTGAATATTTTCCCGATTTCGATGCCGGACTTGGCAAAGCGCCAAAGCGATATTATTTTACTTGCAGAACATTTTATTGAAAAGATGAATCTCAAGTATGGTAAAAAAATTGTCCGTCTTTCTACGACTGCCATTAATTTGTTAATGAGCTATCATTGGCCGGGTAACGTCCGTGAACTGGAAAACTGCATTGAACGTGCGGTACTTACGGCAACGGATGATTGCATTCATAGTTACAACCTTCCGCCTTCATTACAAACAAGCCTCAGTACGAATGCGGGGAAGATCATTACGGATCACGCACCGCTTGACGTGATGATGTGCAATTATGAAAAGGAATTGATTACCGAAGCCATCAAGCGCAATGACGGCAACATTTCTGCGGCAGGTCGTGAACTCGGTATTTCACCGCGAATGATGAATTACCGCATGAACAAACTTGGATTGATTACAAAATAAAATGTTCGGATTTTATAGAATCGCATCTATATGCCCGACTTTAAAAGTCGCGGATATGGATTTTAATACTGATGAAATCATACGCTGCGGTCTCCTCGCTAAAAATGAAGGGGCCGCAGTTGTCGTTTTCCCAGAACTTTGTATCACGGGTTACACATGTAGTGACTTGTTCCATCAGGAGCTTTTGCTGAAGAAATCTTTGGCTTCGCTCATGAAAATTGCAAAGGCTTTTGACGATACTGATATGATTGTGGCTGTCGGCCTTCCGCTCAGGATGTACGGCAAACTTTATAATTGCGCCGCCTTGCTGCAACATGGAAAAGTCATTGGCGTGACCCCGAAAATCCATTTGCCTAATCAGCGTGAGTTTTACGAAAAACGTCATTTCAGTAGTGGACGGGATTTGCTGAATTTTTCAGCGGGGTTGCGGAATGGAGAAAGCCGCAATGGGGGAGACTTGCAAACATATTCGTTTGCAGGTATTGGCGATGTCCCCATAACGAATTTCTTTACGGTGAACGGTTGCGATGAAATTCGCATTGGTGTTGAACTTTGCGAAGACCTTTGGACACCGGCGCCACCGAGCGGTGAACTCGCCTTGGCGGGAGCAAATGTTATATTAAATTTATCCGCAAGCGATGCGCTGGTCGGAAAGGGCGATTACCGTCGCAACCTTGTGATGAACCAATCGGCACGTTGCATGGCAGCGTACGTTTATGCTTCGGCAGGCGTTCATGAATCGACGACGGACATGGTTTTTAGTGGTCATTTGATGATTGCCGAGAATGGGGCTATGCTAGCGGAACGTAGAAATTACAACCGCAAAAGCGAAATCATGTATGCTGATATCGATGTTGAACGACTGAACATGCAACGGCTGAGTGAAGGGAATTTCCAGGATTTTGATTCGATGGACGTTTATGCCCGAGCGGCTCATTTTTCGATGTTGCCTGTAGTCGTGAAGAAAAACAACAAACCCGTGGACGGGTTGAGATACCGCTATATTTCTCCGACACCGTTTGTGCCAAATGATTTTTTCCATCGCGATGCAAACTGTTCTGACATTTTCAATATTCAATGTGCCGGACTTGCCAAACGTATAGAATCTTCACATGCTGAACGTGCTGTTGTCGGGCTCAGCGGCGGTCTTGATTCAACGCTTGCGTTGCTTGTCATTGTGGAAACATTCAAGTTGTTGAATCGCCCGTTAAGAGAAATTCTTGCGGTCACGATGCCAGGTTTTGGAACGACGAAACGCACGAAAAATAATGCGGTCGCCATGGCTGAACTTTTGGGCGTTGAACTCCGAACGATCGATATCAAGCAAGCGTGTCTCCAGCATTTCAAGGATATCGGCCATGATGCGGCAAAACTTGACGTGACATACGAGAATGTTCAGGCTCGCGAACGCACAAAAATTTTGATGGACTTGGCGAATAAGGAAAGAGGCCTTGTCGTTGGAACGGGCGACCTTTCCGAGATAGCTCTTGGCTGGAGCACTTATAATGCCGATCACATGTCGATGTATGCGGTAAATTGTGATATTCCGAAAACGCTTGTGCGCCACGTTGTGGCGTGGTATGCCGACCATGCGCTAGATTTTTTACCGATGGAATTTGCGGATTCGTTATCGTCGGTGCTTCGAGATATTTTGGACACCCCTGTTTCACCTGAACTTTTGCCTGCCGATCATGATGGACAAATTGTGCAAAAGACGGAAGCTATTCTAGGGGCTTACGAAATACACGATTTCTACTTGTATCATTTTACAAAATATGGTGCAGAGCCGTTGAAAATGCTCTATCTAGCAGAAAAAGCTTTTGGCGTTGGCGATGTGCTCCCAGCGAATGCGTTTCCGGAAAGATTTTCGCATGCGGAACTCGTTCGCGTCTTGAAAATTTTCTTGAAGCGTTTCTTTGCGCAGCAGTTCAAGCGCAGTTGCATTCCGGATGGTCCAAAAGTCGGAACGATTTCGCTTTCTCCGCGAGCCGATTGGCGAATGCCTAGCGATGCTTCCTCCGCAGACTGGCTCGCAGAGCTTGAAAATGTTTAACCGCAAAATGAGTCTCGCCGTAAGGTAACTTTTTTTCTACATTTGCACCGTAGAATTTAAAAAAGGATAAATCCAAGTTCCAGACTTGGCGCAAGCTGTGGATTTACCTCGCCGAATCCGAAATGGAACTCGGCCTCCCGATTACGCAGGAGCAGGTGGACGAACTGAAGGCCCACGAAAAGGACATCAACTTCGAAGTCGCCGAAGAAGAAGAAAAGCGCCGCCGTCACGACGTGATGAGCCACGTCTATGCTTACGGCGTGCAGTGCCCGAAGGCTAAGGGCATCATCCACCTCGGTGCAACGTCTGCTTTCGTTGGCGACAACACCGACCTTATCCAGATGCAGCAGGCCATGATCCTCGTCCGCAAGCGCCTTTGCCGCGTGATGGACAAGCTTTCCAAGTTTGCGATGGAATACAAGGACATGGCCCAGCTCGGCGCCACCCACTTCCAGGCGGCCCAGCTCACCACCGTCGGTAAGCGCGCTTGCCTCTGGCTCCAGGACATGCTCATCGACCTCGAAGAACTCAACTTCCTCATCGAAGTGCTTCCGTTCCGCGGCGTGAAGGGCACGACCGGTACGCAGGCCAGCTTCATGGACCTGTTCAACGGCGACGAAGAAAAGATTATGGAACTCGACCGCCGCGTGACCGCCAAGGCTGGCTTCAAGCGCGTGCTCACCATCACCGGCCAGACTTACACCCGCAAGTGGGACAACCGCGTGAACCAGGTGCTCAGCTCCATCGCTCAGTCTCTGCACAAGTTCGCTACCGACATGCGCCTCATGCAGGGTGTGAAGGAAGTGGAAGAACCGTTCGAAAAGACCCAGATCGGTTCCAGCGCCATGGCTTACAAGCGTAACCCGATGCGCAGCGAACGTATCTGCTCTCTCGCTCGTTTCGTGATGGCTCAGGTCAACAGCACCGCCTTCACGCAGGCAACGCAGTGGTTCGAACGCACGCTTGACGACAGCGCCAACAAGCGCCTCGCCATTCCGGAAGCATTCCTCGCTATGGATGCCATGCTCATCATCGCTGAAAACGTGACCAACGGCCTTGTCGTTTATCCGAAGGTTATCGAAAAGCGCATCATGGCCGAACTCCCGTTCATGGCTACCGAAAACATCATCATGGAAGGCGTGAAGAATGGCGGCGACCGCCAGGAACTCCACGAAGAAATCCGCGTGATGTCCATGGAAGCGGGCAAGGTCGTCAAAGAACAGGGCAAGGACAACGACTTGCTTGAACGCGTTCTGAAGAATGAAAAGTTCCAGAAGCTTGGGCTAACCGAAGAAAAGCTCAAGGAAATCCTCGACCTTCGCAAGTTCGTGGGTCGCGCTCCGGGACAGGTCGTGAAGTTCGTGACCGAAGAAGTCCGCCCGGCTATCGAAGCCGTGAAGGACTGGGCGAACATTGACGCCGGCGAACTGAAGGTGTAATTTGCCTTATTGCCGTCGCGATACGGCATCACCGCGACTCTCGACGTACGATTTGTACGCCTTCGGTCGCGGATTCTTTGTTACTGAGACTCCGCGCTTTTAGCGCGGGAAATGAGCTTTGCCCATTGTTCGTCGAAGGATGTCGTAATCATATCTTGTCGGAAACTTGTTTCCGTTTCAAGATATAGATTAGGACCTCGCTAGGCACTAAGTCAAATTAGTCGTTTGTGAACGGTTCGCGCCTCGTCTTGCTTGATTCTAAAGCAATTTTGTTTTGCTAGGTTCTAAATCAATTTTGGCGATTTTGTGAATTTACCCCATTTCTATAATGGGGTATTTTTTTTCGTTAACTTGTATATTTGGGGGAGCGAATAAAAGTATTTTAGTGATGTTCTTAAGGAGATGTAATGAGCAAAAAATGGATAATTTTTATTATAGCAATACCTCTGATTGCATATTATATCTATGACAGCTTCTCGTATAAGCCGCCCAAAATGGATATTGCCATTGAACGGAAAATAGGTTTTTATGCGCGCTATGATTTGTCTTCTTTGGATGATAACTTTGAGAACTTTGTTTCGTTCTCCATAAATTCTCTTGATGCAAATAGAATCAAACGTGGAAAGTTGAAATGGAATGACGATTCCAGCGACGCCTACATTTGCACCATCAAAGAAAAAGATTGTGCTTGGGAGAAACTCGCCCTTGAAAAGGGGAGTCATCTAAAGATGCTGAAAACAGCCATTAAATCTTATGTGATGGAATACGAAAACATCGAAGTGTGTTCTTTGGATGGAGAAACTTTCGAAATTGAATTCGTCGATAAAAAAGAACGCTTATTCTACGTTTTCAGTATAAACGAATTGCCGAATTCAGCAGAAAAAGCGAATGGCGTATTTGAACTGTTAGAAAGAATAATCTATGACTAAGTCGAATGTTGCGGCAGGCTCTAACGAATAGAACGAGTTCTAGATGAAACAGCCCATAAAAAAACGAGTCCTTTCAGACTCGCTTTTTGTATGTATTTAAACAACTCTTACGGTTTGAACGGCGGAATGTAATCATCACCGTCGTTGCTTCGGTTGTTAGCACTCATATATCCCTCCTTTGTTTTGCGAGTACAATATACGTAGATTTAGAAGGTCTCCGATGTGAATGTTCTCACAATGTGATTATTTTCACAGAGATTTTACTTTTTTTATCCTTACAATTATTCTTCCGTCATATTATATGGCAAAAGCCTCACGCCAACGGGGTTTAATTTGGTGTGTCCGCGGACATTTGCCGGGAGTTGTAATCCGTAGCCCATTGCCTTAAGCCGTTCTTCCTTAATTCCCTTGTTTACAATAAAATCGTAGATGACGGTCGCGCGAGCGTCTGAGAGAGCTTGTGGAACCATCGCTTCGCCAGGTTTTACGCTGCATTGGATTTCAATGGCAATCTGCTTATTGTGGCGCATAATCGATACCACGTCACTCAATGCAGTGTAAGAGGAATTGAGAGGCCTGTCAGAACCTTTGTGGAACAGAATGCGTCTAGCGATTTTATCCAGATTTTGCTTTTCTCGGATAGGGCATCCGTTCTTGTCCACTTCGGTGCGCTCTAGTGTGTTTGGGCAATTGTCGAGATAGTCGAAAATGCCGTCCTTGTCGGAATCGACGGGGCAGCCCATTTTATCGACTGGAGCGTCTTCGGGAGTGTTCGGGCATTTATCGTCTTCTTCGAAAACACCGTCACCATCGAGGTCCACTCTACAACCAACGCTATCGATCATCACGCCCTTCGGAGTTTTTTCACATTTGTCCATAAAATCAGGGATTCCGTCTTCATCGGAATCGATGGGACAACCGTACATGTTCACGATTTCTTTAGGAGCGCTGTTCGGGCACTGGTCCCATTCGTCCGGTACGCCATCTTCATCTTTGTCCAAGAAACATCCAAACTTGTTTACCGTGAGTCCTGCAGGCGTATTCGGGCAGGAATCGAGAACGTTCGGCACGCCGTCGTCATCGCTGTCCATAACACATCCAAATTCATTGATTTCTTCGTCCGGAGAACTTTCAGGGCATTTGTCTAGTTCGTCTGGAATGCCATCGTTATCGGCATCGCGAATACATCCAAATTCATTAACCGGATATCCGAGCTTTGTATCGGGACACTGGTCCTTATAGTCTGGAACGTTGTCTTTATCTTGGTCGAACGGGCATCCGACATCATCGATAAGAATTTCTGGCGGTGTATCCGGGCATTTGTCCATATCGTCGGCAATACCGTCATTGTCGGTATCAGGCGCACATTTGTAACCGTTTTCTTTTAATGAACGGCTAGACTTGGGGCACAAGTCCATGCGGTGTTTGTAATCTTCAATCCTTCCACTGAGGTCGAAAGTCCGACTTAGCTTGATAGATGCCGCAATGGGAGGGCTTCCAGCAACGGTGTAAGAATACCTATGCCCGTTATTCTTTACTGTAATCGCATGTCCTCGGCTGATTTTGCGTTTTCGGAAAAGATCCATGCCGAGGTCGGCGTTGATGGATAGTGTCGTGAATTTTGGCAAGCGGACTTTTAGGCCGGGTGAAAATCTCAACTGGTCGTTTGCAAATCCACTTAGAATTTTTTTGGAACGGATCCAAGTTTCGCCCGAGACTTCAAGAACTAACGAGACCCATTCATAGGGGAATAGGTTGATGCCAGAACCGTATGTAAAGACGTTTTCGCCATTTTCCAAAGTTCTTAGCAAACCTATATAATTATTCCAGCGTAGGTTTCTATGAATGCTGACCGTTAAATAAAGGGTCCCGGCGATGGCGAAATCCGCTGCGGAGTAGGAGTGCGTCGTTCCGTCTTTGTGAATGTACCAAAGGTGCCTCGGGCGGAGTCCTTTTTCGTTTGTTCCCGTGGGAATAAATATTTCGATTGCAGCCGCTGCGTTCAGAAGGTCTCTTGCGGTTTGGCTGGGAGGTTGAGCCTTGACCAAGAGTCCTAGGTCGCCGAAGCCAAGTCCCTTCAGTTTTGTATTTCCGGCATCTCCATCGTAGTGAAAGTTCAGATTGAGCCCCAATTCCAGATAATCGAGGAGTCCGTAACCGACATATCCAAGGATGGAATTTGACGGGACATTTTCGGAGAGCATTCTTTTTTCTCCGTTTTCATCGAGGAGATACCCTTCAATACTAGCCGGCTTGCTGGTACTGGCCATTTCGAAACCGCCCATGACAAACAGGTCTCCTGGACTGAGGGTTCGTGCTCCAGGAACGTGGATTCCGCTACTGTTGATGGAAAATCCGGACTGCGCAAATGAAAAAACGGCGCAAACAAGAATGATGAATAGAAACTGTTTCATTTTTTTATAAAGAATTTAGACATTTTTTTAGAATATCTGTTTTCATTTACAAATTTATGTATATATTTCACTTCCGAAGTGAGAAACATGAACACCGCAAACAAATTGCCATCATGGCATAGGAAATCGCAAAAGGCGTACAAGATAAACAGGATTATCATCGTCCTGCAAATTGTTGCTGCACTTGCGATGTGCGGGGTTATTCTTTATGGCATGAACAAGTTGATGCAATAAAACCGGAGGATAGCTTAAATGAGCATTGCTTATTATTGTGGTCGTCGTCCCAAGAGTGACGCATTCGATGATACACCGGATCCGTCTTATTTGGGCGAAGAAGATGATCTGCTGAAAGAAGAAGAAGAACCGCAAGAAGAAGAAGTTGACGAAGAAGTTGATTTTGATAAGCCATCCTTTGGCCGTAACCCAATTTGGTCAGACTACGGCGAGGACATGGATTTTGACCAGTGATATGGTCGAATACATTTTTTAGACTCGGCTTCATACTCATTATCTTGATGCTGTCCGCCTGTGCGTCCAAACAGGCGAAAGTTGCCGTGTCATCACAGGGGAAGCCTATCCAGACGGAGAAGGTGTCTGTTGAAGTACCTGTAGCAAATCCGGGGAAAGAAATCGTTGGGGATTCTACGAGGCCCTCTTGGGTCTATTACCAGTATGGGCTCCAGGCCATCGACAACCACGAATGGGCCGTTTCCAAGCATTATCTTGAAGAATCCTTGCGCTTGCTTGTAACAGAGAAATTCGATCCGGCCAAGAGCCGTCTCACGCGTTCGGAAGATTCTATCTATAAAATGCAGATGCCAGTGCGTATCGTGCAAGCTTTGGAAGAAGTCTACCCGAACCTTTCGGAACAGGAAGCAAGCGATTCGACATCTGCGGACAGCCTTACGATCGATGGCGTCGATGCCTATGACGAAAACGCGGCAGACAGCGCGTCGATACGCGTGATTGAAAATTTCCTTGACACAGTCGATGCCGGGCGTTTCACGCTCCCGATACGATTCAATGAACGTGTCATGCAGGAAATCTATTACATGACAACGACGGCACGTGGCTTTATCACGAGGTCGCTCTCTCGCAAGACGGCATATGATTCTCTTATCTATACGAAACTTGCACAAAAGAGAATGCCGAGAGACCTCATATATTTGGCGTTGGTGGAATCCGGCTTTAACGTGAAGGCGTACAGCCGTGCAAAGGCGGCGGGCATGTGGCAGTTCATTCCCGAAACGGGCATTCGTTACGGATTGGAGCTTGATTTCTGGGTCGATATGCGTCGCAATCCGGAACTGGCGACCGATGCAGCCCTGAATTACTTGACTCGTCTTCACGATGAATTTGGCGACTGGCTTTTGTCTATGGCGGCTTACAACTGTGGCGAAAACCGCATCCGGCGCTTGCTTCGCGAAAAACGCGAAGATCCCTCGTGGGGACCGAATCGTCCCGTGACATATTGGGATTTGGAACTTCCGCAAGAGACGATGCACTATGTGCCACGTATCCTTGCCGCGATGGTCATCGGGCATTATCCGAACCATTACGATGTGGCTATTACGCCCCGTCATTTGCCAGCCTACGATACCGTTACAGTTTATGATTCTTTCTCGCTTGATGAAATTGCGAAATTCCTGAAAGTCTCGGAAGACACGCTCCGTTCGTTGAATATGGAACTTACCATGTGGTGCACACCTCCGAACCGGGACGCTTACTTGCTCCGTTTACCGTATGGCACGCGAGCGGCTTTTGTTCAGAACTACGACCGCATGGAAAAAAACGGTTTTTCGAGCTGGAAACAACATAAAGTTCGCAAAGGGGAATCGATAGGAATTATAGCTCAGCAATATGGTGTTCGAGTTGCGGAAATCCAGCGTGCAAACGACATGAAAAAGACAAAACTCAAGCCGGGACGAACGCTTTTAATTCCGATTAAAGTCGCACCGCGCCGTTCAACGGGCAAAAAGCCAAGCAAGGTCCGTACCTACGTGGTGCAGCTTGGCGACAATCTGGGTTCCATTTCCCGTCGCTTTGGCATTTCTCAGGAATCTTTACGCATTTGGAATAATATCGAAGCATGGTCGAACGTCAAAAAAGGCGATGTCATTTACGTTTCAAAGCCGGACCTAAAACCCAGCAGCTTTGTACAACAGCGAGTGGCGCTCAAAAAAGGCGAAAAATACGTTGTCAAGGCGGGGGATACTTACGCTCAAATTGCGAAAATGTACAAGGTCCCGGTGTTCTTGCTTTTGCAGGCGAACCAGGGCTTTACCAAGCGCCTCACGATTGGCGATTCTCTTTCGATACCGGCTTATGTGCGACCGGCTCGTAAAATGTCCGGAGCGAACGATGATGTGGCTGTTGTTGAACCGCCAAAGGCTATAGAAATTACGGATTCCAAAAAATCGAAGAGATCGTCCGAGAAAATACCGGAACCCTCAACCAAGACTTCAAAAAAGGAGCCGGTCAGCACGACGATTATTTATACAGTCGAATCGGGCGATAATCTGTATGCCATCGCAAGAAAGTATTCGACGACGGTTGCCGCTATCCGTGAAATGAACGATATGGGCAATTCCTCGAACATTCGAGTAGGACAGAAACTCAAAATTCCGGGTTCCGCCGCACCGGTTTCGAGCGCGCCCAAAATCGAAGAGATTACACATGTTGTCAAGAAGGGCGAAGGTCTTTGGGATATATCGCGTCAGTACGGCGTGACAATCGAAGATATCGTCAAATGGAACGGTTTAAAAGACACCAAAATAAAGATTAACGAGAAACTAAAAATAAAGACGACAAAGAAAGTAAAAAAATAAAAACCGTGTGCAGCCGTGAAGCGAATGCATAATGGTTCTTTATTCGCTTTTGGCAAGATTACTTTCATGAATGGTTCATCGGAAGCCCTTTGTAGAAAAAAATGTGTAAATTCGTGTTTTTTTTGTAATAAAATGAAAAAAATAGTGTAGTTTTAGACTTGAAAATTCAAAAATCATTGGAGTATAATATGAAGAAGAAAATCTTGGCTCTCTGTGCTGCCGGTCTCATTTTTTCCTTGACCGGTTGTGAAGAAACCATGGACCCGAACGATCCGCAGTCTGTCCGCAGATATTTGACGAAAAAGCAGATTGGCTTCACGCCGAACCAGTTCGTCTCTTATGCTGTTAATAGCGATACCGCCAAGATGACCTTGTTCCTCCAGGCCTCTTTCGAAATTGACCAGCCGGCAGATAACGGCAATAACGCTGTCGCCATCGCGGCCAACAAAGGCAACCTGATGGTGCTCAACTACTTGTTCGATCATGGTGCAAAGGCCAATGTCAACAATGGCAATGGCGAGCCGGTTATTGACAACGCAGTCATGATGGGCAACAAGGATGTGGTCGTCCGTATCTTGGATCAGCTCAAGAAAGAAGGTGTTGAACCGCAGAACCTCGCAACGGCAGTACACATCGCCGCAAAAACGGGCAAAGCAGACATGCTTGAAGTGCTTGCCAATGCTGGCGCTCCGCTTGAAAACCGCAGCCCGGATGGCTACATGCCGATTCACTGGACAGTCAAGTCTGGTAACTATGATGCCATGATGTTCCTCATCAACAAGGGTGTCGATGTGAACGCCAAGTGCGGTCAGGGTTACTCCGTGCTCGACTGGGCTACGAACGAAGGTTATACTCGCCTCATCAAGGCTTTGAAGAAGGTCGGTGCTAAGAATACTCCAAAGTACAAGCTCGACTCTCGTGGCAGATAAGCGAATCTTTTCTGCTTGAATTTACAGGACGGGTCTAAAGCCCGTCCTTTTTTTCTATCTTATGTTCGGAAAAAACTATAGGAGATTTTATGTCCGTTCAAGTGATGGTTAATGGTATTCCGGGAAGCATGGGCCGCATCGTGGCCGAAACTTGTGTTGCCCGAGGTTTGGAACTTGTCCCGTATTCTTTGACAGGTGAAATTATTGTCGAAAACGAAGCTGAAGTTGCAGGCAAGACAATTCAGCTCTTGAAGCCCTCCAACCGCGAAGCACGCATTGGCGAAGTGCTTGCCAAGTATCCGAACTTGATTTGCATTGACTACACGCACCCGAGCGCCGTGAACGACAACGCCGCCTTCTACGTGAACCACAAGATTCCGTTTGTGATGGGCACGACCGGCGGTGACCGCGAAGCACTCGCAAAACTCGTTGCCGATGCAAACCACCCGAGCGTGATTGCTCCGAACATGGCAAAGCAGATTGTCGCTTTCCAGATGATGATCGAATACCTTGCCAAGGAATTCCCGACAGCGTTTAGCGGCTACAAGCTTTCTGTTGTCGAAAGCCACCAGAAGACCAAGGCCGATACAAGCGGTACGGCTCGTGCTGTTGTCGGAACGTTCCAGAAGATGGGCTTCAAGTTTACTGAAGATGACATCGAAAAAGTCCGCGTCGAAAAGGAACAGATGGAACGCATGCATGTGCCCGAAGAATACCTCGGCGGCCACGCATTCCACACCTACAGCCTCGATAGCGAAGACGGCACGGTTCACTTTGAATTCCAGCACAATGTTTGCGGCCGTAAGATTTACGCCGAAGGTACTGTGGACGCCGTGAACTTCCTTGCCGACCAGATTGCTGCAGGCACCGCAAGGCCCTTCAACATGATGGACGTCCTCCGCTCTGGAAAAATGAGATAGATTAAGGTATTAGGTTTTAGGGGTTAGGTATTAGGCTAATAATCACGGCTTCGCCGCCCTAATGAGACACGCGAAGCGTGTGAAACTAATCCTAAAACCTATTGCCTATAACCTAAAAACCTAACCATGCGTTCTTATATCCTTCGTCGTTTGCTTTTGATGATTCCGACATTAATCGGGATTTCATTGGTGTGCTTTATCTTGATTCAGCTCTTGCCGGGAGGCCCTGTGGAAGAGCTGATTTCTCGTGCGCAGCAGGCGGCTTCGATGAAGGGTGGGGTAGATGCGTCCAAGGCGCTTTCGCCGGACCAGATTGCGCAAATCCAGGCGTACTTTGGCTTTGACCAGCCTGCATGGAAACGCTATCTCACGTGGCTTTGGAATGTGCTTCATTTGAATCTAGGGGAAAGCTATACGTACGGACTCCCAGTCTGGGACGTTATCGTTAGCCGTTTCCCGATTTCCCTGTTCTTTGGCGTGACATCGTTCTTCTTGAGCTACCTTATCTGCATCCCGCTAGGGCTATGGAAGGCGGTACATCACGGTAGCAAGCTCGATTCGTTTACAAGCGGCCTTATTTTTTCGGGTTACGTGATGCCGGGTTATGCACTGGGCATTTTGCTCATCATCTTCTTGGCGGGCGGTTCGTACTTGGACATTTTCCCGCTAGGCGGGCTCACGAGCGATGACTTCGAGGACTTTACGTTCTTCGGGAAAATCTTTGACCTGGCGCAGCATTTGGCGCTCCCGATTTTCTGCTACATGATTAGCGAATTTGCGTTCCTCACGTTCCTCATGAAAAACTCGGCACTGGAGGAACTGGGCCGCGATTATATGCGCACCGCTTTAGCGAAAGGACTCAGCTTTAACCAGGCTCTTGTACACCATGCCCTCCGCAATGCGCTTATTCCGATTGCGACCCGCCTTTCCGAAATTTGCACGCTCATGTTTGCAGGCGCGCTCCTCATCGAAAAAGTCTTTGATATTGATGGCATGGGTCTTTTGTATTACAATTCCATGGTCAATCGCGATTACAACGTGGTGATGGGGATTATTTTCCTTAGCAGCCTCATGGCGATGGTCGGTCGTCTATTTAGCGATATACTTTATACGCTCGTCGATCCGAGAATCAAGTTCTCGTAGATGTTCGTTCACCATTTTCCGTTATTGTTCCATACCGAAAAATGCCCCACTGAGTGGGGCATGATACGTTGCGAAAGGTTATAAGGACTTAGCTCCTATAACCAAAAATCGAACACCTACTTCTTGAACTTCTTCAAAATTGCAGCGGCTTTTACAAATTGTTGCTTCACGGACTTCGGGCCTGTGCCGCCTTCGATGTTGCGCTTGCTTACACTGTATTCGAACGTGAGCGTCTTCTTCATCTTGGCGACGTCCGGGACGCCTGCGGCGGTCCAAGCCTCGTCGGAAAGTTCCGTAAACTGCTTGCCTGCACGTGCTGCATCGCCGACGAGGCTTCCCACGATGTGGTGGGCGTCGCGGAACGGAACGCCTGCTTCCACGAGCAAGTCCGCAAGGTCTGTTGCAAGGAGCGCCGGGAGCATCTTGGCGTGCATCGTTTCGAAGTTGAAACGAGCCGTTTCCAAAGCTTCCTTCATCACGCGGAGAATTACCTTCACGTTGTGGACGCTGTCGAAGACAGGTTCCTTGTCTTCTTGCAAGTCGCGGCTGTAGCTGAGCGGAGCGCCCTTCACAAGCGTGTAGAGTGCGGTGAAGTTTCCGAGCATACGGCCAGACTTTCCGCGGATAAGTTCCATGGAGTCCGGATTCTTTTTCTGCGGCATCATCGAAGAACCGCTGGAGAATGCATCGTGCAATGTGAGGAATCCAAATTCGCAAGAGCTCCAGTTCACAAAGTCTTCGGCGTAGCGGCTCATGGTGTTTGCGATAATCGCAAGGTCTGCTTCGAATTCGAGCATCATGTCGCGATGGCTCACGGCATCAATGCTGTTCGGGCTCACGTCCTTAAAGCCAAGGGCTTCGGCAACGAGTGCGCGGTGGTAGGGGAATGCGGAACCCGCCATGGCGCCACTTCCCAGCGGGAGCTGGCTATGCAATTCGAGGAAATTGTCGAGACGCTTCACGTCACGGCTCACGGCAAAGAACATGCTCATGAGGTAATGGCTAAAGTAAATCGGCTGTGCCTGCTGCAAGTGCGTATAGCCCGGCATCATCTTGCCAAAGTACTTCTTGGAAAGGTCCAAGACCGTTTCCATGAGTTCAATTTCGAGCTGGCGGATTTCTGCAGCACGGTGACGCATGTAAAGCTTGAAGTCTGTGCAGACTTGGTCATTGCGGCTACGGCCCGTGTGGATCTTCTTGCCGAGAGCGCCGATGCGTTCGGTAAGCACGCGTTCCACAGCCATGTGGATGTCTTCGTCGCTATCGCACCAAAGGTTCTTGCCGGCATGGTAGTCGTCGAGGATGCTCTTGAGACCATCGCAAATCTTCTTGTAATCGGCTTTCGAAAGAACACCCGATTCGACGAGCCCCTTGCCATGTCCGATGCTCCCTTCAATATCTTCTTCGATGAGTTCTGCATCAAACTGCAAGCTGAAACTTAAATCGACCATGCTCTGGGCCATGCCACTAGCAAAGCGGCCCGTCCACATGTTAGTCTGGGTATCTTTCTTCTTAGCCATTATAAACCTCAATTAAAAAGCCGTGAAATCGGCTGAAATTTCATGACTAAAGATAAAAAATTTTTTTTATCCCAAGGGCTTTTTGTAAAAACACTTCGATTGATGTTTCTGTTTTTCACAATGTATTTAGAGTTATCGCATGAAGCCCCGATTGGAGTTATACAACTAAAAACGCAAAGTATGTGTTCAGTACGATGAAATCGAATTAGACTTTAGCTTGGGGAATTGTTTCATTCGAATTTCGTTGTTATGTCCAGCGTGTCGCCGCGACCGTATTGGTCTTTATAGACAAGTTTCCATTTAATGGTTGAGTCCTTGTAAGATTGAAGCGATTTGTTAAAAAGTTGATAGTTGTAAACACGGGCTTTTTCGGGCAATTCTTCAAAAATGATGTCGCGGTATTGTTTGTAGGGGACGGGACGATTAGACACACTCCGATATTCAAGGGCGCACAATTTTTTCTTTTTAGAAATTTCTTTAACGACGGCTTTCGGAAAGTCTTTTCGCCATTCGAAATCCTTAGGTAGCCCGATGGGTTCTATACTGTAATTGGATTTGAATGTCAGCAATGCAGAACAGGATGTGCTTGGCAAAATAGAAAAGAGTTTTGCTACAGAGTCGCGATTGAATTCGGGAATTTCTGCTGTAGGAATGTAGTTTGTGATAGCTTCTTTTCCAAAGTTTAGATTTTTATATTTCGCTTTTGAAGAATTGTCCTTGCGGTAAGGATAATTGCATTGTTCCCACTTGCTGGCTGATACTCTACGAACGCATGAAAAACGATTGCCGAAAATTTTACAATCAGAAGGATGCCAAATAGTAGTATCCCCTCTAAAATCAAGAATACGATAAAAGAGGGTATCTTTTGATGAACCTGTTTCATTTGCGGAATCGAAGCACTTTGTGGGTGTGTAGTTTTGATTTACTTCGAATTTTGTTGTGATATCTAGCGTGTCGCCGCGACCGTATTGATCTTTATAGACAAGTTTCCACGAAAAAGTAGTGTCCTTATACAGGAGTGAATAGTTAAGTAGTTGGTATTCATAGATTTCTTTTTTTTCGGGTAAATAACAGAAATCAACATCTAGTCTTGGTTGATAAGCTATTTTTTTATTAGTTGAATGAATCAGCTTCAGTTCTTTCGGTGGTTTCGATAATAAATTTTGTAGAGATTTGTATATATTTTGTTCTAGTTTGCATGTGTTTTGCCCTGCTGCGTTTTTATGAATGAGCATTTCATGAGCATTTCGTTTCTTCCATTTAAAATCATCAGGAATTCCAATAGCTTCGATTTTATAATTTGAACTGAATGTCAAAAGTTTGGAACATGGTCCTCCAGATATATAAGAAAAAAACTTTGCGACGTTTTTTCGATCGAATGCAGGAATATCTGCTATAGGAATATAATTTACAATGGCGTTTTTACCGAAATTTAAGTCTTTATAATTATTCGAGTCTTTATAAATGACTTTTTGCTTTTTTTTATGATTTGTATCGGTTTTTTGCCATTTGGTCCCAAATAACTTTTCAAAGAAATCATGTTTGCACGTTTTTCTGCACGAAAACGAAGAATCACGAATAACACAGTCGGCTGAATCCCACACAGAGATATCTCCATTGAATTCCAAAATTCGATACATGGTCTTGGTTTTAGGAGCTGCGCTGTCAGAGGCGCTTGCTGTATTATTGGAAACGCTTGCCGTATTTTTATCGTGCGCGAATTGCACGTTATCGTTTTTGAAAACGAAGAACAACAATATGGCTAAACAAACCAGCCCGAAAATGACAATAAACTTCTTTTTCATTCCAAAACCCAATCGTTAATAATCACCACCGCAAAATACAAAAAAAGAATTTATATAGAGGCAATAATTAAATAATTTACAAAATCATAGAGTCGGTCATTCTCCGAAGGAGAATCCATACATTTTGTAATTTAAATATCTATTCGTTGATATCAATTATTTAACTATCAGAGCAATAGTAATAGCTAAGAAAAAATGTAAATACATTTTTTTGCCGATACTATTTAGGATTTGGATTGCGGTGACAGTTTGTTTGAGATTATGCTGTTGTACTTTGTTTAGCCAAATCAATTTGAACGTAATCCGTTTTACCTTCGGAAGGGACTCTGAAAGAGAATGTTGTTACTCCGTTGAAGTTTGAAACGCAAAAATCACCCATTGTAATTACATCCATGCCAATAAGAACATCCCATGTTCCGCTAGAAATACCTTCTGTGACTTCTAAGGCAGTCTGCGATACCTGGGCAGGTTGTTGTGAATGAAGCCATTATCCAAACTTCACGCAACTGGAGTTGAAAACTTCGATGTAGCCTTCACGTTTGTTGGACTTGCATTCCTGTATTGAAAATTCTCCCGGTTTAAATTTTGATATTACGTGCTTGTATGCAGATGCAAGATCGTCATGGGCAGACTCTACGTTTTCATCTTTCAAGACAAGAAATTTACCCTTATACTTTGCGTAAAGGGTTTCAAGATTTTTCATGAAGAAATCGTAATTCTTTTTTATGTTGCTTATTGCGTCCATTTTTTATGACTTTACATACAGTAATATACAATAATTGTTGTTCGTCTGCAATTATCCGTAGTGTATAATCTACTTTTTTGAATTGAAATATTTGTTTCGGATGGTAGGCCGATTTTTTTTCTACATTTCCCTCTATGCTTACCATTTCGGAATTCCTTCAAGAAAATTCGTTCCCTGCGATTTCGCTTTTTGAAAATGCTGATAACGAGGCCATTCACGTCAATGGCGCGTCGGTTCCGCTTGCCTCGATGATGGTGGCGAACCGTTTCTTAAAAAGCCCGCAGAACATTCTGGTGATTGCGAAGGATTACCGCAGTGCCGAAGTCTGGGTCGAGAATCTCGAAAGCATGGTGGGCGAGGAATTTGTTCGCTTTTTCCCGTCGCTCGGTTTGAAACCCTACGAAATTAAGGTGCCGTTCGAGGGCGTGCTTGAAGAACGTCTGAAGTTCTTCCGCGATGTTTCGCATACCGAAAAGCCATTTGTTGTCGTTTGTCCGCTCAATGCGTTCTTGATGAAACTCCCGGAACCGGGTGATATTATGCGCCAGGTGCGTACGCTCCGCGTGGGCGACCAACTGGAACCTTCGTCTTTGCGCCCGTGGTTTCTTGATCACGGCTTTACGGAACAGCCGATGGTGAGCGGCGTGGGCGAGTTTTCGATTCGCGGGTGCATTGTCGATGTGAACTGCTTGCTTTATCCGCACCCGATCCGTATTGAATTTTACGGCGACGAGATTGAGTCCATTCGCGCTTTTGATATTTTCTCGCAGCGCTCGCTGGAGCAGATGACGCATATCGAGTTCTTCCCGATGGGCGAATTTACAGTGCCGGAATCGGTGATGGCGGGCGAGGAATGTTCCAAAGAATCGCTGTGGTGGCATCGTCCGAATCACCAGCGTTTGGTGGCAAGCCTCTTGGATTACATGCCGCGTGCATCGCTTGTCTTTGAAGAACTTTCGTTGCTTTCGGAAACTGCTTCGAAGATGTATGGTGCGTTCCGAGGTGCTTACGATGAAGCTCGCGTTACGGATGCGGGGATTGCGGCTCCCGCGGATATTTGGTTCAAGATTGGTGAGCTTTCGCGCTTGTTTGTAGGTCGTGCATCGCTCGATATGACTCGTGTCAAAGTCGATGATGGCAATTGGCACGAAATGCACATGCGTCCGCAGGACTTTACTTCGAACGGTACGGATGCGGTTGCAAAAGAAATCGAAGAATTCTACGACAAGGGCGGCCGCGTCTATGTGATGGCGCAGACGCTTGGCGGCGTGAACCGCTTGCGTGAAATTTTTGACGACTTGCCGGTCGAAGATTATTTTATCGGAAACTTGTCGGAAGGGTTCTGGCTCGAAGACGATAATGTTGCGTTTCTTACCGAAACGAGAATTCTAAACCGCCATGCGAACAAGGCTCGTAAGCACAAGATTGCGGGTTCTGTCACGAATGCGTTGATGGTGGAATCTCTCAATCGCGGTGACCTGGTGGCGCACGAAGACCACGGCATTGGCCGCTACTTGGGGCTTGTCCGCGTGGAAGTCAACGGTGGTATGGTGGACTGCGCGTTGCTGGAATACGATGGCGGCGACCGCTTGAAGTTCCCGGTTTCGGACTTGCAAAAGATTGAACGCCTCGACCGCTCGGACGATGTGGAAACCAAGCTCGACCGCCTCGGCAGCAAGACTTGGGAAAACATCAAGAAGCGCGTCAAAGAAAAGGTCATCAAGATTGCGCGCGACCTCGTGGAACTTTATGCGAAACGCGAACTCGTCGAAGGTTTCGGCTTCCCGCCCGATGGCAACATGCAAAAGGAATTCGAGGAATCGTTCGAATACGATCCGACGCCGGACCAGCTTCGTGCTACTGCCGACATCAAACGCGATATGGAAAGCCGTCGCCCGATGGACCGCTTGATTTGTGGTGACGTGGGCTTTGGAAAGACCGAAGTTGCGATGCGAGCGGCGTTCAAGTGCGTAGCCTCGAACAAGCAGGTCGCCATTCTCGTGCCGACGACAATTCTTGCGGCGCAGCATTACGAAAACTTCTGCGAACGCTTTGCCGCTTATCCGGTCAACATCGCCTTGATGAACCGCTACAAGAGCGCCAAGGAAAAGAAGGAAATCTTCAAGCAAATTGCCGATGGCTCGGTGAACATTGTGATTGGCACACATGCGCTCTTGTCGAACAAGAGCGAGTTCAAGGACCTCGGGCTTTTGATCATTGACGAAGAGCAAAAGTTTGGCGTGAAGCAAAAGGAAAAACTCCGCCAGTTCAGGCTTTCCGTCGATACGCTCAGCATGAGTGCGACGCCAATTCCGCGTTCGTTGCACTTGAGCATGACGGGCGTTCGCGATATTTCGCTTATCAATACGCCGCCGATTAACCGCTTGCCGGTCGAAACGAAGCTGATGCAGCGCGATGATGAAGTCTTGAAGAATGCGATTCTAGATGAACTCGCTCGTGGCGGCCAGGTGTTCGTGGTGAATGACCGCGTGCAAACGATTACAAAGCTCGCCGAAGAAATCGAAGCGATGGCGCCTGAAGCGAAAGTCGCTGTGGCTCACGGCCAGATGGAAGATCACGAGCTTGAACGCGTGATGGACGCTTTCCTTTCGCGCAAGTTCGATATTCTCGTGAGCACGAGCATCATTGAATCCGGCTTGGACGTGCCGAATGCGAACACGATTATCATCATGAACGCGCACCACTTTGGCATTAGCCAGCTTTACCAGATGCGAGGCCGCGTTGGCCGCAGTAGCGTCTTGGCAAAGGCGTTCCTCGTCATTCCGCAGCGCGGTGAAATCTCGCAGGAATCCATGCGCCGCCTCAAGGCGTTGGAACAGTTTACCGACCTCGGCAGCGGCTACCAGCTTGCCATGCGTGACCTCGAAATTCGCGGTGCAGGCAACTTGCTCGGCCAAGAACAGCACGGCTTTATTGCCGAAGTAGGCTTTGAAACGTATGTGCGCCTGGTGCGTGAAGCGGTTGAAATGCTTCGTGGCGGCACTCTCGAAAAGCCGATACAACCGCGTGTGGAAATCGGCGTGGATGCTTACCTCCCCGAAGATTACGTGGAAGATGGCCTCACGAGAATTTCTCTGTACCAGCGCATTGCACGCATCACGTCGCAGGCGGATGTGCAGAACATCGAAAGCGAACTACAAGACCGCTTTGGCCCGGTGCCGACGCCGGCGAAGATGCTTTTGCTTGTGACCGAGCTCGGACTTTTGGCGGGCCGTTTGCGCATCCAAGGGCTAGCGCTCCGCAAGGGCGTTATCGTTGCGACATTTGCAGAGACTCCATCGCCGGATCCGCGTGTGTTGGGTGAAATCAGCAGCCTTTGCACATGCAGTATGCGTTACTTGGGAATGTCGCCATTGCAAGCAGTGTTCGAGGTCGGGCGCGGGACTCCAGTGGAAATGGCAAAAAAAACGCTCGAAGTGTTCCGAGCGTTCGCAAATATTCAAGTGCAGGCGGCGACCATCAGGCCGGCAGACCCGCTACTCAAGGCTCTTGGCATAGGCGGCTCGAACTGATTCCAGACGATTTTCGAGCGATTCGGCGAGTTCTTCTGGTTCCAAGAAAGATTCATCGGCATCTGTTTCGAAGAACACACGTTCTTGCGGTATATGCGGAATGGCTGCCGTTGTCGATTTTTTGCGGAAACTGTCTTCGTGTAGAGAAAAGAGCGCTCCCAAAGGGAGGGCTTTCTTGACGAAATTTAAATCTCCGCCAAATCGATGGAAAATGGGACGCGGAGAATCTTGCGTTTGTTTAAAATCTTGTGAAAAACCGGCTTCTTTCAGTAATCTTAACACCCGCATGTAATCCCCGACACAATGAACTTGCAAATCCCGTTTGAGTTCTAGGGCGAGTCCTGCCTGCGCTAAAAAAATCTGGTCTTGCGAGCCATCATCGTAGCCCGGGTACCTTTTGTCAATACCGGCTTCACCAACCATAGCCCGTTTGTCGTTTTTCAAGTACTCGCGCAGTTCAAACAACACCTCTTTTGTAACATCTTTTGCAACCTTCGGGTGTAGTCCGTAGGCAGTCTTGATTGGCTTTAGTCCTGTTGAAAATTCCTTTTTCAGCAGCGAAACATCATTCCATTCCCAAGGCTCACATGCGACTGCAACGAAGTCATAATTGCGGTCCAAAAGCAACCGGATTAGCCGCTTGGGGTGGGGTAGTCGGGCTAAATGAATATGAAAATCGAACATAAAAACCCCCTACTTTTAAAAATACATAGAAATAACTTTTTTTCAAGATTATTTGCTTGTTTTTTCGGGTAAAAAAGCCTAGTTTAAGTCTGTTGGTTCGCCAACCCAAGTTTTTGAATTCATCATTAAAGGAGTCCCTATGCGCGATTTATTAGAAAAAGCACTGAATAAGGGTTTAACAGTCTGCTTTACATCTGAAAACGGCTTCGATGTCATTCGTATTTCTTCCGGTAATGAAGTTGTTGCCAGTTGCAGCCTAGGTTCGAACAGTTTCCGCGCTTCAGTCGAAGAATCCCTCCAGGCTCTTTTGCTAGATCTGGAACGCAAGGGCTTCTAGCGGCTTCGCCGCAGTTGTCAGTCGGCAGCAGACAGTAGAGTGAAATTGCAAAAGAAATCCTGCGAGGACATCGCAGGATTTCTTTTATGAGTTTTGAACGACTACTAATCTTTTACGCAGCGGATGTTCTGCATTTCTGTTTTGAGACTTGCGTAACCAGAAGTGTATACGTAATTGTTGTTGAAATTGGCTACGGTTGAAGTCCAGAAATCCATTTGGAAATTTTTTAATCCAAAATCTTTAGACAACAGTTTGTTTAAATCAGAATCTTCAATTTTATTAAACCTGGTATGCCTTAAAAGACATTCCCCTTCATAAACGGTATAGGGGTTGATGGATTCCAAAAAGTCATCTATTTCGTCATTGTCGGGCAAATGCCAACCTGTGGGGCATGCTTTTAAAGCTTGATTCCAAGTGTAGAACTTTCCATAATTTTTACAGACCGCTTCATTTTCTTTGCAGTAAGCGGCATCTATGCTGTATTTGTTTTTACAACTTACAGGACTTCCGACAAATGGATGCTTGCATGAATAATCAGAGGATTTCTCGCATTCTTCGTCTTCATCTTCGTAAAAAACCTTACACGAAGCATTTGTATCCACAGCGTCAAAGACGTAATTTAAGTTCTGGTCCATCCATGTTTTGCCGTTGACAACAACGGTCTTGTATGTTTGTCCATCGCGTTCATCGGTGAATTCACCGTATTCAAAATCTGGCAAGGCGGGCGCGGTTGGCAGAGGCGGATCCACCCAATCAACTCCGGCGGGTTCGTCTCTTACGCAACGGAGCGAACTCATGGTCCAACGATAATCTTCAGTAAGATCAACTACTTCATATTCTTCTCTATAGCCGATGGCATAGCTTGCTTCGGTTGCGATGCTCCAAGTGAGTGTGTCTGACGTTGTTAAAAATTTTGCTTGTGAATCATATTCATGCTCAAAAGTAAAACTTTCCATTCCGTCACCCCACCATACGGCGTAATATCCAGCAGGGAGTGCTGCAAATCCAAATTCATCAGTGCCGTTATCAATGCTCCATCCGGATTGTTTCGCTTTAAGCTTTTGGGATGTCCCGCATTTTCCGCCTATAGCTCTAATCAATTGTTCGACCTCTGATGGATTGGGAATATGGAAACCTTCGGGGCATATTCCACGAACCATTCCCGTTAAATTACATGGAGACTCGAAGTCGCAACCTTTGGCACTTGTTCCAAATAATCCGGCTGTATCGATGGCGATGTTCCACGGGTAGAAATGCTCGCTAGTGTCTAAAACTTCGCCATACAAATAACTGTTCCATAAGGCGTCATAAAGACCGTATTCGTTATTATATGTTCCGTCATCAACGTATTGGGTAACATCCAATTTGAGATTTTCAGCCATCCACACCTGATTTCCGATGACCGTTGTCTTGTATGTTTTGCCATCGCGCAAATCGACAACTTTGCCATCGGTGATGATGGAACCGTTCGAAATCATTTCGGGGCCTGTTTTTGAACTGGAACTTCCCTGAACCGCATCTGAGCTGGAGCTTGTTGCGTTAGCATCCGAACTGGAGCTTGTCACAGCAGCTTCGGAACTGAAACTTGACTTCCCTTGACTTGAAGGATCTTGACTCGAAACATCTTGACTCGACATGGGAGGCTCGTCAAATGCAGCAACATTATCGTCGCCACAAGCGGTAAGCGCAATTGCAGCAGATACCGCTAACGTTTTTAGTACTTTCATACATTGTCTCCTAAACAACTCTCTCGTTAAAAGTACAAAAAAAACATATGCCAAGCAAGTTGCCATTACATGAATCAATGAGTTTGTTCTACGAAAAAGCCTAACAGTAGCCGAGCGGTCTCCCGTGAGCAAAAGCCCCCGTTGTTAAACGGGGGCGGTGCGAGAGCGAGGCGATGACGCCGGTTCTAATTATGCAATAGAGCCGAGCGGTCTCTTTAGTTTATTCTTCCGACTAAGTCGCCAGAGATCGTGTAGTCCTTGGTTGCACCGAAACTGTGGATGCCCGCAGAAAGTGAAAAACGATCCGTGAGAGCTTTTTCGACATAGATGGCGCCGAGAACATCCTTGATATGTTTCGGTTTGCCTTCGTAGAAACCGCTCTTGTTATGACGGCTAGAAACGTATTCGGCTTCGAGAATGACACGGTCCACAGTCTTGAAGTTGAATTCAATACCACCCGTAAGCGGGACGACCATATCATCGGAGAGATCCATGAGTGCAACTTCACCAAAGAGTGTGAAGAAATCCGGAATAATCGGAGCACGGACCTTCAAGGACGCATTGTGCTTAATTGTTGCATCGCTATCATAGATCTTGTCGAAAATGTTGCTACGGTAGCCAAGCTGGATGTCGAACATTTCGAGATTCGGAAGTTCATGGAAATTGAATACGAGGCGGAGGTCACCTTTGTTGAGGTGCGGAGCCTTGCTAATCAACGAGAGTGCAAAATCCAAGTTTTTGTTCGGAGTAAAGCCGAATTCAAACTGATTTTCAGGATCCTGCGTAGAGAGGAAGCCGTTTACGTAGCCATCGATATAGCCACCGAAGTAATCGCCGTTCTTGTCCGTATTGTCCCAACGACCGACCTTGAAGCTGAACCAGTCTTTACTCTGGTATGCCCAAGCTTCATCGAGGGAGAAGTAATCTTCGGCGCCACCCACATCTCCATGAACGTTGTCTGTTTTCAAGTCGCCGGGGTAGAAGGCGAGGGCGATTTTGCCCTTGAAATTATTGGTTTCAGCAAGAATTGCGAAATTAGCCTGACCGCTCCACTTTTCGAAGTTGTCCGCAGCATCATCGTCTTCGCTTGTCCAAAGGACCTTGCCGGCTTCGAGTTCAAAGTCCGCGTTGATGTCAAAGTCGATTTCGTTGACGGTGAAAACGGCGTTTTCAATCATTTTCTTTTTCTTGCGGCTGGTGGTAGAGGCCTGTTCCGTTGCGGCGACCTCTTCTGCCGGTACCACTGCCGGAGCAGGCGTTGCGACCGGAGCTTCGACAACAGGAGGCGGAACGACAACGGGCTTGACTTCTGGAGCAGGAGTAGGTTCAATTGCCGGAATAACCGGGACTGTTTCTGCAACCGGAGCGGCTACTGCAGGAGCCTTGACTTCGGCAACCGGAACTTGTTCGGCTACAGCGGCTTTTGCTTCGGCTTGAGCGTCCGCGGCGGCAGTCTTTGCTGCTTCCGGAGCCTTTTCCGTTACGGCAGCGGCATTGGCTTTGGCCTCTTCGGCGGCCTTTGTGACATCGGCCTTGACGTTTTCGACTTTAGCCTTCTTCTTTGCTGTCACGGCTTTTGCCTTTGAAACTGCAGTCTTAGCTTCTACTGTCGTTTTTTCGGTTACAGCCTTAACATCATCTGCCTTGGGCGCTGCAAACACGGATGCAGCGAGTATGCAGCTTGCAAGAAACATTTTCTTCATTTTGGGGTCTCCTTGGTAATTAATTTTGTGTTTAAATACTCATTTAAATGTTAGCAAAAATATCTTAATATTTTTTTTACTACATATATTGCCCCCTTTAATCTAATTTAAATATCCAAAAGAGGTGATTGTTTTGAAAAAAAACTTGTTGTTGGTATCGGTACTTTGTGTGGCGAGCGCTTTTGCCCAAATGAAACTGGATGTCTTTAAGAAAATCAATGGTGTTATCGATGAAAATCGCCCGCTAGGATATTTAATGTCTTCGGACATGATCAAGGAACTCCCCATCCCGAAAGACCGGATTGAACACGAAAGCTATGTGGATGTTCAAGAGAAAGTTCGTGACAAAAACGGAAAAATCCAAACCGTTACCCAAAAGCAAAAAGTTGTGACATACGAAGAAGTCGAACCGAAGGCCCCGCCCCGTTACGTTCCTGTGAATTGCAAGTTTGGCGATGTCTGGGTCAAGCGTTCGGAACTGGACCGCTTTATGCAGGAATATACGGATTTGAGTGGGGAATACGTCTCCGAAACGGGTCGCGTTATTTTGAAAAGTTCTCCAAGCAATGCCAGTCGTTTCAATATTATAGTCCAGAACGGCAAGGACAACAACATCGCCGAAATCGAGATGGGCAACCTTGAAAAAAAGAACATCAACGGTCACGCACGCTTTATCTATAAAGAGGACGGTTGCTCGGTGGGTGTTGATGTTTTTAACCGAGTTGTAAGAGTCGCTCAGCATGGCTGCGAATCATACAATTCGGGAGAATATACGCTTGCCGGGAACTACCCGACATTCCGAGGGAACAACCGCATTGTCGAGACGTTTAACTTCGATACCTACAACTTTACTTATCCTAAATATCTCTGGTGCGCAAGCGGCTATGACACGTGCGAACCTTTGAAGGATGAACACGGCGTCGTGAACATTACATGGAGCAAGGATGGACGTGGGACCATTGAACGCAAGGCAGGTAATACGGTGCATACGTACCGTGCGATGGAGCGCGTGATTCCGCACAAGCGCGATTACTTTATGGGGGAAAAGCCGATTGCCCTCAAGACCAAGCGCACGGACATGAGCGGTGAATGGATGAACTGGTATTTTTATCCGCGTGCAGGGCGTTTCAAAATGATGCGATCCGGTATGCGTTATGATGCCGCCTATATGGAAATTTACGAACCCGTCAAAGAAGATGATTAAGAGAGGGCTTGGCCCAAGTTTGAAAAAAAATTTAATTTAAAAAAGACTGTTTATCCATTGCAACGAATTGTTGTAGAAGATTATGATCAAGTCGATTGAGCAAAGCCGTATTTTATTTCTGGATTCGGGGCCGCTTGTAAGACTCCTCCAGATGCACCCGGATTATTATCCGGTTGTTTCGAACGTACTCGACATGGTGTACGAGAACAACGTACAGGTTCTAGTCTCGTCCGTGACGTTGTTTGAAGTCTGCAAGAAAGCCTACGGCTCAAACGAAGATGTTTTGGCAAGGCAATATCGAGAATTTTTTGAGAAATCCGCAAATGTAAGACTTTGCGAAGTGAATGCCGACGTGTCGCTTAAGGCGGCTGAACTCTATGCGGCGGCTGCGCGCACGAACCACAAGCTTACCGAAAACGAAGCGATGCGCCTTGCAACGGCGTTTGTGAACGGCGCCGATTGCATCTTGACGGAATGCGCCAATTTTCGCGATGCAACCGATGCGCTCGTTATAACATTGGATGAACTCTAAAATTGGATTTCAAATTTTAGAGTTCGCTAGAGAGAATTGCATTTGGGAAAGACCGTTCCATTCGGAACGGCCATTTCCTTTTTAACCCGTACATGGTGCGGATTTCACGTTACGGAACTAAAAATCTAATTTCCGCAAACAGAAATGATTCCAGGAGTCGGAGTACTCGTGCACCAAGAATCCGGCTCGTTACGCTTGTTCCAAAGCCCTATGTTCAACTGCGAACTCTTGCGAACAGCTCCTGATGCCGGACCGACTGGTAATGGCGATACATGGAGTGAATCCGCCTTGCCGTAGTAGAGCGAATCAAGAACATTTCCATCGCATTGCAATACGAGTGAACCGGAGGATTTGTTAAACGACGGCATACTTCCAGTGAACTTGTAAATTCCCGGAATGTCCGCTGTTTCACGGTCTCCCACGACAAGAATTTTATTTGGCGGGAGTTCGAGCGTCGTAATCTCGGCAGAACCGCTTACATTCGATGTCTTGCCCAAAGTACATTTGTCCAAAACGAGCGTATCGGTACTTCCGTTGTAGAATTCTACGAACGTAAACTGAGTAGAATCGCTTGCGTTAGGTTGTACAAAGAATTCACTTATGACAATGTCATTTGCTGCAGGGGCGCGTTTCATCGCGGGGAGTTGCAGCGACACTTGCATGTTCACTTCCTTTGCAAGTTCAATCGCTAGTACAATCTTGCTGCGAAGCGAGGCTATCTGGAAATTCGGAATGGGAGTCTTTTCATCCAACGTAAACACGTCATCCAGGCTAAAGATACTCTTCCCGCTTTCATCCTGCATCGAAATCACGATATGATATTCACGATTGAGTTTCAAGTCATCGCTAGTAAACGTTACATAATCGGATTCAAACGCCATAGGGTAGGTGAATGTTTCGTTGTTGCTCGTCAGTTTCATTTCACCTTTTTTAATCCCTGCCGGATTTCCGAAACCGATGGGGATTTTCACATAAACTAGTCCGACGAGAGCGTGTAAGGGAATGTTCAAGTTTACGGCAGCACCGGCTTCGATCGCCGTCGTGACTTCGCCTTCTTGCATCAACGCTCCATTGGCATATAGCTTTGCTTTAAAGACCCATTCTTCGCTCGGAAAAATGTCCAGATTGAACGATTTTTTTTCGGTAGAATGTACGAGATGGATTGTGTCAGGCCCGTAACAGTCCAGCACGAGGCTATCGAGCAGAGGCGTATCGGAAAAGTTCAAATTGAGCGCCACATTGGCTGTTTCGCCTATTTGAACGGTTGCTGGAGACGCACTTTCTTGAGTACTGCTTGAACAGTTCCACAAGCCTAGTGCAGTGGAGATTGTCGCTGCGCAAATGCAGACGTGCTTTTTGATGGTAGGACTCATATAAACCTCCTGTTTGTTGAGTGGTCCTACTTACTTAACACGCTTTAAAGAGAGTTTTGGACAGAACTATTTTAAAATTTATTGTAAAATATTTAGTTACTTTACAAATGCAGTTTGCCTTTCCCGTTCTCCACGCGATTCCCTTGCAACTTGGCTGCGCAGGCCTTGTCCTGCCGGAGAATTTTTACAAGTGCGCTTGGACTAAGGCCGAACGCCGCCGCGGCGGCTTTCGTATCGCCGTTTTTGGTCGCCATGATGTCGAAGACATGGGCTACAAACAGGGGAAACTGCGGGTTGCTCGGCTGGATGTGGCCGTTGCTTCCCGGAAATTTCATTTCGACTGCCGGCGGTTCTTCGCGTACGTTCAAGGCGAGAGCCATCTGCATACGGTGTAGCGCATGAATTTTATTCTCTTTTGCGCTTCGACTTTCAGAAGATTTAATTTCTAAATTATATTGTTGTAACGAAAGATGGATTCCAGTGTTGGTCTTGTTCCTATGCTGGCCGCCCGGTCCGCTTCCTTGATAGCCTTTCAGGGTGCATGACCGTAAAAGTTCATCTAAATTCATTTTCAGGTAGGTATCGCGATGCATGTTCTGAAAAATAAAATAGTTCTAGCGCTTTTGGTGAGTGTATTTGCATTTATGGCGGGCTGCGCCGGTTCGTCTAACAATACTGCGGGCGAACATCCAGAAACAGCAGCCGTCCGCGACGCGAAGGTGAAAGCGCAAGAAGCGGACAAGCTTGCCATGCTCGAAAGCATGTTCACGCAATTCAAGGAAGCGGTCAAGAACCGAGCCCCGTCCGATGTTCTACTTGATTTTTTGACAGATCCTTCGGAAGCATGGCTTGACGAACTCGAAAGCCACGCCAAGACTTACGATGCTACCGCTATGGATACGTGCCAGTTCTATGAAGCCTATGCCATCGTGCTTTACAGGCTCTACGAACGCGAACACCTTTGGACGGTGCCGGATTACCGGATGCTCTATCTTCTTTTGTACGATAGCGGATTTTTGGACCTGGTCGACCGCGTGAACATGGGACCGTTCGAAGTCAAGAACGACCGCGGGAGTGTTGGACTTGCGAAGAGCCCGAAAGTGCCGATCATGCTTTTTAACTGGGATGACACCAAGTGGAAACTCGATCTTATCGAGACGCTCCCGCTTATCACCAAAGGCATCGAAGCCACGGCGGCCAAGAAAAATTGGACAGGCGCAAAGCTAGCCCTTTACTGGCTCGACAAGAAGTACCATTTACAGTATTCGAGATTGGACGAATCACTCTTTGAACCGATCGGTTTTTAGAGGTCCAGAGAATACAGCGTGTTCAAATTTAAAGGTTAGTGTTTATGCGTAAAATTCTTGCGGCTTGCGCACTTGTTGCGTTTTTTGCGACCTTTTCCCATGCGGCTCCCGCGATATCCCAGAAAACAAAATCAACGACGACTAAAATTTACGGTGCCGTAGAAGCCAAGGGAGGCTTTGTTGGCGGTCGCCTTTTTGACGTTCTCGATTCCGTTGGCGGGACGGGAACATGGATGGAATGGGATGTGAACGGTGTCCGCGACCCCTCCGTGATGAAGGTGCTGAATCCTCTGTTAAATTCAACGAACAAGCCGAAGATGGTTTGGGCTATTACAGAACGCGAAAAGCCTTTGCTTTCCGTACTTTTGCCAAAGGGGGAAGGCGAAGTACTCGTCTTTTACGAACTGGGTGCGCTCGATGCAAAGCCGGTTCCGCTCAAGCTCAACAAAGTCCTTACGCCAGATGTCGTGTTTAGGGATTACAGACAAATTTCAGAAAAAGAATTTGTACACCTCGACCGTTCGAACTTGAAAATATCCGTAACGGACAAGTTAATTCATTTCACCTACGATAACCCCGACAAGACGCCTTTGCGCTATGACCCTGATTTTGCAACGAAGACGCTTGTCGACAAACATGCCGAAGTGAACGATTATCTTGGTTTTTTAAGGTACGAATATTCCATGATGCTCAGGGCTTTTGTCCAATCAACCCGTGGAATTTTCAATTGGCAGCCTTGGCATTGGTACATGGACAAATGGAACTCGAAATTCATGATTTCGCCAAAGGAGATAGAAATGCTCCTCTCCAAGGGAGTCCCTCCAGAATATATCACGGTCTTTAAGTCCAAAGCAGCGGGGGGCGAGACGATCGAAATGCGAACCACTGGAAATGGGTTCATAGAAATGGTTATTAAAAGGCCCTAGTCATCCAATAAAACAGTGATAGTTTTCTATTTTAGAATTCGTGAATTCTATCATCAAAAAATTTCAGTTTATCCTAGTTGCTTGCGCAACAGTCTCTAGTTTGGCATCTTCTGTCGTAGAAGATTCCAAAAAACATTTTATTCTAGACGACGAGGTTCTGGACTCGTCCAAGAAATCCTGTAAAGAAGGTTCGGGAATGCGCTTTAGCCCCGAAAATGCATTCTTTCAGGATTCAACGGATATTCCTTTCCGTCACTACCGTGTGGCGCTCCCGTCCAACGAAAAACCTTCAGTGTCGGTAACGAACAACAAGCTTGTCCCGCTAGACGCCCAACCTTGCAATAAAGCTCAGGCAAAACCCTTATCCGTGAAGGTGTCTGCCCCGTTCTTCAAAGACAACCTTTGGATGGTCGATGTCCGTGTCCCGCTTTACGTGAAACAAGGAAACTCCATTGCACTTCGCAAGAACTTCCGCTTGAACGTGGATTTTGCAGCGTCCTCGGTTTCCGGTCAAAATCCCGGATCACGTGCGCTTATGCTGGTGGATAACGCTAAGGCAGCAGCGCAGTTTGGCGTGGTAAAAAACAACCGTACCGCGTTGCGGCGCGAAGCTGTTTCCGAAATCGACGGCGTGATAAAGATTGCCGAACTGGTCGTGGGCGATTCGGGTAAAATGTCGATGACCACATTCCGCGAAGACGGTCTTTACGCGATAGATTTCAAGTCGCTTTTAAAAATCGTGGACAAAAGCGAACTGAAAGGCATCCCTCTAGAAAAGCTTTGCATTTACGGGGCGTCCCCGGACACACTTCCCGATATGGGACCTGGTGCAAAATTCCGCAATCCGAATCAGCTCTTTGAACTGCCTATCAAAGTTAAAACCGGCGAGAATAATTCCACAGGCAACTTTAATGAAGGCGACACTATTTTCTTTGTTGGTTATGGAAACGCATTCTGGAAACGCATAGATGCCGAACAGCTCGATGCTCCCAAAACAAACATGAGCTACTTCCATTCCTATTCGCCCTATTCTTATACGCAGCATTTTATTTTGGGTTACAAGGAAGTGGGGAAGGGGCTTCGCATTGAAGAACTGCCTGCGCCAAAATCAACGCCAAAGAATATCGAATGGCTCAGGTACGTGCGTGCGGAAAAGGATGAATTTTTGCGCGATGTCTACTACGGCAAAGACCTGGACTGGGAACAGGCTACGGGTAAGGAATGGTTCTGGATCTGGCGAGATGCTTCGGACACGACAATCTCGGCATATACATTAGGAAACCAGCAACCGACGACTGATTTGCCGGGATTAATCCCGGGGGGCAAGGGATATGTCTCCTTGACGTATTTCCCGCTTCGGTCCGCATCTTACGGTGGTGTCCGCTTTTCGGAAATAGGCTATTCCGAACGCATGAAATACACGTGTTTTAAATTAAGCGTAAACGGAACAACGTATTCTAAAGGTAAAGGCGAAGAATATTACTGGAATAGCGGAGACCTTTTACCAGGCGGGAACTACAGTATGCAAGTCAATTCATTGAAAGAAAAAGGAAATGAATATGAGTTGACTCTTCTTACAAACTCGTCTAACCGTTATGACCGCTTCGACGGGTATTCCGTAGCGTACCAATGGGATCCGTCTAATGTTTCCATCGATTCCTCGGAATGGTTGCTGCCTGGATTTGCAACTGGAGTCATTCGCATTCCCGTAGGTAAAAACTCGGATCTTCGTCTGATGAAGTTCAAGAATTACCGACCTGTGGGTCTTTTAAAAATCTCGGATGGCATAGCCGTTGATAGCATCGGGAAAGACGAAGACGTCCGTTACTTGTTGTACAACGGAAAAAAATATCGCAAAACAATAAGTCTGGAGAATATTCCCAAGTCGTCCAAGAATGAAGTGCAAAAGCTGTCCCAAATTTCGTCAAAGACAGAATACCTGATCATTACGCCAGAAGAATTCCGCGCTCCAGCAGAATCGCTTGCCGTGTTCCGCTCAAGCGATAAATCCATAAGCAAGTTAGTGACCACAATAGTGAGTGTCGAGAACATTTATAGACATTATACAGGCGGATCCCCATCTCCAATAGCAATCCGAAACTATATCGCTTATGCACGTAGCGTTTGTCCGGACTTGAAATTTGTATTGCTGGCGGGTTCCGGGCATTTCGACTATCGTGGCGTCTACCGCTCTTTTTCCAAGAATTACATACCGCCATTCGAAAAGGAATCCTCTGTTACAGAGGACTTCTTTGCCGTACTCGATTCCGGAGAAGTTGTACGAAGCGGTAAAACATACGATTTGGATCTTGCCGTCGGTCGTTTGCCGGTTTCTTCGGTAGAGGAATTTGAAAACTACGTGCAAAAAGCGAAGGACTACGATGAAATTTCGACGTTCAATCACGGTGAATGGAAATCGACACTTCTGCTTGCCGCTGACGATGAAAAAAATGGCGTCATAGTCGACAAGATGAACCATACTGTTTATCAAGAAAATTTGGCAATGCTGATTGATACTGTTTCGGAATCGCTTGGTTTCAGATTGAACATGAAAAAAGTTTATCTATTGGACTACAAAAGAGATGCCGCCGGACAAAAACAAGAAGCTGTCAGCGATTTCTTGAATATCATGAACCAAGGTGCATTGATGACTTTGTACTACGGACATGGATCCAAAGTCGCTTGGGCTTCTGAAGGCTTGCTGAAACTTTCTTACATTCCTAGACTTACGAACAAGAAAAAATATACGGTTTTAAATTCTTTTTCGTGTACAGTAGGCCGTTTTGACGAAGGGAATTCCAGATCCCTTACCGAAGAAATTGTTCTAGCAAAAGATGCTGGTGCGATTGCAGCCATTGGTGCGGCACGAGAAACTTATGCAGACAGGAACGAAGTCTTTGCGAAAAACTTCATAAGCCGAGCGCTGCTCCAGAACGGCAATTACCTCGGTGTTGCTTACATGAAAGCAAAAAACAATATTTTCAATCACAACGATACGACTTTTGTTTACGATACATTCATATTCAACGCAGAGCATTATGTGTTTATGGGAGAACCCATCATTCAAATGCCTATTGCGAATATGAAAATTACATTGGACTCCCCAGTCGATTCTATCCTGGCTTTGGATAGGATGAAGTTGTCTGGAACGGTATCCGGGATGTCGTCCGGGAATATCGCATTGACACTCCGTGAAGGACGGTTTATCAAGCATCTGGACTTGATTTCATCAGATAAATATGTCAATGTGCCATACGACGGTCCGCTGATTTATTCAGAAGTCGTTCCTGTCGTAGGCGGACGTTTTGAAACAGAATTCGTTACTCCGAAAAAATTGAATATCGGGGATTCTTTGGCAGAACTACGGGCTTGGGCCTATTCTCCAAATGAGAAATCAATCGGTCGACATCTCGAAAAAAATATCAAGATTGCCGGGCTTTCGAATTATGCGGATTCCTTGAACGACAAGGCACCCCCGACAATAACAATCCAGTCGTGCTATACTGGCGCAGCATCGGCCTTTGCAGATAACCAAAACGTAAAACTCCAGACTCCCGCCTGCATTAAAGTCATTGTCGAAGATGAAACGGCTTTGGATTATCGCGAACAGGCCGACGAGGGAATTTCGTTTGAAATTGTCGGACAGGAGAATCCATACCATCCAAATCCGTTCATACAACAAACGTCAAAGCTTGCCATAGCGCAAAAATCTTTAACAACAGAAGAATATCCGGCAGGCAATACTTACACGTTCAAGGTCAAGGCCCAAGATGTTCTCGGAAATGTATCCACAAAGCAAGTGAACATACAAATTACGGAAAACATACAAACTGGACTTTCGGACGTATTCAACGTACCAAATCCGATGGGCAAGAAGGGAACGACGTTCTACTTCAAGGATCTTGCCGTAAACCAAAGTTCCGATTCCAAAAAGGTGACAATATTTATCTACAACCAGCACGGAAGATTGGTCAAAGTCCTGAAAGACGCCAAGTCCGGTGAGACCCATTGGAACGGAACCGATAATTATGGGCGTTTACTTGCAAATGGATTATATCATTATGTCGTCCGCAGCGAAGTCAAAACATCGGCTTCTAAATCAAAAACTTGGACTAAAAAACAAAAATTGTTGATATCGAGGTAAATAATGGAATTACGTGAAAAACCGGGGAAAGTTCAAAAAATTTTGGAACTTTCTCTCCGCTTTCGTCTGATTTTTGTGCTTTTGATGGTTGGCTTTTCTGTAGCTTTCATCGCTACGGGGTGGCAACAAATGGGTTCGCTTCCGCTGGGAGCTTCAGAAGCTCTTGGAATTTGGATTTCCAAATTTACGAATGTAGCCTCGGCATGGAACTCGACGCAATATATTTTTGTAGCCGCAGTTTCCATGATCGTGCTTTATTTCGTGTTTGGCGGCATTCGAGGAGGCTTCGGGGGGGTATTAGCCTTGGCCGCTTTTGTAGGATCGCTCTTTGCTTTGGGCGGCGATGAAGACATGCTTGTCATCTTCTTTGCCGTATTTGCAGGAATTGCGCTTTTGCTCGCATTTTTGGTCAAGTGGAGCATCGCATGTGCGCTTTTCCCGTTTGCTCTTTCGTGGCTGTTGCTCACGGGGTTTGTGGCGTGGTTCCCGATGATGATCGGTAAAGCTTGGCTCATGTGGGCGGCGCTCAGTGCTGTTGCGTTTTCGGGCGTAGTCGCTTGTGCCTTGATTGCCGGCAAGGAACTCGGGGAAGGAACGCCTCAAGCAGGCGCACTAGTGAAAGCGGGCAAGAAGATGCTTGTGCCGGTTATGATAGCCTCGCTTCTCACGATTTCGGCTCTTGTGGTCGATATGAGCGTCGTCGTGGATGCTAGAAGAATTGGTATTGCAGCAATTCTATGGGTCGCATTCAACATTTGGTTCTTCGGTTTTACATTCGGGACGATGTCTTTTGCTCCGTGGGAACGTCTCCGCGCAGGTTCCCGTCGCGTCAAGATGAGTGACAAGAAGAAGAGCTCTTCCAAGAAGAAAAAGTAATGATTGTCATGCCCGCCACGGTGTGAGCACCTCCTTCTCGTCATTTTTGCATATACAACAAGCGTCTCGGGCTATTTGCCTGAGACGCTTGTTGTTGGAGTGTGGATGTTTTATTCTTTCTATTTTAATTTTAGATAGTTTTGAAGCGAAAAGCCTTACTTCCGTAAGGCTTTTTATGGATAAAAAATCCATGTTGAGAAATTGCGTTGAGAATTTTGAGGGGAGCATCGCTCGGCTTACGCAATGTGGCGCTACTTCGTAGCGCATGTTGCTGTGCCTCGGATATAGCAACATGCAAGCATGTTGCTGCATCGCTCGGCTTAGGCAACGTTCATAGACTGCTCGCGGATGCATTCGATCTCGTTCTTGAGCTCGATGGCGAGGGCGGCGATTTCTGCATTCTGGCACTTGGTGCCAAGCGTATTCGCTTCACGGCCCATTTCCTGCAAAATAAACCCGAGATTCTTGCCCTGGGCACCGCCCTTGGCAAGCGCATCCAGGAACAGCTTGTTGTGGCTGCGGAACCGAGTGATTTCTTCGTGGATGTCGAGCTTGTCGGCCATGATGCAGGCTTCTTGCAAAAGGCGTACTTCGTCGATTTCGGAATCCTTCATGAGCGTGTTGATGCGTTCGCGGAATTTCGTTTTCCACGTCTCGATGCGCTGCGGATCGAGGACCTCGACCTTGTCGATGACTTCGTTCAGGTGGATTACGCGGCGGGTGAGGTCTATGGCGAGGTTTGCACCTTCCTTTTCGCGCATGGTAATGACGCCGTCCAGAGCCTTGTCAAGTTCCGCCTTCAGGTGCTTTTCCCAAATTTCGTTGTCACCGTTGCCGTCGGTGAACTGCAAAACTTCCGGGATGGAAAGAACGTGTTCGAGCTTGATATCGCCTGCAATGCCATACTTTTTCTGCATCGCTTTCGTGATTTCCACAAATTTTTCGATGGCGGCATCGTTGTAGCAAACGGGAATGTTTCCCGCATTGCCCGCGCCGAGAGTGATGGAAAAGTTCACGGAACCGCGAACAAGCTTGTCCTTAATTTGTGCCTTGAAGTCATTTTCGAGATAGGCAAAATTTTTGGGAATCTTGCTTGAAATTTCAAGAAAACGGCTGTTCACGCTGCGCACTTCGATAACGCATGTGATTCCTTGCAGTGTGGATTCGCTTTTGCCGAACCCGGTCATAGAGATAATGGACATTTCGATTTTTGCGGCTTTGCCGCAGTTATTAGTTAAATAATAGTTGGTAGAACTTAGATTGCTTCGCTCTTAGAAATTAGTAAGTTATTAGTTGTTAGTCATTAGTCAGTAGTTTATATTAGGCGCTTTTTGACTGATTATAAAGCCCTAATGACCATTGACCAATGACTATTGACTAAATTCTACGCTTTTAAAATATAGATAGGTTATAGGGATTAGGTTAGTTTGGCGACTATGGCGCGCCTATATTCCTAAAACCTATTACCTGATACCTAAAACCTATATTTTACTAATAGTCGCAACCACATGTTCGGCGCCGAAGTTCGGGAGCCCGATGGCGGTCAGGAACTTGCTTATCTTGTGCTCGTTCTGGAAGTGCAGATTCTCTATCTTGAACCCTTCCTTGCGGCACAACGTGTAAAAGTCCTTGAGCGTCAAGACGCGGATGTTCGGCGTATCGTACCATTCGTAGGGGAGTTCTTTGGAAATAGGCATGCGACCGTGCAGCATGAGGCTACCGCGGGCAGACCAGTGTCCGAAATTCGGGAATGTCACGATGACCTGCTTTGCGACGCGCAGAAGTTCGTTCAAAAGCGCCACCGGATCGCGGATTTCCTGGATGGTGCGGTTGATAATCGCGTAATCGAAACTCCCGTCCTTGATATCCTTGAGACCGCTTTCGTCCAAGTCGCGCTGGATGACCGGCACGTTCTTTTCGAGGCACCCGAGAATGCCCTTGATGTTTTTTTCGATGCCAAAGCCCGTGATCTTCTTTGTCTTTCTCAAGTTGTCGATAAGGTCGCCTTCGCCGCAGCCGAGATCGAGAATATGGCTCCCTTCCTTCACGAGCTTATTCATAAGCTTGAAATCGCTCTGGTTGTGGAATACAGGGACTGCCTGCGTTCCGTTTTGCGGGATAATCTTCGAATCAAGGAAGCGCCCCACAGCTTTGCCGAGTTCACCGACTTCAATCAAGAATCCGTCATGACCGAATTGCGTATCGAGTTCAAGACTCGTGACGATTTTATCTGTATTGAGAAGCGCACTTGTGATGCGGCGGCTTTCGTGAGGTGGAAAAAGCCAGTCGGTCGAAAGATTCACGTTCAGGACTTCAGCCTTGATATCCTTGAAAGCGTTCTCGATACTGCCGTATTCGGTTTCAAGATCGAAGGCATCGGTCGCATGGGCTATGTGCAAGTAGCTGTTTGCGTCAAAGCGGTCGACAAACTTCGTTCCTTGATAACGTAAATAGCTTTCAATGGGGAGAGACAAGTCGAATGGCGTCGTGTAAGTGACGGCGTGGTTCTTGTTTTCCTGATCCTGCGCTCGTTTGAACTTCTTCTCCATACCCACGGCCGAGAGGTATGTGATGTGAGCGAGCTTGCGGGCGTTAGCAAGCCCGATGTCCGGTCTTGTCTTACCTTCTTCGTAATAGTCGCCACCGTGGAAGTTCGGGTCCTGCGTGATGACATCGCGAGCGACGACTTCGAAGCCGAGTGCCTGGCTTGAAAATCTAGGTGAACTAGCAATGACGATGATGCGTTTCACTTGTTCCGGATAATAAATGGCCCATTTCATCGCCTGGAAGCCGCCCATGGACCCGCCGATGACGCTGTAGAACTCCTTGATGCCGAGCGCGTTCGCGAGTTCTTTCTGCGCATGCACCATGTCGCCAATCGTGATGGTGGGGAAGGTGCTGCCGTACGGCTTGCCTGTACGCGGATTGATGGTTGCCGGGCCTGTGGAGCCCTTGCATCCGCCAAGGATGTTGCTGCAAACGACAAAGAAACGGTCCGTGTCGATAGCTTTGCCCGGACCGATGAGTTCGTCCCACCAACCGGGTTTCTTGTCATTTTCGGTATACCATCCAGCTGCATGTGCGTCGGCGGTTAACGGCGAACAAACCCACACGGCGTTATCGCCGGCTTCGTTCAATGTGCCGTAGGTCTCGTAACGGATTGTCAGGGCGGGAAGCGTTTTGCCGCTTTCAAGCAAAAAGCCCTGTTCTCCGTAATCCTTGTTGAAATCCTTCGGGATTACGGGACCAAATGATTTATGCAAATATTCACTCATATGCATAAATATAGTAAAGATTTTAGTAGGAAGTAAGGTGGTAGGATATAGGAAAAGGCTGGTCGCTTGTCGATTGTTGTTGGTCAATAGTTTTTATTTATTGGGTGTTAAAGGTAAGGTATGTAGAAACAGTGGAATGAGCTATTTTAGTGGATTAATCGAACGCTGCCTTAGGGAAAAACTTCCAAATATAATCCTAGTAGTATAGATAAATTAATCATCCAGTGATTGCGGTGGACAAGCCATCGATGCAAGACGCTTAAGTGGGGCGATCCCATACCTCACAACATCTTACTTTTTTCTTCCGTCTCTCGCCTCTTGTCTTTCGTCTAGGACTTAATAATTACTACATTTCGCTCCAGTGCAGATAACTAAGTTAAAGATTTTTGGTTTTAAGTCCTTCGCGCAAAGGACGGAAATTAACTTCCCGACGAAAGGTCTTACGGCGGTCGTGGGACCGAACGGCTGTGGCAAGTCCAATATTACGGACGCCATCCGTTGGGTGCTTGGCGAACAGAAAGCAGCCGCATTGCGTATGGGCAAAATGCAGGACGTTATCTTTAGCGGTACCGAAGAACGTGCCGCCATGAGTCTTGCCGAAGTTTCCATCGTCATCGATAATAGCGATGGTACGCTCGCTTCTGATTATTCCGAAGTCATCGTGACGCGCCGCGTGCACCGCGATGGTTCGGGCGAATACCTCATCAACAACCAGGAATGCCGCCTTCGCGATGTTCACGCCTTGCTCTTTGACTCGGGCCTCGGTTCCAGCACGTATTCGCAGATGAACGCCGACATGATCAAGGCGGTGCTTTCGGACAAGGCCGATGACCGTCGTGTGCTCTTTGAAGAAGCCGCCGGCGTGAGCAAGTACAAGCAGCAGCGCAAGGAAACGCGCCGTCAGCTCGAACGCGTGCAGATGGACATGGAACGTGTCGAAGACAACTTGCGCAGCGTGCGCCGTTCTGTCCGTCTCTATGAGACTCAGGCCGAAAAGGTCAATGCTTACAAGAAATTGAATACGCGCCTCCGCGAACTCGATTTGTCTGTAAGTCTCGATAAGTTTGAAGATTACAAGGAAGGCCTCGCGACGCTTGATTCTACGACCAAGCGCATGAACCACGAAGTGGAATCTTCCAAGACGCAGGCCACCGAGCTCCAGGCGAAGATTGAAGAAAAGAAGCTCGCCATTAGCGAAGACGAAAACGCTTACCGCGATTTGGAACGCGAAGTCCAGGCGGCAACGATTGCGCTCAATGACCTGAACAACAACATTGTCCGTTTGCGCGATTCCATGTCGGGCCTCCAGTCTTCGAACGAAAAGGCCCAGGGCGAAATCGAACGCAGCGAACTCAAGTCGCAGGAACTTTCACAAGAAAAAGCTCGCCTCGAAGAAGAAATTGCCGTTCTCGGTAGCGAAAACGACATGGACGAACTGAATGCGCTTTTGGAACGTGAACGCGAAACTCTCCAGGTCATGCGCGACAAGGTCGATGACTTGCGTACGCAGTCCCGTGAACTTTCGAACGAACGCTTGCAGGCGACGAACCGCGTGAACTCCCTCCGCGGGCGTTTTGAACGCATGGACGCAGAAGTCAACATGCTTCAGACGAACATCGCGAAGTGGCAGACCGAAATCGAAGGCCTCGACAAGCAAAAGTCCGATGCCGAAGCGAACATCGCCGAAATCCAGGCGGGCATCGAGGACACGAACCGCGAAATCGAAAATCTCGAAGAGCAGCACGCCACGCGTGAAGAACGTCTGGAATCTGAACGTGCGGAACTGACCGAAGCGCAACAGAAATTGCAAGGCTTAAAGAACGAAGAAGCGCGCTTGCAGTCTCGAATCGATGTGCTCCAGAGCGTGATGAACGAAGGCTCGGACGCAAACCGTTACCTCAAGGAAAACAAGGCGAACCTCATTGGCGGTCTTGTTTCGGAACGCATCGAGGCAACACCGGAATACGCGTCGAGCGTCGAAGCCGCTCTCGGTGAAATCCTTGATTCTGTTGTCGTGAATGGCGACAGTGCCGTGAACGAAATTGTAGATGCCCTCAAGAGCGAAAACGTGGGCAAGGTGCTCATGTCGCTTGTTTCGAGTGCCGCTCCAGCTTACGATAAGCCGGTGAACAATCCGGGCGTTGTCGGTTCGCTCAAGGATTTTGTCAAGACGGATGACGAAGTTTCTCCGTGGCTCTCGGGAATTCTATCTCGCTATTTTGTTGTAGATTCTTTGCAGACGGCGCTCAACTTGGCGAAGGAATACCGCGGCGAAAATTTGAACTTTGTCACGTCCGATACGATTGTGCGTACAAGCGGCCTTGTGTCGTTTGGCGTTTCGACGTCGGGCGCGCTCTCCCGCAAGAACGAAATTGCAGATGCCGAAGCTCTGTTGGAGCGTGTGCTTGGCGATATTTCGGCCGGCGAAGAAAACGTCGACCGTTTGCGTGAATTGACCGAAGAAGATTCGCAGATGCTTTCGTCCTTGGTCGATGAAATCCGCGAAAAGCGCGATTCTCTGCGCGGTGGCGATGCTTCTATCCGCATTCACAGGAATACGGTTGAAAACTGCACGCGTCGCTTGAACCAGTTGAATGGGGAAGTGACGAACGCGCAGAACAGAATTGATGCGGCGGCGCAGTCCAAGAACAGCGATGCTGAACTTGCCGAAGCCGAAAGCGAAGTCGAAAAGGTCGAGGAACGTTACCAGACGATTTCGGACCAGCTCGGCGAAAACGAGACGATGCTCCGCGAAAAAGAAGAGGATGTCCGCGAACTCGAACGCAGCGCGCAAGACAAGACTTCTCGCCTCAAGCAGAATCAGAACCGCTTGGTCGCTATTGCCGACCAGATGGAATTCTTGGACAACACGATTCGCAACCGCCGCGAAGAAATCGAAAAGAATACGGTTTCGATTGAAAAGTTTGAGACGGATTGCAACAAGCTCGCCGACGAAGCGCAGGTCAAGGACAATGCGCTCCGCGAACTTGAACGCAACCGCGACCTCGCTCGTGAACGCTATGACCTCGTGAGCGGTGACCTTGAAGGTTGGCGCGACGAGGTGAACCGCCTCCGCGACGACATGATTGAAAAGATGAAGGAACTGAATGACGTTGGCCGTCGTCAGGAATCCCTCCAGAACAATCTCGACCGCCTCCGCGAACGCATCACGAACGAATGGACTGTCGACTTGGACAATCCCGAGAACGTCGAACGCGTGGAATACACGCAGCCCGAAGCCGACCGCGAGATTCGTGAACTCCGCGGCAAGATCAAGGAGCTGGGCCCGATTAACATCAATGTGATGGAAGATTACGAAGACGAAAAGAAGCGCCTCGAAGAAGTCGAAAAACAGTTCGACGACCTCGACCGCGCCCGTGCCTCGCTCGACCGCACCATCACAAAGCTCGACGACATTGCCCGCCAGCGTTACCTGGATACGTTTGCCCGCATCCAGAAGAACTTCCAATTCGTGTTCAGTAAGCTGTTCCTCAATGGCGAAACGAAGATGAACCTCGTGGAACGCGTGGACGAAATGGGCAAGCCCATGGACATTCTCGATGCCGATATCGAAATCAACGTCCGCCCGACCGGCAAGAAGATGCGCGGTATCAAGGCGCTTTCTGGTGGTGAGCATGCATTGACTGCAACGGCGCTCCTGTTCGCCATTTACATGGAAAAACCGTCTCCGTACTGCGTGCTGGACGAAGTGGACGGTCCGCTTGATGACGCTAACGTCGGTCGCTTTATGGCGCTCCTCCGTGAATTCAGCAAGCAGACCTTGTTCATCGTTGTGACGCATAACAAGCGTACCATGGCCGAAGCCGACATGCTCTACGGTGTGACCCAGGAAATCAAGGGCATTTCCCGCATCGCAAGCGTGCAGCTCGCCGACGCTACAAAATTTGCTATATAGACCGCTCGGCTCTATCGCTGATGGAAAAATTCCCTCTTCGCCTCGCTCTCGCCACCACGGCACGTTTACTCAGTGCCGCTTGTGGCTCACGATTTCTAGACCGCTCGGCTCTATCGCAGATGGAAAAATTCCTTCTTCGCCTCGCTCTCGTCATCACGGCACGTTTACTCAGTGCCGCTTGTGGCTCACGATTTCTAGACCGCTCGGCTCTATCGCAGATGGAAAAATTCCTTCTTCGCCTCGCTCTCGCCATCACGGCACGTTTGCTCAGTGCCGCTTGTGGCTCACGATGGCAGTGTCATCCTGAGCGAAGATGCGTAGCATCGTAGTCGAAGGATCCAGTAAAGTTTTATGATTCTCTCGTCTGCCGTTTCTCGTCTTTCATCTTTAAAAGGCTTCGCCCTCGCAGCTCTTTCCGCGATTTGCTACGGAACGAATCCACTGGGAGCATTGCATCTTTACGCACAGAATTACTCGCCCGAGACGGTTCTCTTTTACCGTTTTTTCACGGCGGCGGTTCTTCTTTTTGCGGTTGTGCTTGCGAAAGGTTCGCACTTCAAGATTTCTTTTCGCGAGTTCCGCGCACTTGTCGCTTTCGGTTTCCTCTTTGCAGTGAGTTCGCTTACGTATTACGCCTCGTTCAAGTACATGGACGCAGGCCTTGCCTCGACGCTCCTGTTCCTGTACCCGCTTGAAGTCTCGGTGCTCATGGCGGTATTCTTCAAGGAAAGAATAAAAGCTTGGACAGTTGCCTCTATCGTGGTTTCTATGGCGGGTATTGCGCTCTTGTATCGCGGCGGAGATGGAGTTTCGCTTAGTACGGTCGGGCTTGCTCTCGTTTTCGCCTCGTCATTGAGCTATGCGATTTACATGGTAATGGCGAACCGTATCAACTTGCAGATGGGTTCCGTGAAGATGACTTTTTACGCCATTTGCTTCTGCCTTGTGTTTTTGCTGCTTTATTCAGTGACACTTGGCGCTGGCCTCCCGCCGCTTTTTATACAGGCTAGTTCGTGGGGCTGGGGGTTTATGCTTGGCTTTGTACCGACAGTGCTCTCGCTTATTTTCATGGTCAAGGCAGTGAAAATTATCGGCTCCACGCCCACTGCGATTCTTGGAGCACTGGAACCCGTAACAGCCGTAGCTATTGGCGTGACCGTTTTCGGTGAAACTCTCACAACACGCCTCGTTGCAGGGATTATCTTAATCCTCGGCTCCGTCGTACTGATAGCTGTAAAAAAATAATTGTTAGGCGATGGTTAATCGCCTTTAGCTATTAGTCATTAATTGTTTGCTGTTCGCCTTGATAAATGGCAACCGTATTCATACAACCGCTGGAACTTGCAGACGGTCGTATGAATACTTTGTTCAAACACTTGATGAAGTACGATGCGAACTGTCGCGGGCTTTTTAGTCAAGAAACTTTATCTTTCCAACTTGAAGTAGACCGCTGCTAGTGGCGGAAGCTTGATATTCAAGCTACAATCGCGACTTTGCCATGGAATGTCTTGTGTCCAGACTTCTCCAAGATTGCCGACGTTAGAGCCACCGAACATGGCCGCATCGGTGTTGAAAATTTCTTTCCAAGCGCCACGTGCAGGAGCACCCAGACGGTAATCATTACGGACAACCGGCGTAAAGTTGAATACGCACAAAATCATGTTGCCGTGGTCATCTTTACGGACAAAGCTGACGATGGAATTGTCTGCATCGTCACACCAGATCCATTCGAACCCCGTGTAATAATGATCGATTTCCCAGAATGGCGAATTTTCCTTGTAGATGTGGTTTAGCACCTTCATCATCTGCAAAAGCTTGCCGTGGCTATCCCAACTCACGAGATGCCAGTCGAGTGAGCGCTTTTCGTTCCATTCGCGGAACTGCCCGAATTCATTGCCCATGAAGTTGAGTTTCTTGCCCGGGTGTGCGTACTGGAATGCGTAGGTGAGGCGGAGGTTTGCAAACTTCTGCCAGTTGTCTCCAGGCATCTTGCCAAGCATGGAACCCTTGCCGTGCACCACTTCGTCATGGCTGAATACTTGGATGAAATTTTCAGAATAAGCGTAGACCATGCTGAACGTGAGCTGGTTGTGGTGATACTTGCGATGGATCGGTTCGTGCTGGATGTAGCTCAAGAAATCGTTCATCCAGCCCATGTTCCACTTGTAATGGAAGCCGAGACCGCCCTGCTCTGGCGGGCGCGTGATGGAGGGGAAGCTCGTGGATTCTTCGGCGATGAGGATTGCATGCGGTGTGAGGCGGCCCATGATGCTGTTCAAGTGCTTCAGGAATTCGAGCGTATCGTAGTTGATGTTGCCGCCGTCCTTGTTCGGCACCCATTCGCCCGGACCCTTACCGTAGTCGAGGTAGAGCATGGAGGCAACCGCATCGACGCGGAGACCGTCGCAGTGGAATTCCTTGAGCCAGTACATGGCGTTTGCAATGAGGAAGTTCTTGACTTCGTTACGGCCGAGGTTAAAGATGTATGTACCCCAGTGCGGGTGTTCGCCCTGGCGCGGGTCGGCGTGCTCGTAACATGCAGTGCCGTCGAAACGTCCGAGGGCGTGAGCGTCCTTCGGGAAGTGTGCCGGAACCCAGTCCAAGATCACACCGATTTCGTTCTGGTGACAAAGGTCCACAAAGTGGCGGAACTGGTCCGGTGTGCCGTAACGGCTGGTGGGTGAGTAGTAACCCGTGACCTGGTAACCCCAAGATTCGTCAAGTGGGTGTTCCGCAAGCGGTAAAAATTCCACATGTGTGTAGCCCATTTCCTTGAGGTACGGAATGAGACGTTCGGAAAGTTCATCCCAATTGAGGAAACGATCCGGGTTGGACGGGTCTCTACGCCAGGAGCCCGCATGAACTTCGTAAATGTTCATCGGGGAGCCGAAGACCTTTGTCGCCCAGTGCGTTTGCATGTAAAGATCGTCGCCCCATTGATAACCGTCGAGGTGGGTCGTAATAGATGCTGTTGCCGGACGGACTTCGGCAAGCTTTGCGAGCGGGTCCACCTTCACATGGAGCTGTCCATCAGCACCATGAATTTCGAAACGATATAGTTCGCCTTCGCCGATATTTGGAATGAAAATTTCCCAGATGCCACTGGAACCGAGCATGCGCATTTGATGACGACGACCATCCCAGCTATTAAAATTGCCGACAACGGAAACGGCTTGTGCGTTTGGCGCCCAAACGGCAAATTGCACGCCCTTGAAACCTTGGTGTTCAACGAGGTTTGCTCCAAGCTTGCGGTAGAGTTCGTAGTGGGTGCCAGAGCCAATCAAGTAGCGGTCATATTCGGAAAGAACCGGCATGAACGCATAGGGATCAACGAGCGTGTATTCGTTCCCGTCTTCTTGGCGAATAATTAACTTGTAAAAAAACGGTTCGAATTCCATATCGAGGATGGCTTCGAAAAATCCTGTGTTGCCAAGTTTCACAAAATCGAATTCTTCAGAGCCGTCACAAGATTCGCCGCGGACAAAACTAGCCTGCGGCTGGTAGGTGCGAATGACAGTCTTGATCCCGCGATCGGTTTCGAGCGGGTGGATGCCTAAAATTGAAAACGGATCCTTAGTCTTGAAATCCCAGATAGCTTGCATGTTCTCGGCTGTGAGGCTGGTAAAATCATTCCATTCCATATCTTTTCTCACTTAATGTTTTTAACGCAATGAAAAATAACATAAAATGAGAATGTTATGCAATTGATGCCAATAAAAACAGTAGTATTTGGGATGTTTAGTACATAGAAGGAGGTTGTTAGTCAATTGTCATTAGTCACAGGTTTGTCGCTGAGAGTGTTTTGGTTACTGTTGCGAATAATACTCTTTCGTCTCCAGTCTTTAGCTTGCATTGCAAGCGTTCTTTCGTCTAGATTTTTTTGTTACATTTATTAGGAATGGAGGCTTTCAATGGCTGTAGTAATGGAAGAAAATGCAAACCCGATGAAGTTTGAGAAACTTTTTAAGGTAACACCCGAGATGATTGATGAAAACCGTCACATGAACAATGTGTGGGCGGTACAATGGGTTCAGGATATTTCGATAGCTCATTCCGATTCAGTCGGTGCAACGGACGTCATGTACCAGCTGGGATGCGGCTGGATGATCCACACGCAGTTTGTGGAATACAAGAATCAAGCATTCCTGGACGATGAAGTTCGTGGAACGACGTGGGTTGCAAGTTACAGCAAGGTGATGAGCGTGCGCAAGTGCCGCTTTGAACGCATCTCTGATGGCAAAATTATTTTCGAATCCGAGACGCAGTGGGTCTTGATGGACATGAAACGCGCCCGCCCGTTCGCCATCCCTCAAGAAATCAAAGACCGTTTCCAGGTCAAGTAATGGATGTCATGCCGGCTTGAGCCAGCCTTGTCATCCTCGACCGTTAGGATGGGAATCCATTATTTCTTGTGTTTGCGCTTATTCCGGGGCGGCATCTCCTTTTTTACATTTTCGTCCCTTTCACAATGCGATAGAGCGTTTCCAGTTCTTTTGCATTTAGAATTTTGGGTACGGGGTAAAGCGGGTTAGCCTCTTTGCTTGCGGATTTGGCTAGCGTCGGAATGTCTTCATTCTGAATAACGTCCAGATGTTCTGGAATGCCCATCGCGCTGTTGAGTTCGCGAATTTGCATGATGAAAAGTTTGGAAGCTTCGTGGTTGTCAAGTTCTGCAGGCACAGCTCCAATCGCCTTTGCGAAAAAACCGAGGCGTTTTTCTGCCGCTTCGCCATAATAATCGAGAACATGCGGCAAGATGACCGCATTAGCAAGCCCGTGAGGCGTGTGGTACATGCCGCCAAGACTGTGAGCAATGCTGTGAACGTAACCGACATAAGCCCGTGTGAAAGCAAAGCCCGCTAGATACGATGCCTTTTGCAAATTTTCTCTCGCTTTAATATTATGCCCGTCACGGTAAGCGGTCTGTATATTTTCGATGATAAGGCGACCCGCAATGATAGCCGCTTCGGCGCTCCCGCCAAAATTGCTGTTGCCAATGTAGGCTTCGATTGCGTGCGTGAGTGCATCCATGCCGGTTGTTGCCGTAAGATGCGGCGGAAGATCTAGTGTGATGTTTGCATCGAGAATGGCTAGTCGGGGAATGAGGACAAAGTCATTGATGGGGTATTTTTCGTGAGTTTTCGGGTTCGAAACGACTGCGGCAACAGTCGCTTCGCTCCCGGTGCCCGCTGTTGTCGGGATTGCGACCAAGTACGGAATTTTCCGCAAGACACGCAAAGTCCCACGCATAAAAGAAATCGGCGTCCACGGTCTTGCAATGCGAATGCCGACTCCTTTTGCACAATCGATAGCGGAGCCTCCGCCAAAAGCGACCAAGCCTTCGCATTTATTTTTCTTGTAAATGCGCGTGGCCTCGTTGATGTTTTCAATAGTCGGATTCGGAATAGTTTGGTCGTAAATGGCGTAATGGACTTTCGCTTCTTCCAAAAATTTCTTGACGTCTTGGAAATACTTTGTCTGCGCAAGAAAATTATCTGTTACAAGGAGGACATTACCGATTCCATTTGCCTTGAGATGATTGGGGAGTTTTTGCAAACTTCCTGCTCCGTGAACGATCTGCGGTTCGCGCCATGGCATAAAATGTATGCCGAGAAAAAAAGTTTTCTGGAAAGCCCGACAAGCGAATCTGTACAGTAAAGAAGCCATGGAATCCTCCTACATAGATTTTAAAAAGCGCAATGCTTTTTCGGCGAATTTTTGTATTTTGCAATGCCAATTGCCTGGAATAATTCCGTAAGGCGGATGGAAAAATGTCACGACATCAAAATATTTTTGCTGCATGATATTGCGTTCATGACTGAATGTTTTAAATCCGTAGAAACCGTGGTAGTTGCCTGTGCCGCTCATGCCCACACCGCCAAACGGTACGTCTAAATTTTCAATTTGAACAATCGCATTATTTACGCAGGTAGATCCCGATGTTGTGTGGTCAAGAACGTAATCGATATCGTTTTTATCTTTTCCGAAAATGTACAATGCAAGAGGCTTCGGACGGTTTTGAATAAATTCAACAGCTTCATCAAGAGTCTTGTACGCGACAATTGGGAGTATCGGTCCAAAAATTTCGCTCTTCATGATTTCCATGTCGGGCGTGACATTTGTGAGTACGGTAACGGGCGTGTAGCAATTTTCGATATCGCTTACACCGCCAAAAACTTGAGTAGCACCTTTTGCAATAGCATCCTTGATTAGAGCCGCATGGCGTTCTGTCGCATGTCTATCTACAATGTGAACGATATCTTCGCAATCGTGCCGCATTGCTTCAGTTTCCCCGAACATGCGCTTGATTTCTTCAGCGAAAGCTTCTGCAAATTCCTGAACTTTATCTTCCGGGCAAAGAGCGTAATCAGGGGCAATGCACGTTTGCCCGCCGTTTAGAGTCTTGCCCCATGCGATTTGCTTGATATGTTGTTTGATCTTTATTCCCGGCAGCAATACTGCTGGCGATTTTCCACCGAGTTCAAGAGTGATGCTTGCATGATTTTTTGCGGCCATTTCAGCAATGTGCCTACCCACTTTGGGACTTCCGGTGAAAAAAATGTGATCAAAAGGAAGCGATAACAGTTTGTCTCCAATTTCAGAGCCTTCGCCTTCAACAAGTGCGATTTCGTCTTCTGGAAAAAGTCCTTTGAATAAACAAAGCAAAAAAGCACTCACGTGAGGCGTTTTGTGAGAAGGCTTCGCCATGATAACGTTGCCTGCCGCAATCGCCGAAATAATAGGATTCACAAGCAGCAAGAACGGATAGTTCCATGGTGCGAAAATAAGAACACGACCTTTCGGCTCATAATGGAGACGGCTTTTGGATGTGGGCAAAAAAAAGACTCGACTAGCGTTCTTGTCGCGCATCCATTTTTTCAAATGACTGATGTTGTAATCAATTTCTTCGATGGTAGGGAATATTTCGCTAAGCCATGCCTCGAAACGTGGCTTGTGAAAGTCCTGCCATACGGCATCGTAAAATTCCTCTTGGTGATTGACTACGGCGTCACGGAGCTTTTTCAGCTTTTGAATACGCTCATTGGCAGTGGTTTGGGCAATTTTCCAACGATTTTGCCCTTGCGCTTCGAATATTTTTTCGATGTCGATCCCATATATTTCGTTCATGTTCAATAAGATAGAACTTATTGAACTGAATGACGCATTTTCGATAGTAAAAACAAAGCTTTTTTAAAAGAGTTCTTATTTCTTTTGCGCATGTAATTTTGTAAATTAAAAATATGAGTTCCTTGATTAAGTATAAAGGCAAAGCCCCTCAAATAGGCGCACGTGTTTTTATCGCTGATGGTGCTTGCCTGGTTGGCGACGTGAGTATCGGCGATGATTCATCTGTGTTTTATAATGCCGTAATACGTGCTGACCTTGCCGAAATTAAGATTGGCGAGCGTACAAATATTCAGGACAATGTATGTATCCACGTGTCCACGGGTGTCGGCGTGAATATTGGAAACGAGGTGACTGTTGGTCATGGTGCGGTCCTTCACGGTTGCACGATTGAGGATAATGTCCTTGTAGGCATGGGTGCAATTCTTATGGATGGAGCTCACATAAAAAAGAATTGCATTATCGGTGCTGGCGCTCTTGTAACGCATGGCAAAGAATTTCCGGAAGGCTCTCTCGTGATGGGATCTCCGGCACATGTTGTCAGAACTTTGACAACAGATGAACTTAAAAACGTAAAAATTGGCGTAGAACACTACCTGGATGCAAAGGATGAACTTTTGAAAGATGTATAAGTTCTTTTTCCTCATAAATCCGGTAAGCGGTGGCGGTCAAGGTAAAGTTATCCATAAATTCCTGCCAGAGATTATGGAGTCTATGGATTTTAAGGCTGACGAATGGAAGTCAGAATTTACGCGCAAGGATGGAATGGATGAACAAATCCTGAGCGCCCTTTCTTCGACAGAAACTCTTATTGCCGTTGGCGGGGATGGCACGGTTTCTTCCGTACTTTCCATTATGCTTGCATCTGAGTTTGCAAACCGCGTGCAGATTGGGCTTATTCCGCTTGGTACGGGAAACGATCTTGCTCGTGTGCTTGGGCTTTACAAACCTTTTGTGGACAAAGGACTTTTGTATCTAGTGCGAAGGCTCTTGATGGCGAAGTCAAGACCGTTTGATATCTGGACTGTGAATGGTAAATTTGCGCTAGCGAATTATTTTTCGGCAGGCATTGATGCGCGTATAGCGCACGATTTCAACCAGGATCGCGCAACAGGAGTCATTTCTTCGAATTCCGTTATTGCGAATAAATTGCATTACGTCAAACGTTTCTTTGCGGATAGAGCCTATTATTTGAAACGCGGTCGAATTTCTATGGTGGACCGCGATTCTGAATTTGTCGAAAACATCGATCTGATGGGACACAAAACGGTTATTGTAGGGAACATACCGAGCTTTGCCAGTGGAGCTAATCCGTTCTTTAAATCTGACATGTCCGATGGCTATTTAGAAGTTGTCTGTGTACCCAATATGCTGAACTTTTTGCTTGCGATTGCGGTAGGTAACGTCCCGGTCGTAGGCTTCATTATGAAAAAATATTTGCTCAAGTCGCGGAAGGTGAGGGCGTTGACGCTCGACCTTGCCGACAACGAATTTATCCAATTGGACGGAGAAGATTTGAGCGGTAAAGTCGGCAATCGCGTGACGATTGAATTTGCAACGCAAGTGCGTATGCTTTCATTGGAGGAATAATGCTTTCGGTAAGTATATCGGAAGTTCTTGAAAAAATGAATTTAAAGAAGCCTTCAGACGAGGGCTCTTTAAATTTTGAACTGACGGGATTTTCTTCGCTCGATCAGGCGGGGCCGCACGACGTCTCGTTCTGGACGGGGGATGCTAAAACCGAAACTGGACTTGCAGGGAATGCCGGTGGTGTAAGCACGAGTGCTTTTGCAGGTGTTTCGGCAGGTCTCCTCTTTGTACCCAGTTTGTATGAAAAGTATTGCGTAGATGGTCGTTCTGATCTTTTGCCGAATGTGCATTTTGTGTGTCCCGTCGAAAATCCATATCATGCGATGGTTTCGTTCATGCAGGAATTTGTAGAACATCGCGAATCTTTTGAACCGACAAAAATAGCGGCCACGGCACAGGTTCATGCATCGGCTGTTGTCGAGGGCGTTGTTGGCGAGAATGTCGTCGTGGGCCCGAATTGCGTGGTGATGAAAGGAGCTTCGATTGGCGCAGGCACAATTCTTGAAGCGAACGTGACAGTTTATCCGCGAGTGACGATTGGTGAAGACTGCGTGTTCCAGGCGGGAGCCGTTATTGGACCCCGCGGTTTCGGGTTTTACGAATACGGGGGCAAGCGCCGTATGGTACCGCATTTGGCGGGAGTCCGCATAGGGAACCGCTGTAGCTTTAGCGCGAATGATGTTGTCGCCGCGGGATTTGTCTCTCCGACAGTGATTGGCGACGATTGCCATTTCGATACGTTCGTGCAAGTGGCGCATAATTGCCGCCTTGGGAACAACATCATGATGGCATCGCAGTCTGGCGTTGCGGGTTCCGTTATCATGGAAGACGATGTGGAATTCGCCGGAGGTGTGCAATCCGCAGGGCATTTGACGATTGGCAAAGGGGTTCGCGTAGCGGCAAAGGCCGGCGTCACGAAAAGCCTCAAGGCGGGAAAGACGTATGCAGGTTACCCAGCCGAAGATATCGATGTGTGGCGTCGCTCCGTCGTAAAACTCCGAATGATGGGGAAGAAGTAGGCTCTGCGCGGCAATGATTAGTGATTAGCAAGCTGTAGGAAGTACAAGTAAAAAGGAAACGTCATCCCGAGAAGCGACGAGGGATCCAGCGAAGTTTATTGCTTAGTTAAGATTGCCATAAGAACGTTCCTTTTACATCCCTGTATACAAACCACTGTTTACTAACCACTATTTCGTTCTTGTGTTACAGTTGAAAGCGAAATATTTTTGTAAATTCCTGTTACCTAAATGAAAAATGATTCTCGAAAAAGTCCACGTGAGTGGGAATTTGGTTCTGCGTCTTTGTCTTATAGCAAGGCGAACGTAAAAATTGAAGTCCAGGAGTACAATCCGCAACAGGAACCTCGTGTCGAATGGCGCGTTGGTGGTCGTTCTTTTTACAGTACGGACTGTGCCAAATGTTTTATGGATTTGAAGTTCAGTGTTGCTCGTACAGCCATTTACGAATCCGGCGAAGGTATTCACGCATCGAAGCTTGCATCTCCCGAACACCTTGCTCCTGTATTCCTAATGTGGCCGACTCGCCGCTTTATTGTGGACGTCGCTTGTAACGAAGAAAACGATAGAGAAAGAGTGGCTGAAGTTCCGATGATGGATGGCAGTGCGCTTCCGTTCTTTAGTGCGCTCCGCCGTTATGTCGGCATCCCTGAAGAACTTGCGTTTTACGATGTTCCGGTACACGCCGAATGGGATTTATATCGCTCGGATGTCGAGGAATCCACGCAGGCACAAAAACCATATGGTTCTGTAAAAATTACGCCAAGCGAAACTTTCGAAGTGGAATACATTCTAGAAAGGAATGACGGCGTAAATTCGTTCAAGTCTGCTGCAGATGTTTCGATCTATTCGGCGGAAGACTTGTACAACGTTTTTGCCGCAAGAACATTTATTTTAAAAAACGAATTTGAAGAATCCCGCAAGGCAGGTTTGCTTGGCGGGGTCGATAAATCTTGTGGGCTTTTGCTTGACAATTCTGTTACGGAATCCTTTCCTTCGTTCAGAGTTAAAAGCGAACCCGCTCGTCATAAAATTCTAGACCTGCTGGGAGATCTTTGCTTTGCAAAACCTGCACTCCCGAAAGTGCGTCTGGAAATCATCAACGGTGGACATTTGAGCCACAGAACCATCCTAGAAAAGGTGTTGCCTTATGCTTTATAATGAAGAACAAGTTCATGCCCTCCTGCCTCAGAAAGCTCCGTTTGCTTTTGTGGACGAAATCCTTGAAATCAACGAAGGTGACCAGCCGGCTATAGTTGCCGTGTGGCACGTGACAGGTAAGGAAAAGTTCTTTGACGGTCATTTCCCGGGTAATCCGGTGCTTCCGGGCGTAATCCAGATTGAATCCATGGCTCAGGCGGCAACGCTTCTGACGATGATTGCAAGGAAGGGCGAAGTCAATGGTAGACGCCCGGCATTCATGGGTGTCGAAAACTGTCGTTTCCGTGCTCCGGTTGTTCCGCCGCAGGATTTGACTCTCAAGGTGACGCTTGTCATGTCTCGTCATGGTATTTACAAGTATTCCGGAGAAATTTTCCTGGGCGAAACACTTGTTTGCAAGGCTGATTTCAGCGCAGCGATGGTTTAAGCGCTATGACGCGAACTGACGAAAAGTTGAACGTGTTGATTCTTGCGGCAGGACTTGGCACAAGGCTTAGGCCTTTGACCAATGAAATCCCCAAACCGTTAGTTCGCGTTTATGATAAAAGCATTCTCGAAATCCAGACGGATCGGGCGAAATCGCTTGGCGATGTCCGCTTGCATGCTAACGCGCATTATTTGGCAGAACAAGTGGTGCGCGAAGGCAAGCGCCTTGGCTTTGAAAAAGTCTGGATCGAAACTCCGGAAATCCTTGGAACTGCCGGCCCTTTACGCCGAATTTATGCGGCCGGGTATCGCGGCGGCCTCTTGATTATGAATGGCGACGCGTACTGCAATTTTGATTTGAACGCGTTTGTGCAAAATGCACGTGCCGCATACGAAGCGGGGAAGGCCGATGGGTCAAACCGCTGTGAGGTAGCGCTATTGGCCGTAGATTTCCCGAAGGTGAATACGTTCCGCGTGGGGGTAGATGGTTGTCTCGTGGGCGTTGCCGGGCGTTTCGGAAGCGAAGTCGGAACGGCGGCGACATTCTCAGGAATCTCGTGGTACAGTGACGATGCCCTGGCCCGGATTCGTGACGGAGAGTTCGATATCCGTGAATTTTGGAAGCAGGAAATCGCAGCGGGTCGTGCTCCGTTCGTCGATATGTCGCAATTGAATGCCTCATGGATTGACATGGGATCGCCCGAAGGGCTCATGGCGGCGGTGGATGCACGCAAGCAAGAACTTAGCCGCGACAAGAATGAAGCGGTTGTGGAACCTGGCGTGAATGTCCCCGCTTCGGCAAGAATTGTTCATTCTGTTTTATATAAGGGTGCTGTAATTTCTGAAAACGAATTTGTTCAGGATGAAATTCGAGGAAAAGGATTTAAGTGGATAGTCAATGGTCAATAGTCATCCTGAATGTAAACAGATTGTCCATTTTTTATGTGTCATCCTGAGCCCATTCGACAAGCTCAGGGTAAACTCCGAACCGAAGGTTCGTAGCCGATATACGATACTTGGCAAGTTGATGCCTTTGGCATCCGCAACTTCGGCTCAACCATGCCAGTCTGCAAGCAGCCTGTCGCGGCATTCGCCTTGTATGCTTTTGTTGCCTAGTAGAGTTAGGTTCGAAGGAGCAGGATCTAAAGCGAATAGTAATATGCCAAATAATTATTACACGTATATAATGACAAATCAAAGTAATACTACTTTGTATATTGGTGTAACGAATAATATTGAACGTCGAGCGTTAGAACATATTGAAGGGGCTGGTGCAACTTTTACGTCTAAATACATGATTAATAAACTTGTTTATTTTGAACGATATACAGAAGTATTGGATGCTATTAAGCGAGAAAAACAGTTAAAAGGAAGGAAACGAGAGAAAAAGGTAATGCTTATAAATCAGATGAATCCTGAATGGAATAACTTGATGCAGTGATTGAGATCCTTCGACTCCACGCTTAACGCGTTTCGCTCAGGATGACACCGTTGTCTAATCATGCTATACTGCAAAAAGTTGTCCTAATCCCTAAAACCTATAACCTACTACCTAACCATGCGTAAATTTAGAATTGTACTTGTTGAACCGGAACACCCGCACAATGTGGGATTTGTTGCACGAGCGATGCATTGCTATGCGTTGCCGGAACTTTACATAATCTACCCGAAGCGCGACAAAGTCTTGGACAAATCTTACCATACGGCAGCGAATAGCCATGACATTCTGGACAATGCTAAGGTTGTCCACAAGTTCGAAGATGCCATTGGCGATTGCTCTTGCGCGGTTGCCTACAGCCGCCGTATTTTTGCAAGTTCCATCAAGCATACGATGGTGCAGAATTTGTCTGATATGCTTCCGGAAGACGGAACGATTGCGCTTGTGTTCGGTCGTGAATCTTGCGGGCTTTCGCTTGAAGAAGTGAACGCTTGCACGTACCAGTGCGAAATTCCGGTGCCAGGACTCATGAGCTTGAACCTTGGCCAAGCGGTTTCGATTAGCTTGTATGAACTTTGCCGTTCCGGGGCACTCGCGAACGGCGAGGGCCGCGCGAAGCGCACAACGCGAGGCGTTGCCGAAACGGGCCCTGCAACCATTCAACAAATCGATGGATTCAAAAAATTCCTCGACCGTTACTTGACGGGTCAATACCACGATCAAGCTTGGCGCGATAGCTTCCTCAACACGCTTCTGCAGCGCTTACACCCGACGCGTAACGAACTTTCGGCACTTTTTGGTCTCTTGCGCAATTTGGCGGGGAAGCCCGCGCGCTTGGAGCACGCTGCAGAAAAGGCTGCAAAGCAGGCGGCGCAGAATGCTGAACAGGCTGAAACGCCGAAAGCCGAAAAATCGCAGAGATCTAAGTAGTACTACGCCGGAGATGATATGTACCAAATTTTGCCATACAGCTCTGAACAGGAACAGCGGTGGGATCACTTTGTCATGGAAGATGCCATGAACGGAACGTTCTTGCAAACGCGTAAATTCTTGAACTACCATCCCGAAGGTCGATTTACGGATGCGTCTTTCCTTGTCGAAAAGAGCGGTATAATTGTAGCTGTCGTTCCCGGCTGTAATGTCGATGGCAAATTCATTTCGCATCAGGGATCCACTTTTGGCGGTCCCGTCATTTCAAAAGATTTTTATTCGGGGCATAAAATTCTTGGAATCATCAAGGCTATTGATAATTATGTTACCCAAAATTTCAAAAGCGTAAAGTTTAAACCGACATCTCCAATTTTTGCATCAGTGCCCACTGATTTAGTGGATTACGCTTTGGAACAAACAGGCTACAGTCGCCATACGGAACTCAGCTGCTATACGCCTATTGTAAATAACGTAGACCCGCTTGAAAACTGCAAACGCGAATGTCGCCATAATTTTAGACAAGCCGAAAAATTAAATTTAAGATATGGTGAAATTCCTGATAGCAACATGGAACATTTTTACGAACTCCTCAAACTGTCAAAGGCACGCCATAACACAAAACCAGTTCATTCTCTTGATGAACTATATGATTTAAAAAAACGCTTTCCTGAAGAAATTTTATTCCGAGGCGTCTGGCAAAAAAATCAAAACGTACAAGACGAAACATACCTCTCTGGAATGATGATTTTTTATTTTAAACAAGCTAAGACATTCCATTTCCAGTATCTCGGTCCGGATGATTCCATGCGCGATACAAACGCAACGACAGCGCTTTTTATTTACGCCATGCGGGAAGCAGCGCAAAAAGGATGCGATAAGTTTTCATGGGGTATTTCAACTGAAGATGGTGGCGCTTATTTAAACGAAAATCTCTATCGCTTTAAAGAAGCGTTCGGCGCACTCCCGTGCGTAAATGCAAGATATGAAAAATGAGTTGGTAGAACTTAGTTGATAGATTCCGGCTTCCTTCGACTGCGCTCAGGGCCATGACGTCGCCATCTAAACTCTAAGTTCTAAGCACTCTTTCACAAAATCCTCATACTCATAGATGTAATCGGATTCATCGTAATGCTCGGAAGCGAGCACCATGCAGACAGCCCCCGAAGAGAAATTCTCGATTTCGCGCCAGTGCATTGTCGGAATGTAAAGCCCGTGATAAGATCGGTTCAGAGAATACTTGGAACGCGTTTTGCCATCGTCCAAAATCACATCAAAGCTACCGCTAGCGGCTATAATCAGCTGACGGAGCCTGCGGTGGGCATGGCCACCGCGCGTTGTTCCGCCAGGAACGTCATATAGATAGTATACGCGCTTGATATCGAACGGGATGAGCTCGCCACCTTCAACAACGCTCAAATTCCCACGCTGGTCATGAGCGATAGGGATATCAATTAAACGAGGTTCTTTAAACTGTTCTTCGTTCCATTCCATGCCCTTAATATAACAAAACAATTTCAAAACGAAATTGTTTGAAAAAAAATATAATTGTGTATAGCGCCCCGGAACAAATGCGAGTACAAGTAATAATGAATCCCCTACGCGTCGCTCCGAGGATGACGGGTTCGAGGATTACGAGGCCGGGGAGACAATGCGAAAAAAACTATCTCCAGTGCTTCAGCTGAGACAAGTGCGAATCGAAGAACTTGCGGCGTTCGGCTTCAGGCGTGTTTTCGGGATTCGGCATGTGCGAAAGCAAAAAATCGAGCAAAGAGTCTTTGTTCGTGTAAGCGAACTTACCGCCATCATAGCACCATTTACAGTAATCTTCGTTGAAACTTCCGTCTATTTCGCGGCTGATCATAGCATCGTCACCGAGCGGCATACCGCAGCATTGGCAAAAGAGTTCTCGCGGAGCGCCAAGCAGCGTGTTGATGGAAACGTTGAATTCCTTCGAAAGCACTTTGAGCATTTCGGTGTTCGGCTGAGTTTCGCCCGTTTCCCAGCGGCTAACAGCCTGACGAGTTACGTGAATGCGTTCTGCCATCTGGTCTTGCGTGAGGTTGTGTTTTTCGCGAATGCTCTTCAAAATATCTTGTGTTGTCATAGAATCTCCTTTAATGGACCACGGCTCAAATATACCAACGCTCTAGCGCAAAATCAAGAAACAGGCTGTTGCGTTGTGTAAAATGTAATACTTTTCTATTCCCGCCTCTGAGCGGGTATCTCCTTTGATTTATACTCTGCATTTTAGAGCATTTCTGGCTGTGTTCCAATTTCTTTGGACGAATTGAAAAATGGCGAGATTGTTTTATCACTAATTTACATCGGTATATCTGAAATCTTCATAATTAAGTTTAGTTTTCTCGTTTAGATCTTTTCGCATCGCTAATACAATGTTTCCTATAGCTTTTCGGCCTTCCTCTGGATTTGGCGCTTTACCATATTCATTTATTACTAAAGAAAGCATTGCATTGATTGATTTTACTACTTCATCAGAACAGTATAACCAACTTTTGTATTGCTCTTCAAAAAATTCTTTTTTTGTCTGTGAATTGCAGTAGATCCGACAAAACCTTGAAGCTTTATAAGCAATTTGGAGTAATGTTCTTCTTTACTTTTTAGTGAAGCTTCGTTTTTTTTACTCTTATACCCCAATAATATGTTAAGAAAGAACCGAGGAGCATGGTTACAATGGGTAGGAAAAATTGAATATAGTCTGACATTTGGTCCTCTTGTAAAAAAGTTTTGGTTAAGTATACATTTTTTGTGCTACGCAATTTAAAAATGAATCTTTTAATTTCGCATTTATTATATTAGCAAAAAAAGGACTTTTATGGTTATTTATTCTGAACCGTTTGACAAAAAAATATTGTTGGAATTATCAATATTCGTCCAAATCAAGGCAATCGTAGCCGTGGCGTAGAAGATCTGGCTATAAGGAATGCAATTACGGAGATTATCAAAAACCTATGCAAGTAGATAATGTTCAGCATAAAAGTTTAGCTGCTGGCCGATGGGCTGAAATGACGCTTTCGCTCCAGATGTTAAATATTGGGAGTGAAATTTCACGTGCAAATCGCTGGAAAGGGAAGGGCTACAGAGAGCAGATGGAACGTGCTGTTTTTCGAGCGTTAGAATTGATAGATTTGACTATTGAAGCTCAGCGGGGGAAACATTCTCTCAAGGAATTTCTTCGCATGAGGGAGGTTATTTGTGATTATTATTTGGGCAATAATTTTTATCAGTCGAATGGTGAAAAAATTCAACGTGATTTTGATATGTTTATATCGAGGACTCGGTAGGGTTCTATGACCACGAAGACAATAAAAATTCAATATCTCGATGCATCAATTCCGAAACTCGCTTACATTGGTGGCAAATCGGACTGGATTGACCTCGCTGCGGCCGAGACCGTGACACTCAAAGCGGGGGAGTTTCGCCTGATTCATTTAGGTGTTGCGATGAAGTTGCCCGAGGGTTACGAGGCGCATATTGCACCACGCAGTTCTACGTTCAAAAATTTCGGCATTCTGCAGACAAATTCCGTGGGCGTGGTCGATTCCAGTTACTGCGGCGCGAACGACTGGTGGAAAATGCCAGTATACGCCACCCGCGACGTGGTAATTGAAAAGGGAAGCCGCATTGCTCAGTTCCGCATCATGGAAATCCAGCCGACGCTCATTTTCGAGGAAGATGCGCTTGACGGCAACGACCGCGGCGGTTTCGGTTCTACGGGAATTTAATTATTCATTCTGTAGCAGAATTTGCTGTTGTTTCTGAAGCATTTCCTTTCTTTGCTGTTCTTGTTCGGCCTTGACAACTTTCAGTTTTTCGTAGAAGGGAACATAGTAGGGGATTTCATCCAGAACTTCGAGCTTGCCTTCGCTGTTGAAACCCAAAAGATACCTGTCGTTGACAACAAAAATGGGTTCGATTATCTTGAAGGGCGTAAACCAACCTATTGTTTCCATTTCTTCTGTACTTATAGCACGGATGTTGATTTCCGCAAGGGCGTTTGCTTCGTCGCTACCAGCTTCTGCGGTATAGATATTGGGGCGGCGGATTTCATGTTTAACAGTATTCCAAGCGTTTCTTGCTGACTTGGCTGTTTTCGGGATAGCATAGTGGAACTTGAATTTTTCTTTTCCGGTATCAAAAGTGTAAGAGTTTCTTCGTCTATTGAATGTCCCATCTTGTTTTTTAGTGACAAGATTATCCCAGGTTCCGGACATGATAAAAAGTATTTTCGCGATGGCCAAGTGGTCTTCTTCGGTAGAAAGCGCTATTTTTAGCTTGTTGTAAGTGTCAATGACAAGGGCGTCATTTGCACGGACGTATTGAACATCGTCAGGAAGTTTCTGGTACTTGATTTCTTTGGGACGGTAATTGTCCGCTTTTCCAAAATATTGCCCGCCAGGAATAAATTTTTTTTCGGCAAGTTCTCTTGGAATAGATGAGGCGCATCCTGAAAAAAGTCCTAAAAGACAGATAATGGCGACAGCCTTGAATTTAAACATTTATTTCTCTTGTTTAAAATGAACGTGAGTGTCAAAATATAAATTTCGGAGAGAAAAAACAAGAAAACCCGCTCAGAGCGGGTTTGTAAACAAAAAGGACAGTGGGGAAGTCCTCTATAGGGAAGGCCCGGAATACAGGCAACTTATTTCCCAGAGGAAACGATGACCTTAGCAGTCTTCAAGATTTTATTCTTGAGCTTGTAACCTTTCTGGAAAACAGTGACAACATGACCTTCGGGAATGGTATCGGAGGGCTGCTGCATCAATGCTTCGTGGAGGTTCGGGTCGAATTCCTTGCCCGTCGGATCAATCTGTTCAAGGCCTGCGTCCGTGAGAACCTTGGCGAACTGGTTGTAGATCATCTGCATTCCTTTTTCGAAGGCTTCAAGATTTTTCGCCTTGTTCTCGGCAGCAAAAGCACGCTCGAAATTATCCTGGACTTCAGAGAATTTTTCGAGAAGCTTGCCGTTTGCCGTTTCGATGAGTTCGAGCTGTTCCTTGGCGTTACGGCGGCGGAAGTTTTCGAATTCAGCCATCAAGCGCAAGTTGCGGTCGTTGGCATCGGCGAGCTGCTGTTTCAAAATTTCTTCGGCGGAAGGTGCAGCGGGCTGATCTGCGGCTTTTTCTTCGGCCTTTGGCGCTTCGGCATTTTGGCTTTCGGCGTCAGCGGGCTTGTCGGCGGCTTCTTCATTCGAGACACTCTCGTCTTTTTTCGCCTCGGCTTCGAGATTCATTGCGTCCTGGGCGGCTTTCAGCACATCCTGTTCAAATTTTGCCTGTTCCGAAGAAGAATTACTTTCGTCTTTCGTCTCTTGTCTTTCGTCTAAGTTTTTAGCCATGATTTATCAATATCCTTTAAAAATTGTCCGTGCGGACATCTGTTTTACAATTCCGACACAAAGATAGCAAATACTATGCCAACAAAAAAACGTCAAAAAGTGTTTTAATGTGAAACAAACGGCTTTAGCAAGGCTCCCCTTTCCAAACTAGCATTGCCGATAATGCGGATTATGTAAACCAAACTATTGCGATAAATATCCTTTTTATTTATTCCAGCGTTTCTCCAAAGGAACTAATTCTCCCCATTAAAAATTTCACAATGTGCTTTGTCTCTTGATGCCCAAATATTGCATATAGATATAAAATCATCAACAAGATTTTTCATGTTGTCAATGATGAATTTTTCTTTCATGGTATAAATTATGGTTCTGTCGAAACATTCAACATGCGCTACATTTGGATCATTTTTGTGAAAATTACAGAATTCTGCGAATTTCGTTTCGCTTATAAAGTTTGAAAAAATTTCTTGAATCGTCGCTATTCCGTCTGCTAGAGTTACCGATGTTTTTATCTGTTTCGCTTCGGACAGAACGTTGAACAAAAGTTTATTGTCACTAAATTGAACTTTACAGTCTGCAACTTGACTATGCCAATTGCAACCCAAAGGATCATCAATAGAACGATCATGTGCTAGCGCATAATATATGGCTTGCTCTAAAGAACATTCAGCCTGCCTGAGAATCGTCAATGAGTCTTTTTGAGAATTATTGTCTTCTAGTAAATTGATACAACACAAAGGAAAATGATTTTCGAGATTTCTTAAATCAATTTCGTCGAAAGACGTATCTATGGGGTCTTATTTGCCAGAACAATATACAAAAACAACTTTTTTATCGGTATTCCGATTTTGTTTTCGTTATAATTTCTTGTCATGTATTATATTTTATATAAGATTACTTTCAATAGGGAATTATATGCGTAAAGATTTCGGCAAAAAAGCTATCATCACTCCCCTCCCCGTGCTTATCATTGCAACATACAACGAAGACGGCTCTCCGAACGCCATGAATGCGGCTTGGGGCGGCCAGCGCGAAGAAGACGAGATTTCGATTTGCCTGGGCACGGACCACAAGACGACCGAGAATATCAAGGCACGTAAGGCCTTTACAGTAAGTTTTGGCACGCGCCAGACAGAAACAATTTCGGATTTCTTTGGCGTTGTCAGCGGCAAGAAAATGCCAAACAAGGTCGAAAAATCGGGCGTGCACGTCATCAAGAGTGCCCATGTCGATGCTCCGATGTTCGAGGAATTTCCGTTGACGCTTGAATGCGAACTCAAGGAATGCAGCCCGGATTTTGACGGGAGCACATACATCGTGGGTAGAGTCGTAAACACAAGCGCCGACGAACGCGTGCTTGGCGCAGACGGCAAGGTGGATCTCGGGAAGGTCGAGCCGATTTCCTATGACTCCGCGGCACATGCCTACCGCGTTGTCGGAGAAATTGTCGGCAAGGCTTTCAGCGATGGTTTGAAAATTGCAAAGTAAGCCGTAAAAACAAAGTGAAAATTGCACGTAGCATTGTTTAGAATGCTGCGTGTTTTTGTATTATGGTTTTGACTAGATTGGAATTATTATAGATTTGTATTGGGAAAAAGGATTTTTATGTCAAGTCAGAAAAACCAGAATTTGGTCAAAGGATTAACGTTAATCATTTTGATGATATTATTGTTCGGAACAATTGTCGTCGTTAAACTAGCAACTGTTTACGGACCTGTCGCCTACCTCTTTTTTGTAGCATTTACCCTAATTGTCATTGTTGCGGGCTTTCTTTTTTGGAGCAGGTACCGCGAAAACGAGACATCGCAACAGATTGCGGACCTCATGAAAGAAGCGTTGACTACCCCGCTGGAAAATGCCGGTGCGGATAATTCCGGTTATGCCGTTGCAATAAAGCCCGATGGAACGATCAATCCGGATCTTGTTCGTTGCATGAAGCGGCTTGAACCGACTGTTTCTGCGATTTCGAAATTTTTCGATGACTTTTTGCATTATAACGGCGTTGCCGAAAAGCTGCGCCAGCATTTTTCGTTGGGTGCCGGGAATGACACGTTCCAGGAACTTTCAACTGTATTTCTTTCGGATATCGCTTTTCTTTCAGCAAAGCTTGGACATGAAGTCGGTTTTGATTCTTTCGAATCGTGCGGTTTTGTAACGCTATTGATGCGGTTGCGTACAAACGCACCAGAAAATACGGACTGGAACCGTCTCGTCTATCAGGCCTTCGTTGATCGAATCATCGACTTGAACGAAATGCTACAAAATTTGGAAAGGAACCACGCCCAGATCGAAGCTTCGGGAGAAATTTTTCTGTTCGCCTCGATTTTTGCGGAATTTTCACCGGACGCGGTCCATAAATATATGCGCCTGATGTACGATTTTTCGGCAGCGCTTGCAAACATAGACCGTAAACTCACGCCGCAAGAGGTCCAGTGGCTACAACACTTGGAACGTTTCATCGGCAATTACCGCGTTCAAAAACGCAATACGGGACTTGCGAAATTCACACCACGTCAAGTCAATTACAAAAAACCGTTCAATACTTTTGTGGCCACAAAATCATCCGCAAGTAAGCCAGATAATTTTGTAAGCGCCGACGTGATGAGAAGATTGAACGAGCTCACAGGGCTTTCCACGGTGAAACGCGAAATTGTCACCTTCCGCAATTTCATCAAGATCCAGAACGAGCGCAAGAAGAAAGGCTTCTCGGTGCCGCCAACCTCTTACCATCTCGTGTTTTCTGGAAATCCCGGAACAGGCAAAACGACAATAGCTCGAATCATGGCTGAAATTTTCAGGGATTTGGGCGTCCTTGCCAAAGGACACCTGGTAGAAACATCGCGCGCCGACTTGGTCGCAGGCTATATGGGACAAACGGCTATTAAAACAAACAAAGTTATCGACAGCGCTATCGATGGAGTCTTGTTTATTGACGAAGCCTACACGCTTTCTAAAAATGCCGAAAACGATTACGGTCAAGAAGCTGTCGACACGCTCCTCAAGCGCATGGAAGATGATCGAGATAGACTCGTAGTCATCATAGCCGGTTACACGAACGAAATCAGGAATTTCGTAAATTCCAATCCCGGACTTTCTTCGCGCTTCAATAGGTATATCGAATTCCCTGATTATACTGAAGATGAACTTGCAGAAATATTCAAGTTGCTTTTGTCGAAGTACGATTACAAGATGAACTACGATGCCGAGGTCGCCATGAAAAAACGCATCGCTATCGCGGTCCACAACAAGGATAGCCATTTCGGAAACGGACGCTACGTGCGAAATCTTTTTGAAAAAGTCATCGAAAAGCAAGCGAACCGTCTCGCCGCATTATCTGATTTGGGAAAGGCCGATGTCAGCAAGATTATCGCCTCTGACTTTTCGTAAAAAAATTTCATGGTTTGTAAATAAAAATCAATTTTTACAATTCCTGTAAACATTTCGTTTAAGGGAAGACTCTCCCCTACACCGCCCGCAAACCCGCATAGAATAAGGGATTGCGGGCTTTTTTTGTCGTTGAATTTTTTTTGGCACACATTTTGCATTTTCGAGAGCGTACAAAAAGAAAACCTCAAAAAAGGAAACCAACATGAAGCTCGTTACAGCTTACATTCAACCAGAACGGCTCAATTTCGTGAAGCAAGCGCTTTACGAAAACAAGATTTACAAGATGTCTGTTACAAACGTACTTGGCTGCGGTCAGCAGAAAGGTTACAACCAACGATTCCGTGGCGTTGTGACTGAAGTTAATTTGCTCAAGAAAATTTGTTTGAAGATTGCGGTAAATGACGAATTTGTACAGCCCTGCATCGATGCGATTATCGCTGGCGCTCGCACAGGAGCTATCGGTGATGGAAAAATATTCGTCACAACTCTTGAACAGTGCATCCGCATCCGCACCGGTGAAACAGGACCGGAGGCGATTGGATAAAAGAGGGTTCAGGTTATAGGGTGATAGGGATTAGGTAAAAAAACGCGGCTACGCCGCCCTATCACAAACGCACGAAGTGCGTGAAACTTTTCCTAAAACCTACAACCTAACACCTAAAACCCATCATGTTTTTAATAAAGGAAAATAACCAATGAACGAAGTAGCAACAGTCGCCACCGTCAACGACGCCATTTTTATGACGGAAAACATTTGGATCATGATCAGTGCCATGTTGGTATTCATCATGGGTCTCGGTTTCGCGTGTGTCGAAGCAGGCCTTGTTCGCGCAAAGTGCTCTGCAAACGTCGCTTTCAAAAACATCGCGGTGCCGGCCATCGGTATCACGGTTTACGCAGCGCTTGGCTTTGGCCTCATGTATCCGGGCAACTTTAACGCCATTGCGGGCTGGCTTGGATTCTCGGGTTTTGGAATCGGTGATTGGGCCAATCCGGCAAACTTCACCTCCGCCTACAATGGGCATTTCACATTGTTCTCGGACTGGCTTTTCCAGGCAATGTTTGCCGCCACAGCAGCAACGATTGTCTCCGGTGCCGTTGCTGAACGCGTGAAGCTCAACTCCTTCCTGATTTTTACCATCGCCTACGTGGCTCTCGTCTACCCGATTGTCGGTAGCTGGACATGGGGCGGCGGCTGGCTTTCTACCTTCGGTGCTCACGGCTTCCACGACCTCGCCGGTTCTACGCTCGTACACTCCGTTGGCGGTTGGGCGGCTCTTGCTGGCGTGATGATTCTCGGACCGCGTATCGGCAAGTATGTCGGCGGAAAGGTTCATGCTATTCCGGCTCACAACATTCCGCTCGCAACCGTCGGTGTGTTCATGCTGTGGTTTGGTTGGTGGGGATTCAACGCCGGTTCTGCACTCTCCGGCGATCCGAAGGCAACTAGCTGGATTCTCGTGACCACAAACCTTGCCGCTGTTGCAGGAATCATCACGGCAACGCTTACAAGCTGGATCGTTTCCAAGAAGCCGGACGCTACGATGGCCTTGAACGGATGCCTTGCCGGTCTCGTTGCAATCACCGCTGGTGCAGACGTCGTGACACCGCTTTCTTCCTGGATTATCGGAGCTATCGCTGGTGTGCTCGTCGTCGGAGCAGTCTTCATGTTCGACCGTTTGCACCTGGATGATCCGGTCGGCGCTCTCTCGGTTCACCTGGTGAACGGCGTCTGGGGCACGCTCGCAGTCGGTATCTTCGACATGACAGGTTCCTACACGCTCGGCACTCAAGCAGTTGGTGTTCTTGCCTATGCAATCCCCTGCTTCGCAGCCGCAAGCCTGATTTTCTTCGCCATCAAGAAGACGATTGGACTGCGCGTGACCGAAAGACAAGAAATGCGCGGTCTCGACCAAAGCGAACATGGTTGTGAAGCTTATAGTGGATTCCAAATCTTCAGCAACATGTAGTTCTAGGTATTAGGCGATAGGTTTTAGGTGTTAGGATTTTTATAATCGAGGCAAAGCCGCCTAACTAACCTACAACCTGTAGCCTACAACCTATAAACCTTCAAAAAGTATCTCTGTTGACTAAAACGCCCCGGAACGAATGTTCCGGGGTTTTACGTTTTCTTACAAATAAATTTTATAATTTTTCAGCAAATTCATTCAACGGCTTGCGCAAATCATGGCGCGGCGAAGGCACTCCGTTCACCGGATCTGCATAACCGATATCCAAAAGGCAAGCAAGCTTGATATTTTCGGGGAAACCGAATTCATGTTCGATATGAGCTGCGCTAAAACCGCGAGCCCAGAGGGTTCCAAGCCCCAATTCCGTAGCCTGCATCATCATCGATGTTGCGACAATGCTGGAATCCATGATGCCGCTTTTGAAATCGTCCATATAAGTAGTCGGAGAGTAGACCTTGTTTTCGTCATAGCAGACCATGAGCACAACAGGAGCATTGTAGGCCATGCGCGTGATGCCTCGTATTTTCTTGAGCGCTTCGGGGGATTGAAGCACTTTGATGATAACAGGTTGACCATTTACGGCGGTCGGTGCGATGCGGCCCGCTTCGAGTATTTGCAAGAGTTTTTCGGGTTCCACTTCTTGCTCACTAAAAGAACGGCAACTGAAACGATTTCTGGCTAATTCAATAAAAGACATAAAATCTCCTTTCATTTTTCTTATATATTTATAAAAACAATATTTTCATGTCAAGTTTGTTGATAGAAAACATGCTACTTTAGGGCGAATTTTTTCCAGATTGCCTCTTGACAAAAAATCAAACGGCAACAATAAGGTTTCCTTTAAAAAATTTAGGACAATCGAACGGGAAATGATATATTTCATTATGAAAAAAGGATTCAAACAATGTCGGAAGAAAAAGTTATTGTTCAAAAGAAGAAGATAAAAAATGCCGCGGGCCAAACCATTACGATCGCAAAAGACAAAAAGAATTTGATAAATATCATCAAAAACCGTATCAAGACCAACGGCAACAATTGCGATCTGAATGATATCGACGTTTCTCAAGTAACCGACATGAGTCATTTATTTGAGAAAAGCATGTTCAACGGAGATATCAGCAAATGGGATGTATCGCATGTTCAAGACATGCACTTCATGTTTTCAGAATCAAAATTCAACGGTGATATCAGCAATTGGGATGTGTCACATGTTCAAGACATGAACTTCATGTTTTCGGAATCCGAATTCAACGGTGACATCAGCAATTGGGATGTATCGCATGTTCAGGACATGAGCTTCATTTTTTCGGATTCCAAATTCAATGGAGATATCAGCAAATGGAACGTGTCCAAAGTCAAGGACATGACACAAATGTTTGCTGGTTCTCAATTTACTGGCGACATCAGCCAATGGAACGTTTCCCGTGTTCAAGACATGAGCTTCATGTTTAATAATTCCAAATTCAACGGAAACATCAGCAACTGGGATGTGTCGCATGTTCGAGAGATGCTAGCAATGTTTGAAGATTCTCAATTCAATGGCGATATTAGCAATTGGGATGTATCCAAAGTCAATAACATGGTCAGATTGTTTTCACGTTCTCAATTTAACGGCGATATCAGCAAATGGAATGTGTCCAAAGTCAAGGAGATGATGCAAATGTTTGCGGGTTCACAATTCAGCGGGGACATCAGCAAATGGGATGTATCACATGTTCAAGACATGTTGGAAATGTTTGCAGGCTCCAAATTCAACGGAGATATCAGCAAGTGGGATGTGTCCAAAGTCAAGATCATGGTGGAAATGTTTGCAGGCTCCGAATTCAACGGTGACATCAGCAATTGGGATGTGTCCAAAGTCAATAACATGGCCGGAATGTTTGAAAAGTCTCAATTCAACGAAGACATTAGCAATTGGAATGTTGCCAAGAAAACAGATAAAACAGATATGTTCAAAAAATCACTTTTGGAAAAAGAAGGAAAACTCCCTAAGTGGTATAAGAAATAATGGTGTTGGTTATTAGGGTCGAGAAAGACCGTGGCCGCGGCGCTCGCAATGACGTCCTATCTTTTGTCTTATTACAATAAATCTCTGAGTTCTAAGCTCTAAGCTCCAAGTTCTAAAATACTATATTTGCGCACATGAAAAAATTTTACGTTACAACTCCAATTTACTATGTTAACGATGCCCCGCATATCGGGCATTCCTACACGACTGTTCTCGCAGATATCCTGACCCGCTTCCACAAGATTATCGGCTACCAGACATTCTTCTTGACCGGCACGGACGAACACGGCCAGAAGGTGCAGCGCGCCGCCGCGAAGCGTGGCGTGACTCCGCAGGAACACGTGGATGAATACTACCACCGCTTCGAAGATTTGTGGAAGAAGATGAATATCGGAAACGATTTCTTCATCCGCACCACGATGCCGGAACACAAGGCTTACGTGCAAGAATGCTTGCAGAAGCTCTGGGACAAGGGTGAAATTTACCAAGTGCGACCCCATCAGCCACCGCCCGGTGGAATGGCTCAAGGAAAAGAACTACTTCTTCAAGATGGGTTCTTACCAGCAGAAGCTGATTGACTTCCTGGAAAGCCACAAGGACTGGATTGTGCCGGACTACCGCTGGAACGAAATCCGCGGGTTCTTGCGCCAACCGCTGAACGACCTTTGCATCAGCCGCCCGAAGATCCGCCTCAGCTGGGGCATTCCGCTGCCGTTCGACCCGGATTACGTGACTTACGTTTGGTTCGACGCTTTGCTCAACTACGTAAGCGCCTCGACCGCCTTCCACAAGACTTATGCCGACGGCACACCGATTTGGCCTGCCACCTACCACCTCATCGGCAAGGACATCCTCACCACGCATAGCGTGTACTGGCCGACGATGCTCATGGCTCTCGACATTCCGCTTCCGCAACACATCTTGGCCCACGGCTGGTGGCTCGTGAACGGTGGCGAAAAGATGAGCAAGTCCGCTGGTAACGTCGTGAACCCCATGGACTACATGGAAAAGTACGGCATCGACGCGTTCCGCTACTTCCTCGCCCGCGAAATGGTCGTCGGTCAAGACGCTAACTTCACGCACGACGGCTTTGTCCGCCGCATCAACAGCGACCTCGCCAACGACCTCGGTAACGTGCTGAACCGCGTGCACCGCTTGGTGCTCAACAACTTTGAAGGCGTGCTCCCTGAACCAGAAAGAGCTGTTTTGGAAATTAACGAACTTACAACTCTTAACGACAATCCAAGGTATGCTGATGATCTTCAAGAAGAATTTGCTATTGTCAAATTTTCTGAAACAGTCATCAATGATATAAAGGAAGGCATGCCGCAGGCTCGCCTCTCCCAGTCTATCGAAACAATCATGTCTCTCGTACGTAGCGTGAACCGTTACCTCGAAGTCAAGGCCCCGTGGAAGCTCGCCAAGGATCCGAATGCCAAGGACGAACTCGCTAACGTGCTTTATGTTTCTGCCGAAGCCGTGCGCCTTTCGCTCTGCCTCTTGTGGCCGGTGATTCCGACCAAGGCCAAAGAAGGCCTCGCCATGCTCGGTTGCAAATTCCAGAGTGCCGACGACCTCGTTTGGGGCATCCTCAAGGGTGGCGAAAAATTCGGCGAAGGCAAGCCGCTTTTCCCGCGTATCGAGGAAGAAGTCAAGAAGGCTGAACCGCAGCAAAAGCCTAAACAGAACAAGCCGCTTATGGCAGCTGATGTGCCGGCCGCCATGGACATGCGCGTTGCCCAGATCAAGGAAGTGGCCGACCATCCGGACGCCAGCAGCTTGTACGTTCTCAAGGTCGATGCCGGCGAAGGCGAACTCCGCACGATTTGCAGCGGCCTCAAGAGCAGCTACAAGGCAGAAGAACTCCAGGACCGCAAGATTCTGTTGTTCGCAAACCTCAAGCCGAGTGCACTGCGTGGCATCATGAGCCAGGGCATGCTCTTTGCGGGCGACCTCGATGCCGCCACGCACACTTGCCGCCTCGTCTCCGTCCCCGAAGACGCCAAGCCGGGCGACCGCGCCTTGTTCAAGGGCGTTGCACCGAGCGAACCGCGCGAGCTCAAGGTCAAGGACTTCGAAAAGATTGCACTCACCGCAAAGGGTGGCGCAGTGTTCTGTGATGCGCTCGCTCTTGAAGTGAACGGCAAGCCTGTGACCTGCGATGTCGCCGACGGCAACGGAGTGCATTAAGCGACCGCTCAACTTTAGAACGCCCGCTATAGCGGGCTACAGACTAAAGACGAAAGAAAACTTTCTCCAGACTCGCTTCGGCGAGTCTTTTTTTGTTAATAAAAAGCAAAAATCGAAAAAACGTCTAATTTTACGTCAAAACAACCTCAAAATTCCATTTTTTACGTAAAATTTCAAACAAACTACATAAACAAAAACAAATTAAACAAGAAAAAGCGGTTTGTAGGCAAGAAACACCTCAGATTCCGGCTGTTTTTAGTCCCAAAACCGACGTTTTAGAGCATTTTTCCCCACAGAAACAAATTTCGGCATCCCAAAGCAACATACAAACTAAAAAATTTACGTCAAAAATTGCACAAACGTCCAGCTTTTTACGTAAAAAACGCCCATTTTTCAAAATCAGCTTTTTTTTCAACCCCAGCGCGACGCATTCCTACAATCTGGCGTCCCAGCGCGACGGCACCTACTCGCCGCGCCAGCACTCCTGCATTCCTACAATTCAACATTCCAGCGCTTTGGTACTTTATCAGTTTTTTTACCTCCAAATCAGCATTTTTTCAAAATCAGCATTTGCGCACCAAAACACCGGACCAATAATTTTATATATTGACCAACATGAAAGATTTCTTTGAAAAATTTAAAAACAACGCTCTCATCTATCTCAAATCCCTTAACTGGATTGTCCTGCTTGGCATCGCAGCCTTCTGCATCGTCCTAGCCATCATCAATAACATTCGAGTCGATGATGCCAAATCCGTCAATTGGATCGGTTCCCAAGAAATCCTCGAAAAGCCGGCAGACATTCTGTAAGGAGCGACCATGATTGCATGTTTTGAAAAAACAAACCTCAAGCGTACTATTATCGCGGGCGTTCTTCTTACGCTTGCCACATTCCTTGTCGCCGTCGGCGTTGCAGAAATCAGCTTCCCCGAAACAATCCTCACGTTCACCGATCAGGATTGGCTTTTGAACATTTGGCCCAAAGCCTACCGCTACAACATCCACGTTGGCGTTTTCGCTGTTGCTGTCGCTTGCGCGTTGATTGCCCCCGCACTCAAGATTCAAAAAGACTTTGCCGTCAGAGCCCTCGAAACGCTCTGCCGTATCGGCATCGGCGGCATGTTCATCTTCGCTTCGATTTTCAAAATCCAGGACCCGCACCAATTCGCAACACTCGTTGCGCAGTACCAGTTTTTCTCGGCGCTCCACATCGACTTTGTAAACAACTTCTTTGCGCTGGTCTATCCGCAATTTGAATTCTGGTTCGGCCTCGCCATGATTGTCTCGCCGTTTGTCCGTGAATCTTCATTTGCCATTTTCTGGATGTTCGTGAGCTTCATCATCGCGCTCGCCTGGGCGCTCTGGAACGATCTCGGCATCACTTGCGGATGCTTTGAACTCGAAGACGGAAACGCCCACGACAAGGCCGAAGCCTGGACAAGCCTCATCCGCGACCTCATTCTTATCTGGCCGACCCTTTGGCTTGCCTTCCGCAAGAACAAAAGCCTCATTGCAATCTGGAAAAAAGACAAGGACGCCTAGTAATGCAACCGTGGCAAAAATCGGCCTTCGCCCTCAGCTTTATCTTTGGAACCGCCCTAGCCTACTCGGCACACCCGGTCGACATGCCACACCACATCACGTTTTCGGATTCCGCGCATGACAAGGAACTCCATATCAACGCACAGTTGATGGACTCCGTCGCCATCACGAATCTCACGAATGCGAAAACGCATTACGATAATTCCATGTCGGTTCGGCTTTTTGCAAGCGGAAAATTCACAGACAAATTCTTATTCGACACGCGCGCCAAAATCAGCACGGATTATACAAACAGATTTATAAACTTCAACATGTACAATCCGGACGAAGGCATCCCCTTCAACAAGCAAAGTGAAAATAAACGCACGTGGGATTTATTTGCCGCTAACGTGAGCTATGAACTAAAGCCTGTAAAGCTCCTCGCTGGATTTGATTTTTTAGAATGGGGGCCTGCACGACGCAACCACGTGATTTTACGTGGCGAACGGAACATTTACCGTCCTTGGCAAGACAGTTCCAGCCGTATCCCGGACGCAGCGCCGACGCCCTTTTTTGGCTACCAGTTCACGCTTGGCCCTATTGAATACACACAGTACGCCGCCAAGCTCTATGAAAAGAAGAACTTGGGCAAGTATTTTCACGCACACCGTCTCAACCTGAAACTCCCGAAAGATATCACGCTCGGTATTTCTGAAACTTCGCTTTACGGCACCACCACTGAAGCGGCAAGCTCCAACCCCAACCCCGATGGCGATAGCACTGGCCGCGAATTCGAATGGGCATATGCCATTCCGTTCATTCCCTTCGTTTTCCAAGAGCATTTGCAAGGGGACCAGGACAATATCTCGCTTGCATTCGACTTGAGCGTAAAGACAATCCCGAACTGGGAATTTTACGGGGAACTTTTATGGGATGACATGAAATCACCGACAAGCATGTTTGACGATAGTTGGTGGGGTAACAAGTGGGCGGCTACAGTAGGCGTCGCACGTGACAAAATTGAAATCGGTCCTGTAAATCTCGACTGGATGTTCGAATACACGCACATCGAGCCCTGGGTTTACACGCACCACAAAGGGGGCGGTTACACATATGCAAGCTACGCCCAGAGCCTAGGCAGCGACCTCGGCCCGAACAGCCAAGAACTCCACACCGAATTGACGGCCACATACAACTTCGTCAAGGCAACACTCTTCTTTGGTGCTGTCGCAAAAGACACGGCCTTCGGCGGGCGCATCAATGACCTTCACACCCCCGAAAGCGCCATGGACAAAAAATTTCTGTATGACGAAACGACCATCCGTTACAAGGAACTTGGATTTACGGTAAGTGTTAAGCCGTGGCACTGGTTTAGCTTCAGGACGAGCTATACAAGGTTCTTCGGGGATTACGAAGGATACCGCGCTTATGCCTCCGGCAGCGTACAATGGTAAATAGGGATTAGGTATTAGTTTTTAGGGACGCAAGAGGGAACAGCATCCGTTTTCGTTATCCTCGAACAACATCAATAGGCATGTGTCACGTCCACGGTCATCCTCCGCTAGGAGGATCTATACAGTTCTAGATTTAGAACAAATTCTTCAATTCTTGTTCGTCGGTTATGGCGAGGACTTTTTCTTTCCATTCAGGATTCAACAAGAGCTTGGCAACGTTCGCAATCGCGACCGTATGCGCCATGGCCGATTCTGCAGGAGAAAGCAGCACGCATAAAAATTGCGCGATTTCTTCATTGCGCGTTTTGACGCCTTTAAAGCCCCCATGACAAACGACAAACGCCATTAGCGGTCCTTTTAAACTAGGAACACGCGTATGCGGAAGCAATAACCCCTGCCCCATATAAATGCCTTGAGCCACACGCTCCGAAAGTCCTTTCCAAGCCGACATCGCATCGAACTTATAAGGACCATTCACAAGAGCATCGTAAGCATAACCGAGAGCCCGATTGAATTCAACCGGCTGCGCATAAATACGCGTATATATAGGAACCATTACTGCAGCGCCCAATCCATAAATTTAAAGACCTCAGGATCAGTCGCTTTAGCGATAGGCCTGAATTCGCCAAACAATGTACGAAGCTGGGCCTTGCCAGGTTCAATGTACTGTTCGAATTTTTCAATCTTTTTGACTTTCGAGAGGAAACAGTAAGCACCAAGAGCCTGCATCAAACGTTGCAAACTTGCGTGAACAAAGCCTTCCCAAGCATCGTCTTTCGTATAAATTCTTGTTCCACGGTACAATCCGCGCCAGTATTCAAAGAAGTCTTTTATCATCGGAAGAGGTAGGCATACATACGGATCCCACAAGAGCGATGCAATGTCATAAAACATGGAACCGCGGCGCGCCCCCTGGAAATCCACAAAAGCCACTTCTGAATTCGGCCGAATCATAATGTTCTGACTCTGGAAGTCGCGGTGCATAAGCACCTTTGTCTGCGCTTCGACAGAAACAGCGACAAGCGAATAAAAATTACGTACCGATTCTGGAATTTCTTCAATCCCTTTGTAAAGTTTCAGGTAATTTCCGGTAAAGTAATCCGATTCCCACTTGAGCGCAGCAAAGTCAAAGCGGCGGAGCCAAATTTCCGTATGATGGCTGAAAAGCTGATGGCTCGCGTTTTGCCACTGGATAAGCGCATCGATTACTTCTGGATAAAGTATTCGGACACTCCCCGAGAGCGCCTGAGTTCCATTCGGGTATGCCTCGTCTAAAAGACTTCGTTTGCCCAAATCTTCTTGCAAGACCTGGCAAGCAACTTCATCCACGCAAAAAACGCGCGGAACGGGCAAGCCATATTCCCTAAAAGTCCTGGAATACTCGACAAAATGCTTAAAATCGTCATTCACCTCGGCACTGACCTGCAAGACACACCTCCGTTCGCCATCGGCAATACGGAAATAACGCCTTCCAGAACCCGCACCGGCTATGGGAGTCACGGAAAAATTTTCAGTATAATCATGAGTCAACAGGTACTCATGAATGCTCGGAGAAATTTGAATAATATCGTTTTGCATACTTTTAATATACTTAAAGAAAGAGGAAAGTGATAAATAAAATATTAGTTATTGATCATTAATCAGCAATAACCAATAGTTTACATCAAATTCGAGAAAGTCCGCAGACCGCTTATAAAAGAAACTAAGGGTTCAGATAATACACAGTCAAGACATCCGGACCTATAACGGCAGCTTCCTTGGCGATTATGTTGGCAGGCAATTCAGGGTATTCCACAGCGGCTTTGACAATACCGTTTTCAATAAGCTTCTCTAGAGTTTCATCGATAAACGTATCGGTGGAACGCCATAAATCGAGGCGATTCCAAAGCGGCCGCCAATTCTCCGAAGCATTTTGCGTTTCTTGCAAATTCTCTGATCTGTCGCGATTATCGATGCCAAACAATTCGCGTGCAAGTCCTGCTCCAGGCTCCACCATCAAGCGGTGCATCCCACGGGCACTTAAATTCGCAAGCATTTCAAGCCAATTTTCGGCAAAGGAATTGCAGGAAAGCACAACGCTATCGGCAATATCCGGCAAATTTGGCTGCTCCACGCATGAGAATACAAGCGGTTTCTTGTCGGTTGTACAGACTGCGCTAAAAATTTTCGAACGCGAAAATTCTTCAGCGCTAAATTCATGATGCCCCGCCCATATGATTTTTACAGGATTATTGCCGACAGCATAACGCACATCCAGGCTTGGATTGTCTGCAAGAAGCGTTCCTGCGCCAACGAGTATGGCATCGCTCATCGCCCGGAGTTCATGATTCCAGCAATTCGCTCCTTGTTTTGTAATCGTAAGTGGCAAACGTTTGCCCGATTTATCGATACATCCCATAAAGTTGTCTTGCGAAACCGCAGATTTCACTTCGACAAACGTACATTTGGTACGCACAAAATAATCATACGCTTCAAAGAAGCGTTCCACTTTGGCAAAAATATCGTGACCTTCGGCTTCTCGTGCGGCCTTGTCTTGATACGATAAATTTGAGAATTCAAAAACGCGGCATTCCGTGGAAGATTCCCCATTAGGGCAGGCTTCGACGCAAGAACAAATACAGGCGTCCAGACCTTCATGGACTTCAATCCCGGCATTTTCAAGGATCGAACGCGACTTTCCATGCACAACAGGGTTCGGATCGGAATGCGCAAAAAAAACTTTCCGAATCCCGGCTTCAATGATGGCCTTAGTGCATGGCGGCGTTCGACCATAATGGCAGCAAGGTTCAAGCGTTACAAAGATAGAAGCACCACGAGCGAGCTCCCCCGCATCACGTAACGCCATGACTTCGGCATGAGCGCTCCCAGGGCGCTGCGTCCGCCCCTTTCCCACAACAATCCCGTCTTTTACGACTACGGCACCCACCGCCGGATTGGGACGGCTCTCGCCTATCGCAAAGAAAGCCTGCTCCAAAGCCAGCTGCATGTAGTTTGTGATTTCTGCGCTCATTAGTTATTGCAAATCAAGATAAGGATCCCTGCATAAAGCAGGGAAAAATCCACAAAGCCGAATCAAAAAAACTTACTTCTTTGGCGGAAGAGCCAGGAAGCCACCGTCGATGTTGTACACGCGAGTATAACCATTATCGACAAGGAATTTCGAAGCGGCCATACTGCGCTTTCCACTGCGACAGTAAATCAACAAATCCTTGTCTTTGGGAAACTCGCCCAAGCGTTGCGGCATTTCTTGGAGAGGAATATTGATAGCTTTGGCTGCGGCCATCCCCTTTGCTACTTCGGCAGGTGTGCGCACATCAATAAGAAGAGCACCGGCCTTGTTCATCTCGAAAGCTTTGTTCCAATCGATCGTTGTAATTGGAGCCACTTTCTGTTCAACAGTTGCCGCTGCCGTTTGAACAGTTTCGACCTTTTGCGCGATTGCCTGAGCCTTCGGTTCTTCTGAAGAATTGCAGGCCGTGGTAAGCACCACCGCACAGAACGAAATTGCCAAAAACTTATTCATTTCCATAACTCCTTGAAATAATTTATAAAAGCTAGTATTTTTTGATATCTTCATAAGCTAGATCAGCATTAAAACGTTATTTCTTTGACCATGCACGTGCCTGCGAGTCGACTTTCCGATTTACTTCACGTGGGCATCGATAAATTCAAAAGTTTCTCGATATGCTTTATCGCGGACATCCCTGCGGGACAGAAATAAATCATGAAGCCCACCTTGGATAGTCCTTGTCGTCACCTTTTCGCCAAGATAAGGCGCCCATTCTTCAATTTGATCCACGTTTAAGACACCATCGCAATGCAAATAGTCTTCTTTCCATTCTTCGCCCTCGGTCGAGCAATCGCTATGCATTACGAGCACGGGAGGCTTAATTTTAAGTTTCGAATGGACGCGCTCCTGACCGTTCATAATCGCGCGGAGCCATCCCAAATATTGAGTCGGGCGCGTTACGCTTTTCACATTTTCGTTATATTCCCATTCCCCCTTTTCCCTTTTCAAAAGAGAGTACGCGTAATTCGGATCCCCGGTCGTACCAACAGCAAAATCCGGCAAGAAAAGCGCTATTTCTGAAATTAGAGGGAGACCGATCTTGCGCATAAACCAATTAAAGTTCATTTCGAGGAAAGGACTGTTCAACACGAGTGCGGCGAAGTTCGCGTCGCTGCGGTCATTCACGTACAACGAAGAAATCAGACCGCCTTGGGAATGTCCTATAATGACATACGGTATATGTTCCGCTTCTTCGTAATCATCTACGGCTATTTTCTTGCTAAGTTCAACGGCCACGTCCAGTTCCGCATAGAATTCCTTGATATTGCGCATGTCGCTACGCGGTTCATCCGACACGTAGGAACGGCCGTTATAGTGTAAATCTATAGCAAAAAAGGCAAAGCCCGCAGAATCCGCTTTTTCAGCAAGCTCTTTCTGGAAAAAATAATCGTTATAGCCATGCACATACAAAATGATCCCGCGCAAGCTTGCATTGTCTTGCGCATCCGCTCGAGGTGAACTGTTAAAAGGATACTCGACAAGCGTTGATCGAAAAACCCTCTGGCTGTCCGGATTCGTTTCAATCGGGTAGACCCTATAAGGTTCGCCAAGTTCTATATCGGTCTCTACTTTAGACAATGATTTTTCAATAACATCCGGGTGCACGTCAATGACGGAAGTACAGTCCAACTGAACATCGCGCAAGGCTTCGGCATTAGCAAAATAAACGTAAATCGCCGATGCTATAAAAAGTAGCACCAACGGAATAATCATAGCGATTATCTTCACTTTTTTCATGGGTTACATTATACAAAAAATCGTAAGAGACGATGATTAAGAAATTATTGCAAAGACCTCTTTTGCGATTTGTGCGGGCATCAAGTGATTCTTTTCACACAAATCGGTAAAGCTCTCCTTGTCGTAGAACTCTTTCGAAAGCCCACGAACAAGCACTCTTGCGCTCGTTTCGCTAAGGGCCGTCGCGACCTTCTGACCAAAACCGCCCTCGACAACGCCGTTTTCGAGCGTTACGAATACATCGTGAGTCTTTGCAAGTTCAAGAAGCATATCCTTATCGACACCGCTTGCATAACGCGGATTTACAAGGGTCGCATCAAGACCATTTCGACGCAGCTCAAGCGCCACGGCCACGGCTCGATGGTAAAAGTCCCCTAGGCCAATCAACGCTACACGCTCACCACGATGTTCCAATTTGAACTTGTTGAGCGCGGAATAGTCTTTTTCGAAAACATCGCTGCGATGATGAACCGCGTTCGGTATGCGAATCGCCACCGGGTGTTCCGTCTGGTCAATCGCCCAGTCAGCCATTACCTTGAATTCCTCGACGCAAGTGGGGCACAGATAAACTAAATTGGGGATATTCGAGAGCATCGGAATATCAAAAATGCAAAGGTGCGTCGTATCGTTCATGCCGTCCGCTCCCGACATTGTTACAAACAACGTTGCAGGATTGTTATTCGCACACAAGTCCTGCGAAATCTGGTCGTAAGTACGCTGGAGGAACGTACCATGCGTACTGTAAACAGGCTTTGCCCCACCCTTGGCTAGCCCGGAAGCAAGTGCTATCGCATGTTCTTCGGCAATGCCCACGTCGATATACTGTTTACCGGCCTCCTTACGACGGGCCGCATGGAAGCCGATGCCCGCAGGCACTGCGGAATGAATCACGATGACCTTCGGGTCGCTCTTGATTTTCGCCATCAAGTAAAGGCCGAGAATTTCACTATAGCTTTCACCACTCCCCCAGTTGATTTCACCAGTTTCGGGATTGAATGGAGCCGCCCAATGCCACGTTTCACGGTCATGTTCGGCAAACGAGAAACCACGACCTTTTTGCGTATGTATATGCACTACGACAGGGCGCGTAGCATCTTTTACGGACTTGAAAACTTCTATGAGCGAGGCTATGTCGTTACCTCGTTCCAAATATTTATAATCAAAACCAAGAGACTTGAAATAATTATTTTCGGATTTACCAGCAGTCTTACGGAGGTCTGCCAAGGATTTGTAAAGTCCGCCATGGTTTTCGGCAATGGACATTTCGTTGTCGTTCACCACCACGATAAAATTCGTTGCGTATTCGCCTGCGTTATCAAGGCCTTCAAACGCTTCTCCACCGCTCAAGGAACCGTCACCGATCACGGCAATCACATTGCCCGCTTCACGTAATACATCACGAGCGGTCGCAAGTCCAAGCGCAAGGCTTACCGACGTAGAAGTGTGCCCCACCATGAAAAAATCATGTTCGCTTTCGGCCGGTTCGCTGTAGCCAGTCACATCTCCGTAATGCGCCTCGTTTAGGAACGCCTGGGCTCGGCCCGTAAGCATCTTGTGGCAATAGCTCTGGTGGCTCACGTCAAAAACAATCTTGTCCTTCGGAGAATCGAAAACGTAATGGAGCGCTATTGAGCCTTCGACAAACCCGAGATTCGGCGCCACGTGACCGCCACATGCGGAAAGCTTTTTAATAATCGCCGCACGCATTTCAACGGCAAGCTGTTCGAGACTCTTGACATCCAACGCCTTCACGTCGGCTGGGGACTGGATTTTTTCTAAGAACATTTAACTTCTGAACGCCCTTTGCTGCATCGCCTAACAAATTTTTTACTTGCCAAGCCCGACATCGGTCGGGCAATAGCCTTTAATTTTAATTTGAACTTAATATACACAAAAATGTCCCGTGAAATTCGAGATTCCTGTTGGAATATGTTACAGCTGTAAACAAGAAGTGGAGTCAGAAGTAGAATGTTCAACTTCTACGATTAAACAACGTCATGGCGGACAGATGGCGGATCGGGTCCGCCATGACGCCGCCATCTCTAAGTGGTTCGCGATTTACAATTGTTCGACGGTCAGGCCTTTGCGACGCAGAATTTCAAGGACATTTTTTTTATGGCCGGCCAGATGCGCAGCCCCGACAACAACAAAGACATTGCGATTTTCATCAAGAAACTTGGAAACAGAATCAGCCATCCGGCCATTTCGCGAATACAAAACCTTATCATTCATAAATTCATGCATCAAAGAATCCTCATGGCTAAACCGGTCCATTCCCATATTCGCAGCATACGTGAACAACGAATCATTCCCTGTTTTCCATGCCATTTTGAATTTGGCAATAGAGGAATCCAATAAGACAATATCTTTTATCATATTTTTCAAGGCAAAAACACCGATGGAATCAGGAATGTCCATACCCGTAAACAATTTCACTTGCAATTCAACAGTTTCAAGTGAAGTAATTTTCTTTTTCATTTCCCGAGCCTTGGTCAAGAAATACAAATCAATACCCAATTTCGCATCAAGTCCCGAACGCTGATTGGCTATAGAACTAAGAGTCATAGCCGCCGCCCAAGGTTTATAGCCACTAAAGAAATCCAACGGAATAGACCACGCCAGGCAAAGGCTATCGAGCGAATAAAGGGCATCTTCGGGGAGAAGCATATCCAAAGTTTTGTCGCCATCAAGGTTTCCCAACAAAGAAGAAAGAAGAACGCTCTTCTGGTAAACGGAAGTATCGCTCACGTCAATTTCTACAGCCAGTTCATCGGAATGGTCAAACGCATTTACGATAACAGCATCAAGCGGATAAAACGTCTTATCGGCAAAGTGAATGCTCCCGAGAATATAAACGCTAGAATTCTGATCGGAGATTTTCCAAAGAAAATGTTGACGGGGTTTATCTTTTAGCGAACATCCCGACAAGGACACCAAGAGAAACTCGATGACCAGCAGGCAAAACAACTTTATTTTTAAAGTCATAAAGGCTAAAGCACGTAAAACGCGAGATAAAGCGTAAACGCGATAAAGATAATGGCAATGGGCACTAAGAACCAAAAGCACATGAAGCCGACTTTCAAATCGTAGAAGAACATCTTCCGGCGACCGCGCTTGGTCTTGCAAATTTCGCGGCGGCATTCAGGGCAGATATTGCCAATCTTATTGCGGACACGAATGGCGAGGTTTCCCTGCAAAGGCGACATCCCGACCTTATCGTTAAACTCTTTCTTACAAATTGAACATGTACTTAGCATGATGCTAATATAACAATTTAGTTACTAGATACTAGTTAATAGTTACTAGAATTTTTAATATGAAAGTTCCTAATAACTAGTAACTCAGAACTTAGAAGTAAAGCATTATCTAAGATCTAAGTTCTAAATTAGAACAGTATGGATCCCCTCACTTCGTTCGAGGATGACTGCGCCATTTTCTAGTAACTCAAAACTTAGAACTCGGAACTTAAGCCCCTAAACAGCGTCGTGATGGTCAGGGAATCAAGATTTTTGAAATTGTTACCATTATAATATCTGTATTTCAATTTCCAAGGTAATAAGGCGTTGGGTAAGTATATGCTATTCCATAAGGGCGAAGCACATCCGTAATTGTAACAACGCAAAACGATGCAGAATCCTTAACCGTCTTACACACATCTTTTTTTCTTGTCGATGCCCAGTCCGGCAATCCTTCTACCGAAACAGAATATCCTGAGAACAAAGTATCCATTCCAAAAATTTCATTTTGCGTATCCAGCGTATCCAACGCATTGCGGAACGCAGCCGTATCAAATGCGGGCGCATTCACGGCAGGAACATAATCCGTCCAGGCGTTTACCCCATAATTCAGGAACGTTGTGTCACGGGCAATCGTACGTAATGTCGTATGGAATGTGTGATAAACAGAATCGATCACACAGCGATACCCCGGTTGAGAGCACAAAAACGCATTTGCCGGAACATAGACAGAATCATAAGCATCCGGTAAAAGAGTAACCGCTGCTTTAACATCACTTATCACATCACGCAAATAACATACGCTAGCTTGTGTGCAGCTAAACTTCTTTTTAACGTCAGAAGAATCAAGAATGCAATAAATAGGCACGCTACCGCACGGCCCCATCTCCCCGCTCTTTTCAGCCGTGAGATTGGTAAGCGTATCGTACTTATCTGTATTACGATCTAAATAAATAAAGCTAGTGTACTTTTTTTCGTCTGTAATCAAAGTATCGTCGTAAACGGTATCTTTATTAAAATTCACGACGCTACGGACAAAAATGGTATCGCAAAAAGCGCGCAATGAGTCCAATTGTTTTTGCGTTTTTTCATTCAACATTTCAATAGTACATATGCCATCTGGAGTGTAAGCAATGGGTTCCGAAATCGCTTCCGGACTTGATGTTGAATTATTGCACGATGAAAAAATCGCTGCAATCGAGGAAATTAAAAGAAATTGTACACGCTTTTTCATGTTAACAAAATTATATAAAAATCCTTCAAAATGAAGTATAAAAATGAGGTAATAACGAGGAAATGAACAGAATATGCCTCTTAAAAAGTACAAAGTGTATTATATGGAACACCTGTCTAAAAAATCAACCATCACCGAGTTCTTTCTAGAACATGGCAAAGCCTGAACATAACAAAGTTTTCCCGTTATTCCAAAATTTTTTGATATATAATTTTGCCTGCATTCTTAATTTTTACAACATAAGGTTTATGAGCGAAATGAGCAACCGGAATTACCTCATCGGCATAAATTTGGCGGTACATCAAAAGCACTCCATTCAAGTCGTGAATAGTGAACTGTAACGGCCTGTTTTTTGTATACAAAGTAGATTTGACAGAAGACGCCGCTTTTGCAGGCTTTGCGTTTTGCAATAAATTCACAATCAAATCTCCCCCGTTTCTCTTAACGGAGACGATTCCAAAATCAAGTTGCATGGGACTTGGATGCATTTGGGTCTTGCCCGTGTCAGGCTTTGGCGGATCGACATACGGATGTGCCGGATCATCGACGATGACTTTTACATCCACAGTGCTTTCACAACCGTGCGGATTCACATAAGTTCCCGTATAAATGCCACTGCTTTGCCATTGCAAATTCTTGAAGCGCACTTCTCGGCCCAAATAATAGAAGTCATTAGGGCCATTCCATGTCCATCGGCCACCTTCGTATGGATGCGGGCCTATCACAAGCGAATCGCCTGGTCTTATCTTGACTTCGGTTGCTTCACTCCAATCGCCATTGTGAATTTTGACGTAGGAATTTATTTTGCTTGCTTCGCAAACGCCACCCGTTGCATTTTCGATGACCATAGCGACGATTGATTGCGCGCCCGCCGTAACTGTAAATGATTTGTTAGAAACGTCAATGTCGGAATCGGCCTTGAGAGCTGCCGGGAGCGTAAAGCGGTGAACCTTGACCTTGTTTCCGATGGTCGTGAACTTGCTCAAGTCAAACGTGTACTTGACGCTGCTCTTCCCTGTGTTCAATACGATGAGAGCAAGCGAACTGTCTTCCCTGATGGCGGCTAAAGTATTGTTATTGTCACTATCGATAAAACGCGAACCCGGACGGATCGCCCTGCTAAATGTGGCGTGCATATGGAATCGCGGAGCATACGAGAATGTTTGCTTTTTATGGTCCGCCTTTATCGTGCGCCAGTTTTCGGCGGGATCCGAAAGCTGCCAGTCAACCCAGGCATTCGCCTTCATGTCGCGTAAGTCATGCAAAATGACGTCTGCCATCCAGAGCGTGATGTCGAGGTCTCCGCTTTTGGAAAGCGGTCCCGATTCGGACTGCCAAATGCGCTTGTCGTTGGCAAAGGCCGCATTGTAAAGCTTGCCACGGGAATCATAGCCGGAATAGCTATGAGTGTTCACTTGGAACATGTAAGACCGAGCTTCAGAACTGTAACTATTGAAACGCGCCAAGGCATCGCCGATATTCGATTCGTCGGCAGCGCTTACGGATGTCGCCGGGAAAAGTCCTTTCTTCTTGAGAGCCTTGCCGAGTTCGACAATCATTTCGGACTGCTTGTTCTTGAATCCGCAGCCTTCCTGGCTGCCATTTGCAGTCCACCAGCCGGCACTCGGCTCGTTGAACGGTTCAATCGTACGGAATGTAATCCCCCACTCTTCCTTGAAATGTTTTGCCACTTCGGAGAGGTAGTCCGCAAAGTCGTCAAAGTAATCGGACTTGAGGTTGTCCGCCCCGTTCACACCGCCAGAAACGCAACCGCTGTTCGTCATCCACCATGGCGGAGAATTTGAAAACGCCTCGAAAATCGGATTCTTGACTTTTTTGGCTAGAGCGAATATAATATTACGCTGGTGCGGGTCTGCCGTCCAGTCGTAATCGCCTTTTTCAGTAGGCTTGTAGCCGGGAACGGCAGCGCCACCGTCGCCTTTGGTCAAATGATTATGACCGGGCTGGTCGCCCCCGCCTATGTTGTAGCGGAATATATTGTAGCCGAGCCCAGTATCCGGGTCGGCAACGGCATCCAGGAGCTTCGTGTAATTAGCCTCGTCCCACGCTCCGACGAGTTCTGCCCACCAGCAAAGGCTTGTACCCCAGCCTTCAAACAGTTGGTATTTTTTGCCCGGATCGACGACGACCTTTGTCTGTGCAAGAGCGGTTCCGCAAGCGATGAATGCAGCAACCATCCAAATCAGTTTACTCTTCAATGTATCACCCCCATTCTTGACTCTTTTAAAAATTCATTTCATCACTCTTTAAAAATCCATTTTTTTATGGGAAAAAGCACGCTTCTCCTCAAAAAAATTATTGACGAAAAGTCATGTCTTCGATGCATCTCTATTACCTTTATCCTCGCACAAAAAAAGCCCATTTCCAAAGAAACGGGCATATTCTGGATACTTTACAGATTATTTGTGTTTTTTGGATTTTTTGCCATAGCTTCCATAGCCATAATAGCCATATCCATAGCCATAACCGGATCTATGTTCGCAATGGTTCAAGATGAACGCCTTCGGCTTGTCGGAATAACGGTTCATGTTCTGCAAGGATTCCTGGATGGCTTCCATGGAATGGAGCCCGTAATGCAAAACGATGAGGTTGATATCGGCCAACGGGGCTATCATGTAGGCGTCCGCAAGAAGATTGGTCGGCGGAGTATCGATAATAATCTTGTCGTAATTCGGGCGCAATCTTTCAAGAAGTTCCTTGAACATTTTTCCGCGCAGAAGTTCAAACGCGGCCATCTTGAACTTGCCGGATTCCAAGACATCGAGCGTGTCAATGCCGGTACCCCTGAAAACAGCGTCTTCAAAAGACATCCTGCCCATAAGGACATCGGTAAGCCCTACATGCGTAAAACGGCAAGATGCCTTTCTCATATCGGCATCGATATACAAGACTTTTTTGCCGACAAGGCCAAACGATGCAGCCAGGTTCAACGAAACAAAGCTCTTGCCTACATGCGGAACAAGACCTGCAACCATGATAATCTGGTGGTCCTTGTTTTCTTCGAATGAAAAATCAATAGCCGTAAGGACAGAACGGATAGCTTCGCTGACCGGATCCTCCGGATTTTCCTGGACAAAAATTTTGTAGGACCTGCTGCGGAACTTGTTGGGATGTTCAGGCACCCTAGCAAGAACGCTTGTGTTGGTCTCCCGTTCGATTTCGGTAACACTGCGAACACCATTTTTCATCATGCGGAGCAGGAACACCAATAAAACGCCGAGCATGAACGATGCCGCAACCGAGCAAATGATGATATTGATCTTTTTCGGCTTGCTCGGAATGGAATCGACTCGGGCAAAGTCTACGATACGCACGTTCCCCACTTCGCCGGCGCGCACCACTCGAAGCTGCTGCACGTTGTTCAACATGGTCGTGTATATTTCATTATTGACGGCAACATCTTCTTTCAAGCGCAAAACTTCTTGCTGGGTCAAAGGCATTTTTTCGGCATTCTTCTTCAACTTGGCAAGTTCAGCTTTCAGCTTCTGTTGCTGCTTTACGATGGTCTGTACGTTCGGATGCTCTTCCTTGAACAAGCGCGTTGCGGCTTGACGCTGCTGTTCCAGTTCCAACAGTTGCCTCTGCAAGTCGCTTTCCTTTTGCAAGTGAGCTTGAGTTTCACCGGTCAAATCGACCGAACCGATACGGAAGCGGTAATCCGCCAAAACCTTTTCGGCGCTGTCCAACTTAGCCTTCACGCCAGGGAGTTGCTTTTCCAAAAATTCAAGCGTCTTTTCAGCCTCGGCGCTCCTCATTTCGACATTCTGCCGTAAGTAAGTCCTTGCGATCGTATTCAAGATCGAAGCCGCCCTGTCCGGGTAGCGGTGGCTGTAGCTTGCTTCTATAATGCCGGTCTGCTTTCCTTTTTCGCTGACTTTCAGGGCTTCCTTCAAGGCGGCAATTGTCCTCAGTTCACTGGACTGCGAGAGCGTGAACATCTGTCCCGGCAAAGCGAGCAACTTGGACACGCGGATATCCAGTGTATCGCCTGCGTATGCCCCTTTGCAGAGTTCTCCCACCTTGCCCTTGAGGAGAACGTTTTCTTCGGGAGTGATGACTTCAAAGGAATCGATAGCGATAACTCTTGCCGTCCAGTTTTCTTCTCGTGCAATTTCGGGAATGTAGAGGGAATCAAGGTCCATGCGGCCTTCACGGTGCATAAAACGCTCGCTTGCCCCCATCGGAACCGCATTGAAGCATAGACGTTCCGCATCGACGACATAGCTTAAAACCATGCGGCTCTTGATGAGCTCTATTTCTGCATCAGCCGGGCTTGCCACTTCGAGGAGGGCTCCCATTTCACCCATAGCTTTTCCCGCTTTGTTGCCCTTGACATCAATTTGCAAAAGAACGTCACTGGAATACTGCGGGCGGAGCCAGTTGGCTATTCCAAATCCAATTCCGCCACCAAAAACAAGGAACAAAAATAACGTGAACTTATTTTCCCAAAGAATGGCCAAAGCCTCAAGCAATGTAATCGTATTGGCATTCTGTGGATTTTGAATAATGGCCTGACTAATGACTCTGTTTTCGTCTTTTGCGTTCATGATAAATCCTAACAACTAGGCAAGCAGAAAGCTTAGCCTTTAATTGAAGGTAAAAATAGTTTTTTTACGTTTACCCGTCATTAGACTTTTTGTCTTTACTATCTGACGAGGCAGTCTGTTCGAGGATTGGCTTGTTGAACGATTCCGGGGTCGTGAAAGTCGGAACAATTTCATGCAAAGCCCGGATGGCGACATCGTCCTTATTTTCTGCAGCCGCATTTTTCAACTTCCACAATTCGTTGACAAACTTGGGAGTATCGATGTCAATCTGCTTTCCAATGAAAATAAGCTTGTTTTTGGTTTTTTTCAAACCTTCTTCGTTCATCAAGAGCTCTTCCTTGATCTTTTCGCCCGGGCGAAGTCCTGTGAACTTGATAGGCACATCCTTGTATGGAACCTTGCCGTACATTCGGATCAAGTTTTCGGCAAGCGTCACGATCTTTACGGGCATACCCATGTCGAGCACGAAAATTTCGCCACCTTGAGCTATACTTGCAGCTTCGAGCACGAGGCTTACGGCTTCAGGAATCGTCATGAAATAGCGGATGATTTCGGGGTGAGTGACAGTCACCGGCTTGCCCTGTTCAATTTGGCGTTTGAATAGCGGGATTACGCTACCGTTACTGCCAAGAACGTTTCCGAAACGCGTCACGACAAATTCCGTATGGCTGTCTTTTTGCATGGACATGTATCGGACAATCATTTCACAGCAGCGCTTGGACGCACCCATGACGTTAGTCGGATTAACGGCTTTGTCAGTACTGATCATCACGAACTTTTTCACGTCATTGAACATCGAAAGAGTCGCTACGTTGAACGTTCCGACGACATTATTTTTGATCGCTTCCATCGGGTTATTTTCCATCAACGGGACATGCTTGTGCGCCGCAGCATGGAAAACGACTTCCGGGTGGTACTTCTTGAAAATCTGATTCATGCGGAAGTAGTCACGGACACTTGCAATGAGCGTCACCAAGTCTAACGACTTTCCGTATTCCATCATCAGTTCTTGCTGGATATCGTAAGCGTTGTTTTCGTAAATATCGACAATGATGATTCGCTTGGGATTGTACTTTGCAATCTGACGTACAAGTTCACTTCCGATACTACCACCGCCGCCGGTCACCATACAAACCTTATTTTCAATATAAGCTCGAATGTCCTTGTTTTCGAACTTGATGGGATCGCGGCCGAGCAAGTCTTCGACCTTGATGTCACGAATTTGGTTTACATAGCTTCCCGTGAACTTTTCGCCATCCGAGTACTCCAGAAGGCTCCCGACAAAAGGAAGGACCTTGACCGGAAGCCCCGTCTTACCACACAAGTCCATGATGACTTGACGGTCTTTTGGAGGGCAGCTCGGGATCGAGAAAAGAATAAGTTCAATATTTTCTTTCTTTGCAATCTTCGGAATGTCGCTTGTAGTCCCGGCAACGAGAACGCCTTCATAAGGCTTGCCAATCTTGTAACGGTCGTCGTCGATAAGGCAAACAGGATTGATTTTGGCGGCTTCCGATGTGGAAAGACCTTTTTCGGCATCCTTGACGCTATTCTTGATTTCATCGAGCAAAAGCTTGGTCGCACTGCCCGCACCGATAATCATGGTACGCTTTTTCATGGCCTCGCGGTGCCCAGTTTCCATGATGGACACAAACGCGTTCCTGAACATGTAACGGAACAAACAAACGCCAAAGCTTGCAATAAACGCATGGGCAATGGCAAACTCCCAGTAAAGGACGTCCCTCATCATGTAAAAGAAAAGATGCGTCACGAACAAGCCGATAAACACACCCTTGATGCAACTGAGGAAGTCAGTCCGGTTCATGTAGCGCCAAAGCTTGTTGTACGCCCCAAAGAAAAGCAGACTGCTAAAACACAAGATGACGCTTAAAAAGAAAATGCCAAATAGGTCCGCCCGGTCAATGGCTTTCGCGAACAGAGGCAAAGGAAAGTTCGCGAACAATCCCGCGACAACGACAATAAACATGTCCGCCAGCGCCAAGATGCGCTTACGCACTCTAAAATTAGTGAAGAAACCCTTCAATTTGGACATAGTAAAGCTTTTTGTCTTACCTGGTCATTAAATTTTCTTTACATTACAAAATAGTTATAAAAGTCTACCAATGCAAGCTCGATCGAACAAAAAAGGCCCGTTCTTCGCCAAAAGTCATCTCAAGTTCGAAGGACGCATGTATTCCGCTATAACTCAACGAAGGAGAAATCGTGTACTGGAGCGGAGCATTATGGGTAAACCGCTTTGCTACGGTCTTGTAGGGGTCGTCGATGTTGCTTCCGTAATCAATACCTTTCCAAAGCCACTTGTTATGTAATCCGAAGAAGAACGACATCGAAGAATTCCAGAACAAGCGGCTGTAAACGGTCCAGTCTATTGCAAGCGAGTTCGGACCGTTCGGGTTCCCGAGCGGGAGTCCCAGGTGAGCAATCTGCGCCTGGGCCGTATCGTAATGGCAATACGTATACGGTTCTACACGGGCAATTTCCGCAATCGTTCCGAACTGGAGCAACTTCCCTTTCACCTCTGCATCATGAGCCAACTGGAAACCGAGCATGGCCGCCCAACGGTTGTTGCTGTAACGGTTCTGGTACACGGCGTAAGGAGATTCCATATCATCGAGGAAAAATTCGCCATAAATGCGGGCCATCCTGAATAGCCGGATGTTCATGTCGAGAGCTAGCGCGCCGTTGTTCACGCGTTCCGAGTAATTTCCCTTTTCTATGAAAAGCGGTGCCACCGGGACAAAGAGCCAAGGCTTGTTTTCGTCGTAGAGAATTTGCAACTCAGAAATACCGAAAGTAAAATTACCGAATGCAAGTTCGTAACGATGGGCGTAAAGGTTGCGGTCTTTAAGGTTGTCTTTACTGTAACTCCAGGATGTCACGCGAAGATCGGCGTAGACGCTGTAAATGCGCAAGGGACCAAACGTGAAATCCAGCGATAGCATGTTGTACGGAAGCGCGAACTGGTTCAACGACAAGTTGTTGTAATAGCCAGGTCCCCAGTGCAATACATCTCGTGCAAGCTGAAGGCGAGCCCAACTGTAATTGATCCCTAAATGGGCGCGATAACGGGCGTAGCTCACGTAGTCTACTCCGCCATCGCCATTTTCCTTGCTCTGAACATCGAAAACTTCGTGGTCGTAGCTCTTCGGTCTTTGGGAAGAATGCCCTTCAGAATAAATTCGAGCATCGAGATCAAAGTCAATGGAATCGGCAAAGCCTCGGATATAAAGCCCGCCATCAATGGAAGGCCAGATGGTGTCACCCAAAGAAAGGTTGGACTTGGACGAAGACTTTATATCCCCCAAAACTGAAGACGACTTGTAGTCTATCCCAAGAATTGGAGAAACAGCAATAGCAAACTGGTGCGAAGCATTGCTATCGCTTTCGAAAAAAGCCATCGCATTCCTGTGATTTTTGAAAAAATCCTTACGGAATGTCGTGTCGCGACGCGGATAGGTAAAGAAATGGCGTCCATCATCCACCGTCTGGCGATGATATTCGAAAAGCATCGGTGCGTAATCCAATCCACGCAAATTGCGAGTACGCTCAGAACCGATTACCGTCGAACGACCTGTTTCAGCAAATGCAATCGCTGTCAATGCTAAGCCCAACAAAAGCGCTTTCATTAGCCCCTCACGATGTTGTTATTCCTCGGCATCCCTATCGATGACCTCTGCAGCGGAATCTCCGCGAAGTGCAACCAGTCGGACTCCATCAAGAGTCAAATAAGGATCATAAGTGTCAATAATTTTGGTATGGCCGACGATTGTTCGTCCCCAACCACCCGTTGCAAAAACAGGGACATCCTTTTTGCCCATTTCCTGTTTGATTTTGGCAACCAGAGTTTCAAGTTCCGCCATGAAACCGAACAATAGACCCGCGCGGATGGCATCATCGGTGTTATTTGCAATAAGACGCTTTGGCCATTCGATACTCACGGGCAATAGCCTAGCCGCTTTTTCGGTAAGCACATCGAGACTTGCACTAATACCGGGGATAATGATACCGCCGGCAAAACCGCCGTCCTTCATCACGTCAAAAGTTGTCGCAGTGCCCATATCGATAACAATCGCATCGGAAAATCCGCGGTCCTTGAGTGCGATGACATTACACAGACGGTCGGATCCAAGCGTGCTCGGGTTCGGGTAGGCAATCGGACAATTCAAACAGTTTGTGGAACTCACCACTTGCACCGGACGCTTGAGAAGCGTTTGCAAAGCCTTGACCCACGGGCGTTCAAGCGAGGGCACCACAGTCGATAGCCCAACATGAGTCACTGCTTCCGGTTTGATTTTAGAAAAATGGATGAGCCCTCCAACACGGTTCATCACTTCGTCCGAAGTCGTTTCTTTGCGGGTCGTGAGTCTCCAATGATCGATAACCTTGTCACCCTTGAATATGCCAAGTACCGTGTGCGAGTTGCCCACATCGACTACAAAAGACAAAGAGTTCTTTAAATTCTTTTTCATCGCGGTAAAAGATAGTAATAATTAGGTTACAGGTTATAGGTGTTAGGTTTTAGGAAAAGAATCATACACTTCGGGCATTGGTATAGGGTGGCAGAGCCACGATTATTAGCCTAAAACCTATTACCTAACCCCTAATACCTAAAAACGCTTGCTTCAATTCCCGTGTGGCACGCTCCGGATCAGCGGCCTTCATGATTGCAGAAACCGCACAAATACCCGAAATGCCGGAGCCCTTGAGAATATCAATGTTATCCTTGTTGAGTCCGCCAATTGCATTGACCTTGATTGGAACAGCCTTCACGATAGATTTCAGCGTATCTACGCTGGTGAGAATAGTAACGACTTTAGTTGTTGTCGGATAAATGGCGCCAACGCCCAGATAGTCTGCGCCCTGTTCATACGCTTCAAGCGCTTGCGGAACCGTCTTCGTCGTCGCTCCAATTATTTTATCTGCACCCATCAACTGCCGCGCGATTTTTACAGGCATGTCCGTCTGCCCAACATGGACGCCTTCAGCGCCGACAGCCAAAGCCACATCTACACGGTCGTCAATAATCAACGGGATACCATAATGTTTGGTGATTTCATGCGTAGCCCAGGCAAGTTCCAAATATTCTCGTGTCGAGCGATTCTTTTCACGAAGCTGGATTAGCGAAGCGCCTCCCTTGCAAGACGCCTCGACAGTGGGTAAAAAACGATCTGCCGGAACACAAGAACTATCCGTAATAAAATAGAGCGTCGTATCGATATTTTTCATGATTTTAAAGGTAGAAAAAAATATTCCGCTTTGGAATAGAGCAGCTTGAAGCCTTAAAACCGTGAGTTTTCTCACAAATATTACTTTTTTATTGCGTAATTGTGACACGACTTATAAACATTATCTATTTTTCATAAAAAGGAATCACAATCCTAAGAAACATCATAGGGAGCGATATTATGAAAACTGTAAATTCAAAGAGAGGTATTACTCTCATGGAGCTTATGGTAGTTATCGCTATTATGGGCATCCTCTCCTCTGTAGCCATGCCAAAATTTTTCGGTGTTGGTGAAAAGACACGCGAGAAAATTGACCTCATGAAACTTTATGACCTCAGAAACGTTATCAATTTAGCGCTTATCGAGGATTCTGATGCAATGAATAGTTATTCGCCAGTAAAGGCCCAAAATGAAACCATTAAAAAAACATTTAGGAACAAATTGGCCGAAGGACTTGCATCAGATGGTGGAGCAGCCTTGTTCGTGATAGAATTGCATAGTGCTCTTACTGTAAATGTCCAGGGTAACCATAGTAAAATCAATACAAAATATAACGTTTGTGAAATGATTGGCTCTAGCGGTACATTCTATACAGCACTCAAAGACGCAAACTTTGACGGTGTAGCCGATATTATCGCGGCAAGACTCAAAGGCGGAAACGCCTATAAATCCGGTGGCGACACCTACACTTCAAAAGAATACAAAAACGCCTCTGGTGGAACCGACTACCGCACCGCACCTAAAAATGCGATGTTCATAAGCAAGGCGTTAAATTTCGGTAAACTTAAAGAAAATACGCGTTATACCGTAAACATTCGTTGGTCTGATCCCGACAATCCGGGCTATTCCGTTGAAGTATTCTTGCTTCCGAACAAAGGCTCTTGGAACACGGCATATATGTCTGACAACGGCACCTGCTTCTCGACTTACGGACCCAAAGGTTGCTCGAAGAAAATGAAATAAGAGGCTCGACAAATATTGTCTGTTAAAAGGAAAAATGCCCCGGATTAACTCCGAGGCGTTTTCTTGCAACTGCGACAAAGCTGCCTGAATTCAACGAATAACTAATGACTAGTAACTGCGCCGAAGGCGCGATTATAGCCCTAATACCTAAAGCCTAAACGTACAGGTAGTCGTTCAGTACAGGCTGCATGCCTTCGCCACTCATGTCGGCATACATCTTGTCGATGCTGCGGCCGTCATTGATTTCGAACTGTTCGTCGCCGCCTTCCCCGTCATCGTGGCCGCTATATTTGCTTTCGTGGTCGCCAATGCCGGTCGAAACGCCCGCCGAAACTTTCGTCGCGGCAATTTTCACGATGCCGTTGCGGAATTCCTTGCTTTCGCGGCTAGAAACCGTGATGCCCACGAACGGGAGGAAGATGCGGTAAGCGCAAAGCACCTGGCAGAGTTCCTTTTCGTGGACGTCGAGCGGGCTGATTTTTTCGTTGTTCACAATCGGACGTAAACGCGGGCAGCTGAGGCTCATTTCGGCATGAGGATACTTCTTTTGTAAGTAGTAAACGTGCAGGGCGCTAGCGAGAGCGTCACGACGGAAGTCCGAAAGCCCGAGAAGCGCAGAGAATCCGCAACCGCGCATACCGCCCATGAGGGCACGTTCTTGAGAATCGAAGCGGTACGGGAACACGCGCTTGTGACCGAGCAAATGAAGTTGTTCATAACGTTTGCGGTCGTACGTTTCCTGGAACACCGTCACATAATCGACGCCGCATTCGTGCAAGTACTTGTATTCATCGACATTCACCGGGTAAACTTCGACGCCCACCAGTTTGAAGTACTTGCGAGCGAGTTTGCAAGCTTCGCCGATGTATTCGACACTGCTCTTTGCGCGGCTTTCACCCGTGAGCAACAAGACTTCTTCCATACCGCTGTCGGCAATGACCTTCATCTCGTGCTCAATCTGCTCCATGTTCAGCTGCATGCGCTTGATGTGATTGTAGCAGTTGAATCCGCAATAGACGCAGTAGTTTTCGCAGTAGTTCGCGATGTAGAGCGGCGTAAAGAGGTAAACGTTGTTGCCGAAATGACGGCCCGTCTCAATCTTTGCCTTGGCGGCCATCTGTTCGAGGAACGGAGCGGCTGCAGGTGAAAGCAAAGCTTTGAAATCTTCGATGGAGCAGGTGTCGTGCTGCAATGCGAATTTCACATCGCGAGCGGTGTACTTGGATGCATCGTAGCTTTCGAATGCATCGAGAACCTTGTCGCGGATGTCGGAGTGAATCACTTCCATTCCCGGCAGGTATTCCATAATGTCCGTGCGGACAGACGGATCTGTTTCGATCCGGTGCTTACGTTCTAGAGCTGCCGGAGAAAGATTCCCAGAATCAAAAAAGTAATTGTTGTCTTTGCGTTCTGTTGTCATTGCTTTAGTCAAAATAAAATTCGATTTATAAATGCACGCTATGAGGTCGCTCGTAAACTCGCTTTGGGGTCGCTTCGCTTTGACGCCTTCGGCGTCCGCGGCTGCACTCGGTCATGTGCGCCTGCAAGCTGTCGCCCGCGACTCTCGTTTTGCACGCTTTTGAGCTATGAGCAAAAAAGTAATCGTTATTGCTCACTGCCCAAAGGACCGCAAGGTCCGAGCCCATAGCCCAAAACCCCCATCCTAGTCCCTCAAGAATCCTGTAAGCGGGTCAGAGGCGGATGCTCCACGGGAAAGCACACGACCAAGCCCAGCGAGGTAAGCCTTGCGGCCTGCTTCAATCGCCAGCTTGAATGCGGTTGCCATTTGTGTGAGATCGCCAGCCGTTGCAAGAGCGGTGTTTGCCATAATAGCGGCAGCGCCCATTTCCATGGCGGCACAAGCTTCGGACGGTTTTCCGATGCCCGCATCCACGATAATCGGGAGTTCAATTTCGTCAATCAAAATCTGGATAAAGTCTTTCGTGCAAAGTCCCTTGTTCGAACCAATCGGCGATGCAAGCGGCATCACAGCGGCAGCCCCCGCATTCACGAGATCGCGAGCCACGTTCAGATCCGGATACATGTACGGCATCACCACAAAGCCTTCCTTCGCAAGCGTTTCGGTTGCCTTGATGGTTTCGGCATTGTCCGGGAGCAAGTACTTGGAATCGCGCATGATTTCAATTTTCACGAAGTCGCCGCAACCGAGTTCACGGGAAAGTCTTGCAATACGGACCGCTTCTTCGGCATTGCGGGCGCCCGACGTGTTCGGCAATAGCGTGACGTTTTTCGGGATGTAGTCGAGGATGTTTTCGTGTTCCTTCGTATTTGCACGACGAACGGCAAGCGTTACAATCTGAGCGCCAGCATCCTTAACCGCAGCTTCAATGAGCTTGAGGGAATACTTTCCAGAACCGAGAATAAAACGAGAATCAAATTCATGACCGCCAATAACAAGTTTGTCAGAATTCATTTGCATGTCCTTTATGTTAAACTTCTAGACCGGCAATAATCCGGATAATCGTGAGCGCCTCATGCGCTGCGCAAATCTGCACACGTGGAGCGAGGAGCGCAAGCATTTGAGTCACGTCGCTCTTGCCATCGCCACAGAGGTAAAAATGTTTTGAAATCTTACGTGTCTTGATAGAATTCGCATCATCCGTGCCTGCCATCCCGGAGGCTGCCACGAGATACTTTTGCGGATACTTTTCAAGCACTGCATTTACAAGCATCGATTTTGCTTCGGGATTGTCGAACGCTTCGCACACAACGTCGGCATTTGCAACAAACTTGTCGATGTTTTCTTCCGTGATTTTTTCATCGTACGCTTCAAGTTCAATGTACGGCGCAATTTCTTTCAAGTTCTCGACGAGAGCTTGCGCTTTAGGCACTCCGACTTGAGATACCTTGTACTGCTGGCGCTGCAAGTTCGTCATGTCAACACGGTCAAAATCCACGAGAATGAGCTTCTTGATGCCGGCACGTGCGAGATTGATAGCGACGTTAGAGCCGAGTCCACCTACACCACAGATTGCAACTGTGGCCTGTTCCAGTTTCTGAACGATTTCTTCGCCCTGCTTTTGGACAAGAGCACGTCTGAACTCTTCCCGGCTCGGGATTTTATCGCAGGCCATCACCCGCCCCCGACAAAGTTCACAACTTCGACGACATCCCCCGCTTCGAGAACGACCTCGGCGTACTTTGCTTTAGGGACGATTTCCAAGTTGCGTTCAACGGCGATGCGCTTTGTATCGTAATTCGCGGACGCTAAATATTCGGCTATGGTCATGCCTGCAGCCGCGACGTTTTCACCGTTGATTTTGACTGGATTTGAGTTCAAAAGAACCTCCCTACGTTGGCATTATCCAAATCAGGTTCGGTCGAAGTTTTCAACTTCCTCTCAGCCCGTTCTACGAGCTCCCGTAAACACGATAAAATTAACTATTGGAGGGGTATTTGGCAAGTTAGGATAAGGCTTTCTGCCATGAGTAGAAGCGTTTCTTTCAGTCATCAAGCGGGCAATCCAATCTCGTCATCCTCCGAAGGAGGAACCATACATTTTTTTATGCGATAAGAATTGTATGGATCTTCGCATACGCGAAGATGACGCATTTACCACCCAGCACCCTCCCCATCCTAGCGCAAGCGCAACCTTACAGCTCAACCATGACCATACAAGGATGGCCGCGGCATTCGCCTTTTGATATTTTAATTATTCTAAAAGCAAAAATGCCCCGCAGTGCGGAGCATTTTCAAAAGATTTTGAGAAGTAAAATTACTTATCCTTAGCAAATTTCTTAGAGGCGGCCTTGACCTTCGGATCGTTCTGAGCATCCTTGATCTTCTGCTTGATACCATCTTCGATGGACTTCTTGAGCTTTGCAGCGAGGTTGGGGAAACGTTCTTCCAGGGAATCACTAAAGATAGCCGGCTTCTTAGCAGCAGGAGCAGCGCCCTTGCGCTTGCCGTTGAACGGGCGCTTTTTCTTGGACGGAGCCTTCTTTACTTGAGATTTTTCTTGGGATTTTGTTTCCTGAGGCTTAACTTCTTCTGTGGATTTGACTTCTGCTTCTTCTGCCATATATATACCTCTTGGAAAATTGTTAGAATTGACGCGCCCAAAAATAGTAAAAATTTGGGAAAATGCAAGAGAGGGGTTAGACGAGAGACGAAAGACGAGAGATGAGAGAATTTTATTTATTCATGCGCGAAGTGCCATTATTACTCTCTCGTCTGTAGGGCCGTAAGCCCGTTCTCTCGTCTAGTCTCTAGATTCCAGCCAATGCGCGAGGACTGTGATGTCGGCGGGGCGCACTCCGGGAATGCGGCTTGCCTGCCCAAGCGTGAGCGGCTTGTGGGCGTTCAAACGCTGGCGGCTTTCAATGCTAATTGCAGTGATGGACATGTAATCAAAATCTGGAGAAAGCTTCACCCTTTCCATCTTCTTTTGATCATCGATTTCACGTTCCTGACGGTCGAAAAATCCGGCATAGAGCTCTTCGGCATACATATACCATTGATCACGGCGCGTGATTTTGGCATCAGGAGCAGCCACCCTGAAGAACGTCTCCGGGTCTATTCCCGGACGGCGGAGCACGTTAATCCAGCGGGTACGTTCCGAGGCAAGTGCCTGTCCGCCCGCTTCCAGAATGACATTCGCATCTTCTGGCGTAGCGGATGTTTCTGCAAATTGTGTTTTGAGATTAGCCATGAGATCACGGCGACGAGTCCAGTTTTCCCAATCGCGGTCGCTGATCATGCCAATCTTGCGGGCTTTTTCCTTGAGGCGCATTTCGGCATTGTCACTGCGGAGGAACAAGCGGTATTCGGCACGGCTGGTAAACATACGGTATGGTTCGTCAAGCAGGATATTCACGAGGTCATCGACCATCACGCCGAGATAGCTTTCGGAACGCCCGAGAATGAACGGTTCTTCGCCCTTGACCTTGAGCGCTGCGTTGATGCCCGCCATAAGGCCTTGACCGGCGGCTTCTTCGTAACCGCTCGTGCCGCACACTTGACCGGCAAAATAGAGGCCGGGTACATTCTTGCACTCAAACGTCGGGTAAAGCTGCGTGGCATCGACAGAATCGTATTCCACAGCATAACCGATCTGGAGCACTTTCGCGCGGGTAAGGCCAGGAATTGTGTGGATGGCGGCAAGCTGGATGTCAGCAGGCAAGCTGGAACTAAAGCCATTGATGTAAACACGCCCGATGTCAGCTTGTTCCGGTTCCAGAAACAGTTGATGCCCGTCGCGGTCGCCAAAGCGGTTGATCTTATCTTCGATACTGGGGCAGTAGCGCGGGCCCTTGCCGTGAATACGGCCGCTGAACATCGGACTGTCCTTGAAGCCACTGCGCAAAATATCGTGCGTTTTGAGGTTCGTGCGCGTAATCCAGCAAACGCAATCGTTGCGGATAAACTTATTGATCGGGTCTCCCCAGAAATAATTTTCGTCACGGCCGGGAACCGTTTCAGCCAAATGACGGTCACTCATCGGCCACGGATATTCGTCGCCATGCTGCACATCGCATTCGTTGAAGTCGATAGAATCCGGATCCAAGCGGCTCGGCGTTCCCGTTTTCAGGCGGCGCAAGCGTATTCCATTCTTCGCCAAGCATTCAGAGAGCTTATCCGCACTTGGTTCGCCCACTCGCCCACCGATGCTTGTTTCAAGCCCGGTGAACATCTTGGAGGCAAGAAACGTTCCGCTTGTCACCACAATCGCACGCGTGATATAGCGGTCGCCATTCAAAAGCGTAAGTTCCAAGCGTCCGTCGTTCATGCGTTCAAACGCAGCAAGTTCACCTTGGATTAGCGTGAGTCCCGGCAAACTTTCCATCGTTTCGCGGGCGATTTCGCTGTAATATTTCATATCGCACTGCGCACGCGGTCCCCAAACAGCGGGCCCCTTGCTCATGTTCAGCATACGGAACTGGATGCCCGCCTTGTCGGTCAAAAGCCCCATGAGGCCGCCAAGCGCATCGATATCGCGGACAATCTGACCTTTCGCAACGCCACCGACTGCCGGGTTGCACGACATCCTGCCGATAGCATTCAAATCCATCGTGAGCATTGCGGTTTTAACGCCTATTTTCCATGCGGCATGCGTAGCTTCAATTCCGGCGTGACCTCCACCGACGACAACAACATCAAATTCTGCGATAATCATGCGCCAAATTTAAAAAAAATGAGACAATGCGGCTATATAAAAACGCACTACAAAAAGAACGCACCCCGCGATGCGAGATGCGTTTCTAAAAATTTTGTCAGAAAGATTACTTCTTGGCCTTAACGGGCTTGGCTTCAGCCTTCTTCACGTCTTTCTTTACTTCGGGAGCCGGAGCAGCATCTTCTGCCGGCTTCTTGACTTCGATCTTCCATTCGACATTCTTGCCCTGGAGAAGTTCTGCGATTTCCTTCTTCAAGGTTTCCTTCTCGCTTTCGAAAGCGGCGTATTGCTTATAAGAGCCGTCCGGATTCACGAGATAGACTTTCGGAACGTAGCCATCGCTGTAAAGTTCACCGAACTGGCGGGCTTCATCCCACACAACGCTGACGGTCTCGTCAAACTTGGCATCATCGATAAAGCGACGAATGCCCGGCTTGTTATTTCCACCGCTAGCGACAGATACTGTCGTAAGGCCTTTCTGCGCAAATTCCTTCGCAATTTCGAGGATTTGCGGAGCAGCATGTGCGCAGTGACCGCATGTGGCAGAAAAGTAGAACATGAGGAGAGGCTTACCGGCGAATGCGCTCAAATCTTCGCCCTTGACCGTAATACCCGTCGTCTTCACCTTGAAGTTCATCTTGGCAGGCATTCCGTTTATAAGCGTATCGCCACGAAGTGATGCTACTTCAGCCTTGAGTTTTTCTTCTTCGGCCTGCTGTTTCTTAATCATTTCTTCACGGATTGTCTTCATCTTTTCGTTGTAACGATCCCCAACAGCCTTAAGAGAATCGTCCGGGAGAACCATAACAAAAGAGGAATCACGGACTTTCTTGCCAGCGTCACGAAGACCGAGAACAAAGTAGTCTCCATCAAAATCAGTCTGGAACTGGCGACCAATGTTATAGAACTGATTACCGAATTGGACACCGACGAGATAAGAGAACTTTTGCTGTTCGGACGGATCGGCCGGAAGCGTTACCTTTTCGTTCTTAACTTCAGGTGCAGCCGTCACCGGTTGAGCCTTACGGACGGAATCTACGTATGCACGAATCTGCTTTTCGTCCATATTCTTGATCATGTTCGAATCCGGCTGTGTCTTGAAGTAGCGGTCACGCATATTGTTTTGGATACGTCTGCTGACTACAGCGAGAGAATCGTGAGTAAGCTGGAGCTTGACCGTTGAATCCGTCAAATTGCCCAAGGCATCATGGAACGCCTGTACAACCACGTCTTCGTCAATGCCTTCACCAGTTTGCCACGGAAGGTTCGAAAAATTTTGAAGACCGAACTGGGCACCGAGCATGTAGGCAAATTTTTGGTCGTCTGTGGAATTCGGTGAAACAGCTGCTATTTGAGTAACCGGTTTCTGGGCATCGCCACAAGCAAACAAAGCAAGAGCAGCAGTGCCAAGAGCAATCTTTTTCAGTTTCATTATTAAAGACTCCTTAAAGACAAAATCGCTAGGAAACTCTATTCCTAAATTTGGTTTTTAATATAGCATATTTTTTTACAATGAAACGTATAATTAATGCAACGAATCACGAACAAACCCGTATTTTGGAAGTCCTTCCAATACATTGAAGGTTTCTGAACCTATTACCGCACCATCTTTGAATGCCGTTTCGACACGATAGGTACCTGCAGGGATATTTTTCTTTTTAGAATAGCTGCGGAACCCCTGGTCTCGCCCACCTCGAACAACCATACGGTTTGAAGTAATTTTATCCGTCAATTTAAATTTATTTGTAGATGGATCCTTGTAAAACCAACGAAATTCAATCGGAGCCTTGAGTTCTGCCGGTGCATAAACCGATGACATAAAATAAATTTCGTCACCATCTTCCTTATGGATTGTCGTACTTTTTAAACCCATCCGTTGCCAAAAATCTAGTTTGTCTACATCGCAAGCGTACGTTTCTCGACTAAAATTTTTGCAAACGATTTGCTGTTTTAAAACGAGCGGAACCGGAGCTATCCAGTTTGCGAGATAGGAAATGGAAAGAGCAATACTTATGGTAAAGGGCGCCATCAAAAAACGCTTGTTGTGCGAAAATTCATTTGAAGATTTTAGCCAAAGTAAGTAACAGATTCCTATAGACAAAATCGTACTGAAGAAGAACCAGAACGTACCCATTCCGTGCACCAGATGCGGAATTAGAAAGTTAAAGAACATTGTCCCGAGCAGGCAAAAGAACGCAAGGCAAACACCAAAATTTTCGTATTTAGCCTTCAAGAATTCGTTTCCCACAAGGAGAGCGGCCAGGATTAACACGATGATGAACGCAGCAACGGTCCCTGAACTTTTGAAATAGCAAATCACGAGCGCGCTGTAGAGGTTGCCAAAGCAAAATTGCACGACCCAAGTTGATCGAGCAATCCAAGAGGATGGCCACTCGCGACATGAAAACCGATTAAAAAAATCACGCACATTTACAATAGGTGTAATATCATCGTTCGTTTTATCGCAACAATCAGCTAATTTTCTTGTAGCAATGAAATAAATTGAACCGAGCGCAATTAGATAATATAACGACAAAAAAACGAGGTCCGTCTCATAGACCTTACTCCCGATTGTCCAAGAGTCCCAACTAAACCCACCTAAAAAAGCGAATGCCGGAAAAAAACGTTCTGCTTTTTGCACTGCGGCCTTATCCCGCAATCTGTCTAAAAAATCCATGGATGCAAAATACTAAAAAACATTCAATAAGATTAATATTCTCTCGCCTCTAGTCTCTACTCTCTACTCTAATTTCTAAATTTACGCCGTAAAATTTTAAAAGGTCATTACAATGAAACTCTCCAAGTATTTTTACGTCACGCTCCGCGAAACGCCGAGCGATGCCACTATGCCAAGCCACATCTTCCTGATGCGCGGCGGCTACATCAAGCCTGTTTCTACCGGTATCTACTCCATGATGCCGATGGGCTTCCGCGTGATTCAGAAGATTGTAAACATCATCCGCGAAGAAATGAACAAGATTGGCGGTATCGAAGTGGACCTGCCGGTGGTGCAGACCGCTGAACTCTGGAGCGAATCCGGCCGTTACCAGGCTATCGGCGAAGAACTGCTCCGCTTCAAGGATCGCAACAACCACAACATGGTGCTCGCCATGACGCACGAAGAAGCCATGACCGACCTCGTGCGCTACGTGCTCAACAGCTACAAGCAGCTGCCGGTGATGCTCTACCAGTTCAAGACCAAGTACCGTGACGAAGCCCGTGCCCGCGGCGGTCTTATCCGCGTC
>CACWPM010000006.1 GCA_902762795.1 Fibrobacter succinogenes | reverse complement strand
GACGGAAAGGGGGAGGCTAAAGTCATCCCGAACGACTTCTGTTTCGCAAGATTGTTTCTTCATTGTGCGGGCTTGACGCAAGCTCCAGAATTGCCGGCGACAACGCTCTCAATGGGGTGCTATGAAGGAATGTTTTATGAGTGCTCTAGCCTCAAGCAAGCTCCTCAACTGCCTGCGACTATATTGGCAAAAGAGTGTTATTGTGGGATGTTTGTAGAATGCACTAGCTTAACGCAAGCTCCAGAGCTACCCGCCACCACGTTGGCTGAAGATTGTTACTATGGAATGTTTTCTAAGTGCTCTTGCCTCAAGCAAGCTCCACAACTGCCTGCGCCGACATTGGCAAAAGAGTGTTATAGTGGGATGTTTGTAGAATGCACTAGCTTAACGCAAGCTCCAGAGCTACCCGCCACCACGTTGGCTGAAGATTGTTACTATGGAATGTTCTGGAAGTGCAAAAGCCTTACTCAAGCTCCAGAACTTCCTGCAACCAAGTTGGAAGCATGCTGCTACAGGGGTATGTTCGGTGGTTGCATCAATCTCACGCGAGCTCCGGATTTGCCCGCTACTATTTTAGCCAACAGATGCTACTCTGGTATGTTTCAAAGCTGTACCAACCTCACGCAAGCCCCTCAATTGAACGCAATGACGTTGGATTGTTTTTGTTGCGAAGAAATGTTCGATGGTTGCTCCAATCTCACGCAAGCTCCGGAATTGCCTGCCACGACTTTGGCACAAGGCTGCTACTATTGTATGTTCAAGAAGTGCACAAGTCTTACGCATGCTCCAGAACTACCTGCAACCAAGTTGGAAAGAGCTTGTTACGAATGTATGTTCGAGGGGTGCAAAAGCCTCACGCATGCTCCGGAACTGCCCGCTACGAAGATGGCTAAAGAATGTTACTTGGAAATGTTTTATGGGTGCTCTAGTCTTAAGCAAGCTCCTCAATTGCCTGCCACAAAATTAGCCGACAAGTGCTACGCTTGGATGTTCCAAAGGTGCTCCAGCTTGACGCATGCCCCGGCACTCCCAGCTAAGAAATTATACACACGGTGCTATGCTTGGATGTTCCAGGAGTGCGTAAGCCTTACGCAAGCCCCAGAACTGCCTGCTACGACTTTGGCTGTCGAGTGCTACTGGGGAATGTTCCGCGAGTGTACCGGTCTCGTACAAATTCCCACACTTCCCGCTACCACATTAGCAATGGATTGCTACAAGGAAATGTTCGAGGGGTGCACAGGCCTCGATGGCTAGCTCAGTTCTTGCAGGTGCTACGAAAAGGATATTATTGCTTATGGGTCTGTTTTCAAGTCTTTTCGCCTTCGGGCGTAATACCACAAAGAAGGTCCTCATTCCCGAGGGAGAATTTGCTGTTGTCACAAGTTCTTTAGAAGGAAAGCCTGCTGTGATAGTTGTTAACACAAGTTTGCGAAAATTCAAACCCAAGGATATTTTTGGATGGTCCTGCTCTCTTATTATGAATTACAAGGAATTTACGGAAAGTGGGATGCCGACTTCGGAAGAGTCCGAGTTTGTGTATCAATATCTCGAAGGACTGTCGAAACAAATCATCGGTGACCCCGTTCACCCTAATGCATTATACTTAGCCCGAGTGACATGGGGCGGAACCTGCGAGGTCATATGGCAGGTCAATGACCCCGAACCTGTGGACGGGTTGCTGAAGGGCATTATCGAGAGCGGATCCTATCCGAGAGAATTCGACTATAGAATTGAATACGATGCCAAGTGGAATAATGTCTCTTGGTATCTGCAAAAGTTCAAATAGGCAGGGGTGAACTTGTTTTGAATAAAAGAATTTATGGGATCCCTGTTATATTGAAGTTTGCAAGCAAAAATAAATACATGTCCCTACTTTATATGTATTTTGAAATAAAATGACTCATGCATGTCCTGTCCTACTGCTTCGTTTTGTATAAGTGAATGGAATGGCTATTTCATTGAGCGAAAGCACATGGATGAGGTCGAGCAGGTTTGCATCGTGGATGGTGGAGAGTTTGTCGTTGATGTTTCCGAAGCAAGCGTAGAGCGCACCGATGATAGCCTCGAGTGGCGGCGGACATCTCTTTTTGAACTGCGATGCGCACGACAACTACGACCCCACGGATTGGCAGGGCGACGGCGAGAATGCCGACGGCTTTGGCGTGCATTACCAGTACGATGGCGACACCACCAAGTTCATCGGGTGCCGAGCCTGGTGGAACAGCGACGACGGCTATGACGTGCTGGCCCAAGAATTCCCTGTAGTCGTAGAAAACAGCTATGCCATGGGAAACGGCTACATCCATTACGGAACAAGCAAACCGCCTAACGGGAATGGCAACGGATTCAAGATGGGGTACAGCCGAAACGACAAAGGGAGACACTTCATTAGAAATTGCGTCGCCTGGAACAACGTGGCCACCGGTTTCTATTCGAACTACACGACCATCGGTAGCACATGGATCAACAACACTTCCTACAAAAACGGGGACCGCTCTTTTGGCATGCCCTCGACAATTTACGCTGACGATGAAAGGACTCGCATTGCCGAAGTCGTTCCGCTCACGGGCGACAAGGCCCACGTACTCAAGAACAACATCGCGTTCCCGAATAAACTTTCGCAAATTGGGGAATGCTGGGAGAAGATTTCGAGCCAGAACATCGACCATTATGTAGATTGCCCGGCAGGCGAAAACAACTCTTGGAATTTGAATCTCGACCTGACCGAAGACGACTTTGTAAGTCTCGATGACCCGAGCATGACCGTGACCGGCAAGGATCTCTCGACGATTCCGGGAATGCTTGGCCCGCGCAACGCTGACGGCAGCTTGCCCAACGTAGATTTCCTGAAACTCAAAAAAGGGAGCCGAGCCATCGACAAGGGCGAAAATCTCGGCTTCCCGTTCGTTGGTAAAGCACCAGACCTCGGCGCTTTCGAATACGGGCTTTCGAGCAGTTCCGCGAAATCGAGCAGCTCGTCCAGCGTCAAGCATGAATCTAACAGTTCCGTAGCGTCGAGCAGTTCCGTGGTGCCTTCGAGTTCGGCAGGCGTTTCGTCGAGTTCGGGCACGACTTCTATCGCGACTCGCTTAGACAATTTTGTGAACGCATCGGGTTTGGCAACGGTGTTCGATTTGCAGGGCCGCTACTTGGGAACTTTACAGATTGAACATTTACGTGGGCCTAATGCCGTGCGTAATGCTCTCGAAGCGGCAATCCGTGCGAAGTTCAAAACTCCAGGCGCCTACTTGGTGCGACTTGGGTGCACTTTCCAAAGAGTGGATGTAAATTAATTCGATTTAATTTTTCACGCAGCGGATGGACAATAAGTCATTCGCGTTTTCTGCACAGGTTGATTTCAGTTGTGCGGAACCTTTGCCTGTTAAAATTTTTATTGGGCAGTCATCTTTTTGTGCATCTGTTGAGGATGTCCAAAAATGTGCGGATACATCTATTCCTCCAAATAACGTTAATTTGGCGTAATAGGTGCCTGGATAATTTGTTACAAATCCGTTTGATTCTTCTGGCCATTCCGCAGCAGTTGGCAGGTGCCATCCTGTAGGGCAAGCGTTTTTTGCTTCGGACAACATATATAAGGCTCCGTACTCTTTACAATTGTTCGGGTCGTCTTTGTAACACTTGCTGTTTGCTGTTGAAAATCGGAGGTTTTCGGCCATCCAAATGCGGTCGCCGATTTTTATGGTTTTATAGGTTTTCCCGTCCCGGGTATCTTTCAAGACAGAATCGTTTGGCGTCACGGAATTGCTGGAGTCGATAACGATGGAGTCTTTGATGGTTATTATTGGCGGATTGCATGTTATGATTATGACTGATGGAGGGGGCGGAATACAAAGACTGTCGCGAAAGATTTTTTGTTCTCCAAGTGATACGTCGACGGTATCGCCAAAAGTATTTAGGGTTATAACTCTTGTTTGGGCCCCGTTTTCAGGGCAGCATCCGTTCATATTCCATCTGGGATCCCATGATGAACTGCTTGATAAAAATGGAATGGCGGAGCTGCTCGATGAAAATGGAATGGCGGAGCTGCTCGATGAAAATGGAATGGCGGAACTGCTCGATGAGTGAATATCAGTTTTGCTGGATATGGAATCAGATGTTGCGATGGATGACGAACTTTCTGGAGTTGTTTCAGGAAACGCGGGGCTTGACGAAGAACCGTCGCATGCTAAAAACGCAAGCGATATGCCTGTCAAGAAAGTCAAAAGTTTTTTTATGCTCACTATTCTTTTCCTCTTTTTAATCTAGTTTTTTGAATAACGTTGCTTTTTCCGACAGGAGTTTTTTGTTGATGTACTCCTTGTAATCTACTGTGCCGCATGATGTCATGGCTTCGTTGAGTTCGCTTGTCATGACAATTTCCGGTTTTTCGGAAAGTTCTCCGCAGTACGAGAATAGGAATCCGACGTACATGTCAAACGGACGGCGCTCGTAATCGCAGTTGTCGTAGAACGTTGCGACTGTGAGGGTGTCCTTCGTAATTTTTGTGAGAATGTGTACGGCAGGCGAGGTCTCGTTGATGTTCAGCACGTAGAGCGGGCAACCGTCAACTTCATGTAAATTGCCTCCCATGGCATTTGCTGCATCCGGGAAAACGAAGCTTAAATCGTTGAGCTCTTTTGGAGTAGAGGCTTTATGCAATCCGATTGTTCTGAACTCGGCAATGCCCGGGCTTTCGAAACAAGTTTGATTTGTTGCGTCGCAACCTTCAAATGTCTTGTTGTATGCAAGAACGTTTTTGTCGAAGGTCGCTTTGGTTATAACATATTTTTCATTGTAGGCGTCAAGAGTGTTGCTGGCCAATGTATCGGCATGGCCAAAATTCGGGAATTTGTCTTCGTTATTGCCTTGATCAGAGGAGGACGATGATAAAACAGGATTGTAAACTCCAGTGCCTGTTTGGGACGATGATGAATTGCGGTAGGAAGGACCGTTTCCCTTGGCATTGCTAGATGATGATTGCGTGCCCGGTTGGTGTATTTCGTAAGACGAAGATGAATTTTCCTGTGCATTTGTTGGCAAATTTTCGGAAGAGGAAGAAACGTCGCTTCCTGGCTGATCCCCGTTGGCGAGCTGGTTCGGTTCTTCGGCTGTTCCTGCTATTTTGTCCGAACAGGCGAATGCACAAAACGCCGCGATTGCGGTTATGCAGACTGTTGAAAATTTTTTGAACAGCTTATTCATTACCATTCTCCTTGATTTTTCGCGTGAGAGGGAATAACTGTAAATTTAATCTATAAACTTGATTGATGTTTTTGTCGCCGGCGGCAATGCTGATGATTTTTCGGCGGCATTCGTCCAGTTCTTTTACAATTTGTTCGTAAGAATCTTTGGAAATGCCCATGGTGACGCCACTGAAGTTCCTCTCTGTCTTGGCGAGATCCAACGAGTTTGCCGCAATTTTTGCCATTTCGCGGTGCATGTCGCGGATGGCTAGCCGGGTCGCTTCGGGAGATCCTGTGATGGATGTCTCGGATTGGATGTACGTATTTTCGGATATTTTTTTTATAAATCCCGCTTTTGTCAAGAAATCGAGCGTCTGCTTGACGTCGTTGGCGGAAATTTCGGTATAGCACATTTTGGCGATTTCGCCCGGCGTGGCGCCAGGCATGAGCGGGGCGAGTTCTCTCAGTACGGGATTTTTCCAGGTCTCGTAGAATTTGAAAAGCTCCCCTTCGATGATTCTGACTTTATGAATACTTGCGATGGAAAGCATTTCTTTGTAGGCGGCCTTCTTTTTTACTTCGTCGGTCTCTTGACCGAATTTGACCATAGCCCTGAAGTAATCCATTTCGAAGCCGACAAGCCCCATTGCTTGGCCGGTACGTTCGACGCCAATTCGGCTGAGGTTGCTTTTCCCGTCGCAGACAACTTTCATGTACGATGAAGACGTGAAACCCGCGATTTTTGAAAATTCACGCCATGAAAAAACATGGCGCAGTTTTCGTTCTTCGTAGAAGTCTCGCATGTACTGGCGAAAGTTGGAATATTCGATAATCGGTTTCATGTATAATAAATATATACTGAAAATTGTGAAATGGCAATATCGTAATGCAACGAAATAACGTTTAATTATGGTAAAAATAGATTTTTTAATTATAAATGTCTTTTTTCTTTATGTATATGCAACATTTGACGTACAAAACGAAAAATGATGATTTATATCACAAAAATTAATAAATTTGGAAATTTTGACCGATTTTGTGGAAAAAATATATTTTCCTATTCATGAGCGTTTTTGGTTTTTATGCGGAAGTCAATGCCGGGTGCGTTTGTATTCTAATGCTCCTGCTTTACAGCATTAAAAGACTTCCGACTCCACAACTGAAATATACGCTTTTCCAGAATTTGGTCCTGTGGCATATCGTTTATTTTATCAGCGATTCCTTTTGGGCGCTCGTAAACGGTGGCTTTTTCCCGAAAAATACGTTCAGCGTTTTGGCCGTGAACTTTTCCAATGCAATCCTGTTGCCGGTGGTGGCGTATAGTTGTTTTGTGTTTGCCGAAATCAGCACGCGCCCGGAAATGAATCGGCGTCAGATAGAACTCCTCCAGATGAAATTGCGGATACCGATAATGGTGGAATTTTTCGCGCTTCTCTTTTCGTTCCTGGTGGAGCCCGATTTTTGGCTGGATGACAAGCTGGAACCGTGCGACCTCTATTATGTCATTCTTTCTGTTTTGCCGATGTTCTATTGGATTACGGTGACAATTCGCGGTCTTGCGCGTTTGCGGAATGTACAGAATCGCCCGAATTTGCGGACTTTCTTGACCGTTGCGAGTTATACTCCGGGTGTTCTGATTGCCGGAGGGGCGCAGGTGTTCTTTTCGCTTACGACCCCGTTGTTCTGCTTCTGGTGTACCTTTATTATTCTATTCGTCTATCTGCATTTGCAGAATCAACTTATTTCGACGGATTCCCTGACGATGCTTAATAACCGCAACCGTCTGCATGATTATTTGCACCAGCCGCGGGAAGAGAAGGATTCTTTTGTGATTATGGTGGACGTGGACCACTTTAAGCAAATTAACGATACCTATGGACATGCCGAAGGCGACCGGGCGCTTATCCTTGTTTCGCAGGCGCTCAAGAAGGCTTGCGAACGGTTGAAATTTTCGATGTTCCTTTGCCGTTATGGCGGAGATGAATTTTTGCTGATCGCGCAGACGGATGTCCCGGACGAAGTGGTGGGGCAAATCAAGGAATGCTTGCAGGAAGAGGTGTCGAAACAAGGCGGCTCGCATTCTTATACGATTGAGGCGAGCATGGGTTTTGCCCGTTGGGATGGTCATCTTGAAAGTTTCAAGGAAAGCATGATCAATGCCGACAAGAAAATGTACGAAGACAAAAGGTTTTAACGGCCTCACCCTTCCAACTTGTTCTGCAAATAATGTCGCGATGTGTATGCAATGTACATGATATCGGCGATGACTAGGGCGATGGCGCAAGCGAAAAATACTTGTCTATGCATGCCGAAGTGGTTTGCCATGGCGCCGCCTACAAGAATTCCTGCCCCGATACCGATGTCCCAACCTGAGAGATACGTGCTGTTCGCGGTGCCGCGCTGGTCGTGACGGGCGAGGTTCACGCACATGGTCTGGTAGCCAGGGAAGATGAGTCCGAGGCTTGTGCCGATGAGAAATGCGGATAAGAAGAACGTAATGGACGTGTGGCTAAAGGCTAGAATGAAATACGCAATGACATTCAAAGTCATGCCGGTGCCCACGAGATGGATGAGGTAGCCTCGGTCGATGAGGCGGCCCGTCATGATGCGGTTTAAGATAAGTCCTGTCGCGATGAGAGCATAAAACCAGCCTGAACCACCGATGCCAAGTTCATTCGCGTAGATGGCGATATAGTTTGTCACCGGACCGTAAGCGAAGCCAACGAAGATGAAGTTTGCAAATTGCGGTACGGCGCGCGTGAGGAAGAACCGGTCCAGTGAAAGCGGAGCACGTGTTTTCTTTTCGCGAGGTTTCACCTTGAGTGTCTGCACGAGTACAAGCCCGATTATGCAAAGGATTGTGGAAGTTGCAAAAACGATTGTGTCGCCGAGTGCTTCGTACAGGAACATTCCGGTCATGGGACCGGTGGCGAAGGCGAGGTTCACGCTAATCCCGAAATACCCGATGCCTTCGCCTCGGCGACTGGCGGGTAGTGCATCTATAGCCACTGTATTACTTGCGGTACTCGAAATGCCAAAGAACAGCCCGTGCGCAAAACGTATAACGGCTAAAATTGGCAATAACCCTACAGTCTTGTAGCCAAAAAAACATAGCGTAAACGCAAAAAATGTCCAAAAATATAGCGGTTTTCGGCTGAACGTATCGACGAGAAAGCCGGCGAACGGTCTACAGGCGAGCGCTCCGATCGTGTAAAGTGAAATAATGAAGCCCGCGGTTGCGTTATCTGTCTGGAACTTTTCGATGATGTACAACGGGAGAATGGGCAATAGCTGGTAAAAACTGAAAAACAGGAGAAAATTTGCCGCCGCAACTGTGATAAACGTGCGCGTCCAAAGCTTATTATTAGGGTTAATGGAGATGTTTTCCATAATTGAAGAAAATAGTATATTATCGGCATGAATTGTTTGGGTAAATTTGATTTATTTCTTTTTTTGACTTTTTTCTTCGTGACTTCATGTTCTGAAGAAGGCTCTCCGGTTGGATCGCCTTTGTTGATGGATTCTGTTGAAAATGACGGAATGCTGCTTGTAAAGGCGACCGGAAAAAAAGCTTTTGTGGGTACAACCGTATCTTCCGCGAAAACGCTGGAACGTCCGCAAATGGATGTTAAGTTTACTTATGACTTTCATATTGGCCGTCATGAAGTTATCTGTAAAGATTTTAATGATGTGATGAATAAGGTGACTGGAGTGTCTGTTTCGTGTCCGCACGATTCCATTCCTGTTGCAAATGTGACATTTTATGATGCCGTCCTGTATGCGAATGAAATCAGCAAGCAAAAAGGGCTTGATACGGCCTACGTGTTTTCGTCTTTTGAACTTGACGAGGAAAAGCATTGCTCCAAGATGAATGGCTTTAGGTATGAGCCCCAAGCGGAGGGATTTCGATTGCCTACGGAAGCCGAATGGATGTTGGTCGCTTCTGAAAACTGGAAACCTGAGGATGGCTGGAATGGAATAAATTCAAATTCGGTTCCTCATGAGGTTTGCACATCGCGGGAATCGGGGCCAGTCTGCGACATGGCGGGGAATATGCTCGAACTGGTGAATGACCGGTATTCCTCTTTCAAGGATACGGTTGTATCGAATTTTGTAGGCTCCGTGGATGGCGATGCTCTAGGTTCTTGTGTCGTGAAGGGCGGAAGCTTCTACAATTCACCTGCATCTATGCATTTGTACAATAGGGGCGATACTTACCCGATTTTGAGCTCGACAAGAGGCGATTACATTGGTTTCCGCCTTGCGAAAGGTTCTATCCCGGATGCGGTGTGGTTCGCGGATAATGGGGGGGCGATCTCTGCGCCTGTGAAACCTTTAGTCGATGCCGCGGAGATGCGGTCGCTTACGGATGCCTATGGTGTGAAGCTCGCTTTCAGAAACGATGTTAGCGGAAACTTGGTCTATGTAAATTTTTCCAGGAATGTGAAACTGGTTGAAATTGAAGATAAAATAGATGTCTATCATCCCGACATTTCGCCGGACGGAAAGCGCGTGGCATTCTGCACGACGATGGAAGGCTCTTCGGTGGAATCTTCCGTATATGTTCGCGACTTGAATGAAACAGGAAGCAACTTGGTAAAGTTGCCGGTGGAAAATGCGGCGATTCCGCGTTGGCGAGTGAACTCCAATGGCGACACTGTTATTGTTTATGTGTCTTCGGCGGGGAATAACAAGGGTGAACATTTTATGACGGAAAGCACGTGGCAAGTCAAGTTTGCGAATGGCCAGTTTGGTACGCCCGAAAAACTTTTTGATGGGGCTTATCACGGTGGCGTGGCTGCGGACAATCGCTTGGCAATTTCCTCATCGCCGGTGTTACGGGCTCGTTTGTCTGATGGGCTTGAAAGTAACGATGTGATTTGGTACAATGAAGAACAGGCCTGTAACGCTTCTTTGGCGAAGGATGGTAGCAATCGTACGCTGTTCCTTGATTTTGGTGGGACTGAGGGCAAGGCCTTCGCCGGGAAAAAGTATGGTGTTCACGAGATGTTGCTTGTTGCCGATAGCACGGGGCGTCTTGTCAAAACAATTGCATCTCCGCAGGGCTATACGTTTGACCATACGGAATGGGCGGAGGGCCTTTTAAAGAGTGCAGAGAGCAATTTGGTTGTGGCTACATTGACGGACTATAACGGGGTTCATCGTCAAGTTGCGCTTGTGGATATGAACAATGGTAACGTTGTCCCGCTTGTCGAAGGCGATGAAGTTTGGCATCCCTGTTTATGGGTGTGGCAAGACAGTCCAAGTCATCCGAAGCCTGTCGTGGATATCGACAGCGCTGGCGCCTATTACGATAAAAATGCTGTAATATGCCCGAACCCGATGTCCACTATTGAAATGGGGATGAGATTACAGTCTTTCTGGCAAAGGTGCGACGAGGTTGAAGTTGCGGTATTGGGCAGTTCCACGATGTTGAATGCCGTTATCGAAGATTCGATAAAGTCGTATAAGACAATAAATATGGCTGTGACTTTGATGGATGTCCATTTTTTCGATTATATAATTAATCATTATGTTGTCCCTTATGCCCCCAAGGTGAAAATCATTGTGGTGGAACTTCCTCCAGGATTACTTTTTAGAAAATATGAAGATATGTCTGGCCTAGTTCTTGACTGGTCTCCAGGAATTCGCTACGATGAAAAACATTTGTCTGAAGAGACGAAAGATGAAATTGCCTTGCTTAGTCAGGATCAACAATTCCCGCAGGTTTTGCTTGGGCAACAGTACGTTGAAGGGACATTCCTTTTGCCGTCTGGCGAGTGGGGCGTTCCGGTTGTGAACGTGGACCTTTCTGAGTTGAATTTTGATTCGCCTGTTTTGCAGCAAGGCCTGAAAATGATCAAAAATTTAAAAGAGTTGGCCGATCTGAACGGAATTCGGCTGGTTGCAGCAATCCCGCCCCGAAATCCGAAGTACAAAGATACGGATGCGTTTGACCTGTTTGGCCCGAGTTGGAATGTGGCTCACCAGATTATAGATGCGGTTAAGGATATGGGCATCGAGATTTTCGATGAAAATAAAGATGGCCATCACGACTATACAGACGCGATGGCTTTTAATCCCAACCATGTGAGTTATCTCGGGGCGGCGCAGTTCTCGGAAAGGCTAGATGCGTTCTTGAAATCGTTGAAATAAGTTGCTAGTTGTTTGTCTCTAGTCATTATTAGGCTGTAGGAAGTTGGAAGTAAGTGTCTTCCTGCCCCTGTAAGGGGAAGGATCCATACGGTTCCAATTGCTGTTTTTTTCCTAATCCCTATCCCCTAAAACCTAACTCCTAATTACTTTTTCTCAAGCGCGACGAGCGTTTCCAAATGTGGCGTGCCCGGGAAAAGGTCGAGCGGCAACACTTCCTTGACGCGGTAGCCAAAACGTTCCCATTCGGCGAGGGCTGCTGGGATTTCGTCTGTGCCGCAGAAAATGTGCAGCACGCGTACAGGCTTTCGCAATGCAAGCGCTCGGATTACGCCCGGTTCAGTTCCCTTGCGCGGCGGGTCCAGCAAAATGCGTTCCGGTTCGCCAGGAATCGGGCGCGGGAGTCGCATCTGCACGAACGTCTCGTCAATTTTCCCTGCGATGAACTTGTAGTTCTTTTTGAGGAATCTCGCGGAGGCTTTTGCGCAGTCGATGGACGGGCCTTCCCATTCTACGCCAAGTACGGACTTGGCGGCTTCGCCGAGCGCGAAACTGAAGAGACCGTAACCGCAGTAAAGATCCAGGAAATGGTCGCCCTTTTCGAGGCCCAGCAAACGGCTTGCGGACTTGATGAGGTTGTGGATTTGGCTTTCGTTGATCTGGCTGAAGCCCGTTACCGGGTACTTGAGCCTAAAGTGGCCGAGATCGAGCGAGAGTTCACGCGGGCCGTAAAGCTGCTTGAAATTGAGCGTGTCCGTCGGGCGCTTCGCTTCGAGGTAGTAGTTCGATTCCGTCGTATCCACGTAAGTGTGGGCCGCCGTGACGTGGTACGGACTCTGCTGCAATACTTCGGAAATCTGCTTGAGCTTGCGTACGATACTTGCATCGAGCTTTTTCACGTTGAAAATCACGACGCGGTACTTGTACGTGCCTCGGACGATAATCCAGTTGAGCGCATAAGCGAGCGGCTTGTACGCCGGCGTGATGAGCTTGTCGAACAGCAGGCGATAAATCGCATTGTGCTCTTCGGGCTCCAAGATGCTGTCGTATTCGTTGAAGCGGAGATCGCCCGGTTTCATTTCGACTTGGCGCTTGGACGTGGTGCGGTAATTGCGCGGCATCGGGCTTGCGACAATCGGTTGCGGGCCGCGCGCAAGGCGGTTGACTTCCCAAAATTCGCGGATGGCGGCGTTCTTGACCTTGAGCTCGTCCTTGTATTCGAGCGGAGCGAGCGTCTCGCCGTAGGCGGAATCGGATTCCTTCGTATAATTTGGGAGGTTGTGGGCTATTGCTTGTTCAAAAAACATGAAATCCTCTTTTTTACTTCTCAAATTTAAAAAGTTCCCGGAATGTTTAAAGTCTATTTTTATGCTATATGGCAGTGTGTGGTGGTTTGTTGTTTGGATTCTTCATTCTGGAGCTGTCATCTTCGCGAAAGTGAGTCTCCTTCGGAGAATAACTAATTGCTTTAATATGACAACGCAAGCGGATCCGATGCCATAAAAAACATTTACTATATTCCGAATAAGGGTATGAAATTATTTTTACCCACCTAATTTGGGACTGTAATTTTTGGAGGTCTTTATGAAACTTAAAGTCGTTGAGCTTTTTATCGTTGCTGCAATGCTTGTTGCTTGTGCACCCAAGGCTGCGACTACCGTGCAGAATTCAGTTGTTCCTGCAAAAGAAAACAGTGCACAAGATAAAGTCGATCGTGATTCAACCTCCACATTGAAAGATCGTTCCAAGAATGATATTGAGGCTGTATTTTATGAAAATTCGCCAAAGCGTTTGAATGTTGTCTATAATAATTACTTGAAAAAACGTCGTGGTTTTGAAGGTGAAATTTTGGCAAGGATAATGGTGCTCCCTAATGGCGATGTAGAAAAGGTTGAAATCGTCAGTGCAACAACGAATTATCCGGAGTTCGAAAAAGCAATATCGGATGATTTGTTGCAATGGAAATATGGTAGTGGCGATTACAACAAATGTACATTTAAGATTCCTTTGAAATTCCGGGATGAAAACGACAATGCTCAGGTGAAAAATGAAGACGGTTTAACGATACTGAAAGGTCGTTCCGGGGAAAAGATCAAGCAAACTATAATGATAAATACCCCGAACCGTTTGAAACCTTTGTACAATAATTTCTTGCGGACGAATCCGGGCTTTGAAGGCAAGATTTCGGTGAAATTTAAAATACTCGCGGATGGCAACGTGGAAACGGGTGAAATCGTCAGTGCGACTACGAACTTCCCTGAATTTGAAAAGGCTGTGCTGAATGATATTTTGCAGTGGAAATTTGATGCCGGGGATTATACAAATTGCACCGTTACGGTTCCGTTTACGTTCACCGATGATGGTAAACCCGCTAAAAAAGGCCCTGTCCATCAAGGCCCCGCCGAAGATGCATGGTATGGAGCTAGCCAGGGATGGTTTTAAGAAGGGTGAAACTTTTTACGCCCCTGTCTCTATGGCGGGGGACAGTTCCGAAGTTTTTTTTGTTTCGTACCTATAAATCCTTGAGAACAGACTCTTTTATAGGTACGTTTTGCTGGTTTTTGTATAAGTTAAGCACAGAAAATACCTATAAAAGCTGAATTTATGCGCTGTTTATAGGTACGAGCTCAATAAAATTCCGTTTTGCTGGATTGAAAAAAAGCTGTTTTGTACGGTTTCGTACCTATAAAATGGATAAAACGATAATTTTATAGGTACAAACTTCAGAATTGTTTTGAATTTTGAAAACGTCTAAAAGAAAGACCTCCCGAATGGAAGGTTGGAACAAAAAAGGACCCCTCTGAGAGGGGTCCAAGAGCGGCGGACCGGGATCGAACCGGCAACCATTAGCTTGGAAGGCTAAGGCTCTACCATTGAGCTACCGCCGCGAGCGTGAACAATTATACAAAAATATGGCGATTTTTAAAGGGGTTATTAAAAAAGTTGTTGGAAAAATATGAAAAAATTTATAAATTTACGCTCGCATTAACAAATCAATCATACCGAGGTAGCATACTTGTTCCCTAATCCGCGCGATCGTCGCATGCCCAACCGTCCCAGTGATGGGACTCGTATCAACGAAGATATCCATATCTCTCCGATTCGTCTCGTGAAAGAAGATGGCGAAGCTATCATCATCGAGACGAGCAAGGCATTGCAGATGGCGAAAGACGCCGGACTGGACCTTGTGGAAGTCTCCCCGAATGCTAAGCCGCCTGTATGCCGTATCATCAACTACGGCAAGTACAAGTTCGAACAACTGAAGAAGGCTAAGGCCGCAAAGGCCAAGCAGCACGTGGTGAAACTCAAGGAAATCAAGATGCACCCGAAGACGGCCGAGAACGACTACCAGTACCGCATCAAGCAGGCGGGCGAGTTCTTGCAGGACGGTATGAAGGTGAAGCTTATCATGCAGTTCCGTGGACGCGAAATGGCGCACATGGACTACGGCAAGCGCCTGATGGAACGCGCCAAGGAAGACTTGGCCCCGTTTGGCGATTTGGAAATGGATTCGCGGGTGGAAGGCAACACGATGCTTTCTATCTACGGTCCGAAACGTGGTGCCGGTAAGAAACAAGACCAGGCACCGAAGCCCGTAACCGAGCCAAAGGCAGCAGGTGAGGCTTAACTTTAAACCTACGAGGTAAAAATGCCTAAGATGAAAACTCACAGCGGTGCTAAGAAGCGCTTCCGCGTGACTGGTTCCGGCCATGTCAAGTTCAAGCGCGCTGGTATGCGCCACATTCAAGCTAAGATGAACACTAAGCGTAAGCGTAACCTTCGTAAGGGCGCTCTCGTTAAGAAAGTCGATACCTATCATGTCAAGCGTCTGCTTGTCGTAGCATAAGGAGAGTAAGAATGCCACGCGCAAAAACTAGAGTTCCTTCCCGCGAACGCCGCAAAAAAATCCTCAAGGCCGCCAAGGGTTACTATGGCCGCCGCAAGTCGAACCTTCGCCTTGCTATCGAAGCCGTTGCCCACGCCGGTCAGTATGCCTATGCACACCGCCGCGACAAGAAGGGTGATTTCCGCTCTCTGTGGATCACTCGCTTGAACGCTGCTGTTCGTGAATTCGGCATCAGCTATAGCCAGTTCATTTACAAGCTTTCCAAGGCTAACATCAACATGAACCGCAAGGTTCTCGCTGACTTGGCCGTCGCCGATCCGGCAGCTTTTGCCAAGGTCGTTGAAATCGTGAAGGCTGCTTAAGTCCTGACTTAGCGAAAACGCGAGAAATTGCGCCCCGCCCGAAAAGGCGGGGCGCTTTTTGTAGAGGTCAATGCCGGGATTTATTTATTGCTCCAATATCGCTGGGGCCGCGACCGAAAAAATCGTTATTTGAGGAGCCTTTTTTCGCATGAGTGCGTATAAATTTCGAATAGGGCTGTTTTTATATGTAGTTTGATATTTTTTTACAAACTATTCTTTTTGACGCCGGTAAAAATGTTCGGTGATGCCTATAAAAGCTGTTTGAAGATTGTTTATGTTCGCTCTTTCTCGATTACGGCGAATCGCGCAAAAACGCCCGCTGGCGGGCGTTTCCTTTAAGTTCTATAGGACATGAACTTGTAACAGCGCTAAGGGAGCTCTACTTCCTGATGAACTGCGGGATGCCTTTGTACTTGGCCATGGCCTGCATGATGCTCCCCATTTCCCATTCCTTTTCCTTGAGGCGGCGGCGGAGGAGGGCTACGAACACTTCCATGAGCATTTCGCAGTCGTACACGGAGCGGTGCATCTTTTCTTCGTCGATAGTCATCGAGATTTCGCCGCGCTTCATGAACATATTAGCCATGAAACCGAGCTTGTGGTTTGCGAGTTCCGGCATGATGGTTTTTGAAATAGCGAGGCTATCGACAACGGGGTTCCCTGGCGTGAACTGCGGATTCTGTTCGTAGGCGGTGCGCAAAAAGCTAGCGTCGAAGTTGGCGTTGTGGGCGAGCAAGATGGAGCCTGGGCCGCAGAATGCGGTGAACTGTTTAAGGGCTTCACCGACGGGCGGTGCGTTTTCGACCATCTTGTCGGTAATGTGGTTCACGTTCGTAGCTTCGGCGGGAATGAGCATGTTGGGCTTTACCAGCGTGTCAAATTCCGAGATAAGTTTCGGGACCACGCGCCCGTTTTTCACCTCTACAGTGAACTTTACGGCGCCAATTTCAATGATTTCGTCTTTGCGGTTAACAAGACCAGTCGTTTCCAAGTCGAATGCGACAAATTTAGGAGGTAATGCAATCACGGCTGTGTTTCCTTATTTTGAATTATTTTTCGGGCAAAAGATACTTAATTTCGATGTCAATAGCTGTCAAAGGGAGAGGAATTATGAAATTATCCCACCCGTTCAGGCGAAAATGCCTGCCGTACTTGATGCAAAAAAGCCAAAGGGGGCGACCGCTTGCCTTAGAAAGCCATAGCGAACCAGGCTTTATCTGAAGGGCGGGGCCGTGCGGGCCGTCGAGCGCCATGCCGACAAAGCGGCCGTTCTTGAGTGATTTTAACAGGTGACGGACGTTTGTCGCTCCGTGCGTGTCGGAACCGCGGGTCACTTCGTAGTGGAGCCGCTTTGCTGCTTGTGCGAAAAATTCCCCGTCGCTCGATTCCGAGACGAGAATGTGAACGTTCTTGTCCTTGAAGGCGGCGCAACTTGCGAGGAGGTCCTTGTGCCATAGTCCCAGGATGCCCGGTCGGAAATCGTCTGGCAGGTGTAGGCGGATGCGGAGGCTCCTCATCCAGAGGGCGCCGAGCGAGGCGAGAAGTTTGGTTTTAATTGAGACTGATTTCACGTATAAAAATTAAAAAAATTGACTTTTTTAGCTTGTACCCCTTGTAAGAACGTCTAAAAATACTTATATTGCGCTCATCGATAAGGCGACGTACCCAAGTTGGTAAGGGGCGAGTCTGCAAAACTCTTATTCGGCGGTTCGAGTCCGCCCGTTGCCTCTGAAAAGACCTTTCGCGCAAGCGGAAGGTCTTTTTGTTTGTTTTCACTGGGCTGCGTTTTCGGTCAAAAAAAAAGCCCGCGCACTTGTTGTGGCGGGCTAATCTCTCGTCTGTAAATCTAATCCCTCAGAACTGCGGCGAAGCCGCAACTTCTAACTTCCTACTGTTTACTCCGCCGTAGGCGGCTGCGGCAACGGATTCTTGCGGGGGCGTCCACGGGGACGTTTGACCGGCATCTCTGCTGCGGTTTCCGGGTGCAAAGCCTTGTTCTTTGCCATGAGCGCTTCGCGGATTTTCTTTGCGCGTTCTTCGATGCGCTGGCGGGCGAGATCTGCAGCTGACACGATGACGGTCTTCGGCTTGTCGCCTGGCTTTGATCCGAACGAGCCCTTGAGGACGCGGCCTGAAGGTGGCTTGGGCGGTTCCGAGATGACGCTTGTGAGCACGCGCTTGGGAGTTTCGATTGGAGTAGCCTTTTCGATAATCTTTTTGACTTCGGTTTCTTCGGTTTTCTGGGCGGCGTGCGAGGCTATTTTCTTTATGATGTTCTTGATTTCGTCATCGCTTTCGTCATCGTGCGATTTGGCGTTGTCAGGTTTATTGTACTTCGCCACGAGCGAATTGAATTTAGCTTTTTCGTTCTTTTCCTTGAGTGCTATGCGCTCTCGTTTGGACGGACGCTTTGCGCCATTGTGTTTTTTTCCGATAAATTTTTTCTCTTTGCTTTCCGAATTGCGGATGATTTCTTCGTCGGAAAGACCACGCAGTTCGGGCGGAACTTCAGTGATTTGAAGAGCCTCTTTTTTTGTGGAAACAGTCATGATTTTTGGGTCTTTATGCGGTTTTTAGCCTTGTCAAGTTTTTTTTTGCACTTTTTTTACAAAAAATCTGAGAAAAAATTAAAAAAAATTGAAAAAAATGTTTGTCAAGGTCTAGAAAAAAATTTCTATATGGACTATTTTTGGTGTACATGCTTCGGTTTACACAAGAAATATCTCTCGCTCTGCGCTCTATCGCTAATGAAGAAGAGTCGCATGAAATGTCCAAGAAGGCTAGGGAGCAATTTGAATTTCTCGGAATCAGATTGGTTCCCCGCCGTGAAGTCACGTATCCGATTTTCGACAAGTACCCGCCAAAGGACGGGGACGAGCTTGTGTCGAGGGTCGAGGACATGTGGGCTCAGCCGTATAGGGAATTCCAGTATGCGGCCTGTGACTACTTGTTCCGTCATCGCGTGCTCCTCGGTGGCCAACATTTGAATTTTTTGAAAAAGCTCATCAAGACTAGGGCTTGGCGCGACACGGTCGATACCCTCGCTTCATGCGTCTTGGGAGATTTGGCGCTTCGCCTGCCGGCGTTGCGTACAAAGATTGCGTCGTGGATTCGCGATCCGAATATCTGGGTGCGCCGCAGTGCAATCATCTTCCAGGTGCAGTACAAGGACCGTACGGACTGGCCGCTTTTGCGTCAGTTCTGCCTCACTTGCGCGAAGGATGATGACTATTACATTCGCAACGGCATTGGACGAGCGCTCTCGGAATACGCTCGCATCAATCCGACTGAAGTCCGCCGCTTTGTCCAGGACAACGCTTTTGCAGAGCAGACTGCTCAAGAAATCCTGCGTCTCATTTAAGTGAGTTATGGCAGGATGCCGGCAAAAATTTGCAATGTGAATTGCTCGAAGCCACGGCTTTTAAAGACTCTCGAAGGAGGGTCTTTTTTTTGTCATCCTGAGCAGTCAACCTCGACCTTGTCATCCTCGAAGCGAAGCGTAGGGACAACTTTAATAGGCGAGTATGCCTCAAGGCGAGAGTCGCGTCCATGGTCATCCTCCGCTAGAAGACTCCCTTTAAGGCGAACGTCGCAGCCACGGTCATCCTCCGTTAGGAGGATCCATACAGTTCTAATCGCTCTTATATGAACATGACTGAGCCAATGGGGAGGGGCTTTGCCCCATCCATACTGTTCTGAATACGCTTGTATATTTTTGGAACCGGGCTTCAGAGATTGGGGCTTGCCTCTTCCTTTATTTCTCGAAAGTCACTTGTCGAAGAATCTTGAGACTCTTTATTTGCGTTTCTTATCGGCCTTCGCCTTTTCCTTTAGAGGAAAGCTGAATTTGCCTTGGAGGACGCAACCTTTGGCGCCGGGATCGCATTCTTGTTGACGTTTGTTGCAAAACGTCTCGTTGAGGTATTTACATTCCCAGCTCATAAGCGCTCCTTCTTGAAAGAGGTGGTTGTGCCCGTGGCACTTTATTAATCTAAACAAAAAGTGGGCGAATAAAACTAAAATTTTAGGCTGAAAAAAGTCTATTTAAAATGGTGCCGTGATTCTTGCGGTTGGATTGTCGAAAAATTTTTGCGGGGGGAATGGCGACTCTCGCCATAGTCGAAATTGGCGCTCCTGCGTAGCGCATTTTGTGGCGGCTCGGTCATGGCGAATTGAGCAAGCTCATTTGCCGCGACTCTCGCCATAGTCGAAATTTAATGAGCGGCGGTAGGGGGTAAATCCTGCGTTCTTGATGAACGCTTCTGCTTGCTCGATGGTCGTGAGTCCGTGATTCTTAAGCACGTTCTCTTCGATGACGATGCTGTTGATATCGTCGGCGCCGGCGTGCAGCCCAAGCTCGCCAAGCGAAAGTCCCATGCCAAGGAGTGACACTTCGATGTGCGGGATGTTGTCGAGGTACAGGCGACTGAGCGCGAGCAATTTGAGGTATTCGTCGCCGCGCACATGGCGGATGGGAAACTTGTCGGTCTGCGGCTGGAATGTCCATACGACAAAGCTCTTGAAGCCGCCTGCGACATCTTGGGTTGCCCGCACGAATTCCAGATGCTCGATAACTTCTTCGGCGGTTTCGGCGCTGCCAATGACGATGTTCGCACTGCCAGGTAGACCTTTCTTGTGACAGGTGGCAAGAGTGTTGCACCATTGCTGCGCAGGGAGCTTTTTAGGGCTCAAAATTTTACGCATGCGGTCGGAGAGAATTTCGGCACCGGCTCCTGGGACGGAACTGAGGCCAGCTTCCTTCAAAACGTCGAGCAGGTCATCGAGCGCCATGTTGTTGAATTCCGCAATGCGGACAAGTTCAACTGGCGAAAAACCGCGCACTTTCACGCCCAATTCCTGCGTGAGCATTTTTAGTACATCGGTGTAGTACGAAAGCGGAATTTCCCTATTTACGCCGCCTTGCAAAAAAATCTGATCGGCGCCTTTGGCTTTGGCCTCAAGCGTCTTTTGACGAATCTCGTCCAAGCTCAAGACGTACGCTTCGGGGCTGTGGGCGCTTCGGCAAAAACTGCAAAAGCTGCAAGTCACTTCGCAAACATTCGTGTAGTTCACGATGCGGAATGCCGTGTAGCCAACGCGGTTCCCGGGAAGTTTTGCGTGACGCACGGTGTCGGCTGCCTCGACGACTTCTGTCCACGGGGTGTTTCGTAAAATTTCGAGACCTTCCGTTGGCGTCAATCGTTCTTGGTCAATAGCTTTTTTTAGCAAAGAATTCATTACATTGAATAATAGCAAAGTTTTTTATTTTTAAGTTGTAAGGAGGTTTCATTAACATGTTCAAAAAAATCGTTCTTGCGGGTGCTCTCGCAACTGTTTCATCTTTTGCCACTTGGGACTTGTTCCCAGTTCGTGAAAATCATAAGGGCCAGGCTAAAATCGGAGCATCTTTCTCCACGTATGAATTCGAAGGTCGTGATTTCGGTGCTTTCGATGTTTATGCCGGTTTGCGAAGCACTATATACCCCGGTTGGGAAATCGCGTTCAATGTTCCTTATCGCGTGTTTACGCACGAAAAGGGCTACGATGCGGAAATGGATGGTGTTGGAAATATCGGTTTTTCGACACGTTACCAGTTTATCCCTTTTATGAACGCTTTTTTTGACGTGTCTCTCCCTGTTGGTGACAAGTCCTATAACGAGGATGATGATTGGAACTTCGATGTTGGCTTGCAATATTCCACGCAATTTAACGCGATGCTTAACTTCGGTTCTCAGCTTGGGTTCAATTTTGCGACGAAGGGAGAAAATGAAGAAGCTCCGATATTTATGAAATCTGCTGTAGAACTTGATTTTAAAATTATTCCAGAGGAATTTACTGCATACGTGGGGTTGAATTTTAATCTGTCTTTGGGGGCTTTTACAGATCATGGTTATCAATATTCCCATGATGGAGGGGGTGTCTATCTAGGACCCTATGCCGGTGTGACCTATAACTTTGAACAGCTGGACATGCTTTCTGTTGATGCTTCGCTGCAATTCGGTAAATGCATCAACATGATTGATTATCCCGATAACCGTCTAATCGTTAATTTGGCTTTTTTACTCGATTTTTAGATACGCGCTTTCTTTGTTCGCATTTTACGCGTTGACTAATTATCCATGATACTGTGTTTTTGCCTTGTGACTTGGCGCTCGGACGAAGATATATTACAAGTGGGTTTAGTTAGGTAGAACACTGGTGTGTTCATGCTTGGTTTTGTGGAGCCACGCGTTTGCGCGGTGCATCTCCTTGCGTGCTTCAAATCAGTTTGGAGGACTTGTCCCGTTGGGATAAAGAGTTAGGAATGATATTCAAGGAGAACAGGTATGAACCACCTCAGTTTAAAGTGTGCTGCAATGGCGCTTGCTTTTGCGGCATCTGCACAGGCTTTTACCGTTACGGGTAAAGTCAGCGACGAAAGCGGCAAGGCTATCGAAAAAGCCTCCGTTGAACTCATTAAAAACGCTCTCAAGACAAAGACCGATTCCAAGGGCGAATTCAAACTTTTCAAGGAAGATTCGACGATTGGATTACATGCGGTTGCACGCCAAAGGCTTGGCTACGTGAGCGTGATGGACGGCGTTTTGTCTTATTCCCAGAGCACAAATGAACCGGTGCGCATCCAGGTTTTTGATGCTGTGGGTTCCCGCGTTTTGAACGAGACTGTTTATGGCTCGGGCTCGCTTGACATGCAGTCTGTCGTGAAGTCGCAGGGCTCTTATTTTGCCCGAGTGAGTGTCGGGAGTGCAATGAGCAATTTCCGCTTTACTTCCAATGGCAATTACGGAATTTCGTTTGGCGAAGCTGTGGCTCGCGGCCTCAAAAAAGAAGAAGCGGGCGATGAACTTCGCGTGATTGCAGCGGATTATGACACGTTGACGGTTACCCTTAGCAACTTGGACACGAACGTTTCTCTCAAGCTCAAGAAAACTGCTCCTCCGCAGCCGCAGTACGAATACGGTTGGGGCCTCAAGAACGATCCTGTTCCTACGCGTGGTTGCGGCAAGGATACCAAGCTTGATTACAAATACCGTGGCGATAAGCCTTACATTGAATTCAAGTGGAGCAAGGGAACTCGTACAGTGCGTATTGACATCCCGAAGAGTTACGACAAGAATAAACCGTACAAACTCATTTTCGGTATGCAGTGCATGGGCGGCTGGGCTGGCGGCGTGCAAGATGAAGGCTACTATGGCTTGAAACCGCTTGACAAGAACGAAACCGCAATCTTCGTTGCTCCGGAAGGTAACGGAAACCAGGCTCCGTGGGACCAGAACGACTACATTCTCTTCGACGAACTTTTGGCCATGCTCGAAGACAGCTTCTGCATTGACTCTTCCCGCGTGTTCTCGACGGGCTTTAGCTATGGCTCCATGTTCAGTAACGGACTTTCCTGGAACCATCAGGATGTGCTCCGCGCTGTTGCCGTGTACGAAACTGCCGAACGCAACATCTGGCTCCCGCAGCGCAAGAACATGGGCGTCGGCTGGATGGGCGTGCTTGGCCTCGATGATAACCTCTGCACTCCGGAAATGGGACGCAATGCCCGCGACATTATCTTGACGCTCAACTCCGAAGGCGGTAAGGCAAAGAATGAACGCGCCGAAGAAGCTCAGCGCAATGCCGCTCACAAGTGCTACGATTACACGACTGTCGAAGAACGTTTCCCGGTTCGTTGGTGCACTCAGTCCGGTGGCCATATCTGGGACCACAAGGACCCGGGCCAGCAAAAATCTTGGGTGCCTGAAACCACTTGGGATTTCTTCAGCAAGTTCTAAAAAAATTTCCTCCTCACTAAACTCTCGGTGTAACGGCCGGGAGTTTTTTTGTTGGACTGTCCCTCAAAAAAAGCTGCGGGAAAAACAAAAAATTGAAAAAATGGCGTTTTTTACGTAAAATTTTAACGTTGTCTGTATTTATTTGGCTGGTTTCACAATTTTTGCGCTGTATAACGCCCGAAATGTGACGTTAAAATGTTTTTTGAGGGGATATTGGGGGTGAAAAAACGAAAAATGGTCATTGAAATTCAAGAATTTACTTACTTTGTACGAAGTATTACGTAAGATTTGGGCTGAAATTAACGTTTCTTACGTAAAAAAAGAGCAAAAAATCATTTTTTCGAAAATGTAAGGCTGTTTTTCTTTTGTTTGAATTGTAGTTTTTGAAATATGAAAAAGTTTTTGAAAATTCTGCTGGTTGTTGTGGCACTGCTTTTGCTTGTCGCTGCATTTTACGGGTATCATTTTTATCGTGCAAAATCGTTAGAAAAAATGAGATATTCGGATGCGGATGTCTCTGCAGTCGATGCGGAACGTGCCGTAAGTATACTTATCTATTCAATGGGTTTGGATAAGGGCATAAAATGCGAACCTTCGCTGAAAAAATTAATTGGAGAGAATTTGAACGATTATATGGAAGCAGGGATGGCTGCAGATATATATAGGTCGGACACTATTTTGGATAGCCATGTCGAAATGGAACGTGATGATTTGGGAAGAACGTCAATTGCTGAGTATAAGAAAAAGCGTGATACTGGGTGCTTTGATAAAGTGAATTCTGTTATACTAAAAGAAAATGCAGATTCCTTGTATGGTTCGACTTGTAATTTAATTACTTTTTTACCGAGAGAAGATGTGCGACAGGAATTTTATGTAGGAAAACGTCGTAATGGAATTGTGACTGAATGTGAAAAATATTATCGATATTTGAACGATTTTAGGGAGCCGGTGAAACCGGAAAGTGCGCAACGGATGGAACTAGATTCTGTTTCTGGAAAAATAGTCAAATTTATTTCAGAAAAAGAACATGTTTCTTATAAAATAAGGAAACTATACGAGTCGTTCTCTTACGATCCGTTCTTGTACCTAGATACTACGAAGATGTTTTTTGATAGCTTGGGTCGCCTTGTTGAATCGAATATGGATGGAAAAGATTTTCGTTATGAGCATTTGACGAATGATACCGCAAATCTTAATGTGAAAATTTATAGTGAGTCTGGGAAAAACATCGGTTTTTACAAGAGATCCTTTGATTACAATGGAAACCTGCAGACTGTACGGTATGGAACAAATTTTTATGAAGTGAATGAAAAGTACTATTATGAAAATGGCAAGTTAATCAAAGAAACATCGAAAGAAGATCGTTTTTATTATAGCTTGCGTTCTCGGATGAGGCTGTTTGATTCTACGGAAAAAGAAATATTGGATTCCTCTTTTTACGAAAAAACTTTTTTGCCGGGAACAAGATTGAGTGCTCGCTCGGATGTGACCAAACGCCAATATGAAAATGGAAAAATAAAAAAGGACGAACATTACGAGGAAACATTTAAGAGGCCTTTGTCTTTTATGTTTTCTCCTATGAAATCAGAGAAAATAAAAGAAGTCAAAAATTTGAAATTTGAGTATGATCAAATGGGTACATTGATATCCATGGTCGATATTTTGCATGGGAATAAAGTTCTCTTTTCAAAAGAAAAACAAGATACTCTTCCGATGTGTTCTGATGATATTTTTCGGTATTGGAGAATGAAAAAGTGCGAAAAAGGAATGGAAAATTCGATTCAAATGAAACCGTGGATGCCGAAATAAAATTCGCCGAACTGCAATCCTTTTTTCTATCTTTGGGCGCATGGAATTCAAGCGCTTTGAAGCTCTGATCGAGATGTTTCCGCAGGTGCAGATTTTTAGCACCGAGGGCGAAGATCTTGATCGAGTCATTACTCATTTTTTGAATCAACGTGAAAACGTCTCTACGATGTCGGAGGCGATGCAACGTAAAATCCAGCAGGCGTTGGCCCCGTTCTTCCAGCAGCGTTTTATCAGCTTGCACGATGCGGAAGCCCCGCTGGTGCGCAATCTGCTGTTGGACAAGAAGTTCTTTTTGCAGACGGACCGCTATATTGATGATATGGCGTGGCCGCTGACCGACCCGGAAAAGCTTGGCGAAGCATTGAATATTGCTGACCTTGCCGAAGGGATTCTTGACCGTAAATTGCTGAGCCTCTCGAACGGCGAGCTGCGTCGAGTTTTGCTCGCTCGCATGTGGATGGAAAAGCCGGAATGGGTTTATTTCAACGACTTGTTCGGCGGGCTCGATCCGGAGTACCGTGCGCATTTGGCGGGTTGTGTTGCGGACCTTGCGAAACGCCCGGGCTTGAAAGTCGTGGTGCGCCTCGCTCGCGAAGATGAACTGCTCCCGGAAATCCCGGCATTCGTTTATGCAAACAAGACGTTCACGCAGTACGCAGGTGAACTCCCGAAGGTCGCTGCTATGCCGAAGTTCAAGAAAGCCGAACTCAAGGATTACGAGATTGTTGATTTGAGACGAGAGAACGGCTCTGGCGAGCCTACAGACGAAAGACGAGAGAGTTGTGACTCCGCTCATCTCTCGTCTCTCGTCTCTCGTCTCTCGTCTGATTCAGAAATCCTCTTTGACCTTAAGCACGTGAACGTCCGTTTTGGCGATACGGATGTCATCAAGGACTTGAACTGGACGGTGCGCAAGGGCGAACACTGGGCGGTGATGGGCGAGAACGGTGCCGGCAAGAGTACGCTCCTCGGCATGCTTACCGCTGACCATCCGCAGATTTACAACAATGACATTACGCTCCTCGGAGAACGTCCGGGGCATGGCCTCAACATCTGGGATCACAAGGCGAAACTCGGATTCTTCTCGCCGGAAATGGCTCTCCAGTACCGCGAGGACTTGAACTTGTTAGAAGTACTTTGTACGGGATTTACGCCGAACCTCTGCCGTGCCGAAAACATCACGTGGGAAGAGAAGGCGAAGGCCCGCGAATGGCTTACGTACTTGGGCTTTGAAGATACGTCGATTTCGATCCGCAAAATTTCGCCGATTGACAAGCGCCTTGTGCTGATGGCGCGAGCCGCAATCCGCCCGCCGGAGGTTCTTTTGCTCGACGAACCGACGCAAGGCCTCAAAGGCGAGTACCGCGAAAAGTTGTTCCACCTGTTGCAACTGCTTTCGACGGAGACGACACTCATCTTGGTAAGCCACTACGAAGAAGAATGGCCACCCTGCATGACGCATCTCCTTAGAATGCCGAAGTTCTCGCTGTCATGATGAAATACGAGAATGTTTGGCTATGGGCACGCACCCTATCGGGTGCTTTGGGGTATGGGCTCGGCACTTCGTGCCTTTGGGCTATGAGCTTTTTTTAATTAAAAGTGCTCAAAGCGAGCTTGCGAGCGTCCCCAAAGCGAAGCGACCTCAGAGCACTTCAGTGCGACCCCATAGCTACCGTCACTAACCACTAACCACTAACCACCAACCGCTAATCACTAACCACTGTTTACTAACCACTTCCCTCTCCTCATGTCCTATCTATTCGTTGCTCTTGGTGGTGCTCTCGGTAGCGTGCTGCGCTACTTCCTTTCACTTGTGATTCCAAAAACTGCGGGCTTCCCGTGGCCGACCTTTGTCGCAAATATACTCGGTTGCCTTTGCATCGGTATTTTCTCGGGACTCTTCCTTAAATGCGGTAGCCTGTCGCCGAACCTCAAGCTCTTTTTGGTGACAGGCTTTTGCGGAGGCTTTACGACATTCAGCACTTTTGCAAATGAAAACCTCGCACTCCTGCAAAGTGGGAAAATCGGAATGTTCGCGGCCTACGCGCTTGCGAGTTTTGTGCTTGGAGTTGCTGCTTGCGCCGGTGGAATTTACCTCATGGGGTGTAATCGGTGAGATGTCTTGGCTCATCTTGAATTAAAACAAAATCATTTTTAAACCCCATACTTCATTGTAGCTTTTTAATAGTTAATGACTATTGACCGATAACTAATAACCAATAGTCGATCATTTTGTTAAAAAAAGTAAATGTTCATACACTCTGATAACTTTTGATGTATTTTCATCTGTGATGCTAACTTAGGTTAGTTGTAAAAAGTAAAACAAGCTATTAATCTATCAGGAGTGTATAATGGCGAAAAAAGCAAAAAAGGTTTTGCTTCTTTGTGGGGATTTCACCGAAGACTATGAAACCATGGTTCCGTTCCAGTCTATGTCCATGTTGGGCTATCAAGTGGATGCTGTGTGTCCCGACAAGAAGGCGGGTGAAACGGTCGCTACCGCAATTCACGACTTTTTGGGCGAACAGACTTATTCTGAATTCCGTGGTCATAACTTTGCCCTTACGGCAGACTTTGATGCGGTAGAGGTGAAGGATTATGAAGGCTTGTTCATTACGGGCGGCCGTGCTCCGGAATACATCCGCTTGAATGAGCGCGTGCTCAAAATCGTGAAGGAATTTTTCAAGGCTAAAAAGCCTGTGGCTGCTATTTGCCATGGTCCGCAGGTGCTTGCTGCTGCAGGCGTGCTGAAAGGCTACAAGGCAACGGCTTACCCTGCTGTTGGCCCGGATGTCACTCTTGCTGGCGGCACGTATGTGCCCGTGAACGTTGACGAAGCTGTCGTGGATCGCAACTTGGTAACGGCTCCGGCATGGCCTGGCGATACGGCGATTGTCCGCGAATTCGTGAAGCTCATGGGTGCAAAAATCAAGATTTAATTTTTGCGCACTTTTGCACTTTGCCGCTTTTAAGGTGCTTTAAACTTTTGAACTTTTAAGGCGCTTTAAAAATTGCACACTTCAAAAAGACATATACTACGGTATCTGTCTTTTTTTGTTTAGTGAAAAAGTCTAAATTTCCGCCAAGAATAATAACCCTAGAGGCGCTTTGCGCCGACCCCATATCTCAAAGCGAGCTTGCGAGCGACCCCATAGCCCAAAGGCTCGTAGAGCCGAGCTGTAAACATGCAACTGAATGAACAAACTATTTTAAGAGCCCTAAGAGCAGTCCAGGATCCGGACTTGCACAAGAATATTGTAGAACTAAACTTTGTTCAAAACCTGAAAATTGAAGGCACGAAGGTTTCCTTTGATTTGAAACTCACGACTCCGGCATGCCCGATTCGCGACCGCTTCAAGGACCAGTGCATTACCATCGTGAAAAGCCTTGGTGCAACCGAAGTCGAAGTGGCGCTCACTTCTTCGCAGGGCCGCGTGGGCGAAGACAATTCCGCTGCCAAGGCTCCGCAGAATTCCCACATCGGCGAAGTCATGCATGTGGTTGCAGTGGCAAGTGGCAAGGGCGGTGTCGGTAAATCGACCGTGACGGCGAACCTCGCTATGGCGCTCAGCCTCTCGGGCGCTCGTGTGGGTATTCTCGATGCCGATATCTATGGCCCTTCCATGGGGCTCATGTTCGGCATTGATAAAGCTCCTGAAGTCTTTGAAGACAATACGATTGCGCCTGTTGATGCAAAAGGTGGCATCAGCATCGTCTCGATGTGCATGTTCGCGGATTCCGACAAGGCGACCATCTGGCGTGGACCGATGGTTTCGCAGATGATCCAACACTTCATCCATCACGTGCGCTGGGGCAAGCTTGACTATCTTCTCGTAGACTTCCCTCCAGGAACGGGCGACATCCAGCTCACGCTCACGCAGAACTGCCCGATGGCAGGTGCAGTTGTCGTGACGACTCCGCAAGAGGTGGCTCTCGCAGACTGCCGCAAGGGAATAGCCATGTTCGATAACGTGGGCGTTCCGGTAATTGGCGTCATCGAGAACATGAGCTACTTCATTTGTGATCAGTGCGGTAAGCACCATAATATTTTCCCTGCCGGTGGCGGTCAGAAGATCGCGGAAAAGTGGGGTGTGCCTCTTATCGGGAAGGTGCCGTTGGAACCCGCTGTTGCCGGTTGCGGTGACGAGGGAACGCCTGCAGTGCTCCGCTATCCGAATTCTGAATCGGCGAAAGTCTTTATGGACGCGGCAGAACGGATGGTCCGTACGCTTTCTGTGTTTGAAACCGAGGGCGATGGAATCCTCAAAAACTTCAATTACGATTTCGAACAGTTGCCTGTGGAGGAAGTATGATCCAACCAAAGAAAGTTTTCAGGACAAAAGAGGGAAAACTTGGTTTTGAATGGAATGACGGCTCACGTGCTGCTTACGATGTGCGTAAGCTCCGCTTAGCTTGTCCGTGCGCACTTTGCGTGGACGAACACACCGGTGAAAAACTTTTGGATGATTCGACTGTTCCCTTGGATGTAAAGCTTGAACATATCCAGTCGATTGGTCGTTATGCAGTCGGGCTTTCTTTTAGCGATGGTCATCGTTCGGGAATTTACCCGTATGATAAACTTAAGGAATTGACGAAATCCGCATAATAAACCATATTTTAAAGAGTCTATGGCGGTTTGTCCAAGACAAAAGGTGTTGTTTTATGAGTGATTTTAACGAAGCTCTTTATTTTCGTGACTTGAATAGGTATCCTACGCTGACTCCGCAGGAGGAATCCGCGCTGTTGAAAATCATCAAGAACGGTGAAACCGAAGAAATTCGAAAGTCTGCCTTGCAGCGCCTTATCCGCGGTAACTTGCGATTTGTAGTGAGTGTCGCCCGTAAGTATCAGGGTCGTGGTCTATCGCTTTTGGATCTTATCAATGAGGGTAATTTAGGCCTTTTCAAGGCGGCGAAGCGCTTTGACATGGACAAGGACGTGAAGTTCATCAGTTACGCTGTGTGGTGGATCCGCCAGTCTATCCAGAAGGCTTTGTTCGAACAGGTGGGCGCCGTCCGCATTCCTCCGAATAAACTTGCATTGGTGAACCGCTTCAAGCGAGCCTTGATGCAGAATGGCGGTGACTATGACAAGACTATTTCAATGGAAGAATTTGCTCCCTATGAACGAGACATTGTCGAAGTCATGGAAAAAATTGTCGATATCTCGCTCGATGCCCCGATTGGTGATGATGCCGGTGTTTCAAGTGCGGATTCCGTGAGTACGCTTATGGATGTGCTCGGAAGCGACGGTAATCAGGACGAGGACATGGAACGCGAAGAACGCCGCAAACTCATCCAGGAAACGCTTTCGTCCCTTCCGCAGCGCGAAGAAGAAATCCTTCGCATGTTCTACGGTCTCGATACGGTTGAAGATACGACACTTAAGGACATTGGCGAAGACTTGAAACTAAGCCGTGAACGTGTTCGCCAAATCAAGAACAAGACTTTGCGTCGCTTGCAGAAAAGCAAGGAACACAAAGAAAAATTGGCTGACTTTTTGGAAATTTAACTGGAACTCTAATGTCAAATTCCTCATCGGCGTCCCGCACTGCAGCGTACCTGTTTCTGTTCTTTTTCTTCGGGGCGCTGATTGCATATGGCGGATTCAAGCTTTACAATAAATATGGCCCCTCGAAAGTCGTAGTGGGCGAAATCCCGTTTGGACTTGAAGCGGGCACTTCCGTGTTGAACGGTGATGCGCCGAACTTCAGAGCCGATGTCGAAAGGCTTCCTGTGCAGGCTCAAGCTGAGTTCCGCCGTGCGGGGGAACTTTCGCGGAGCGGGGCGACCAAGGCTGCTTACGAAATTTATGATGCCCTCGTGCTTTTGTATCCGAACGTGGATGCGGCGGTCTGGGGTGAAGTCAATACGTTGTTCCACATGGACTCCGTTACGGAGACGATGAAAGACCGGGCGGACCTCCTGATTGGTCGCTTGATGTCTCGTTTCCCGAATACGGGGGTGAGCTTTTACTTGGACAGCCGCAAGTCGTTGTTGGCAGGCAACTTGAGTGTCGCTCTTGAACTGGCCAAAATGGCGAGCTCGCGTTCTCCGTCTATTTACGAAATTAGACTTTGGTACGCGGAATTGTTGCACAAGAATGCAAACATGAGGGAGGCGGCTAACGAATGCCGCGCTGCCATCAGCCTTTCGTCGGGAGACTCACAGCGCGCGTTTGAACTTTTGGCGAAGGTCTACCATGACGAAGGCGTACTGGACAGCGCCGGACTTGTTATTGATTATGCCTTGACTCAGTTCCCTCTTTCTTCGGAGTTGCTCCTTTTGCGCGGCTACCTAGCGGAATATAACGGCAAGTTCGATGCGGCCGAAAAGACTTACCAGCGCATTATCGCTTTCCGACCGGATTTCGAGAAAGCTCGCCGAGCCATGGCGACGATCGGCGAAAAGACGGCTCCCGGCAAGAATGGCCAGTACGCAGGATCTTCGAGGGATCGCGCCCAGGTGGCTTGTGACATTCTGGCTCCGCTGGTGGAACGTTATCCCGAAAACCTGCCTCTTCGTGAAGCTTTGGGTATCGCTTATACGAAAGCGCATATGTTCGACATGGCCCGTCGTGAGTTCAACTACATCCTCAAGAATGATCCGGAATACCCGGATATCAAGTCCCGTATTGGAGAACTTGATCAAGTTCGCAAGATGGCTATCGAGGAATACAATAGTGGGCTTACGGCAAACCTGACTCGTGCCGTAGATAGCCTTCGTGAATCCATGAGGCCCGAAAAGAAACACGATTTTTCGACAAAGCTAGGCCATTATCTTGTTCGCTACGGCGCATCTTCGCAGGAATTTTTTAGAAAGTATTCCCCGGCGAATTTTAAACAAGTGAAACGCTTTGTCTGGCAAGAATCCTTCTTTGAATCTCCTTACCATCACACGTATACGGTTGTCTTTGATTCTCAGAATCGCTTCAAGGAAGTCCATGTGGTTGTCTATGATTCCTCTTCGACTTCGAACCATCTTGGAGTCGCCCCTGAAGTTTTCTCGCGTCTTTTGAAACAAAATACAAGAATTTCCGGTATCGGCAACAATACAGGGGAAACGGATTGCGGCAACGGTGTCGTATTGGATGCTGCCGTGTGGGAAACACGAGACAACTTTGAAATTCTTGCTCGCATCGTCGGAAAACCTGCCGAAGTGCGCATGGTTCGCCTTGATCGTAATACTTTACCTCCATCAGGTATGAAACTTTGCGATTATCTGCCGCTTTTGATGGAATTTTAAAACTGTAAATTTGTATTTTATGTCTATATGTTTTTCGGTCGTTTTATAGCTTTGTTTTTGTTTGCCGCTTTGTTGGATGGCTGTACATGCTGTGCTTACTTAAATCATATGTTCAACGCAGAACGGCTTTATGACGAAGCGACCGAACTCCGTACCGCACGTCTGGACAGTGTTCCTGATGAAATCCAGTCTTACCCGGGAAGCGAAGAATCCCAAAAATACGAAAAGGTTATCGAAAAGAGTTCCCACGTATTGGAGCGTTTCCCCAAGAACAAGAAGCGCACGGCCGAGGCCGTTTTCCTCATTGCGGAATCTTATAGGCACAAGGCGGACTGGCCAAAAGCAATTACCAAGTACGATGAATATGAACGTTACTTTGCCGATAACGATTCCATGCGGACTGTGGAATACCAGCGGGCGTACTGCCTCTACCGCAACCAGGAATTCAATATTAGTCGATTTGCGCTTGAACCTGTAGTTGCCGATAAAAATCATCCTTATTATTTCCAAGGCCTGAACCTTCTCTCGCTTTTGGACGAAAAGTCCGAGGCGCCGGAACAGGCGATTGCTGCTTTGGAGGCCGTTCTTGCCGATACGAGCGGAACCCCGTACATGAAGGGCAAGGCGCATTTCCGTTTGGCCGGACTCTATTTCAAAATGGAAAACTGGGATAAGGCGCACCACCATTACAATGCCAAGGAAATTGCAAACCTGAACGATCGTGAACGCCAGACGGCCGGAGAGCAGTCGGCGGAATGCCTTGTGAACAAGAAGGATTATCTCAAGGCGGCGGACGAATTCAAGGAGCTATACAAGGTCGAGGCGTTTGAAAAGCAGCGTCCGTACTACTTGGTCCGTATTGGTGAAACGACTCTTTTGGCGGGGCGTAATGCCGATGCTTTCGTGATTTTTAATAAGGTCAATACGGAATATCCGAGAACGGACTACTCATCGCGTTCTTATTTCAATATGGGCGATTACGAGCAGACCAAGGTATTGGATTACGAACTTGCCATGTCTTATTATGACAGTAGCTATATTGCAAGATCTATTTGTGAGTATGCGCAAAAATCGCGAGAGCGTCGCAACGCTTTGAGACATCTTGTGACTATGCGGGACAGAAATCAGGAAATTCTTGAGAAAAAAGATTCTATTCCTGACATGAAATCATTTTTCAAGAACGAATTCGTGATTGCGGAACTATTCTTGCTAAAGCTTTCCGAGGCGGATAGTGCTATTGCAAGGCTCACGAATGTGATTGAGCATTCCAATGATACGGCTAATGTCATGCGTGCCGCATATGCAAGGGCTTTTGTCTATGACGAATTCCTGCATGATCCGGATACTGCGGAGGATTTGTATAGGGAAATCATCGAAAAGTATCCGAATACTGAATACGCCAAGCAGTCTCAGGCAAACCTTGGCATGTTGGTTACAATGAAAACGCAAGAAGATGTGGCTCATGATCGCTATTTGGAAGCGGAAAGTCTTTGGACGGTGGCGTCTGAAATGCCTGTGAACAAAATGGATATGGTGGATTCCGCCTATGCAGCCGCATTCACCGCATTCGACAATTTATATAAGGATTTTCCGCGGACACAGGCGGGTGTGCAAGCCCTTTACATGAAGGCGATGTACTTCCAGATGAACCCGGAACGCTTGGATAGTGCGGTCTTGATTTATCATAAACTCCGTGACGAATATGGACAGACTCCATGGGGCAAGCGCGCTGCTTATGTGCTGAATACTCGCCTTACGACGACGGATAATGATATTGAAAAGTTGCGCGAACGTACTGCAAAGAATATCGAAAAACTTGAAAAAAAATCTGCTAGATATTACGAAGAGTTGAATGCAAAACCCGAAGAAAAGAAAGCCGAGATTATAAGCAAGGAAGACGAAATCCTTGAAAATACATACAACAGTATGTATGATTTTGAGTAGGAAAATTATGTTATCCCGCCTTTTCTTGGCTATTCTAATTTGTGCCTCGGTTGTGTTTTTGGGGTGTAGCGGGGCGACGCACCGTAGGGGCTACAATCGCATGGCAGGCCAGCCGCAAAGTGAAAAGAAGGCGGAAATCGGTTATACTTTTTCGGGAGATGCTAGTTTTTACGGAAATGGGTATGATGGCAAGAAAACCGCGAGCGGTGAAATATTTGACCGCGATGATTTTACTTGTGCGCATCGGACACTCCCGTTTGGAACGAGATTGAAAGTGGTCCGTGTCAAGACGGGGGCTTCCGTTATTGTGCGCGTGAATGACCGTGGTCCATATGTGAAAAAACGCGTACTCGATTTGAGCGAAGCGGCGGGGAAGGTGCTCGGATTTGACAAGGCTGGTCACGGGCAGGTCACCGCTACCGTTATAGAATAGGGCTTCCTGCGCATCGTCATTCCGGCCTCCGAGCCGGAATCTGTATAAAAGTATCATCGAAAGATTTTTTTTGAAAAATAATTGTGTAAAATTTGAAATGTCACCTTTTGACATCCTTGAATTTTATATTAGTGCTCGTAAGGACACTAAAAGTCAAAAGGTGAAAAAATGAATCACAAAGCCGTTAAGCTAGATAAGCATGTAGTCGAAATTCCGGAACAAAATCCGTGGGATTCCGGCTTTTCTATTTTCAAACGCCGCATTGGGGAGCTGGTGCAATTGAATGGGGGCGATGATACCGCATTAGACGATGATGACCTCATCCCGTTTTACCGAATGGGAGAAAGTGAAACATTTGTGCTTTCGGCCCTCGGCTGCACCGTGTGCTAAAAACGCGGCGAGAGCCGCATCCACGGTCATCATCCGCTAGGAGAAACCGTACAGATTACAGCCACAGAGTCATCCTCCGCCGGGAGAAACCGTACAGATTTCAGTCGCAGGGGCATCCTCCGCCAGGAGAAACCGTACAGATTACAGCCACAGAGTCATCCTCCGCCGGGAGAAACCGTACAGATTACAGCCACAGAGTCATCCTCCGCCAGGAGAAACCGTACAGATTACAGCCACAGAGTCATCCTCCGCCGGGAGAAACCGTACAGATTACAGCCACAGAGTCATCCTCCGCCGGGAGAAACCGTACAGATTGCAGCCACAGAGTCATCCTCCGCTAGGAGAAACCGTACAGATTACAGCCACAGAGTCATCCTCCGCTAGGAGAAACCGTACAGATTACAGCCACAGAGTCATCCTCCGCCAGGAGAAACCGTACAGATTACAGCCACAGAGTCATCATCCGCCAGGAGGACCGTACAGATTACAGCCACAGAGTCATCCTCCGCCGGGAGAAACCGTACAGATTACAGCCACAGAGTCATCCTCCGCTAGGAGGATCCATACAGATTACAGCCACAGAGTCATCCTCCGCTAGGAGGATCCATACAGTCCTTATTAAATTTTTAAAAGAGTGTATATGAAAAAGGGGTATGCATATATTTTATTCAGTCATCGCAAAGGAACTTTGTATGTAGGTGTGACCTCTGATTTGAAAAAAAGAGTGTCTGAACACAAAGGAAAAGTAAAACCAGGTTTTACCGAAAAATACGGTGTTGATAAATTAGGTTATTACGAAGAATATTCTTCGATAAGGGATGCTATAGAACGAGAAAAGAAATTAAAACATCTTTACCGTTCAGAAAAGCTGAAGATGATAGAGTCTAGCAATCCTAATTGGAATGATTTGTTTTATAATCTGTTCTAGCACTTTATGAACATTATGGTTTCTCCTTTGGAGAATGACTTATTTACGGTCATCCTCTGCCAGGAGGATCCATACGGATTTATTTTGCACTTGAAGTGCTTTAATCCATGAACTCTTACTTCGCTTTGTAACTCACGAAGCGGACGTTGTTGCAGAAGTCTTTATGAATGCCCGTAAATTCAAGCCATGGATAATTTGCAGCTTCGGACTTGAGCATTTCTCCCTGTTCCGATCCGATTTCGAGTAAAATCGAAGTGCCTGGCTTGAGCTTGCCTTCGGTTTGCTGTAAAAGTTTGCGGACAAGGTCAAGCCCATCGGCTCCGCCGAACAAGGCGAGCGCGGGGTCGTATTTCGCGACTTCGGGTTGGAGCTTGTCTTTTTCGCCGTCAGGAATGTAGGGGAGGTTTGCAATCAGACAATCAATCTTGGTGGAGGCGTTGCCCGTGGCTTTTGTAATAATGTCTGCGGTAACGGCGTCTAGCAAGTCGCCCTGTGCGAAGGTCAATGTTCCTGCAGCGTTTGTTGAATTTGTAGCGGTTTGAGAATCTGTATGGGCTGCGAACTTTGTTGAACTTGGCAGAGCGTCTGTTGGGGACACCGCGCATTTCACAGCATCGGAATCTTCGCCGAGACCGTTCGCTTCAGCATTTGTACGTGCAAGTGCGAGTGTGTCTTCGGAAACGTCTGTCGCGAGCACTCTCGCACCTGCAATTTCCTTGGCGCAAGCAATTGAGATTGCGCCCGTGCCCGTTCCGATTTCGACGATGAACGGGTTCTCAATACCCTTTAAGCAGTCGGCGGCCATGTCCACGAGCGATTCCGTTTCCGGGCGCGGGATCAGAGCGCGGCGGTCGCACTTGATGATGAAACCGCGGAAGCTTGTGTCGCCGATGATATGCTGCAGCGGCTCACGCGTTGCACGGCGTGCAACCATCGTGCGAAGCACGTCCAGCTCCGCTGGCGTGAGCGGCTTCTCGAAGTTCAGGTACAAGTCCATGCGGTTCTTCATCTTGAGACCGTAGCTGATGATATACTCGGCATCGAGCCGTGCATCAGGAATACCCTTCTTTTCGAAGAAGACCTTGGTGCGGTTCAAGATTTCAAGAACTGTCATCTGCTGCTGTGGCATTGGACTTTCCTTCTAAAATGCGTGGATTGCTGCTCCTTCGAACCTAACGCGACTGAGGCGCTAAAGCTCCAAGTCTTGTATATAGGGACTTTGCCCCTCGCAATGACGTTGTTCTTGCCTATACGTCACTGCGAGGCCCCGTATGGGGCCGCGGCAGTCCATTAAGCGTTGAACTTTCCGAGCTTTTCCTGGGCGTTCGCCATCTGGAGACCATTGATGATTTCATCGAGATCGCCTGTGACAACCTTGTCCAGATTGTAAACGGTGAGACCGATGCGGTGGTCCGTCACGCGGTTCTGCGGATAGTTGTAAGTGCGGATCTTGGCAGAACGGTCGCCAGTACCCACGAGGGCCTTGCGGTTTGCCGCTTCTTCCTTTTCCTTCTTGGCGATGACGGCGTCAAGAATCTTGGAGCGCAACATTTCCATAGCGTGGAGTCTGTTCTGCAACTGGCTACGTTCAGTCTGGCAGCTCACCACCACACCCGTCGGGATATGCGTCAAACGCACGGCGGAGTCCGTCTTGTTAATGTACTGACCGCCAGCGCCCGAAGATCGGTACGTGTCCATGTGGATGTCGGCTTCACGGATTTCCACGTCCACTTCTTCAGCTTCCGGGAGAATTGCCACCGTCGCAGCAGACGTATGCACGCGTCCCTGCGTTTCCGTTTCCGGCACGCGCTGCACGCGGTGAACGCCACTTTCGAACTTGAGCGTTCCATAGACGCTGTCGCCTTCGATGAACACGCGGATTTCCTTGTAGCCGCCCACCGTGCCTTCGCTCAAGTCCTGGATCGTCATCTTCCAGCCCATCTTGTCGCAGTAGCCGCGATACATGCGGAACAAGTCGCCCGCAAAGAGCGCCGATTCGTCGCCGCCCGTGCCGCCGCGGATTTCGAGTGTCGCGTTGCGGAAATCCCACGGATCCTTCGGCACCATCAAAATCTGGAGTTCGTCCGTCACTTCGGGGAGCTTCTTTTCAATTTCTGAAATTTCGGCCTTGGCCATTGCGACCATTTCCGGGTCGGAATCGCCGAGGGCAATCTTGTATTCTTCAAGATCGTCCATCATCTGCAGGTATTCCTTGGCTTTCAAAACAGCCTTTTCGATACCCTTGTACTGCTTGTGAATCTTGTTGTAACGGGCCTGGTCTCCGAGAACATCCGGGTTTCCGAGTTCCGATTCCAGTTCCTCGTACTTTTCAATGAGTTTTTTAGCTTTTTCTTTCATCGTGCCCAAATTTAGCAACTTTTGCGTAAGGCGAGTGAAACGGGGCTGTTTACAGGCCCACTTCCAAGCCTAGCAAAAGGCACTCGAAGAGTGCCAAAGGCGAATGCAGCGGCAAAGCAACTTGTTGTTTTGACATTGCTGAGCCGAACTAAAAGCGCTCTGAAGGGGCGCCATTTAGCAACTTTTGCGTAAGGCGAGTGAAACGGACTGCTTGCAGGCGCACATGACCGAGTGAAGCCACGGATGTCGTAGATGTCAAAAGTGCGCAAAGCTAGAGTGCGCAAAAACTTGTTTTCCCATTTTCTATTGACTTTTTTGAAAATTTTATATATATCAATGTCTGAAAACTTATTTTTTTATAGTAAGAATGTAATGTTGTGAAGGGGATCGTTATTTAAGCGTTGTTTACGCTTAATTATCAATTATAAACGCAAGGAGAAAAAATGGAATACTTCAAATATTGCTTAAAACATTATATCGATTTTAGTGGGCGGGCAAGAAGAATGGAGTACTGGAGTTTCACCTTGTTCCAGTTTATTGCAATGGCTTTTGCCGCTTTTCTTGGACTTGCGATAGACTTTGCCATTGGTTCCTATATCATTGTAACGCCTATTCTTGTAACTTTGGTCTGTCTAGGTTTAATCTTGCCTGGTGTAGCCGTATTCTTCCGTCGTTTGCATGATATAGGGAAAAGCGGCTGGTGGATTTTCTTTGGGCTAGTTCCGGTTGTTGGGGAAGTTGCTCTTCTCGTTTTCATGTTCCTGGACAGCGAACCCGGATCGAACAGATATGGTCCAAATCCCAAAAGTGCTTAAGTGAGGCGTTCCTTTAGTGGGAACGTTTTTTTTATATTTTTACAAATCTAAATGCAACGTTCGCGCAATTGCGTTCATCAAAAAGGAATTGTGAAAGTGAAAACGGGACTTTTTGCAGGAATCGCTCTTTATTTATGCTTGGGTTTCATTGCCTGTGACGATGGCGTTTCTGATGTTGACCCTGATAATCGCGATTACAATAATGTTCTGTTGTCTTCTTCCGAAACTTATTCTTTAAGCGATGAGAATGAAACATCTGCCCAAATAGAAAATCCTGGTTTCGTAAAAGAATCGTCAAGTTCCGAAAAAATGTCATTAGCGGCCAACGGAAATTCCTCAAGTTCTACGAGTTCATCCTCGCAGAAGGCTGATGATCAGTCTTCGAGTACCGTAGAAACGTCTTGGGGCGGTACAGGCTTGTCTTCGGAATCTTCCGAACAACGAAATGCGGATACGAACTCCGGTATTACAGAAATATTGCCTGATTCCATCTTGTACAGCGGCGAGACTATTGCATGGTATGGTTCGACGACCTCATACAGTAAAACAAAAGTCGTAGCCTCAAATGCTGATGAGCTTAATTGCGATGAAACCGTAAATATGGATAGTTTGAAAGGCTATGATGTCGCTTATGAATTCAATAGACCACGAGACTTAGGCCGTGATTATCTTGGCAATAATAATGCGTATAAAGACAACGAAACATCGAACATGATATTTGCGGAATGTGGAAGTATCGTATTCGATGGTTCTGGCGGATTGCTTATCCCCTTAGCGGATGTCTTTAAAAGTAAAAGCTTTGTGATCGAAGTCCGCTTCATGGCGACAGAAGAATCAAAAATGGGAAATATCTTTGTTGCTGAACCTCCTGGACAAAGTCCGGATGGTTGGCAGTTGCGTTTGGATTCTCTGAATTTTGTTACTTTCCACATCCGCGATAATGATATTCGCAAAGAAAATAAATGGGAAACTTTGACGATAGGGCAGGTCTCCTTGAATGAGTGGCATGTTGTTCGTGTCAAAATATTCCCGACAAAATCTTTTACTGGAAATATCTCCTATGTGCTGAATGCTTATTTGGATGGAAAAAATCGTATAGCTACGGAATATAGAGGTTTCGTTGATCTTAAAGAGTATGGCCTTGGCATAGGATATGATTCGATGTATCAGTCACGACATGCCGAAAGATTCTTTATCGGTAAGATAGATTATATCCGGTATGGAAAAATTACGGAAGATGATTTATAATAAATGAATCCTATCGGCACATTTTACGGCGATGCCGTTTACAAGTACGACGCTCCCCGACAGGGGCGCCTTTTTGCGGGGCATCCGGGTCGGATTGTGCTAAATCCGGGGCAAAATTTCGAGATGGCGCTTCGCGACTTGGAAGGTTTCGAACGTATCTGGGTGATTTTCCTGTTTCACAAGAACGAGGGGTGGCGTCCGACGACACGTCCGCCGGTTCCGCCCGAAGGTAAAGACCGCGTGGGGACATTTGCTAGCCGTAGCCCTTACCGCCCGAATCCGATTGGACTTAGCTGTGTTCGCTTGTTGAAAATTGATGGATTGACTTTGTATGTGGATGAAGCGGACTTGCTGAATGAAACGCCTGTACTCGACATAAAGCCTTACATTCCGATGGCTGATGCGTTTCCGGATGCAAAAGCAGGCTGGGTCGAAGAGCAGGTGGGCAATTTGTGGTCCGTTGAAATGTCTACCGAATTTTTCGAACAAAATCGCTGGATCGCAGAACGCAGCATTTTCGACTTGGAAAGTTTTGCTCGCGTGCAGCTATCTCGCGGGAATTTTTCGAAGGACGTTTTTGACAGTTCGCGCCGCCGCCTGACGGTTGACGAAAAAACAAAAACGGGCGTGCTTGCGTATCGCACATTCCGCATTCACTTTAGCTATGACGAAGCGTGTTGCAAGGTGGTGCTGCAACGCATTTCTAGCGGTTACTCGTCTGATGATTTAACGCCCGGTGCCGAGGACAAGTACGGCGATAAACAACTGCACCGCGAATTTATTGCAAAATTTTAATTTTTTTGTCATTCCCGCCCCCGAGCGGGAATCTCCTTTTTTGTTAAATGATGTTATATTTATAAGAAAAACATGAAGAATAAACTTATTGCAATCCTTATCTTGTGTGTTGTCTCCGGTTGTTGGCAAATCAACTCCGCGTGAACACCGTGGCGCTTATAACAGCACCTCGTTTTCATTTGCGTTTAACTGGGCTAATTCTAGTCGAGAATATATTAATCGGGAACGCAATACAATAGAACGGAGAAGGCTGGATTATTTTGATTCTTATACAGGTTCGTTCTCTTTAGCGGAATTTAAGTTTGGTGCCGCTTTCAGTGATTTTGTCGCTATCCATTCTGTTTTTAACTTCGGATTCTTTGCCGGTGTGGTGAAATATGATTCTGTACAGATTAAAACGACTTGTTTGAGCGATGGCTCTTGTCAGGAAACCGTTATTGATGGAAATGAATATATTCCTTCATCGTTAACGGCTTATACCATTAGAAGTTTTTTGGGATTTGGGGTGACTTTTTATCCTTTCCAAAAGAAGCCTTCGTTTAACGGTTTCTTTATGGGAGGCGCTGTTGGATATACGTTTTTGGCAACTTTGGCAATTAGTGATGATTTTAAACCAGATAATGAAAATGGCGGTCTAGGTTTCCAGTTTGAGATAGGCAAGGAATGGTGGATTAATGACCATTATTCTATTGGCTTTGGACTTGGTTTTGCGCATAGTGGACTTGTTTGGGAAACTGTAAAAGCACATAATTAAGATAATGTAATATTTCTTTCTTTCCGTATGACGCGAGGTTAGTTGATAATGAAAACATTAAAAAAACTAATCCTTATCTTGTTTGTAGTTGCTGTGGCTTGGGCGCAGAATGTAAATGATTTGCGTGTTCCCTATACTCACCACGGTTCCTTTTCCAGTTGGGCTTTTGGCGTTTCTTATATGAAATCCTCTTTAGAGGGGGTAAAACGAGAAACTAAAGATGTCGCATGCAGTGTACAACCTGATGGTTCTTCGACTGTGACGGCGGAATACGTTGTAGAATGCGAAAGACGGGATGATTTCAGCGGTTTTAGTGCGCCACAGATTGATTTTAGGTATGGTTCTTTTGTTGGAAAGGCTGTTGCTTTGTATTTTGGTTTTACTGGAGCGTTGTATTGGGGGGAGGGTTCCTATTTTAGAGAAAATAGGGGCGTAGATTATTCTCATGAGCCGGATGGTGTTAAAAAGAATTTGAGGTATGCTTCGGGTACTGACAATTATAAAGATGATGCTGTGGGCGTATTCGGCTCGCTTGGTTTGGGAATCTCTGTTTATCCTTTTTACAAATGGACAACGGAGCTGAAAGATATGCATGTGGACCTGGCGTTGGGCGGGGGTGCCACTGTTGCGAAAATAAAGGGTGCATCGGATAATACAAATGGTTTTATGGGATTCTTTTGGCGCTTCGAAGTTGCTAAGGATTGGTGGGTGAGCGAGGACTGTCTGATGGGAATCGGTTTTTCATATACGAATGCTTTTGGGACGGATGACTATGACTCTGATGGTAAAGACCATCAATTCGGTCTTTTCTTCCGTATAACTCGCGAGTAACGTTATAACCCTACATCAATCCCGTTCACAAGCAAGTTGGTGATTGCTTCGTCGCTACCCATTTTGTGTTTGTCTGTGATATTGCGTCCAAATGTCTTGTGCCAGTCGAAACTGTCGGGCACGAGCCAATCGAAAACAGGCCAAGGCTTGATGAATCCCGGTGGCAGTAGCTTGTAGAGTTTTTCCGAATTGATGCTCAAGTCGCCGACTCGCGGGGGCATTGGACCGCCTTCGATTCGCGGCACGCCGTGGAGAAGTTCGGCAGGGTAGCCGCCGACGGCGTTTACGATTTGCCCGACGTTGTAGAGCGAAACGCTTCGTGGTCCGCCGCAGTTGTAGATGCCTGGTGGGAATTCATGTTCAAGAATGTATTGCACGGTGCGGCAAAGATCCGGGCCCGAGAGCGGGTTGCGGTATTCGTCAGTAAACAAGGTCGCAGGGCGTCCGGGGCGGAACCGGTACGTAATCCAGTCAATCGCACCGGCGCATCCGCCAGGTGCGTAATCCATCGGGAGCGGCACGCGAAGAATCACCGTATCTGGTTTGATGGCGGTAATCGCATCTTCGGCTTCGGCTTGATGCTTGCCGTAATTGTGGATGGGGTCTTTGGGGTCGGTCTCGACATAAGCACGGTTCGGCTTTGTCTTTTCGTTGCCGCTAAAGACCATGTCGGCGGAAATGCGGATAAGTGTCGCGTTGTAGCGGGCCGCAAACGTGGCGGCGTCAACGCCTTGGCTGTAGTTCAAGAGGCGGCTGCGGGCCGGGTCGCATTCACAGGCCTTGAGCGCGCAGTTCCCGCTCGCATCGATGACGGTACCGAAGTGGAACCGTTCAAAAAGTTCACCCAGACGTTCTGTTTCTTCGGCGTCCACGCCGAAAACGTTGTCTCCAAAAACGCACGGGTGCTTGATGGGGCGAATCCCGACAACGCCCAACTGGTTTTGCGCGTTAGGTTGTGCGTTTTCGCAAGCGGTCGCACTACCATACAGTTTGTTGAAATGCCTAAATAACGCGTAACCGGGAACTCCGTTCAGCCCAAGAATAAGGATCGGGAGCCGTAATGAGCGCATTTTTAGGGGGTATTTTACTTCTGAGTCAGTTTCCACTTGAAGTAGCCTGCGATTTGTAGCGGGTGATTGAATGAGCCTTCTTCGATTTTCGCCTGAAGATCTTTGTCTGTAATCGTCGATGTTTCGATGTCTTCGGTATCGTCAAAATGCGTTTTGCCCAAGCGTTCCACGCCATCGATAAACACCACGTGGAACCTCCCGCGATGTCTATCTGGATTTACAGGAAAAGAACCCAAGTAGGTTATAGGTTTTAGGTCGTAGGCGTTAGGAGTTTGCTTGCCACCCCGGGCTTGTTCCGGGGTCGCCATATTCGTTTTTCCGTTTGCGTTGTCATGCCCGCGATACTTGCCACTCTCGTCTCTCGTCTGTAGCCGCATTGCGGCGTTCTCTCGTCTTTCGTCTAAAACGTACCCGCATTTGTCATCCTCGGAGCAACGCGGAGGGGATCCATTATTTCTTGTTTTCGCATTTATTCCGAGGTCTCCTTTCACCCCGTACCCGCATTCCTCTTGCAATTCCCTTATCGCCGCTTCTTCTGGCGTTTCGCCTTTGTTGATAATCCCCGCCGGGAATTCGAGAGCGATCTTTCCCGTTCCGTGGCGGTACTGTTCCGTCATGACCCATGTGCCCTTTTTTGTGCGCGCAAGAATCAAAACCCAGTCGGGTTGCCACAATGTATAAAAATCATTGATGACTTTGCCGTTCGGAAGTTCGCATTTTTCCTTCGCGACTTTCAACCACGGCGTATCCACCAAAAATTCCGAACTCAACAGTTTCCACAGTTTCATGATGGTAAATGTAGAAAAACCCTTTCTTCCCCCAGGCCTTTCGTTCTCCGGTCTGCTTGCCGGCTGACTGGATGGTCTATCCATACATCTCATTTGAGAAATTCTCTTGTGCGGGGCTACATACTCGCATTTACGTCAATGTCTATCTAATAACCTTCGGTTTGTAATCTCGTTTTAATAACTGTTGTGAAAATGCCTTGAATCATTTATACCGCTTGGTGATGCATTTAAAAATTAAAATTTTTGAAATTTTAAAAATTTGCGTAATTTTAATAAAAATAAAGAATTTTGTATCATTTTACCTATTGCATGGCTGTGCCAAATGTGGTATATTTGTTTTCGAAAGGAGGTTAAAAATGAAACCGATTACAGAATATCAAGACTATCGAAAGTATATGCTTGATTATTTCGACTGGCGAAAACGGAGCTCCGCGTTCTCGTGGCGCGAATTTTCAAAGCTGGCCGGATTTGCGTCTCCCTCGTATCTAAAACTTGTTTGTGACGGCAAAAGCTCATTGAGCCGTGTGGGCGTGCCGCAAGTGGCAGCTGCGATGGGGCTCAAAGATCACGAGTTTGAATACTTCAAGCTCATGGTCGATTTTACCAATGCCACGGACGATGAAAGGAAAAAGGAGGTTTTCCGCAAGATGACAGAAGTTGCAAACGAACAGCGAGCTCGAGTGTTGGATGCTGATGCGTTTGACTATTACGAGTCGGCGGTAAATTCCATAGTCCGAGAACTCGCTCCGCTCATGCCTGGTGCGCTTCCGGGTGAACTTGCCAAGAAAATCAAGCACACCTTCACGGCACAACAAGTCCGTGATTCGTTAAAACTCTTGGTAAAACTAGACATCATCAAGGCTCTTGGTGAAAACGTCTATGAACAAACAGACAAGGTCATTACGGGTTCTGGAGAGGCGCTTGCGCTTGCGCTTCGATCCATGAACGGCCAGATGATAGACCTTGCTCGTGAGGCCGTCGAAAAAATCGCTCCGGGTGAACGCAACATCTCGGGCGTGACGATTGGCGTCGACGAAACCGCCGTGAAACGCGTCTTTGAAGAGGTGAACCGTTTCCGCAAACAAGTTATCGCCATTGCCGGCGAATCCAAGAAAATCAACCAAGTTTATCGTTTAAATCTACAGTTTTTCCCGCTGACGGAAAAAGTGTAAGGAGGCAACCTATGAATATCAAAAAAATCATTCCGCTTTCGCTCGTATCCTTGAGCGTGATTGGCGCCTTTACCGCTTGCTCCGATAATAAGGTGGTGGGGGCTGATGAACAAACAAACACGATGGCTGAACTTTCTAGTTCGTCTGTAGAGCCAGGGTCATCGAATTCTCTAATTGTACTTTCGTACCTAAAAGAAGAAGGCGCTAAAGCAGCTCTTGTAGGTGTTCGTAAAGGAACTGCGGTGACTTATAGTCATATAGCAGGAGAAACCGGTTATCAAACAGATTCGGTTACTGCTCATGAATCCTTTGACAGGGCTGTTCAATCAATCCTTAATATCGATCCTACCGTACGTCTTATAGATGAAAAAATTCCCAGTGATTATAGTACATATAAAAAGAATCGGCAAACCTACATGGCAATGAAGGATGAGGATGGTTTGGTCCATGGCGATATTTTGTTTAGACGTGGCTATGAGTCTTTTCCTGAAATTGGAATAGATGTTAGCTGTGGAATTAATTATGTTTATATAGATGGAAACTACGTGCAAATGAGTAGCGAAGAATATTTCGACAGCTATTATCTCGATAATCATTTTAGTTTTATGCCTCGTTATGAAGTTCACTTTAACGGAAAAGATCATAAATTCTATAAAGACCTTACTGCTATAAAATATTTGCTATCGGTTGATTCTACTGTCAGAGAAGAATTCAGAATGGATTGTGCTCTCGAAAATGGTGAACTTGTTGAGGATGACGGTCTCCAAATGACATGTCATGCCAAGGCCGAATTGAAGGACGGCGTTCAAACTTACACAGATCCTTATTGGAAAAAGTATGCTACGTATATGATTGAAAGTTGCGTTTTAGCTCGAAGCATCGATGATTTTATTGAGTTCTTTTAAAATTTTTATATAAAGAAAAAAAAACTCCCGCTCGATGAGCGGGAGTTTTCTAACTCAATAAGGAATTTTTTAGGATTATTTAATCTTCACGGACAAAGCCTTGTTACCGATCTTCACGATATACATGCCCTTTGCGCCCGTGTAAACCTTCTGTTCGCAGCCGATGCCTTTTGTGGTACGGACAACGTTACCGAGGCTGTTGAACACGGTAATACTCAGGCCTTGTGCATTCTGAACCGTAATGTAGCCGCTGTGGTCAACGAATGCAGAAACGTGACGGTCTTCAAATACTTGTACCGGGATTGCGTCGCCTCCGCTAGAAGAACTTTCCGCTACGCTGGAAGAGCTTTCCTGTGCACTAGAACTGGACTTGGGCGGTTTTGCGCTGGAACTGGATTCCTGAGTCGCTGCATCGGCGTTCTTTACAAGAATGTCGCCGCCGTTCGGGACTGCGTCGAAGTAAATGTAGCCGCCGTCGACCTTGGATTCGAGCTTGGCGTCACCCTGTTTCACTTCGACCTTCTTCCAGTCGCTCTTTACGCGGATGGAAAGCGGATAGTCGAACTTGGAAATTTTGTCAGCGATGTTGTGAGTGAGTTTTACCGTAATGGTGTTGCCGCTGGTGGATGCTTCGATCTTAGAAGCCTTGCGTTCCTTGATATACATGGTTGCGCTGCGGAACGTGGTTACCCAAAGGTCTCCATCTCTTTCGCTAGCCCACTTGAGTGCGCCCTTGATTGCATTGAGGTCCGTCGGAGAATAGTTGGCGTTGCCGTTGTTACCTGCATTGGAGAAACCATGCGTGAGGAACATGACCCAGCCACCTTTTTGAATGGCTTGCTGCATGGCGCCGGTAAATGCGTTCGTGTTGTTGAAAGAACCTGTGCTACCTGTCATGTGGGCCGGAACTCTGAACCAATCGCTCGGACCGTCCTTGCCCATGACTTCCTGACCGTTACCGCAAATACGACCTGCGATGTAGTTTGCTTTCAGGGCGTCCATGCCTGGAACGTTGCAGTTCGGGTAGGCGACCGTGATGGTTCCGTACTTCTGCTTGATTTTGCCTTCGATGTTCTTCTTTGAAGACGCTTCTTCGCCACTCATGTTTTGCCCGTGGGTATTGCTGTGGCTTGCAATTTCATGGCCATTGTCTGCCATTTTCTGGAAACCGCTCCAGTCGGGGTTCCAGTTGTAAACTAGGTTGAAGGTTGCCTTGTAGCCGTACTCGTCGAATGCCGGAGCAGCGTGAGTCACGTGGTTTGGAGCGTTGTCATCGAACGTGAATGACGTAGCCGCCTTGCGGAAGCCTGCCCATGTACCGATTTCGGCTGTTTGTGCAATGGCCGACCCCGCGGCCATCATTCCAACTGCAACGGAGGCAATAGAAATTTTTTTATAGTTCATATCCACACCTTGTATAAAAAATTATTGTGCATATAATGCAACTCTAATTTATATCCATATTATAGGAATAGACTATGTAACTTTTATTTTTGTTGTAGAATGTTGTAACTGGCTAAATGGCGGCTGGCATGACGACATAGGCTTTCATTGGTCTCTCGTTTAAAATCCTATATTTCCCCCCATGGATTTACAACCGTTTCTCTCTTCTATCCTGGATGAAGTTTACGAAAAAAACGAATACCCGGCGCTTGCGGCGCTCCAAGGCGAATGGAGCGAAACGCGGCCGTTTGATGGACTTCGTGTACTTGTGGCAACTCCGATTTACCGCAACACGATGACCGAGTATCGTGCGCTTTTGGCGGGCGGGGCGAAGCTTTTGGTCGGTCTTTCCGGGATGAACGATGGTAAAATTGTCGATTTCTTGAAGGATTTGGGAATTCCGGTCGTGACTCCTGCAGAAATGCTTGAGGCGGAAGCTCGTGGCGAATTTGTGGATTTGGTGCTTGACTGTGCGGGGCCTTTTGCTGGGCTCCATCCGAAAATTGGCTTTGTGGAACTCACTCGTTCTGGGGTCCAGTACTATGAGAATGCGGAAAAGCCGGTCTATGTTGCCGATAGCGGAATTGTAAAGCGAATTGAAACTTCCCTGGGAACAGGTGATGGCTATTTCCGTGCTCTTGAAAAGTTGGGTTTTGGTGGCGATTTCGAAGGCAAGAAGTTATTGGTTTTTGGTAGTGGCAAGGTCGGTTCTGGAATTGCTCTCCAGGGGGTGCGTCACGGTTGCAATGTGACTGTCGTGACGGACTTGAAACGCGCGATGTCCGAGCTGTCCGCGCAGTCCGAAAATTCCGAAAATTCCGAACAAGCCGCGCAGTTCGGAGTTCTCGTGCAACAGGGAAATACTGCAAATTCCATGCCAACGGGGAATTTTTCTGCGGTTTTAGAGCAAAATGGTGTCAATGTCGTCGATTGCCATGATTATCCGACGGTTTCTGCGTTGATTGAAAATGCCGATTTTGTGGTGACGGCAACGGGCGTAAAAGACGCCTTGGCTGCTTCCGAGTTGCAAAAATCGCTCCTCTCGACCAAGGCTGTTCTTGCAAACATGGGCGTCGAGGATGAGTATGGTGCTGCGATTCCCGTCGAAAAAGTACTCAATGCCAAGGGACCGCTGAACTTTATCCTCGAAGAGCCTACGCACCTCAAGTATATCGACACTTCGCTTGCGCTGCATGCCGCGCTTGCCGAACTCCTTGTGCTGGAAAAATCGTTGGCGGAACGCGCGAATCTCGAAGGGGGGCGTGCGACTTTTGACGATGGCGAAAATGTCGAAGAGCCTGTGGCTACTTCGGTCGGTCTTCGCTTCCCGCCACAAGAACTTGAACAGCGCTTGCTCACCATCGCCATCCAGAATGGCGTCATTGGCCCTGAAATCTGTGGCATGCTCAGCGGCATTCCCACAGACTTTGATTGATTTTGTCGGGATTATCTTTCATCTTCCTAACCCCTAAAACCTAATACCTAAAAGCCTATAAATGTCTCCCGAGAACATGAAAAAGGTCGTCGATCTCTGCAACCAGATTTCGAACATCACCTATGAGAACTTGACGAAAATCATCCGCCTCGAACAGACGGGTAGCGCCACCGGCGCGCGCAAACTCGACGACAGCGACCAGAACGATATCGATTCCTGGATGGGCGGCGGCACATGCTTCAGCATGACGTGGCACCTCTACCAGGCGCTAACGGACATGGGCTTGAAGCCGCGTCTTGTCATGGGCCACAAGCGCAAAGAAAGGAACATCCACTGCGCGCTCATCCTGCCGGACCCGGATAACAGCCGTGAGCCTTCAGTTATGAGCGATGCGTTTAACCATCTCTCGTCTAACACCCCATACCTCAAAGCGACCGAAGGGAGCGACCTCATAGCCCATACCTCACACCTCACACCTCACACCCCTTCATACCTCCTCGATCCCGGTTACTTGATTTTCGACCCGCTCCCGATGCCCTTGCCGCAGCCGTTCGGCACCGGCGAAGCGTTTTTCCCGCTTTCCCCGAACTGCGTCCGTCTTGTGCGCCCGACGCTTGAATCCATGGAACTTTGGACCGGCGGCGCGGGCGCCCCAATGAAGCTTCGCTTCGAGTACCCCGTCGAAGGCGTCTCCGTCGAAGAATTCAAGCATCACTGGAACGAAAGTTTCTACCGCGAAATGATGACTTACCCGGTCTTGAATCGCCTCGACCGCGAAAAAGGCGTCCAGTATTATTATCAGAAGGGGAACCTCGTCGTCCGCAGCAGCACGGGATCCAAAATGACCAAGATTGAGCCCGCCGACCGCGTGCAGACCCTCAGCGACATATTCAAGCTCTCGCCGTCTATCATTGAGCAGGCCCTCCAGATTTTGGAGAAAAAGCACTGATAAAAACCAAATTTCCAAAAAATGACGATTTTTACGTCAAAAGTCTTCAAAAAGAGACTCTTTTGACGTAAAATTTCAACGTTGTCTGTAAATTTCGGGGCGGAAAACTGCTTTTTGTGTCAGATTTTGCTTTGCTAAGCTCGAAATGGTCGTGCTTGTTGCCGAAAAATGTCAAAACGTGTGCGCAAAAAAACGTTTTGTAACAAAAAATCGTTAATTTGTACTAAAAATTACGTCAAAAAGCCGTTTTTAGCTCTTTTTTTGACGTAAAAAATCCCGAAAATCCGAAATTTGCTTTCGAAGGGGCGATTTTAGCGTTTCGAAAACGGTTTTTGTTTGCATAATCACATTTCTTGATAAACATATTGGAACGTAAATACTAATTTTCTATCTTTGCGCCCGAAAAACGAGGCTTTTGCGGTGCTTTACGCATATTTTCGCATATTTTGCGCTTTCTGCGTTACGCTGATTGCGCCTTGCGGGCCTCAAACAGGTGTTTAATGGAAGAAGAAGTTTTAAAGAACAAGAAACTCAATGCGATGGGGACGGCTAGCATCCCGAAAATTGTCATGCAGTTTTCGGTGCCCGCTATCATCAGCATGCTCGTCGAGGCGCTCTACAACATCGTGGATCGTTATTTCGTGGGGCAGGGCGTCGGCAGCCTCGGCATCGGCGGCATCACCATTTGCTTCCCGATTTCTCTTTTCATCATGGCTATGTCCATGATGGTCGGCGTGGGCGGCAACACGCTTTTTGCCATCCGCCTCGGGGAGCGCAAGTACCAGCAGGCAGCCATTATCCTCAACAATTCTTTTGTCATGCTCGTCATCATGGCGGTGAGCTCGTTTACGCTTGGCCAAATTTTCATGGTTCCGCTCCTCAAGCTCTTTGGTGCAAGTGACCAGCTTTTGCCCGTGGCTTCAAGCTACATGCGCATTATCTTGTGCGGCGCCGTTTTCCAGACGATTGTCCCCGGCATGAACCATTTTATCCGCAGCATGGGCCACCCGAAAACGGCGATGACCCGCGTGATGATTGGCGCCGGCAGCAACGTGATTCTCGACTGGCTGTTCATCATGAAGTTCAATTGGGGCATCGAAGGGGCCGCCTGGGCGACCGTCTTGAGCCAGTTCATCGGCGGACTTGCCGTGATGCAGTTCTTCGTGAAAAAGTCAACCCCGATTAAGGTCAACCGCCGTTTCATGAAGCTCCGCCTCCCGTATGTGCGCAAGATTCTCATTCTCGGGCTCCCGCCCAGCATCATGCAAATCAGCAACAGCCTCTTGAACGCCATCATGGCGCGCAGCCTCACGACTTACGGTTCGCAAGACTTGCCTGTTGTCAACGGAATGGGGGGTGGCGACCAGGCGATTTCGGCATTTGGCATTTTGATGAGTATCGTCTCCATCATTATCTTGCCGCTCATGGGATTTGTGAACGGATCGCAGCCTATTATTGGCTATAATTATGGGGCGAAAAACAATAATCGCGTGCGTGATGCGCTCAAATTCACCATGCTCTATGCGACGGGTTTTATCATCATCTCGTGGGTGCTTGTGCAGACGCAGACTTTGACCTTTGTGAAACCTTTTGTGCCGAATGACGAGAACATGCAACAGCTCACATGCAAGGCTCTGTGTACATTTATCGCGCTACTTCCGTTCGTTCCGCTAGGTATGGTGTCGGGAAACTTTTTCCAGGGGACTGGCAAGGCCGGGCGTTCGATGTTCTTGAACGCTTGCCGTCAAATTATTTTGCTCATCCCGTTCCTCTTGATATTGCCGCATTTCTTCGGGCTTCGTGGCGTGTTCATGGCGCAGCCCATTGCCGACTTTGGCACGGCTATTATTGCGGTCTTCATGATTCGTTCTGAACTCAAGAAAATCCCGCGCGTCTAGCTCCTAAACCAGTCGCTCATGCTTTGCCCCGGACAAGTTCCGGGACCTCGCTTCCGTTATCCTGCGGTCACTTGATTTTTGCCCCTGCCTTTCGATGTATAAAGCAGTTTATCGCTTTCGGTAATGAGGTCGTTTATCTGCGTGAGATTCGCGCCTTCCCGCGATGTAAGCCCAAGGGAAATTGTCAGAGGAATTCTCGCGTCCATCCACGAGAAAATATGCCGCTCAATTGCCATGCGCAACTTTTCGGCGCGTTTTTTTGCGTCTTCCGGGGAAATCCCGCTCATGAGCAGCAGAAATTCTTCGCCTCCGTAGCGGGCTAGCAGGTCCGAATCGCGTTTTTCGTCGTTCAGGAGTCGAGCCACTTCTCTTAAAATCAAGTCGCCACATTGGTGTCCCCAAGTGTCATTCACGTGCTTGAAGTCATCGATGTCGATCATTGCGACATGGACAAAGGCGTTGCTTCGGCGTGCGTAAACGAGTTCTCCTGCGGAGCGGTCCATGAATGCCTGGCGGTTCAATATGCCTGTCAGCGAATCCTTGGTGGCCGCTTCGTAAAGCTCGCGGCTGAACGCTTCTTCGCTTGGATCCTTGAAGGCGACTTTCAGGACCATCCGGCCAATCTGGAGCCTGTTGTCGGAATCGAGAATTTGCTTGTGGACAAAATTCCCGTCAACGAACGTTCCGTTCGTGCTGCCGAGGTCTTCTACCGTGACATTTTTCCCGTCGAAGGAAAGCGAACAATGCCTGCGGCTGACAAGTTCGTCTTCGAAGCGGATGTCGGCGTCCTGTCCGCGACCGAGCACCACGGTCCCTTTTTCGAGCAAAATTTGCGCAAATTCGCTGTGTGGGTATAAAACAATTAAATATGGATGAATGACCATTGGGGTGTAACTGATGGTGTTGTCGTTGATCATGATGGTATCATCTTCCATAAAAACTCCGCATTGTCATTCCGGCCTTAGAGCTTGGTCCGGTATGCACATACCCGTCTCAAATATAGGACCTTTTTCCACCGATTGTCATCTGGCGTTTCTAGTTCTTGCTCTTGTCGCGCCGGACTCCGTTCCGGGGTTGCCTTCTTGTCTATGAAAAAATTTAATGAACTATTGATCAAAATTTTTCGCCGTTAATCTGTATAATACACCTGTGATACATCTTGTTTTGTAAACAAATTTTTACTTTTAAAAATGGGAATTTGTTATTGTAAATTTTCTGTTGAAAAGCGGTGAATAAATGTATGGATTTGTTTGTATAAATTTTTTTTCACATTTCTTTAAAAGAAAAAATTTCCTTTTTTGAATTAAAAAAGTAGATTTCGGTAGTGTGTGGCTTTCAAGAAGGCCGGTCTTTTTGTTTGCCTCATTGGCTTTAAAAACCAAATGGATGAAAAATATGAAAACACGTTATAACGCTTTGCACAGTGTTGCTATGGTGCTGAGTTTCCTCCTTGTTGGAGCATCAGGAGCTTGGGCTGACTTAAAAACATCTGCTACTAGTAGTACTGCATGTACGCCGAAAGTTCACTTTAAATTACCAGAGGGCTGGACTAACGCTTTCTTGATGATTAGCGGTTCCGGAAATTTATTTCCCAAGGCCGATGCCAATGGTTGGACTACGTTTGATTTTAGTTCCAAAAAGACTAACGATGACAACTTCTTCTTCATTAACGGCGTGAACAAGAACGACTGTAATGATGGACTGTGTGTTACCGTTAATGCTTTTGGATCGAAGACGAATAACGCGCGTGTTGAAGGCTTCCAGTGCAGCCACGTGAATGCATCCACTTCTGAAATTTGGATTCAGGAACATCCGGATCCGAATAAAGCGGGCCAGGTTTATGTGACCAAGACAGAGCCAAATGTCAAGGACTTCTATGTTTTCTTACCGGACAACCAGGCTTGGAAGAGTGCTATTCCGGTAATCCGAGAAGATGGCAAAGACCGTGAATTGCATGTGGACCCGTCTCGTTGCGGATGGCGTTTCAGGCGCTATATCGATGAACCTCTTCCGGAAAAGGTTCTCATTCACAAAAAGTCCGATGCTTCGCTCGCAGAAGCCATAGGCATGAATGGCGAAAAAGATCTTAATGCCGGTATTTCTGCGACTCCGATTGAATTGGCTGGCATTTTTAATGCTTTTGAAGCTGATGCAAAATATAGCCATGCTGCATTCTTTATCGCTGATGAAAAGAAAGCTGCTGAACATCAATCTAGCCTACCAGGTTGGTTTGTGGAACGTCCTGAAGGTGTTGTGGGGGATTGCCGCTATTTCCTTGCTGCAAAAATTTATGATACCGATGCTAGCTTGCATCCGCTCTTCTCTTGCTGGCGCCAAGGTGCAGACGTCTCGGGTGATGGGTGCCAGGCTGCGGAAGGTGGTGCCACCACTGCTGCTCAAGGAGTTGCCAAGACTGAAGCTCTTACTGCCATCTATAGCTGTCTCGGTGTTCATACGGGCCTCGTAGAATCGACTTTGGACAAGGCTACCAAGAAGCCGAAACTTTCTGCTGCCGGTAAAAAGTGCTTTATCGATGACAAGTACTTCAATCAGTTGTTTAACTATACTCCGTCTGTCAATGAGTTTTCTTGCTATGACCTGCCGTTTGACCTGGCATCCGATGGCAAGTGGGAATTTGACTCCGATACCTATTTGAGTGACGGCCTTACCGTTAAGATTCCTGGTGGCTTCTATCCTGTAGAAGATACTGACAATGCTAAGATCTTGGCGACTTTGTTGCCGGATGGTAGTGTTCAGACTCCGCTCCCTGCTGCTCGTAAAAAACGTTATGCTCAAGGTCCTGTGTATTATGGATCAAGACTCCGTGAAAATGATCCTACAGAACAGATTCCGAGAATTGACGTCTTCTGTAATGGCCCTGGTTGGAATAAAGGCCATGATTGTGGTGAAAGAAATCATCTGTTTAATGACGGTACTGAAACAGAAGAAGCTATACGAACTGCAATGAATTGGATGAATGATGTATGTGTTTTTGGTTGGAGCTGCCCCAATGATGCTCCTGCTGGTTGGCCGCTTTATAAAACAGATACTGAAGATAAAGGTACAGAAGACTCTCGTTGGGGATCTGATGTGTCCTCTAAAAATGGTGGTCGTAACCAGCACTTCTGCTTCGAATCCCATGCAGACTTCGTTTACCAACCTGGTTTGAAGTTCAACTTCCGTGGTGACGATGATATTTGGGTCTTTATCGATAACAAACTTGCCGTGGACCTTGGTGGTACTCACCTTGCCGCTCCGGCCTATGTGGATGTGGACTATTTCTTGAAGAAAAATGGTGTTAATCTCGATTCTGCTACGGGTAAACATTATGATATCGATATTTTCTTCTGCGACCGCCGTACGACGATGAGTAACGTCCGTATCAAGACGAATATGTTCTTGGAACAGACCACGGGTATCAAGAGTGAAGAAAAACTAAAGGAATTTATACAAGACTTTGTTGTGAATGGCGACAACCATATTAGGGTTTGCTTTAAGGAGAGCAGCTCTGGTAAATGCGGTGGTGCTGGTGAAAAAGAATCTTGCCGTGATACCATTCTCACTGCTGGCTACAAGTTGGGCTATGTATTTACACAGGATTCATCCCTCACGGAACCTGCGGAATGTGATGAAGCATGCTTTGCCAAGACCCCAAGATATTATAATGGTGGTGTCGATGTTACTAAACCGGGTGATCCTGTTGTCAACGATGATAGCTTGAGAGTTGGCCGTGGTCCTGGTGATTATTATCTTGTTGTAAAGATTTATGACAAGGATGGCAAATTCCTTGATAAAGGTGTTATTCATAAGTTGACTGTGAAGGGTTCAATCGGTGTTGCCAACCGTAATGCCATTATTGACGACAATGGCTCGATCACTCAGCTTCCGCACAAGAGCTGGGCTATGGCTACATCGGATTCCGTGAGTGTCGATCAACTCATTCCGGTTTATATCGGAGCTGTGACGGATCCTTGTGGCAACGTTCAAGGTTGCACTGATCCGCTCAAATTTACTCCGTCCCAGAATTCTCAATATAGTTTGCTTGTCCAGGATGTTAACGGTAAGGATGTAAGTAATAAGGTCAACTTCTATAAGCTGGATAATGGAAAGCTTTCTGTAACCGGTATCAGTGGCCGTGCTTTGGGTGCGGGTGGTGTAGATACCCTTTACGTCTCCGTTCCTTATGCTGAAATGACCGGCAATGAAGAAAAGATTATTATAAAGACGACCGATAACGCTCTCAGGGATACTCTTTCGTTCATCGTGCCCAAAATTGAATTCGTGGAATCCGAAACGTCTCTTAAGATTATCTCGAAAGATGACAACGATTTTACTCGTATGAGGGGTCTTACCTATGAATTCTATGTTGCTGCGTTTATTCCTCAGACCAAGGCTGACGGTACTCTAGAATATGTATTCTGCTCGGACTGCAACTTTAAACTTGGCCAGGGCGCATCGAAGACTAGTTCTGGTATCACGTTTAAAGCACCTGACATGTCCGATTTTGGAGGATTGTCTACGGTACTCGTAAATGGTAGGGCAAAGTTCTTCATTAAGTCAGACGTGGTTTATGAAAGGTGTGATGCTGGCGCTGCTGCTGGCTGCAAGACCGCAAGTATCCAGGTGCTTGGTGAAGGTGGCAGCTTCCAACAGGCTATATACGAAAATATGCAGTTTGTGGAACCGCCTGTCCCGACGCCGAAATTTGCAGATATCTTTGACGTCCATGGCGAACTTCCTGCCTCTGATTTGAACATTCCGGCTCCGTACTTTGATAAGAACAAGGAATATCTCGACGGTATCGGTGACTCCATCGTTGTTTACTACATGCGAAATTTCCACAGAGACTCTCTCCCGAGTAAGATTGCCGTCTTCTGGGATCATGATGATAAGGACTCTGTTGTATTTGAAGGCGATGAAATCAAGGCCGGTTCCGTCTGCGGTTCTGCTGCAGGATTGAACGATACATTATGCAAGCCAAGAATTACGCTCGGTGGCAAGAAGTTCTCTAAAGCTGTGAAGACAAATGGTAAGGGTAAGGTTAAGTCCTGGGCTACCTTTAAGTCTCGTGGTGGTGAGGTTGTGACTAAATTCTACACTGCTGATGTTTATGACCGTATTGCTCCGATTATCATCTCTGCAAGAGTGACTACCGAAAGCCAGAACGGTGTGGACGCTGCTCAGTTGAAGGTGCAGTTCTCCGAAGATCTCCAGAGAACAGATGAAGGTGCTGCTGAAGGCGATAAGGTTCTTTCCTTCTACATTAACAATGGCAAGAATCCTGAATATGCCGATTATCTGCCGTTCTCTTCTATATATTCTCTCGGTGCTTCGATTGACTCTTCTAAGACGATGCTTTATGATCAGTCCAAGACGTTCCCGCAGGCTGGTGATTACATCCGCATCAGAGGTATTGCTGGCTTCGGTCTTTTGAAGGATATGTCTGACTATGCCGATTATCCGGGTGGCGACACGATTCGTTCTGCAGATGAAGCCAACTTCAAGTGGAATACCGCAACAGGCTATGATGCAACGGTACGTCTTCCGTCTCCGTGGGTCTTGGTTTCTGGTGAAGTGAGCTCCTACGCCGAAAGAATTATTGGTGAAGGATACGGTGGAGTTCCGCTCTCGCCGAGCGATATCGAGAAGCTTCCGCCTTCGGATGTGTTCACGTACGATGCCAATAAGGATATGAATGACTTCAAAAATGATATGCTTAATGGTACAGGTGAATTTGGCGATTACCACTTTGTTCCGCATGGTTGGTTTATCAAGAGCGATATGGGTGCTTTGATTGAATCCAAGGAACAATATGCCCAGGATTCTACAATTAAGGAAAACACGTTCTTCGATTATGAAATCAACCTCTTCTCGAACCTCGGTTCTCATGTCTTGACAAAGAACTTCCGCATTTATTGCGATGACAAGAAGAACAAGGCGGAATTTAAGAGAGAATTCTTCGGCGGTACGGACTGCGTCCAGAAACGCATGAACGTCTTTGTCATCTGGAACATGAAGTCTGACAAGAAGCGTCTCGTGGGCTCTGGTGCCTACGTGTCCAAGGTCAAGTCTTTCGTTCAGCTTGGCAAGTTTGGCAAGAAGAACAAGATTGACAAGACCGAAATGTGGGGTGTTCGTCACAACACGAAGGTCATTGGAAGTCTCCCGATTATAAAGGGCAAATAATTACGCTTTGATAGAAATTTAAAAGCCTCGCTTTGCGAGGCTTTTTGCTATATTGGTGAACATGCGAAAGATTATAATTGCAGTCTCTTTATGCGCTATGGCTTGGGCTGGATCGCCAACAGATTTGGATTCTCTTTTCCGTGGAAACGAGTACAAGCCAACGCTCAGCGCCTCTCTCCGTGACACAACAAGTAATTCTGCCGTTCCTGCAAAAGTCTCTGGCAAGAATGACAAGTCTGATGGCTTCTATATGCTCCAGTTCGAAGCTGTCGGTGATTTTGACGCCGCACAAAGGCGCAAGGCGCAGCTTTCCGCAAGCACAGGATACACAATCCAGGTCGTCTTTGATACGCCGTTCTACAAGCTTCGTGGCGGCGGATGGACAAAGCGCAAAGTAGCCGAAGATAAAGCACGCGAACTTTCCGCGTACAACATTAACGCTTTTGTCGTCAAGATTCGGTAGACGCGTATATGAGCGCTTAACGCACAAAGAGCAGGCTTCCGCCTGCTCTTGCTAAATCTAGACTTCGCTAGATCCCTTGTTTTGGGCTATGCCCTTCGCTCAGGATGATTCCGTTACCGTCCACGGTCTACTGTCTACTTCCTACTAAAAATACTTTCGTCTAATTTCACTGGATCCCCACCCGCCACTATCGCTACGCTCCAGAGTTGGTCGAGGAGGACGCTGTCACTTCCTACTTACATCACTCCCAGCATTTTCTTGATGCTGTGGTCATCGTGCTTTAGCAGTGCGCGCTCTTCGGGGGGGACATACGCCATCTTGCGTTCGTTGTCCGGTCTCTTGGATCGGTCGCGGAGTATGGTCGCTTTGTTCGTAAGTGAATAGAAGAACGGGCCTGTCTTGACAAATAGCTTTTGGTGCAGCGCCTGCTTAACAGCTTCATTCAGTGTTGCGTTTATCTTGGGCGTTGCGTTATCTACGTGGTGCAGCTCCAACAGCCTTTGGAACAAGAGCTCTCCGTGAATAGGGGACTCGTTGTCGACATAGTATTTTAATTGGTTGATGAGTTTATCCATCGAAAGTTCTGGAATTGGGGATGCGTCCGGCGTCCCTGCAATTGCTAGGTGAGTCACTTTGTATGGTTCGATCTTGACGGTGCTGTCAAGATTTTCTTCATCAAGAGAATCGTCTTCCTGTGGCTGTGGAGCTACGCTTTGTTCAATCGCAATTGTCGTAATGAGGTGTTCTTTTTCATCTGCGTTTGAGATGTCCCAAAGTGGAAGCCACATGTTCAACACTTTCCAACCGAGCCTAGAAAGCGTGTTCGGACGTATATATTCTCGGTCTTCTACAGATTCTTTATAAGGTCCGTAGCTGCAATCGCATTCAATGACTGCCAGGAAGCGTTTGCTGTTGTTGGCGTCTATGATGGCAGGACCAACCGGGATGTAGTCTTTTGCGCAAAAATCCCTGAATGAAATCGATTCTTTTATAAGGTATGATTTGATTTGTTCTTCCAAATAAGATCCGATAGTGGTGCTGTTGGTATCGCTTGTGACTTTGTCTTTAATGAATTTGACCCATTCTTGCAACTGGTTTGGCTTTGCTTTCGCAAGTTTTTCAGAATCTTCGTTACTCATGAAAAGACAGAGATTTTGTTTTGCCAGTGTTGTACAAATGGCTAGCTTCCTGTTCCCTGTGGGACCGGTTGCGTTATCGATGTCTGTGCAGACGAAAATGACATCGCGGTATAGATCAACGGCTCGTTCGATAGTCTTGATGTAGAACTTGTTCTGTAGATTCCCTTGCGTAAAGAATTTTGCTACGTTCGTATTTTTTTCTAAAAGTTGTTTAATGGCGTCTTCGATTTTATGGCAAGTCGTTTGGCTAAAGGCCACTATCCCGAGTGTTTGACTTGGATTTTTCTCTGCATGTTGTATCGCTTTTTCGGCTATGGCCGTGATTTTGTCTTGAACGATGTCGAGCTTTTGCGAATTCTTCGTGCTTTGCGTGGAATTCGGAAATTGAACTATTTCGTTATCGTAAATTCTTTTATTTGCAAAACTGAAAAGTGTCGAATTGGCGTATTGCGTTGTATAGCCGATGACGCGTGTGGGTATCCCTTTGCGAAGTGCTGCAGAGAGCATGTTGTCTCTAAAGAAAATGAATTGCGAAGAAAATTCGGTATTGCAGGCGTCCATGGGCAACTGTTCCAGTAACGGGGCGCACGGATTGCCGAATAGGATTGCTTTCTTTGTGTTGTAAATGCCGGGCATGGCTTCGGCTATTGTCATACAGTCTGCGTCTAGGAATAAAGTAACATCGAATGAATCGAGATTTTGTTCGTAGGACTGTGACAATGTAATGCTTTGCAAAAAAGCGGGATTTTTTTCAACGAGCTCGTGTGCCGCCCGGAAGTTTGCATTGCAAAGTTGATCTAATAGAGTTTTGTACTGCTTGTTTTGCTGTTTTTTGCTTTTGACAGATGGGCTGAATAAATCCGGGCATGTTGTGTTTGCTGCTTGCATTTGACTGTTGGTCCATGCTCGTGCAAAAGCAACAGCGATATCTTTGTTGGCGTTCTTTGGATCCTTTACGAAACTGGCGAGATTTTCACATGGAGAACAGCTGATGTTTTCCATGTGCTCACAAAGCTGCAAGTAGATGTCTTGCTCGTTCCATTGCTTAGCCCAATTTTCAACTTTGTCGAACCATAAATAAACGTCTTGTAAATCCAGTTGATCATTCAGGTTGAGTGTCTTGCTTATGCTTTGAAGTTTTTTTTGCAATTTTTCTGCGCTGGCTTGGATTGTATCCAAATTCGCAGCGAGAGGTTTGAATAAATGCCATTTTGAAAGAACTTGTATTAAATAATCGTATTGGTTGCTGTTCTTTGTTCTAGAACGGAAGGCGAAGTAATGGTGAATTTTGTCTGCTAGGTCTTTCCAGTTGGTTTTCTCGTATTTCCAGTCTTTCCCGAATAAGCGCATGGCGAGTACGGAAGAATCCGTGTATTTGCGCTTGTAATCTTGTATTTCGATAAGCTTGTCGATTTGTTCGACAAGCATGTTGTCTGAGGTGATGCTTTTGGGATTCTTGAAAACGCTGAGCAAAATGCGCTTGGGTCTGCGGTAGTGGTCGGAAAGCGCCTTGAGCGTTGAACCTAAACTTTCGACAAATTCATTTCGAAGGTCGCGGATGTCCTTGTCTATGGCGTCTTCGGTAAAAATGTCGGAGCCTTTACGTCGGTAGCTAGACCAGTGTTCGCCTGCACTTGGCAAATCGTTCAAGTCGTCTTGATAAGCTATCCAACCGCTAGAATGGAGGTTCCATTCTTCATAACCGGGCATGTCTGCGTTGAAATTTTTCTTTAAAAAATCAGATATCTCTATAATGTCGGCTAGATTGAAACCATCGGGATAGAGCTTGGACTTGGTGAGGCTTTCTGTAAAGGGCTTGATGGTATTAATCAAATTTTTAGCAAGTTCTAATTCATCGCCAATTACCTTTTTGCGCTCTTGAGAAATGGCGGATAGCTTGATTCCCTGGAACGCATTGTATATTTCGATCCCGTTCTTGTTGAAGAACAAGTCTATCATGTGTTCAAGGCTTGATTGCATGGACTTGAACTTTTTATAGTGGACATCTTCGATGTGATTGAAAAGATCGCTTGCAAACTTTGTTTTAATCGGTTTTAGCTTTGCGACCTCTTCAAATAAATGTGATAGTTTAACGCCGCTTGGCTTGAGCGGAAAATTGACTGCATCGTAATAGGCGACTAGTTTTGCGCGGATGTCGTTTAGCGAGTTCTTTATGGAGTCGCGGTCTGGCCCTTGGAATGAACGGAATGGCGGCTTCCAGGTGTTTTCAAAATTCAGTTTGGTAATGGCTCTACGGCTTATAATGCAGACTGTCTTCTTTTGTTGGATGAGGTCTGCGGCGATGTTTACGGCTACCTTCGCTTTTTCTGATCCGGGGAGAGTCTGTATGGCGTAATCATTGTCTCCATTCAGCGCGTCGATGATGGCTTTGTTTGTTTGTGAGTCGGTCGTGTAAGGAAAATAGTGGTCGGCAGGGTTGTAAACGTGGTCGTATTGGGCGTCTTCGAAAAGTGATGGCTTAGGAAAGAAACCCTCATTGCCGATGGTCGCTATGAAAAATTCGTTGTTGGCGGCTCGGGAGGTCGTCCAACAGTCGCTAGTTAATTTTTTTCGGAGGAGAATACTGTTGGTGCTATAAAAAGTGATGCAGTAACCGTTGCGCGTGAATTTCCAATCGGCTTTGGGTGCAATCTTCTTTTCAAGTGTGTCGAAAAATTTCTGTATTTCGAAAGTTCCGTTTATGCAAAAATCGGATGCCGTAGGAAACTTGATGCTTCTTTCTAGCATCGCGAATGCTACGTTTTCAATGGGAGAACGGTTGGAAATTGTTACGGTGTCGCTTTCGGCATTGTAGGTCAGCGGTACGAGAAGCGCTGGTGCGAGAGAGTTTTCATCCCATTTGATGAAGCCTGTCGCCATGTATAAATCCTGGTTGCAAAAATCCTCGGTTTTGGATTTAAGCACTTTGCGAAATTTTTCGAGATCGGCGGTTTGCTTCTCTGCATCGTATTTCGCAGAAATGGGGAAGAACTGCGCAAGTGCGCGTGGTTTCGCTTCTGCTTGCCATGTTTCGAAAAAATGGTCGCCATTACCAAATAGTAAAGGGGACTGAAACTTGTTTTTTTGCAAAAAGCTAAGCAGACGGTCCTTGCTTTCAAAGATGGACGCCTCTTCTCGGATTTTTTCTATGGTTGAGGACATTGACGTTGATGCCATGCCCCGAATATAAATTTTTTTTAACCTATTGGATGTTAAAGAATCCTTATTATTGTGGATATAGCGTCCATTAAAGTGATCGGAGCGTCATTTTCAGTCAGATGTGCCTTGTAGCAGACTCGTCCGAAAAGTTTTTCGGGGGTGACGCCTGCTTCCCTGTCTTGACGCAGGCTATGGGCGAGTTCGCGCTTGGAAAGTTTTTTGTTGTTTGAATCGACGATTAGCGGGTGGTGCAAATATAATGGACGGTCGGTGTGCCCGAGTGCTTCCATCAGTGCGATTTGGCGGGCCGTAGAGTTGCGGATGTCCTCGCCGCGAACGATGTGCGTGATACCTTCGTCGATGTCGTCGACGCATACGGCGAATTGGTAGGTCCATTGATTGTCGCGATCGCGGATAGTGAAGTCTCCGCATTGGTGTTTCGGGTTCTCGTGAAAGTCTCCGAGACGCATGTCATGCCAGTCGATGAATTTATCAGGAACAATAAAGCGCAAATTATGCGGAGCTGAATTTAAATCCTCTCTCGTCTCTCGTCTCTTATCTCTCGTCTTATAAAAACACTTGCCTTGATAAACTATCTCTCCGGTCTCGCTTTGTGGATTTTCGGCAAGGAGTTGTTTGCGACTGCAGTAGCATGGATAAATGAGTGATTTTGCTTCAAGTTTTTTGAGAGCCGCTTCGTAAATATCGTTTCGTGCACTTTGTATGCTCTCGGAATCGTAATGAAATCCAAGCCAGGCCAAATCCTCGCGGATTCCTTCGATATATGCGGGACGCGCACGGCTTCGGTCATGGTCCTCTATCCTTAAGTGAATTTTTAAATCCCATTTTTTGGCTGCTGCCCACACGTAAAGAGCCGAAAGCAAGTGGCCTTCGTGGAGATAGCCTGTGGGGCTTGGGGCAAAACGAATTTTTCCTGGCATATTGCAAAAGTAAGTCACGTCACAAATATAAGTTGTAAAAGTGTTATTATCATCACAAATTTGATGAGAAAAATGTTTTTTAGTTTACGTTCGCTTTTAAATATCCTTGGATATATATATTTGTTGTGGTTATGGGACGTTTAAAAAACGGAGTAAATATGGGTGGAATGAGAATTCTTTCGAGAGCCTGTGCGGCTCTTGTCTTTGCATTTGCTGTCGATGCTTTAGCATCTGATGTCGTTGCAACCGCTTCGAATGGAGCTATGGTTGTTTTGCACGACGACGGCCGATGGGAATACCATCAGAATAACAGCAAAATTCGGGACGTTCGCCAAAGTGCAATTCCCGAAGATGCAAAGTTCAATGTGATGGTCGAGTACGAAACTCCAGAACGAGTGCGCAAGAACGTGCGCTTAGCCATGGAGGCTGAATATGCCACTGAAGAAGAAATTCTTGACAGCTTGAGGAATATTCCGAAGGGCGGTTACATTTACTTCCAGGTGAAGACCTCGCAAATCAAGAAAGGTATGCCTCGTAAGCTTACGTATAGTTTATATGATGGCAGCAAAAAACCTATATTTAAGAAAACGGCTTATGATACCGAAGCGGTTCCAAGTGAGCAGAATGGTGTCTCTAATTTGCTCGTTGTTCCTGTTTATGGACAACCGAAGTCTAATGTGATGCTTGCACGAGTAGAAGCGCGCGATGGAATGGAAACGCTAGATATCGATATTCCTGTTAGGTAATGTATTTTGCTCAAATTTGCGGTAGTCGATCTTGAAACGACCGGCGGACATGGAGATGATAATCGTATAATGGAAATCGGAATCGCCCTGATGGACGGTTCCGATGTTGTTGAAACATTCCATGCGCTTGTGAATCCTGGACAACCGATTACACCGTTTGTTCGTGAATTGACGGGCATCACCGACGAGATGGTTGAGGGACAACCGCAATTTGGCGTGATTGCCGAGCATGTGTCGGCGTTATTGCAAGACCGTATTTTTGTAGCGCATAATGTGCAGTTTGATTGTAGGTTCATGACCGCTGAACTCAAGCGTTGCTGCATCAAGTTCAATCCGGCAAGACTTTGTACGGTGAAGCTTGCGAGGCGGGTGTTTCCGGGGCAACCGAGTTACAGTCTGCACAAACTTACAGAATCTCTGGGACTTCCGGATTTTAATCACCACCGTGCTTTGGACGATACAATGGCTGCCGTTGAAATTTTGAAGAGCGCTCTAGAAAAAGTGGGCGAAGCGGGAGTCTTGAAAAATGTGGTGAATTTGTCCGCATCCAAGAAACAGGCTTTTGTTAGGTAGCTGTTGGTCAATTGCCGTTGCGGAAAGAGGGCGCTTGCGGAATACGCTTGAAATGCGCGGCTTGTTGCGGAATACGCTTGAAATGCGCGGCTTGTTGCAGAATACGCTTGAAATTTACCTTGCTTGTTGCGGAACGCGCGGTAAATTGCGGACGCGCGAGATGGTTTACGTACTGGAACGGGCAATTTACGCCTGTTAGTACGTAATCTCTAAATAGTTATTTTGTTTGCTACGTACTGGGATGCCTTTTTGGTGCCTCTTAGTACGTAAATTTGGCTTTTTTGCGGACGGTTTCTAAAAAATGGGGCTTGGAAGGTTGTTTGTGCCTCCAAAAAACATTTTAAGGGTCGGTTCTGTTGCTTTTTTTACGTACTGATTGGTGTGAAATGGGCTGATTAGTACGTAACGGATAAAGTAAGCGCTTGAGGACTACGTACTAACTTTGTTTTTTGTGACCCGTTAGTACGTAAAAACTGGTAAGTGGGAAGAGTGCGTGAAAAAACTTCCTACTTCAAAATTCCTGCTTTGTACTTCAGCTTAAGGATTCGGGCGGCGGATTCTTCGATGCGTTTTTTGTATTTTGAACTTTTGTCACAAAGGTCCATCATGATGTCGAGCATGTCCTTTGCCTTGGACGTGTAAGAAATCATGAGAATGTCGTTGCCTGCATCGATGATTGTGGTGATGAGGCGCTTGAAGTCTTTGTCCGAGTAGGTCTTGCGCGGTGGAATTTGTGTCTTGCCGCTTGCCCAGGCGCGAAGTGATGTGCCCCAGAGGTCATCCGTGAGCATGACCATGTCCGGAAAACCGCGACGTGCCATTTTTACGATGCTTGCATCGAAGACGGCTGGGCGGCTTGAAATTCGCAAAAAATGCACACTCGACATCATCGTGACGGGAATATCGTTTGCGAGTGTCTTGAAAAAAGAAACGTTTTGCTCGATTTTTTCTTTGGGCGAGGCGCTGATGGCGATTTGAAGATCGCTGTTAGTCCAGGAATCATAACCGGGGAAGTGTTTTGAAACGCAGATGATGCCGTTATCGTGCATGCCATTGACGAAAGCTCTTACTTTGTAAGCATTTGACGTGTCGTGACCCCACGAGCGACGGCTCTCTTCCATAAAGGAATTGGATTCGCGGTAATCCTTGGATGGATCTAGGACGGGGGCTAGGTTCATGTTTATTTTGATGTCTTTTAGCGTATGTCCGATTTGATTTGCTAGCGTGTGTATGTGCGTGGAATCCATGCGGCGCATTTCGCGGGCGCTTGGGGTATTACGCCAATGGTCGGAATACGATGCTAATCGGTTGACGAGACCGCCTTCTTGGTCGGTTGCAACGAAAAGCGGAATATTTAGGCTGCTGTCTATTTCTGCCATTCTCTGCAGATAGCTGTCCGCTTCGCGGAGATGTTTGCCTGTGATGAGCACGCCGCCGATTTCATTTTCGATAATGAATTGCGGTGAGGTGAGGAACACCATGATCATTTGGGCTGCTTTTTGTCGCATGGTCATGGAATTCCACAAAGGCATGAGTTTATCGGGAAGACTATATGGATTAGGCCTTTCTTTCGCAAACGTTGCTGATGAACTGCACTCTACATGATTTTCGGAGGAACTTGAGGTTGTTGGTTCTTTCGATTCAATTGGTGCATTTGCGGATGAACTTGCGAGATCCTCTGCTGATATAATGAAAATTTCGGACGAACTTGAAATATTCGCTGAAGAGCTAATGCTTATAGAAGATGATGATTCGTTTGTTGATGAATAAGGCAGAAACGCCATCGAGAGCGGAGGATGGGAATCTGAATTATTTTTAATCGTTTCGGAGCTTGTCGAGGTCCCCGAGGCAAACGAAGTCAATGCCGCAATGCCCGAGATTGCTAGAGTTTTGGCAAAAATTCTACCGAAGCTCATAAAATGTTATTCGGCCTTTGAGGATGCTTTCTTTGCGAAACGGCGGGGCTTGAATTCACGCGGAGGGAAATCGAACTTGAGCTTGCCCTTCACGAGCGTGAGGTAAGCGTCGAACAGGCGGCGAGTCTTGTTGCTGCGGAAACCCTTGATGAGCGAAGTCTTTTCGCCTGTAAGCAGTTTTTTGATGTCGTCGAGCGGAATTTCCTTGCCTAGAAGAACTTTCGGGAGCGAAAGCCCGCTCGGTTCCTTCTTCACGTAGCTTTCGGAGACGTAGCCCGTGAGTGTTTCATAAACGTCAGAACCGTCTACCGGAGACTTGCCGATAATTTCACCGAGTTCGATTTCTTCGGGCTTTTCGTCAAAGACAAATTCAACTTTATTCTCGTCATTGATGATCAGAACTGCCGAGAATTCTGCGCCCTTTTTGCTGCGGAAACCGGTCAATGGACCAATTTTGCGTTTGGTCAAAAGTTCTACGATTTCGCTTTCGGACAAGTGCTTGCCGCCCACAATCTTGCGGATGACGATTCCGTCTTCGGTGGTGTAGCGGCTGACCGTTTCGAAAACTTTCTTGCCGTTCACGGGGCTGAAGCTTGCTTCGCCGGTAGTGCTTTCTTCCTTGAAACCCTTGATGTTTTTCACCATCGTTTTTGTCATTTCGACGATGCCGTTCATGAACGCTTCGCGAGATTCCTTGCCCTTCGAAATGAGGTCCATCTTATATTCCCATTCGCCGGTGAGTTCTGGGCTGGTGAGGGCTTCGCAGTTCATGGCGGAGAGGACTTTGATGAGGTCAAAAGCCTTTGCTGTCGGGATCATTTCTTTGCCGTCACGAACAACGTATTTGTCGCTTACGAGCTTTTCAATGATGGCTGCTCGTGTGGCGGGCGTTCCGAGACCGCGTTCTTTCATGGCGTCGCGCAGTTCATCGTCTTCAACGAGCTTACCTGCACTTTCCATCATCGAGAGAAGCGTGCTTTCGGTGTAGTGTGCAGGCGGCTTGGTGAAGTCTTCCTTGGCTTCAATTTCAAGTGTTTTGGCGGTGTTGCCGTTCAGTTTCGGAATGTTCGATTCTTCGTCGGATTCTTTTCCGTAAATCGCCTTGAAGCCCGGGTCCACAAGAATCTTGCCTTCGGTGATGAAAGTCTCTTTTTCGACCGTCGTGATGCGGGTCGTGTTCAAGTACTGCGCCGGCGGGAAGAATACCGCGATAAAGCGCTGGCAAATCATCGTGTAGATTTTTTCTTCGGCTTCGGAGAGGCCTTTCGGCACTACACCTGTCGGGATGATGGCGAAGTGGTCCGAAATTTTCGTGTTGTCGAAGACCTTCGGCGTACGCTTCACGTAATTTTTGTCGAGTGCTTCCTGTGCAAACTTGGCGAGTGGGCCTTCAATCTTCGCGAGTGTAGCCTTCACCGGGGCCACATAATCTTCGGGCAGACAACGGCTGTCGGTACGCGGGTACGTGGTCGCCTTGTAATGTTCGTAAAGGGACTGTGCGATAGAAAGCGTCGTCTTGGCGCTAAAGCCAAAGCGGTTGTTCGCTTCGCGTTGGAGCGTGGTGAGGTCATAGAGCTGGCCGCACTTCTGCTGGCTCGGGGCTGTCGTCTCTTCGATGGAACCTTTCTTGCCTTTGCACTTTGCAAGAATTTCCTGTGCGCGTTTTTCGTCAAAAATCTGCTTGACGCGGTCCTTGCCGTTTTCTTTGTCGACGGTGAACCACTTGCCCTGGTAACCGGCGCCGGAGTTGTCGAACGAGGCTTCGATGGTCCAGAACTTTTGCGGTACAAAGCGGTTGCGTTCTTCCTCGCGTTTCACGATGATGGCAAGCGTCGGTGTCTGTACGCGTCCGCATGGCGTAATCTGGAACCCGCCCATAGAGCTGTTGTAAGCGGTGAGTCCGCGGCTGCCGTTCATGCCCACGAGCCAGTCGGCTTCGCTACGGCAGAGGGCGGCGTTCCTCAAGTTGACCATGTCTTCTTCGGTACGGAGGTGTTCAAAGGCGTCCTTGATGGCGGCAGGCGTCATGCTCTGCATCCAGAGTCTCTTGAACGTCTTGCCTTTGAAGTTCCCCTTGAGGATGTAGTCCACGATGTAATAGAAAATCAATTCACCTTCGCGGCCCGCATCGCACGCGTTTATAATTGTCGTCACGTCCTTGCGCTTGATGAGTTTGCCAAGTGCACTGAGGTGGGCCCTAGTGGTGGGAAGGGCAACGAGCGGGAATTTTTCCGGGAGCATGGGGAGCGTCTTCATGTCCCATGCCTTGTACCTTTCGTCAATATCCTTCGGGTCGGCGATGCCGACGAGATGACCGATCGCATGGCTAACGATGGTCGTGTCGCTTTCGTAATAGGCGGTTTCTTTCTTGAACGATTTTGCGCCGAGAACTTTGACGAGGTCGGCTGCTACGCTAGGTTTTTCTGCGATGATGAGCGTCTTGCCTTCGACCTTTGCTGAAGGCTTGGTTGCAGTCTTCTTTGTAGTGGTTTTAGTTGTAGTTTTAGTAGTTGCCATTTTTATTTCCACTTAAAACGTCCGAACAGTCCGAACAGTACGGCCAGTACGGTAAAGGGGGCGTGTATGAACTCAACCGGGATGCACCACTTGAGGAGGTGCTCCTGCTTGAATATTTTGAGCCCGCGAATAATGAGAACCATGTCGCCGATGCACTTGCAAAATAAAGCTATCAATGTGGCGACGAAAATTTTAAAACTGAAAATCGAGAGCACCGCAGTGACGCAGAGCATTGTGAGGAAAAGGAATACCATCGAGAGCACAAAGACTATTTTCGGGGAGTAGTAGATGGTCTTTGATGCCCAGCGTTTGCGCTGTTCCCAGAGGGCCTTGAGCGTTTCTTTGCCGTTTGTGGTGACGAACGTGGAAGGTGTGATGCAGTAGCGCATGGCCCATGGGCGGTCGGTCGCAAGTTTTTGCATCAGGAGGTCGTCGTCGCCGCTCTGGATTTTGATGACGCCTGTAAAACCGTTAACGCTCTGGAAGAAACTCTTGCGGTAGGCGAGGTTGTTGCCTGTGCTTGTGAGCGGGAGGTGCATGGCGAGGCCTGCCGTGCCTGCAATGCGGTAAATCAGCGTTTCGACTGCCTGCATGCAGATGATGAACGGTGAACTCTTGTCTGTCGGGATGTACGAGTGTCCGGCGACAAGTTCAATCCCCGGTTCGAATTCCTTGACGATGGATTTGATCCAAGACGGCTGCACGATGCAGTCTGCGTCCGTGAGGCAGAGAATTTCTCCGTTGCAGGCTTCAATCATCTTGCTGATGGCCTGCTTCTTGGGACTCACGCCGTCGGGAATGGAATCGATCGTAAGCACGTGGAGTCGTTCAAATTTTGCTTTGTATTCCGCGAGAATTTTCGGGGTGTCATCCGTGGAGCGGTCATCGGCCACCCAGACTTCCCAATCGCCCTCGTAATCCTGCGAGAGGACGGAGTCGAGTGTCTCACGGATGCCTTCGGATTCGTTTCTTGCCGCAATCAGGATGCTCACTTTCGGCAGTGGTTCCGGGTCGGCATAGCCCTCGCGTACCCGTCCGAGCGCACGGTAAAACCGCACTTCTAACCCGAGATAGAAGATGGCGAGGATCGCTAGGATCCCGATGGCGATGTATGTCAAAACCGTAAGGAGCATTTTTCTTCGGCAAAATGTAATAAGGTTTTTTTTAAAGTTTAAAAGCCAGCCACCGAATGGCTGTCCTTTTTCTATGAATGTAGTATAATGATAAGAAATGCTATAGTGAACGGATGAATAGCATGTAGAGCTAGGTAGTCTAATAATATTGAAAAAAGTTAATACGCAATCTGATTTTGGAACGGTAAGCTTCTGATTTTGTTGGTGCCTGCATTGCGCATGGTTGATACAAACCGGTCGAAACGCTTCCGTAAAGATTAGAATTGCATGAAAAGTTGTATAATCTCCTTATATGTAATTTGTTAGAATTCTTTTTCGAATTAATTAAGTGAAAAATTATGTTGTGAGTGATTTGAAATGTATTTTATTGAAGATTTTATTTTTATTACAAATAACTTGTAAATTTTAAATGAAGTAATATATAGGTTATTTTGAATGTAGTCCTTGGAGGGGACTTTATATAAAACAATAACCTAAAACATAAGGAGTAACTATTATGTCTAGTTTCCCAATGAGCGAATGGATGGCACATATTGCTAGCAAAACACCTCTTAACAGGCTCAGCATTCCTGGAACGCATGATTCATTGACTTTTAATGTGAGTAATGTTTATTATAGTCCGGTGGTATTATTGCCTCTAGCAGGTCCTATTGTTTTAGAAAGGATAATGAAATTTGCACAAGCCCAATATGGAAGTGCCAATATTTTAAAACAACTAGAATATGGATGTCGATATATTGATATAAGAATAGATGAAAATTTAAAGGGTTGTCATGGTCCCGATTATTTTGGGGCGGATTGCAAAAACAACCTAGAAGATGTAATGAAGGATTTGAAAAAATTTTTAACCGATCACCCTAGAGAAGCTGTTTTAATGAGGCTGAAAAATGAAAGGGGAAATGTTGATGCTAATAAAGTAAAAGATTTAGTTAGGAAATATGGCGATATCGTATGGAGAAGAGGTGTACCGAATACAAACACCGAAAGAGATAATTTTTGGCCACTCCTGAATGATGTTAGAGGAAAAGTTGTTTTTCTCGATAATTTGAACGGTCTTCCGCTATATTATGATGGCTATGGGATCGAATATCCTTTTTACGAAAATGGAAAATTGAAAAACTATAAAGTATTTAATGATCCGCAGGATGATTACCAGTGGCCTGATGTAGATAAAAAATATAAGGAAATAACAGATAATATAAATAGAAGTGTTACTACCTTGATGAAGGTCAATCATGTTAGTGCGACAGGAATGGGATCGAGTGTAGACGAAGTTATTAAAGGATTTACGAGAAAGACTCCTGGAGAATATGCAGAAAAATTAAATCCTCGTGTTGTTAACTTCCTCAAGAGTAAAGGCAAATGTGTTACAGGATTGCTTATTTTTGATTATATTACAGCCGATATTGCCAAAGCTGTTATTGACAAAAATGAGGGTGTAAGTGTTCTTTGATAAATACAGTTGTTTCTTTGTGGTGAATTAGTTTATTAAAGCTCAGTGGGGCGGTTGCCAAGAATTTCAAGGCACCGCTCTTTTTAAGTTTGTGTATAAATCCGACCATTCCTCACCGACAATAAGAATGGAAACTCTGTGGTGCTGAAAAAATATACAGCGTCATTTCTGTTGTATTCGACGCTTTTGAATTTCTTCTTTCGGAATGCCTGAAATGACGGAAATATCGTCATCTGTAAATTTGGAGTTTGCGAGCATGGCATCGATCATTTCGAGCTTGGCTTCTTGTTCGACTTTTTTTCGGCTTTCTTCTCTACCTTCTTTTTTTCCCTCTTCAAAACCCTCCTTTCGACC
>CACWPM010000005.1 GCA_902762795.1 Fibrobacter succinogenes | reverse complement strand
CAAGTCCGTGAAGTTTTACACGAAACGAATCTATTTCTGTAACATTCCTATTTCCGACTTCATAGTTTTTCTCAGGGAAAAAAGAAAAAGCACCCTTGAATAAAGATATATAGCATTTATCATTTTTTGGACAAAAAGCCAACACATCACGCCCCTCATCCGTTTCATATGAAAAAGAACATTGCTTTCCTTCAACAAAGCAGACCCTTAATTTAGCCGGCCCTCCCTCAAAAATATCATCTCGATTTTCGCGATCGAATTTTACATGTTTTGACCGATCCCAATGGTAATAAAAATTGCCGCTAGATATTCCGAACACAAGATAAACAAAAAACGGAGAAAACAGGCCGAAAAAAGCTACCGCCGAGAGAAGCCCGAGAATTATTCTTATGGGAGCAGATTTTAGCATGTAGACCTTAAGAATTAAACATTATTCAAAATCCAATATAATATTCTGTGTTTCTTTTTCAGTTTTCGATACTTTTTGGCGAGTTGTATAAATCTATCTCTGTATTCGGGATCCATTTTATTATGCGGAATCTCTTTGTTGATGAATATTATAAGGTCTAGAAAATTTGATATGAACAAAAAAGAACACCAATTATGATGTGCCGCCCATTGTCCTTTAAAAGCGTCAATCTCATAAAAAGGAAAAACAAACCAAACTCTAATATTTTTATAATCATCCCATGGAATAAAACGTTGTTTTGGGAAAAAATTTATCACGTATCCAAGTGTCAAACCTCGTTGAAGTCCCTCCTTCGTGACAATAAAATATAGACATGCAAAAATTAAGAAAATTGCAATTAATGCAGGTATTGCCAGATAAGGAGAAATCCAAATTTTTGCTTGCAAATATGCAAAGCCTCCACCAAATAAAATCCAACACAAGCCACCAAGGCCCAAACCCCATCCCATAAGCAGTCGCCACACAAGGCGAGGTCTCATAATCACATAATCCATAAGTTTAGACCTTCATCAAAAAATTTCGTATTTAGAAATATAACCTATTCCGCTCGGAAATTTTTTCAAGTTCACTTTTTACCGCAGGAAACAAAAACAGTTCTCCCTGTTCCGCCAATAACATAATACCTTTTACAGTTGAAGTCTGTTGAATAAATCCGCTTAAAAATTCATCGACAAACGCTTTTAATTGTTCAATTCGTTCATTATCGGACAAATCGGAGCCCAAATCAAAAATTTGGTCGTAATCTTTTGGGGACCTCCGAAAGACATCGCCCACGTCACTACAAACCAATTCCCGAGAAAGCTGGTATTTTTTTCCAAAAATGCCCTGAACATACAACTTGATATTCAGATATACCTGAGTTGAATAGTTCGATTTTTGGAATAAAAGAACGATAATGACTTCTTCAGTCTCTTTTACAAAGCCCCCAAATTTCGTTTCGAGCCCTATGCTTTTTGTTATTTCTGCGAACGTTCGTTTAAGGACTTTCAAATTCATCTGTTCATTTCCTGTTTAGACCAGTTTCAATAAAAAACGCCATATTCGTGATGGATTACTCCACAAAATTCTAATCCTTGCAGATGTCCTGAAGTTTAATTTCAATATTTCCACCCGCCTTGCGATATTTTTTATAAAAACGTTCTGCAACTTCACAATCATCTTTTGATGGTTTATATCCGTAAAGATTGCCAAGAGCAGAATAATAATATGCTTCTGGATAAATAGATGCGTATGGAAGTAATAAATTATACGGAAACAGAATCCAATTTTTTGAACCTCCTCCTATTGTTCCATTTTCAAGAGACAATTGATATATCAACATACTGATAAAAAATTTAAAATCTCCCAACTCCACATCTGAATGCAAATAATCTTTCAATGCATTTAAAACATCCTTGCCATTATCTTTAGCCACCATTTTTTTGAATCCATTTTCCATGACATCAACGTGGGCTGTTTTGCAATTATTCAAGCGAAGTGCTGTGTTCGGATAAATCGAAACAATTAACGCCTCGACAAAGCACTGGATATCCGTTTTCTGGACTTGAAGAGAATCGATCTTATTTTCCGCCACACTCGATAAATTAATCGAAGGCGTCTGTATTTTATTTTTTGAAGAATCGAGGTTTATCTGTTGGCCCAAAATAAAGCCAAGCATCAAGGCAACCATAAAAACTATGACAAAGACTATTACATTTTTTTGGGAGAACGTTTTATATTCAGCGTTTTTCATTTGGAGTTGTCCTTGTTCAATAAACCTTGTTCTTAAATATAACCTATTCCGTGGAAAAGCCGCATCCAAAACATTTTCTTAAAATCATTCTTGAAATTTTACTTAAAATTTTGCATTTTGAGAAAGGAGGTTCCTTATGCCCTGTATTCCAGACCAAGAACGGTCGGGGGCGCTATGTCGTTATCGACATCAAGGAATACGAGCGTATGGTTGCGGCACTCAAACTCCAGAAGGCTCTCGCCGATGGCGAGCGCTCCGCCGAGCAGGGAGGCTGGCGTTCCGCAGCCGACGTGCGGAAGAAATACGAGGTTTAAATGCCTTCGGTTGTATTTTCGCCAAAGGCTTCCGAGGATTTGGACGAAATCATGGCTTATATCGAATCCGAACTCAACAGCCCTAAAGCCGCGAACAAAAAGATTCTTGAAATCTGTTTATGACGAAAAAATATACAGTTTCAGTCAAAATGCGGCTTTCATTCCGCATTTTTCATAAAAAGTGTTGTTTTTATTCCGCATTTTTCTTATTTTTAGGGGAAAGGAGCCCGCAATATGGAAGCACTTTTCGAAACATACACGAACCGCCTAGCGAGAGTTGACACGAGATTCGTCCGCTATCTTCACGATAAAATCAAGTGGAGTTCCAGGTTGATTGTCATTACGGGATCAAGGGGCGTTGGCAAGACAACATTGTTGCTTCAGCATATCAAGTTGACAAAAACGGAATCAGATTCGCTCTATTTGAGTGCCGACAGTATTTACTTTACGAACAACACACTGTACGATGTTGCTTCTAAATTCCACAAGCTGAATGGAAAGTACCTTTATATAGACGAGGTCCACAAGTACAAGAACTGGTCCACAGAAGTCAAGATGATGTACGACAACTTGCCCGATTTGCATATTGTTGTGACAGGTTCATCTGTTCTAGATATCACGAAGGGGACAGAGGCCGACTTAAGCCGGCGTGCCCTTATTTATAACTTGGAAGGGATGTCTTTTCGTGAGTATCTGAACTTTACGCTTGGAACAAACATAAAGCCTGTTCCGTTGTCAAAAATTGTTTCCAATTCGTATGCACTGCCCGCCGACATCTCACATCCGATTCCGTTGTGGATGAATTATCTCAAGATGGGCTATTATCCGTTTTTTAGAGAAGACGATTTCTATACGCGTTTGGATAATGTAGTGAATCAAACTCTGGAAGTCGATATTCCCACATACGCAAACATGAACGTAGCGACTTCTGTAAAGTTGAAAAGGCTTCTTTTCATCATAGCACGCAGCGTCCCATTTAAACCGAATTTTTCAGAAATCGGCCGGGCCATTGACACCGATCGTGGTACTGTAGCAAATTATTTTGTTTATATGGAAAAGGCGGGGCTGATTTCTAGATTGCGCCATGCCAATGACAAAATGGTTCTTTTGGAAAAGGTGGACAAGATTTATTTGTCAAACCCGACACTTTGTTTTGCTCAATCGGGAGAGAGGCCCGATGTCGGTAATTTGCGTGAAACGGCTTTCTATTCGTTGATGCGAGTGAACAATAGGGTGGCATCTTCGCCTATATCGGATTTTTTAATAGACGGCATGACCTTTGAGGTTGGTGGCAAGAACAAGAAGCGCAAGCAGATTGAATCTGTTGAGAAAGGCTATGTTGTAAAGGATGATATCGAACACGGATTCCTCAACACCATTCCGCTATGGGCATTTGGGTTGAACTACTGAGGACTTAGATACAATCCAATCAAATTTCGCAAAATGTGAAATTTATCGTATCAAAAAAATGTCTCTGGATCCTTCCCCTTACAGGGTCAGGATGACAATGCGAGAGAAATATGGTGATCCCGGCACAAGGCCGGGAAGACAATGTTGGAGTTACTTCTTGTCGCGAATGCGGGCGTAGAGTGTTTCGGCTTTTTCGGTATCGCCTGCGTTCGAGAAGATGTGGCCAACGTTTTCAGCACCGATGCGGCCTTGAGAATTGCCTGCACGCCAAGCCTTCATGTAACATTCGAAAGCTTCGTCATAGCGTTTTTGCGTAAAGTAAATTTGTCCTAAATCAAGGTTCAAGTCAGCAATCCCTTTCTTGTGGCGGAGGCCTTCTTCGAGCGTGAAAATCGCCATCCACGGGGATTCATTCTTGACGTACATCTGAGCAAGATAGCGGCGAGCCGAGACATTTTCGGGATCCATCATGATGCCGTTTTCCATTTCATTGAGTGCGAGCCGCGTAGAATCCATGCTGCGGTAGTAATACGAAAGCGTGTAATGCACGTCGGCGCCAGCAGTCGCTGTCATCTGGAGCGCATTCTTGAGCGTCTTCACAGCATATTCGTAATCGCCAAGCTTTTCATAGACTTCGGCAAGGCCGTACCAAGCATCCATGCGGTCCGGGTTCAACGCCAGCGCACGTTCAAAATGCTTTTGGGCAAGCGTCCAGTCGCTGCCTTTCATATAACATTCCGCAAGGGCAAAATGGATGTGGTCCGTTTCCGTCCCGAGTTCAATCGCACGGTTGTAGGCAACAATCGCATCACTCGGAGATTCGGCAAGATAATAGAGGTCGCCGAGAAGCATCCAAGCCTTCACGAAATCCGGGAGCAGTTCGACAGTGCGTTTGTACGCGACCATCGCGACTTCCTTTTTGCCAAGCTGCACAAGGGCATTGCCCAAGTTGAACCAAGCAAACGGCTCATAACGGCCGTCGTCAATTGCGGCTCGGTAATACTTCACCGATTCCTTGTAACGCCCCTGATCGTAAAGTTCGTTTGCCTTGAAGAAAAAATCGTCAGCAGCGTGCAAAGGAAGCGCTAGGAAGAATAGCAGCAGTGAGGTCGCGAGCAAGCTCGCTTTCAGCACGCTTCGCTTTGGGGTATGGGCATTAACAGTTCCGACATTTTTGCTGAACTTTTCTATTACTCTTTGCCCAAAGCCTTGCGCACGCAAGGCGAGCTCATACCTCATACCTGACAACCTATTTGACAAACCGGAACTCCTTTGTAGCTTTCTGTGCTACTGGGAAGCCGCGTAACTGCGCCGGTGAGAACTTCCACTGGCGAATAGCCTTGAGCGCTTCGATATCAAAGCCGTATCCCGCCGGGTCCTGCGTCAGCACCTGAGCCTGAGCCACGTCACCATTCACATCAATCACAATAAATACTTTCACGTATCCCGAGACGCCCATTTTCTTGGCGCGGTCTGGAAACTTCGGCTGGATTTCACGCAGCACTTGCGCCTGTTCATCCACTTCGCCCGCCTCGTAAATCACGTTTTCCATATTGCCGGCATCCACGGCGACGCCATCGCCAGCGGCACCGCGAGCAAGCGACAAGTCCATCTGGAAATTCTGGCTACGGGATACGCCCATGTGCGCCGAAACCTTGAACGTGTTCGGAGTCGCCACCGTGCGGATGACCTTCTGCTTCACTTCGGGCTTTTTCTCGCTCACAAGGACTTCAACTTCGGTCACTTCTTCGAGAACTTTTTCGGACTTCACGCCTTTATCGAAGAACAGCACGTTGATGACCGGAATTGCAAGGAAGAACACTGCGCCCACGACAAACGAGAGCACGAACGCCACCGGAAATCGAAAATATTTAGCACAAAAATCAAGCATAAGACTACGAGGTATGGGGTCGGGCTTCGCCCTTTGAGGTATGAGCACGGACCTACGGTCCTTTGGGCTTTTATTATCGCGCCCTTGGCGCCATCCTTTAGCCCAGAGCCTTGCTTGCAAGGCGACCTCATCGCTCAAAGCGAGTGAAACGAGCGTGCTGAGTTCCTCTTACTCCTCCTTATTCGCGGAGATGGAGACTTTTCTCACCTTCGCCAAATTACATTCATCGAGGATATCGACCACGACTCCGTTGGGGGCGTCACGGTCGCTCACGATAATCACCGGGCGGTCCGGCGCTTCGGCCATCATCTGGCGGAGCACAGTCTGCAAAGTCGAGAGGTTCACCTGCGTCTCGTTGATGTGGATGGTCCCCTGACGGGTGACTCCAATCAAAATACTTTCCTTCGCGAGTTCCTTCGCGGTACTCGCCTTCGGCTTCGTCACATCCACACCCGTTTCGCGCGTGAACGTCGAAGTCACGATGAAGAAGATCAAAAGGATAAACACCATGTCGAGCATCGGAGAGACATCTATGCCTCCACTGCTTTTCGAACGCTTACGGATAAAACTCATTCAACCTCCTTGGCAAAGCAACGTTCTTCGAACTTGAGCGCTTCGCCCCAGGCAAAATCACCAATAGAATCCACTCGTCTTTCGAGATAGTTATACACAAGCATCAACGGGAAGGCGACAAGCAAGCCCGCCTGCGTCGTGAGGAGCGCTTCGGAAATGCCGTCGGCCAAGAGCACCGGGTTTCCAAAGCCAAATTGCTTAATCGTCTCGAACGTATGCACCATACCGGAGACAGTTCCCAAAAGCCCGAGGAGCGGTGCAATCGAAGCGCAAGTCACAATCGTCTTGAGCGACTTGGAAAGGCTAACATCGAGTTCGTGACGCGTCGCGAGCATCGCATTGCGCACAGCCACAGGGCCTTCTTTACGGTACTTCCGCACGTTTTCGACCAGAGCCAAGAAGTAGCCAAAGCGGCGCTTGCGGAGTTTTGCAAAAGCAGCCTCCTCGCCCACCGTGTCCAAGTCCTTGAAGAACTTCGAGGTCGAAGTACCTTTCAGCATAAAATAATAGCCGTATCGTTCAAACATCAAGAACCAGCCCAGCCACCCAATCAGGAATAGCGGGAGCAACACCCAGCCGCCGCGCAGCAGGATGCTCATGGTCGCTTCGATGACGGAATATTCGTCCATTACTTTTCCTTAATCCAGATAGCGTTGAGGACGGCAAGGCCAGTCTTTTCCATGCGGGTACGGACAGAATCCGAGATGTTCACGAGGAGCGTGTGCAAGAGCTGGAGCGGGATTGCCACGATAAGGCCAGCTTCCGTCGTCACGAGGGCGATGGAAATACCGCCTGCCAAAAGTTTCGGGTCGCTCGTGCCGTGCATGGTAATGACATTGAAAAGTTCAATCATACCCATAACGGTACCCAAGAGACCAAGGAGCGGAGCCGTCGATGCAAACACGGAAATCCAGCTGAGCCCCATTTCGAGCTTAGGCACTTCGCCTGCGAACAGGACTTCGAGAGACTTTTCAGCACTCGCGCGATCCTTGTAATTCTTGCCAAGAACGGAGCGCAACACCTTGCCCACTTCGCCATGAGCCTTTTCAGATTCGGCGGTCGCAAGCCGGATGTCGCGATTAGCGAGAGCCTTAGCCGCATTGCGGGCACCACGGCCACCAAAGCCGAGAACGAGGAGCCAAACAAGGCGCACGAGGAAGATGATAAGGCCGAGGATAAAGAGCGTTGCAATCGGGTACATCAGAATACCACCATTGTGGAAGAATTCAGCAAAGTCTTCTTTCCACGTGGTTTCCTGGTGGTTCGCCAGTTCGCTCGAAAGTTCGGTGCTGAGGAGCACATCGACCGGCACCATCACGAAAGCGGAATCGTTAGCGCCTGCAAAAGCCTTCGCCACGTCCTTGCGTGTTTCGGGAGAGAGATTTTCTTGCCAGCTATAGACGCGCTTCTTTTCGCCTGCCACCGGGAGCATCAAGGCCGACGGATGGAAACCGTTCACGTCGGTAACCTTCGCCATCTGCATGGCAAAGAGGCCACCCAAGCGCATGCGGTCGCCTTCGGCAACCGAGCTTCCGAACATAAGGTCTGCCTTTTCGGTGCGGACTTCACGCGTAAACTTCATTTCTTTCTTGGCAACGTCGAGCATCGCGCGGGCAATGCGGAGCGGGTCATCGCGGTAGAGGCCCATTTCCTTCTTGACCTTGTTCTGCGCTTCGACGCGTTCGGCAACTTTGAACGGCACGCCCTGTTCCTGGAACTTGGCAAGCATTTCCAAGCGTTCCGGACCTGCGGCAAGCGACAAGTATTCGGCACGGGCCTTTTCGGCCTGAAGCTTGACCTGAGCCAAGTCTTCACGAGCCACACGCACGTCTTCGAGCAAGCGGGTGCGTTCGGACATCAAGGCGTCCACGCGTTCCTTGCCGAGCTGATACTTTTCATTGAAGAGTTCACGTTCCTTGTTGAACGTTTCGCGGTCCTTCCAGCGGGCGGCAACGGCCATGTCGCGCTTGCGGCGGGCTTCTTCGAGGTCGGCCTTCGCGCTGTTGAGTTCGGCGCGTTTCTTGACGGCATCGACAGTCATATTCTGCTGAGCATGAGAAGCAGGAGCGAGAAGCAAAACTAAGACGAGAGGCGAGAGACGAGAGACGAGAGATAAACGCCTCAAAAAACCGCTACTAGATGACACTCTTTCGTCTTTCGTCTGAAGGGGCGAAGCACCGTTCTTTCGTCTAAACATTAGTTAGCCTCCTTCGGGAAAGATACTGGGATAGTCACAAGTCTTGGAGCAGTCTTGCCTTCGGCGACCTTCATCACGTCCTTGAGGACCGTGCGCATCGTGAGGTCTTCGGAGACGTTCTTCCAGGAGTAGCCGAGGCCGTTACGAGTGAGGAACAAAACATCGTTACCGTCGTTACTGACGAAAATCGAGGCGACTGCACCGTAGCGCAAATACGTTCCGGCCACGTTGCGAGCGTCCACCTGCAAAAAGCCCTTCCAAACTTCAGTGGTGTAACCCAGGCGTATGCGGTCGTAAAAGACTTCCATCGTGCGGTTCAACGCGTCGTCCGTTTCGATTAAGCCCTTATGCAACATGCTTGCGATTTCCTGGATGTTCTTGACAGCTTCGTCCGTGCGATACGGGAAATCCGATTCAAAGAACGGCACGAGAGAATCGATGACCGTCGCAAGCGAATCGGCGTACTTCGTCTTGCGGTTTTCGAAGTAGCGGATCGAGCCGTTCGTCTTGGAACGGGCCGCTGAAATTTTCTTCAGTTCGACCTTGAGCGAATCAATTTCGGCTTTCAAGGACTTGTTCTGAGCCGAGAGGTTCTGCACCTTTTTGCGGCCGACTTCAACGAATTCGGCATGGCGCTTCTTTTCGGCTTCATGCATGGATTTTTCACGGGCGGTTTCGGCTTCGACCGACTTGATCTGGCGACGGACGCTTTCTACCGTTTCCTGGGCCACGGCAAAAACGCCAGAAAGCCCCAGACACAACAATACTTTAGGAAGGAATGAAAATTTCATGTGCAATAAGATACAAATAAGTTGTGATAAAATGCACGAGGAATAATCATTTTTATGTAAAAAAAAGCGCAATCCACGCCATTTTCGCACTATTTCGCCAGCACATCCGCCATGTCGGCAGGAAACGCGCGACTTTCAAAGACACGGGGCTCTTTCCAATACGGGAGCTGAAGTTCAACCTTGTACGCAAAAAGCATCTGGTTGTGCGCCCCAAGTGCCTTGATATCTTCGTCAGAGAGTTCTCCGCCCTGCGCGAGTTTCTGGTAAAACTCGCCATCACGATAGTACAAGCGGTCCCCCACGATCGGGTACCCCATCTCGGCCAAGTGCGCTCGAATCTGGTGTTTGCGCCCCGTGATGAGTTCTGCTTCCACAAGCGAAAGCTCCGGCGCAATCTCCGGACAATCCAGATAACGCACGAGTTTAAAGCGCGTAAAGCACTCCTTGCCACCTTCGCGGTGGTGCATACGCAACCGGATTGGATCTTCCGGATCTTCGCGTAAAGGCATGTGGCACTCCACCTCGCCTTCCGGAAATTTTCCACGCACGACAGCGAGATAGAACTTACGGAGCAAAATGCGGTCTAGATTTTTCTGGAACCGAGCAGCCGTTTCACCATACCTAGCGAACAAGATAAGTCCGCCCGTATCACGATCCAAGCGGTGCATCGGCGTTGCCGTTTCAGAATCAAATTCGCGACGGATAATCGCCGCAAATGTGTTGTAGAAAATACGCCCCGTATGGTGTACCGGAATGCCCGCCGGCTTTGCCACGAGAATAAATTCATCGTCCTCGAAGACTGTTTCAAAATCCGTCGGAACATCGGGCTCGCTGTAATTTTCGACATGGTACACGACCTTGTCGCCTCGATGCGCAATTGTCGACACATCAGCGGTAACACCGTTAATCGTCACGAGTCCGCGCATCAGTCGATCAATCCAGTCTTCGCGACTATGGTACGTAAAGCGGTCGCTGAGGGAATCGAGCAAAAGGCGGCCTTCGTACTCCGGGCGCACCTCGCTTTCAAAGAACATGTCCGAAGGAACTTTGCTCATTTTATTCCCTGTACAAGTCGTGCTTGATGATGTAATCGTAAACCGATGGTTCCAGTCCTTGCGGACAAACGTTGCGGTTCAACAAGAGCGACCTGCGAATTGCAGTGCTGGAATAAACACCGTTAAACCCCTGCTCCGGTCCAAGCCAGAAAAGCGGAGCGTAACCGCGACGTTTATGTTGTTCCATATCCGGTTGCGGGTACCCATTGCGGGCAAAGACGATCAACTCGATATCGCGTAAAAGCAAATGCCCGTTATAGTTCGTGCCGTAAAAATTCAAAGGGTCACGCCAATGCGGAATGCCTTCGTAAGTGTCGGCCCCCGTAAGCAAACGGAAATTGATATCCGGAAATTTTTCCTTGAGACTCATCAAGAACACATATGAACCGCGGTAATCGCCCTGTTGAATTTCCAAGTCCGAAAGCATCAAGCGTTTATCGCCCGAGAAAGCAAGTTCAAGCATGGCAAAACGATCTTCGGGGCTAGCATTTAAAGTCTTGTCCCAACGATCCGGACTAGGCATAAACCAGACTTCATCGCAGAAGCCACGGTCTAAACAAGTTCTCGCCACACGCATGTGGTCTTTATGGACCGGGTCAAAAGCACCACCCAAAACAGCAACATTCTTCATTGCACAACTCATCAGAAATTAGATCAAATAAACTAATAAACAAAAACAACGAATCCGAGATTCATTTGGAAACGGCCACCCGAAACATCCTTGCCAATAAACGGATCATAATGTTCGCGCACCCAATGATATCCGATATCAAAAGTCAATAACGTTCTCGGAAAGACCATCCAGAACGTGCCAAAGCCCGAGCTCCACTCGTTCCAAGCAATATCACCATTTTCACTCAAAGCGCTAACTCTTGAATAAGAGCCGGTCACATAAAATTCACTAAAAAGATGGACGCCCACATCGACACTAAAATCGGACGTTTCGATTTCGCTTTTCTTGTCATTGTCCCCCTTTTCTTCATAGCTAGAAAACCCATAACCCAAGCGCAAAAAAGCAAGCCCAGGCAACCACGCACCAAGCGTCGGCTTGATTTGGCAAACACCAATGCCATGGCTGTCCCCGACTCCAGCACCGGAGCCAATTCCAAAGGAACCTCCCAGAAACAAGGGCAATCGCATATTCAGGCCCCCCGCTCCGGCCCCCGCTTGAGCTTGCCCCAACGGATTCGATGACGCAGGTAAAGATCCCGACGAGCGAGAATTTAAAGCAAACGAGGATGAAGCCGCAACGAGCACTAAAGCGACAACGAGCATAAAGTGCTTCATAAATTTTAAAGAAATATCATTCATTTTTTTCATCTTAGAATACCAAAATTAAAGCAAAGGCAAAACCCATCACCGCATTAAAAAGAGCATCAAGTTTTGATACAAGATAATTCTTTTTCGAAAGCGACCCATCCCGCAATACTTGCATCAAACGCTTATCAGAAAGAAGCAACGAAAGCAGCAACTTAACAACAACTAAAGCAACAATCCAAATAACAATATCCGAAAAATAAACGAGAACCACATAGCCGATAGACAAAATACAAGAAACGACAATATTGGTTGTCCGCAAATCGGCAAACGTTGTCGAATTTTCTTTCGCTAAATTCAAGAATTCTCCGACTTTTTCACTTACCGTCTTAAAGCTCGTTGCAAATTCGGAAATATTATAACCCATCAAAATAATAGAGGCGACAAGAGCAATTTTTACAACATAATCAGACATAAAATTACTTTCCTGAATTCAAAATTCTAACATAACTAGCATAGCGGGCTTCAGAAATCTTACCTTCTTCCACCGCGGCCCGTACTGTGCATCCCGGTTCCTTGAGATGTTTACAGTTGCTAAACTTGCACGTAAACAGATCATCTTCAAAAAAACCTGGAAAAATTTTAGCAAGCGTTTCCGGTTCCAAGTCCATAAGGCCTATGCTCCGGATCCCCGGCGTATCGATGACATTACCACCGCCCGGGAAATCGAACAAACTCGAAGACGTCGTCGTATGGCGTCCCTTGCCGTCTCGTTCACGGACATCGCCCGTACGCAGTTCGGCATGTGGAACAAGTTCATTGATCAGCGTAGACTTGCCCACTCCGCTCATTCCGCTAAACACGGACGACTTTCCCACCAATTCATTGCGCAAATCCTCAAGACCAGTTCCGCTCTTGACGCTCACGGGAATCACCTTGTCCACAATTTTCATGAAATCGCGAATTTCACTCGAAAGATCAGCCTCCCCGTTTGGAAGCAAGTCTATTTTGGTCAACACGAGCACAAACGGCAGATCGTTCAAATTCGCAGCAAGCAAAAAGCGGTCCATGAATCCGTAATTGAAGCCCGGCTGCGTCACGCTCGCGACAATCACGACCTGATCGATGTTCGCGGCAAGCGTCTGCTGCTTGTAGAAGCTATCACGCGGACCCGGGCGCTTGAGTTCGCTCTTTCGCGGAAGCACACGAACAACGCAATACTTTTGCGATCCAACTCCATCACCTTCATCGTCGGCATCGTTCACAAGCCCAAGCAACACATGGTCGCCTACGGCCGGGAATTCACCAAGCGTTTTCGACGTCGTCGCACGGTACATGGCTGTGACAACATTAGACGAGAGAGGAGAGACGAGAGACGAGAGAGAGTTTTCATCCTGATTATAATCTTTCGTCTCTAGTCTGTAGTCCGCAGTAGCGGGCGTTCTCTCGTCCAAAAGCCGCACTTCGCAGGTGCGACGGTGTACTTCAAGCACAAGGCCTTCCACGCAATTTTCTTCGCCGATATTCTCGACAGGATTCTTGATGCGCTTGATTTTCGCTTTTTTAAATTCGCGGCTGAAACGTTCCTTAATCGGCCGTTCATCCACAACACCCGATTCCAATTCACGCATGACATCGATACGACGGCTCCTATGTTCACGCCGCGACGTGCGTACACTTTTCAAAGGAGTTTCCTGCTCATCGGAATCAAAATCGTTATTTCGCATTCTTCTTCAATTTAGAAAGTTTTTCGTCCTCTAGTTCACGAGCTTCTTCCAGTTCCTCTTCCGTCACCGGCCGTCCACGGCGAATCGACTCCATCAAAAAATGGATTGCCTTCAGTCGGCCATTACACTTCTCGATGCAGTTATCATAAAAACCTTTCGTTTTCCAGTCGCTTTCGGGTATATGCTCCGACGCGTACAAAAAATGCTCGACACAAATGGAAAGTTGGTCCGCTTCCTTTCTCAAATCTTCCAAATTACTCTTCGTAAAAAAAGGCATGGAACAATTATAGCAATTAGAACTTATGTGATTGTCATCAGTCGATAGAGAATCTTGGCAACCACGAACTTGTAACTTCTTACTCATCTAAAAAAGGAACTCCCTGCTAATGCCAATAGAAATCGGAAATGTGTTTTTGCGCATAATTTGGGGCTTTTCAAAAAAAAATTTTTTATCCTATGCAGTTTTTTGAGTATTTTCTTAAATAAAACATGGGAATAATCAATGATATCGACACTTCGTACGCTTTTCAAAATGACCCGCCCCCTGAACATCGTGATCGCCGTAATCACGCTTGTCGCGAGCTACATGTTGCTTAACTACTACAGAGGGCTCTTGATTATGCCATTACAGGCGCTGGGATTTGCAGCCGCCATCGCATTCGCAAACATCGAAAACGACGTTCGCGACCTAGAAAGCGATAGGCTGAACCGCCCGGAACGCCCGCTCGTAACAGGCAAGATTACCGTCAAAACAGCGCGAAGAGCGTGGAAAGCCATAGCTCTTCTCATGCTCTTTTGTGGATTTCTCGATACAGTTATACAAGGTATAATTTTCTTCCATCTTGTCGGAGATATTGACCACGCCCTTGTTTTCGGATGGGTCGGCCTTTACATTTTGACATTCCCGCTTTGGTTCTTCGCCCTGCTCGGCGCGCTTCTTCTCGCCTACAACAACAAGCTAAAGCACATCCCGCTCATCAAGAACATGACAGTCGCGTTCCTATGCACGACCCCCCTACTCTTTGCAACACAGTATTTCTACAACTATTCCGACAGCCTCAACCCAGAAGCACACATTTGGGCCGTTATCCCCGCCATTCCTTTTGCATTCTTACTGACCCTTGCCCGTGAAATCTACAAGGATCTAGAAGACGAAACCGGCGACCTCAAGGCTGGTATCATGACATTTCCGATTGTTGCCGGCGCACAAAAAGCACGCAGACTTGCAAATATCATCATTCTATTCACCTGGATTTCTCTCCCGCTTCCAGTATTTTGCCTAGACAAAGTTTTCGACTACAACTATCCGCCTCTGTTCCTTATCATCACGGCGATAACGCTCACGCCATGCTTTGCCATAGCCATTTGGAGCGCTCACCATAAAAATTATAGACGCGCACAATCCGTTACAAAAATTGCGATGTTCCTCGGGCTTTTGGCACTTTTGATATGCTCGATGATTTAAGTACTAAAGTTTATTGATGGAGACTTAGCAACTTATCCAAAATAAGCTCTCTCCGGGACATATCATCTATAATTTTTCCGTCCCGGGGAGCATCAAGATTAACAGCATCCAAGCACTCTAAATATATCTCATCATACCCAAGCCACGACAGGAACAACAGAGCGTCCCTGTTTTCTTTATATTTTTTATTGTGTGTTCCATCAAAATAACTAGTACGAGTATAAGGGCCGTTGTTATAAAGAGAAAAAATAGAGTTTATTTTCTCATCATTTCCATTAACATAACAAAACAGTTTCTGTTGATGCAGCTTTTTCCCTTTTACTAATTTATTAAAAATATCCGGCATAAAGTACATTGTCACAAAGAAAACTAGAACCGTCTGTAAATCAAGATCATTATCTGAAGAAAAATCGTCAAACATTTCAAAAGCGGCGCTCGTTTTATCTAAAATCTGTTCCACACCGCGAATAGTATACCCATCAAATTTAAAGGAGACCGTTACATCAAATAATTTATATCCCTGGCTTAAAAATTCAAAACGGATGTTTTTTATTCTTTGGTATTTTTCAGAATTTTGTTCCAAAACATTTTTAAAGAATTCCCCCGGCAAAATATCTAGGCTGACCGATTGCAAAATAAATTTCTCCGCATACCGTTTATTCTTATCCATACCACTAAACAGTTCATTAACCACATCTTTATTGCACTGGTAAATGACCTTGACGTACTTTTTTTCATAATAAGATTCGTACTTCAGCAACGTATCGCAAATAGAAAAAATTTTATTGATCAGTTTAGTGTCATTAATTCTATCAATATCTTCAAAGTTAAGTACAATGACTTCTTTCAGCCTTTGAACGCCCTTCACAAAATCAATCATCTGTTTTTCATATGATTGAGGATTGTCAAATAAAAAATCGCCAACACAGTACATGAAATCACGGCAGAAAAACGACTTGATTTTACTAATGGGATTCAAGTATACCCCTTTCGATTCCAACACAGCGTTGATTTCACGGACAACACAGAACTCTATATTATCCACCGTTGTAGACAAAACGCCAAACGTGATAAAATTCCAATCTTTTTTTTCATTTTTAAGGGCTTCTACAACCGCAGATTTTCCATTACCATACGGACTATCAATCGCAATCACCCGATACTTTTGAAGATATCGCAGTATTTTGTCAAATACAATTTTTCGATCCGGGTATAATTTATCTTTAGTCATTCCAATAGATGGTTTATATATCTTATCTGATACAATTTTAACCAAAGGAGGCAAGATCAAGACAAGTACGCATACTATAAAATCCCCAAAATAGGTTTTAAAAAAATTGTCACTAGCTGTATTCACAAAGCAATGGATTAAATCATTTCTTCCATAATACGCCATGCTCGCTAAAAAACCTAAACAAATAGTAGATGTCTGGAACGCGCCTCGCCTTCCAAACAACAAGGCGACAAAAACAAGGAAGACAACCGCAAAATGAAGGAGGTCGGCATTAAACGCCATAGCATCGTTGAACAAATATTTTTGGGACAGGACAAACGCTATAATCGCTAATAAAAAATAATTATGTACAAAATTCTTTATTTTACAGCACAGCCAATCCCATACCATTTTAAAAGCCACCTTCATCAGACTCATAAGCATAATCAGAATATATATAGGACATATAAAAAACTCTAAAGCAACAAATATAAATAAAATACACAATAATAAAACATCCACAACACGCGAAACCATAAACGAAAAGACTTTTACAGTCATCTTAAAAAGATTAACGGGATTCAAGAACAGCACCAAAACGGGAAATAAGGCCGGCATAATCGGCAATAGAAGCAAAGAAGCTGTCATAACAACGAAAAGCACAAAACTATCCATAGAAACGTCCTATTTTTCCTGGCAAGAGAGCATACAACATAATTTTTCCAAAAAGCAGCACGAAATATACATTCAACCATGAATTGTCGTCAATGAACAAATTTCATTTTAGGGCTTTCGGTTCGTTTTGATGCACGAAGCGATCGTTTTACACTTCATGTAATATTTTACATTCTCTGTTTTACAATGAGTGTAAAACATATCTATAGCCCCAAGAGATCGAGCATAACCCATTTTTCCCATTCCATATGGCACGTTTTTTGCTTACACGCGGCGTCCGCTTCTCCGCTTGCACCCGTACGGGTGGGCTACGGCCTTTGAGGCAAGGGAAGCTCCACTTCAAAGAGGCATTATGCTCGAAGAATTGCATGAAGAATGCGGCGTCATCGGTATTTACAACGGTGACAATATAGCCCGCAATGTAGCCATGGGACTTTACGCATTGCAGCACCGCGGCCAAGAAAGCGCCGGTTTCGCTGTAACTGACGGGGACAAAGTTCGAGTCCGCAAGTCCATGGGTCTGGTTTCCACGCTTTTGAGGGACTACAACATCGACGAACTGCAAGGTTTTGCAGGCATCGGCCATGTCCGCTATAGCACTACAGGGGCCTCCACCCTCGCAAACGCGCAACCCATCTTGGTAAGCTGCAAATGGGGACAAATCGCAGTAGCTCATAACGGGAACATCACAAACGCCCCCGAGCTCCGCGCCGAAATGGAAGCCGATGGTCACATATTCCAGACAACATCCGATTCTGAAATTCTTTTGCACGAAATAGCCCGCACCAAGGCAGATACCTTGGGAGAAGCCATCAAAAAAGCGATTGCAAAATTTACAGGAAGCTTTTGCCTCGTTTTCCTAAGCAAAGATACAATGTTTGTGGCCCGCGACGGTTACGGTTTCCGCCCGCTCTCGATTGCCCGCATGGGAAAATCCTGGTGCGTAGCGTCTGAAACTTGCGCGTTCGACTTGCTCGGGGCGAACTACGTTCGCGACATCCAACCCGGCGAATTCTTGACAATCACCAAGAACGGGCTCCATTCCGAACGCTTTACGCAAAAAGACCGCCTCGCCCACTGTATTTTCGAATACATCTACTTTAGCCGTCCGGACTCCAAGATTTTCGAACAAAGTTGCGACAAAATTCGACGCAAAATGGGTAAACAGCTCGCAAAAGAATGTCCGGTCGATGCAGATATCGTGATTTCCGTGCCGGATAGTGCGACAACAGCAGCACTCGGTTACGCACAAGCTAGCGGTATCCGCTTTGAAATCGGATTGCTTCGTAACCATTACGTCGGACGCACCTTCATCGACCCGACTCAAAACGTCCGCGAACAAAAGGTCCGTCTCAAGTTCAACCCCATTGAAGGAGTGCTTAAGAACAAACGCGTTTGCGTTGTCGAGGATTCCATCGTCCGCGGAACAACGCTCCGCATTCTCTCCAGGATGCTCCGCGATGCAGGAGCCCTCGAAGTCCACATTCGCATTGCTTCGCCTCCGGTGGCACATCCTTGCTTCTTCGGGATGGACTTCCCAAGCCAAGGCGAACTTGCGGCAAGCTCCATGACGCCCGATGAAATTGCAAAAATGCTCGGCGTCGAGAGCCTCGGCTACTTGAGCGTCGAAGGCATGAAGAACTGCACCGGCGAAGGAGAAAACTACTGCGCCGCATGTTTTGATAACTGCTATCCCGATTACATCGGCAGCCACGCCGAAAAAACTCGCTGCGGGTAGAGGCGGCTTCGCCGCAGTAGGCAGTAGGATGCAACGCTAACGTCATAAAGCAAAAGGCTCCTAATGGAGCCTTTTAAAATATACTGTCAACTTCCGACAGTTCAACAACCACTAATTATGCGTTTTCGAAAGTCCAGCGGATGTGGTCATCCAAGTAGTCGTGGGCATCAAAAGCCAGGCCAAAACAATCCTTGATTTTTTGGACATCGTAAAGCATCGGGTCTTCACCCCAACCCATGTCCGCTTCCACAATTTTGGATGTACACCCCGGCTTGAGAGCAATCATCTTTTCTGCAATTTCTTTCCAACTAATCCATTCGGAACCCAGCCCGAGAAAGATTTCTTCGTTGTAGTCGGACTCCAACAATTTCATATAAATTTGAGCCTGCTGGGAAGCATGAATAAATTGCGTACCATCGTTCTTGATAATATGGATATCGCGGTTTTCCTTGACCGCATAAGCCATGTCAAAAAATCTGCGATCCGGCTGAGAGCACCCATCAGGGAACGCCGGATTTCCAAACGTATACCCCGGGCGGATGATATTACGTTTCATCTTGACTTCGGGAAACTGACTCCCGTAACCATGGCTAAAGCCGAGTACAAACGCTTCGCCAGCAGCCTTGGTCGCCCCGTACAAATCAATCGGCAAATTGCTGGTGATTTCACGCATTTCGGAACGTACACGTCCCATCGCCGAAGTACTACTAGTCATGATAAATTTATCGCAGCCCGCACGAGCCGACATTTCCAAAAGAGCAACCGTTGCACGCGTATCGTTCATGAGCATGGCACTCGGGGTATCGCCCCAACCAAGAGCAACATGAATGCATGCATCACAGCCAATAAGCCCCTCCCCCATTTTTTCAAAATCCGTCAACGCCGCTTCTACGAAAAAAACGTTCGGATTCGCCCTTAATGTAGGAACCTTGTTAGGATGGCGCGTCGCAACGACAACTTCATGCCCTTTTTCTAAAAGGGCCTTGACCACATAATGGCCAATAAAACCAGTCCCACCCGTAACAAAGACTCTCATACAATCTCCTTTTTAACATGTATTTTTTTCAATATAGATTTTGTCGGCGCAATTCGGCAAGAAAAAACATGTATTTATTTGCGTTTTCACCCTCATTTTGCCATAATCGTACATATAAGAAAGTATTTTTTCATTTTTTTTCCGTTTTTTACGTAAAAAAAAGATTTTTTTTAGAAAATTCACGTAAAAAATCATACAAGTTAAGTTCTTTTACATATCCTGATACACTTTTTCACCATTCAGGAAGAAAAAGCACTGTTTTTCATTCCAAACAATACCACGAAATAATACCACGAAATGAAAATTTTTGAGAAAAAGTTCAAATCATCACAAACAACATCAAAAAATTACGTAAAAAACGTCAATAAACAATCGAATTTCACGTAAAAATCATCATTTTTCAGAAAATTTGGTTTTTTGCCACCATTTTCAGCCTATACCTTAAAGAATTTAGTACAGCATATTACAAAACGGTAAACCATTGGCCTAGAACCAAGTTCTAATTTACTAGATTAAAATCCAAAGATTTTTGTGAGGTTTTTATGTCCCGTTTACGCGTTTTGGTTTTGATGGGCGGTCCATCTACAGAACATGATGTTTCAGTCGTCAGCGGCACCGGCGTTGTGCGTGCCATGGATCCGGAAAAGTACAACATCCACCCGGTTCTTATCGACAAGGATGGCACTTGGCACTGGTCTTCACGCGAACTCTCTCCGTACCAAAAAGCAAACTTCTCCGCAAACTATTTCCATAGCCTCGAAGGCTCGGCCGCAAATAAGAAAAAATCTCCGGCCCTTTCGGAACTTCCGTCTGCAGATATCGCATTCCTTGCGCTCCACGGCAAATGGGGCGAAGACGGTCACATCCAGGCAATGCTCGAAAACTGGAACATTCCTTACACGGGTTGCGGACTGCTCGCTTCGGCCTTGGCTATGGACAAAATCAAGTCGAAAGAAATTTACCGCGCTAACGGCATCCCGACGCCGCCTTACCGCGTTATCTGGAAGCACGACTTCACCGGCGATACACTCGTGAACGTTTCTGACGAACTCGGGTTTCCGCTCGTCATCAAGGACCCGCTGGGAGGCTCTTCCATCGGCATCGGTATAGCCAAGGATCTTGACGAAGCCGGCAAGATTGCCCAAGACTTGTTCAAGGATTCCAATCGCCTGCTCTGCGAAAAGTTCATCGCCGGCGGCGAAGCAAGCTGCGGCTACATCGAAGGCGAAAAGCCTTTGCCACCGACCGAAATGCGTATGACAACCCGCGAATACTTTGACTACGAGGCGAAGTACAACGGCGAATGTCAAGAAGTGACTCCAGCTGAATTTGCGCCGGAACTTACCGCACGCATTCAGGAACTCGTCAAAAACGCCCACTACGCTTTGGGCGGCGCAGGATACAGCCGCACGGACGTGCGCATCACGAAGGACGGCGAACTCTTCGCGATTGAAACGAACACGCTCCCGGGCATGACACCTACATCGCTTTTGCCGCAACAGGCCGCATGCGTTGGCATCACATACAGCCAGCTCATCGATTTGATTATAGACAAAAGCTTGGAAATTAAACGTTAGCGGCGTTGCCGCAGTTGGCAGAACTTAGACCGCTTCGCTCTTAGAACTTAGACAAGTTGATCCAAACATTTTTTCTAAGCTCTAAGTTCTAAGCTCTAAGTTCTAGTAACTACGAACTAGTAACTATGAACTATAACTTAATAGTAGACACATCCCGAAAGGGAATTTCGATGGCTCTGTGCGCAGATTCCGTGTACGAAGAAATAGTCGATCCATCCGCCAAGGGAGAAATCCTGAGCGCAAGCCTGGATACGCTTTTGTCGAAAGTCGGGGCCACGCTCGATGATGTAAAACGCGTCATGGTGACAGTCGGGCCGGGGTCGTTCAGCGGACTGCGTACAGGCGTTGCCTTCTGCCAGGGGCTTTGCTTTAGCGGGAAACGCAATTTGTATGGCGTAACGACATTGCAAGCGCTCGCCTGCTTTTCGGGAGTCGCCGACAACGATACGGCGGTCGTCATCCGTGCTCGCAACGGATTCTGGTACTTGCGGTTGAACGGCAAAGAGAGTTTTATCGAAACTGCGGAAGTTATCGAACGCCTCAATGCAAGCGTGGTTACAAAAGCCGTTGTCGATGCAGCGGCACTTGCAGACGAAGTGCTCGCCACCATTTTCAAGGACAAAGGAATCCCGACGATACTCGATACAGACAAGAAGCTCAACATGTGGTCCCCGCTTTTTGATACAGTGAAGCCATCGCTCATTCAAGAAGCGAACTACATCCAGCCCTCGTACTTCGAGAAATTGAAAACTTAGTCGGCAGTAGGAAGAAGGAAGCAGAAATAACCAATGCAACTGCGCGAGATGACAGAATCTGATTTGCCGCAAGTTCTCGAAATTCAGAGAGAACTGGCGTTTCAAGATTGGAACGAGAAGCAGTTTCTGTCGGAAATCCGTGCAAGCTATGCATATTGCGTGGTCTGCGAAGACAACGGCTGCAATCCTAGAGGCATTCAGAGCCACACGCTTCTGGGCTACGCCATATTCCATTTGCTGGGGGCCGATTCCGAACTTTTGAGTATCGCCACACGCGGTACAGAACAACGCAAGGGCGTAGGCTCGCATCTCCTAAAAGCAGGTTTGAACAAACTCACCGAAAACGACGATCAATGTTTTTTAGAAGTTCGCGAAGGGAACACGAAAGCTCGCGCATTTTATGAAAAACATGGTTTCAAATTGTATAACACACGCAAGAATTACTATGCTGACGGAGAGGACGCGGCATTGTACAAGTTTTCAAGAATTCACCCGCTCGTAAACGAGCGGGATAACTCCAGCAGGTAATTACTTTGTCAAAAATTCTAAAATCCGACAAGAACGAGAATCGTAAAAAAAAGAATTTCAGCGTAGGATTTACGCTGTTCGCTCTACTTATTATAGCCATACTTACTTATGTTATCTTTGAAAAAAGTGGACACTGGCTTGTCGAAGACGACAGTTTCGAACATGTTAAATGGGTAGCGGTACTCGACGGGCAAACTGCAGACCTCGAGCGAAACGACTATGCAGCAAACCTTTTAAAAGAAGGGAAAGCGGATTCCGTTCTCATTCTCGGACGCCGCACATTCCGCGACAGGAGCAATTCTGAATTTTATGCCGAAGATTTCATGAAACTCGGAGCTTTTGACGAAAATGCCGTATTCTTGGTTCCGCACAACGACCCGTCCACCATCAGCGAAGCCTACTCTCTTGTTCCATGGTTAAAAAAACACAACATCGACACAGTACTTCTCTTGACATCGGGAGAATCGACGTATAGAGTCAAAAGAATTTTTCAAAAGCTTTCTGGAAATAGTCCAGTCTACCTGACCAAGGATATCCAACACGTCACATACAATCCAAGCTGTTGGTACAACAACAGAGAATCGCGCAAAGTTTGGCTCCGTGGTTGGGCGGCTTTATTCGCCTCGTATATAGATATTTTCAACACCGATACTCTCAAAGCCGTAGATTCCTCATACTATAAACCCATTAAGTCTTACGCCGAATACAAAAAAGATATCCGTTCAAATGTCAATTTGCAAAAGATTTTACCAAGGATTGAAGACAAGATAAAAAGCGAATCCGAAAAAGAAGCAGCAAAGGAACAACCCAAAGAAAAAAATATTGAAAAAAAGCCGGAAGTTTCTAAAGCCTCGCCAAAAGAGACGAAGAAGGAACCCTCCAAAGCATCCACTAAACCTGCGAATTCAAAGAAATAACGGGCCCACCAGCATCTTCGATATTAACAACAATATCGTAAAGTAAAAAAATTTTCTACAGGATTTGAGCTCAAGCAAAAAGCGATAGCCACGTTCCCTGTCATTTAGCGGACAAGTAACAACAAAGCGGCAGTCAAAGGAGCGCTCCAGTTAATCGCGACTTCATTACTTGCAAATGAACACTGTTCATCGGCATATGAAAACCCACGGGCATCGCCTAAATAATGCGGATTGCGATGGAGATCCTGACGATCTTCGTTAATGCCGCCTACGACAAGCCCCGGCACCGGTTCTTCGACTCCGTCCGAATGGCTGATGCGATGATGCGGATGCTTTGGAGAACTCCACGACGAGCCCGTTACAAAACTTACGTCAACAGGATTTTTACCATAGATAAATTCAATTTGTTGCATGGCCGCATCACGATACCTTTTTTCTTTAAACCATTCGTATGACAAATAAAGTGTCAACGCATGATTTGCAATATCGCCATTGCTGCCCCAGATAAACTTGCGAATAGATAAGTTATACGGATCATTCTCTTGCAAACGGAGAATTTCATCGGCTGTGTATTTGAAAGCCATTCGAGCACGATCATTCCACTTGCAATCCATCGTTGCAAGAGCGAACCATGCCAAGTTCTGCGTTGAACGCCATTGCAGCCCGTATGTCGGCAAATAAGCCTCCATATCCGCAGGGAGCAAATTTTCTATTCGTTCGGTCATTTCCGTGATATTTTCATCGACAAATTTTGCAATGTTTAACCCGGTCTCATGACCATCAGCCAAAGCTGAAGCATTTAGGCAAGCGGCGCCACGTTCGCTTTTCAGTTCACGATAAAGCATAGCTCGCGCCCAGAAAAAATCATCGCCCAAATCAGGATCGCCATATCCGCCGCTGCCTTCTGTGTTGTGCGGCCATTCCACTTCTGGATTTTTCTCGGCCCATAAATAAGCACGGGCACTTGCGATCAAGCACTTTGTCGCAAATTCACTATCGATATCAATATACACGTGATGCGCTTCGGCCAAAGCCCCTACAAAATTCAGCGTCGAAGATGTAGATTTTCCGAGGATATAGCGTTTTTGCGAGACGTCAGATTCTGACGGCATCACGAAACCATCCCAGCGATAAGGTGTCACTTTAAAAAACACACCACCGTCGTCATCTTGCATCCGCAAGAAAAATTCCAATTCAAATCGGATTTCATCCAACAAGCTTTCAGGCTGTTCAAACGAGGCGTTGAAGAGTTTGTCACAAACAAATTTATTTTTATTTTGAAGTTCGCACGCAAGCATCAGCGTTGCAACACTCACGCCCCCATTCACAATATACTTGCCATAATCACCGGCATCGTACCAACCGCCATGGGCATTCCAATCGCCAGCGCGGTTCATTGTCGGATGGAATTCAAGTTTGTCATCCAAGTGTGCAGCCGGACGCGCCCAAGCCCCCGCATATTTTAATGGCAATTCTACGCCGCTCCGTTGAAAATAGAACGACTTGATATTGGCCCGAAGCTCACGCACAATCCATTCATTGGAAATCTCAAACAAATGCGATTTTACGTTATAGTCATCTATGGCAATCCGATAGCGCCCTGGAGTGGAAACCTCAGTGAAATCTCCCTTGAACAAGAACTCACCCGTATAATCGCAATGACAAAACTTCCCAGCCAACCCTTCGTAAACAATACGAGACTCTCCATCCAAAATTTTGAACTTAACCGCTGTAAACGGAACCTCTTCCAAAAAGGCAACCAAGAATGTCTTGGTGGCAGATGGAGCATAACCCGGTTGACAATAATGGATTTTCGCAATCATGTATCAAGAATAACTTTTTTTTTTTTTAATCTAGTCCAAAACCACCCCAAATAGCTTATCTATTTTAGGCTTTTTTACTACACTTTTCTCATAATTATATTTAGATTTTATACCATGAAAAAGCCAGTCAAAATTATCCTCATCGTCCTAGGATCATTGGTCCTCATCTACTTCATCGCCCTCCTCGTGGGTCCAAAGATAGCCCGCAGCTATATCGAAGAACACTCCAAGGAAATGATTGGCCGAAGTATCACTATCAAGGATATAAGTTTAAACCCATTCACCTACGTCCTGGATGTCGATACGCTCGCGGTCATGGAAGCAGACGACCAGACTCGCTTTGTCGCATTCGAGAAATTCAGCATCAATATCAACCCGCTCAAGCTATTTACAGGCACGCTGGATATCAGCGATATCTACATGAAGGAGCTTTATGTCCGAGTAAGCCAGCACGGTGAACGCTTCAACTTCAGCGACATTTTGGAATTCCTAGCCAAGAAAGACAGCATCTACTATGCGGAGCATCCCGAAGAAAAGAAGGTCGAGGACAACAGCAACAAAAGCGCAGCAGAAATCGCGGCCGGACTGCCCGTCAAGCTTTGCCTGCGCAACATAGTCTTCGAAAAAGGGAACATCATTTACCAAGACACCAAGGTCGGTTCCAAGTTCCACCTCAAGGATTTTTCGATTAACATTCCTGCAATTTATCTGGAAGACAATTCGACAGGTGTCGATCTCAGTCTCAGGTTTGCTGACGGAGGGGATCTCACCGTAAAAGTCGATGCCAACATGGCGACTTACAATTTCAACATTTATTTGAACTTGCACCGTTTTGCGCTCTCTTGCATAAAGCCATACTTGAACGACTTTATCAGCTACAAGGATTTTGCAGGTTACCTATCTGCAAACTTGACCATCAACGGAAACATCAATAGCATTATTTCCTCCAATGTCAAAGGCAAAGTTTCTCTGGACAACGTGGGCCTCACGGAAAATAGCGGAAGCAAGCTCGGCGCCGAAAACGTCATCGTCGGCATCGGTAAGGCGAACATGACTGAAAACGCCTACCTCATCGATTCGGTCATCGTGGATGGCGCTTTTGCGCACATCGACTTGTACAAGGACGGCAAGACAAATTTTGACGTGCTCCTCGCCCCGATGAACAAGAACGCACCGGCCCCGGACACGACCGCCAAGGAAGACGTCGCGGCAGAAGGTTCAAAACAGGATGCCACAGCAACCGAGAACACCTCAACGGAAGAGCCTAAAGTGGAACCGGCCGAAGCCACTAGCGATACGACAAAAATCGCCGATACTTCGACAAATTCACCTGCCAAACCCGCCAAGGCAAAAAAACTGAAAGCCAAGATCAACAAGCTCCTCGTCAAGAACACATACATTACCGTTACCGACCACACTATCATCCGCCCATTCAACTACAAGGTTAGCGACATTACCGTAAGTGGTCAAAACATTAATTACGACACTCCGTGCAACGTGAAAGTCTCGGCAGCATTCCCCGAAGGCGGAAGCCTCTCGCTCAAGTACCACGGCGCCCTCAGCAACTTGAACACGATGGACATTTACATCAGCATAAAAAACCTCGCCCTCAAGCACTTCTCGAACTACTCGCTCCATTACACGGCCTACCCCATCAAGGCAGGAACGCTCGCCTTCGCAAGTGAAAACAAGATTGTGGCGCGCAATCTCGACAGCAAGAACACCATCGATATTTACAACATTACCGTTGGTAACAAAGTTGACGACATCGATCCGGAATACACTGTTCCGATGAAGATTGGCCTCTATATCTTGAAAGACAAAGACGACAAGATTCAATTCGATGTCCCGGTCAAGGGAAACCTTGATGACCCGGATTTTTCCTACGGAAAAATTATTTGGAAAACCGTCGTGAACCTGCTCGTCAAAGTAGCGATTTCGCCATTCAGGCTTGTCGGAAATCTCGCCCTTGCAGGAGCTAGCGCACTCGGTTTCGATCTCGGCAAGAACGATGAAGTGGTGATAGATGCAAACTCGGAAACATTCACCAGCGAACAGTACGCGAAAGCCATCAAGATGACAGAAATCATCCAGAAGGATCCAAAGCTCATGCTGACCTTCACGCAATACTACAGTCCGAGAAAAACAGCCAAGGAATACAAGGTCAAACAACTCAAGATCGATTTCTACAAACAAAAGAACAACAAAACAGAACTGAACGAACTTGACTACAGAGCTATTGACGAAATGAAAGAAAAGGACAAGGAATTCCAGGCCTACGTCAAGGAGCACTCCGCCGAAATCGACAAAAACTACATGATGAAAGTTCTTCCCAAGATGGCCGCCCAGCGCAATGCCGACCTCCTCAAGGTTCTACGCGCACAGCCAGGCATCACAAAGAAGAATCTGAAAATCATTACGGCCCCGAAAGATGCGCTTCGCAACTACAAGGACAAGCCCATGTATAAAGTCACCGTGGACGTACAGTAGGCGGCGTTTCCACAGTTGGCTATAAACCAGGGAATTAGAAAGCCAGAAGGCATCGCGGTGCGATGCCTTTTTTAATGTTTATCGAGTGTGAACCGCAAAGTCCAACACGTCATTTTTACGAATTACTCGTGAACGACGACTTTTTCAAGTTTTTGATTCACGACCTTCACACCGTCCCAGAATATGGCGTCGCGAACTTCTGAATTTTCAATCACGCAGTTATCTCCAACCGACACGTTAGGACCGACCTTGGAATTCTTGATAACCACGTTTTTACCGATATGGCAAGGCATGATAATCTCGGAACCTTCGAACTGTTGCGGAGGAGATTTTTCATTTCGTTGCAAGACATGCGCATTTGTTTCAAGCAAAGTTTCCACAAGACCGCAATCAAGCCACTTTTCGACCGGAGCCGTATGGAACATGCAACCGCCCTGAATCATCCGTTCAAGCGCATCCGTCAGCTGGAATTCACCCTTCGTACGGATATTATTTTGCATGAGATAGTTCAAAGCCTCCTTGAGTGCCTTGACATCCTTGATGTAATAAATTCCAACTATAGCTTCGTCCGAAACAAACTCCTGCGGTTTTTCCACAAGGCGCTCTATACAACCATTCTTATCCGTCACGGCAACGCCAAAACGCTTGGGATCCTCAACCTTAAACGTGTAGAGAATGTTTTCAGTGGCTTTGTCGAGAATGGATAGATCCGCTTCAAAAAGCGTATCGCCAAGAATAATCAAGAGCGGTTCATCATCATTCACATAAGGAAGCGCAAGGCTAATGGCTTCACCCAAGCCCTGCGGATTGGACTGGATAACCGTGCGTACTGCGCCCCATTCCTGTTTGTTCTTCAAATATTCATCAACAACAGAGGCTTTATAACCTGTAATAAAAATAGTCTCGGAAGGATTCAAAAAAAGAGCACCATCGACGATCCAATCAAGGATTGTCTTACCAGCAACAGGAAGCAAACACTTTGGTAAATTTTCCGTGTATGGACGAAGGCGAATGCCATTTCCAGCAACAGGAAGAACTATTTTCATTCAAAAACCCTTTTTTCTATTAGTGTATTCAAACACCCTTACGTAAGGAAAAAGATAAAAAATTCACATTTAAAAAAACACTTTTCATTTTTTTACATAGCCTTTATTACATATTCTGCAATAGTCAAAGCAATAAAAAAACAGCCGGTTACTCCGGCCAAACTGCGACAACACAATCCAGGGCAGGATAATCTACAAACTTTTCGGATGAAAGCTTTTGCGGTGTGCTGGAGTAAATCCTAGGCGACGGATAGCGTCTAAATGAGACTTTGTTCCATAGCCAGCATGTTTATCAAAACCGTAGCCCGGATAAGTCTCTTCCAACTTGTCCATATAACGGTCACGGAATACTTTTGCAAGGATGGAGGCGGCCGAAATGCTTGCGATTCGGCCATCGCCTTTGACGATCGGCATTTGCTTTTCGGCGGGGACACCACGAATCTTGAGGTTTCCATCGACGGCGATTAAAGTGGTTAGTGGTTGGTGGTTAGTGGTTAGGGAAGCGAAAGAGCCTTTGACTTCAATGGGGATTTCGGGGGCGAATTCGTTCAGGCCGGGAAACCCAAGAGCCTGCAACGCACGACGCATCGCCAAGAAATCCGCTTCGAGAATGTTCATCTCGTCAATTTCCTCGACGCTCGCGCTCGCAATCGCATAGCACGCACACGCGTCTTTCACTGCATCAAACATCGCTTCGCGCTTCGGGCGGGAAAGTTTCTTGGAATCGTTCAGCGTCAAAAGCGCATCGGGGGACTGGAGCACGGCAGCACACGCCACAACAGGCCCGGCGAGCGGCCCTCGCCCGACTTCATCAATGCCCACAACAATCGCAGAATTTTCCGGCGCATTTTCAGAACGCGCGCCATCCGCTCCCGCAGAAAACAAATCCAAATCACCGCCGAACGCAAGCGGATTTGCAGCGAACTTGCGCAACGCCACCTCCCCTTCGACAGGGGATTCGATGTTTTCAAGAAATGCGGGCAGTTTGAATTTCATTTTTAGGTCTTAGGTTGTAGGTTATAGGTTTTAGGCTTTACATCACGTGCTACGCACTTCTATACAGGGCGGCTCCGCCGCGAATTTTATCCCTAATACCTAATCCCTAACACCTATCACCTTCTCCGCGTAGTCGCGAATAGTCTTCCAGTACAGGGCATGTTCCTGCTCCAAGACACGGGCGGCAAGCGTGTCAGGCGTATCGTCCGGCAGCACAGGGACTTTCGTCTGCGCCAAGATGCGACCGCGGTCGATTTCTTCGCTCACGAGATGCACCGTCGGGCCCGATTCCGTTTCGTGTGCAGCAAGCACGGCCTCGTGAACGTGGTGTCCAAAGAACCCCTTACCGCCAAACTTCGGCAACAGAGATGGATGAATGTTCAAAATGCGGTCCGGCATGCGCTCAAGCATGCAAAGCGGGAGCGCCTTCATGTAGCCCGCCAAAATCAAGAGGTCAACATCGTACTTGTCGAGAACTTCAAGCATGGCCGCTTCGTACGCAGCCTGATCGGGATGCGTTTTGCCCGAGATATGGTAAACCGGTATTCCGAATTCTTCGGCATGATGCACAGCACCACAACCCGCATTGTTCGTAATCAAAAACTTGCACTGGGCTTCGAGGTCACCCTCGCCAATGCGATCTATAATCGCTTTGAAGTTGCTTCCACCACCGGAAGCCATGACGCCAATTTTAAACATGCGCCAAATATAGTTTAAATCAGTGGTTAGTGGTTAGGAAATGTTATAGAACATACTCATCACAAACCTGTTTACTAACCACAGCTTACTAATCACTACTTATGATCGATTCCGGGCGGGGTGCGCAGGTAATAGATGACGCAAGGGACAGTTATGCAAACGACCCAGACGAAAAAGTTGACGTAGACGAACCACGATTCAAATGTCACGTGGGCTGGGATAACGTAGGCTTTCAACAGGGAAAACACTACAATCAGGAAAACGCCGGGGAACATATGTGCAATTAGTTTTGTCATACCCTAAAAATAATTCAATCTAACACAATTGGTGTAAATAATTTGAAAAAAGACATCGTAAAACTCAAAATTTAAGACAATTCGGAAGTTCGTACCTATAAATCTTGATTTTATGTGCTTTTATAGGTACAAAACAGGTTATTTTCAATTCATCGAGGCTATCGCAAGGTGAATTTCATTGTACTTGTACCTATAAACAACGCGATAAATCATTTTTATAGGTATTTTCGCACTTAACTTATGTGTAAAAACAGAAAAACGTACCTATAAAAGCGTTGCTCTTAGGGATTTATAGGTACGGAATAAAAAAAAGAGTTCTCAGTACCTATAAAACTTCATTATAATCTGTTTTATAGGTACTGAAGCAAAAAAAAACGCTAAAGAAGAGTATTATGAACAATTCCGTGGCATGTTTTTTAGACTTTACGGACAACTAGTTTGAATTTATTCTAGCGATTTTCTTACCTGCGACGACAGCTTTTTTGTAGTTGTTCTCTGGACGTTCGATGTGGTGCGACTTTGATGAAAAATGATTGAAAAAAAACATCGTAAAGCAGACTTAACTGGATCCTTAGCCCATGAGAGCTTAAGAATTGTAAGCCAATGAATTGACAACAATTCTATACCATCTTCAGCGTCTGGATGACGCAGCAAACTTCCTACAGTCTACTTCCTACTGAAAAATCCTCACGTCGTTCGAGGATGACTGCTCCAGGATGACAATCCATCCCACCATCCACTGTCTACTGCCTACTAACAACCAATTTCTAAGCTCTAAGTTCTAAGTTCTAAGCTCTAAAATGCTATCTTTCCCTGCGTATAAACCTTTAAATATCGGACTTCATTATGAGCATTAAAGATTATCTCGCCGGTGCAAAACAAGCCGGAACCGTTCAAAAATTGATGACCCCGGGTCTCGCTGTGGAATTCATTCAGCCGTGGTACACCCCGCTTTCAACAACTCCATCCACCACGGGTATCGCCGTGGGTGGCATCGGTTCTACGTTTACAGCAACGCCTGCCGGCACGACTCCCGTGATGAACGTGATGCCGGGCGTCCAGGTTCGCACCGAAAAGCCGTCCGACCTTCGCTTCAACAACTTCTTCTTCAAGGAAGCCGTGCTCAGCGCAAAAGCTGCGCTCGTGATTGGCAACTTCGCAGCATTCGGCATCTACAACAACAACTTCCCGCTCCTCGATGCTAATGGCGCACGCGTTTTCGGCGACGCCGACATGAAGGACCAGAAGAAGGCCGAAGCCAAGCTCAACAAGGTGCTTGCCGACAAGACGCTTTTTGCAACGAACAAGGCAGCTTTTGAACGCTGGCACATCCAGTTCAGCGACCGCACGCAGGCTTTGATTGCCGCAGGCAAGGACGTTGCCGCCATCAACCGCGCCGTGCTCATCGACTTCTTCGACGGCATGGTTGGCGAAAAGGCAGCCCGCGAAGGCGCCCTCACCGCCGCTTGGGCAAACGACAGCGAATTCCTCGGCCAGCCGGGTTATGACGCTGCCAAGATGAAGTACACCGCCCTCTACCCGGTCAGCGAAACCGTTTACGAAGGCAAGGGTGTCGCCATCACCAAGACACAGTCCAGCTACGTGACTCCGGGCGACGAACGCCTCTCCAGCCTCCCGGTGAACGCCACCGTCTTCACGCTCGAAAACAACACCAAGGAAACCCGCGAAGTGACGATTGTCCAGATTCAGGACAGCATCACGGGCTACATGGCGAAGAAGGACCGCCAGGGCGTTCAGGACTCCAGCTTTGTGCTTGTGCCATCCGCACGTTTCCCGAAGGGTGTGCAGTTCGACAAGGAACTCGAAGATGGCCGCTCTGTTCGCGGTATCGAATTTTATAACGAAAAGGCTCTCGCCGAAAGCGACTTCAACGGTTGCATGGGCGTGAGCGTGGCTTGGAACAAGAAGGATAACCTCAACGTTTCCGTGAAGCCGATGTTCTACCAAGACGACGCCAAGGCCGTCTTGAAGGCTGCACTCCAAAGCGGTCGCGTTGCCAATTCCTGGGTCAAGAACGTTTACAGCGGTCGTGAAACGATTGCAGGAGCCATCGCCGTGACCGCAGTCCTCAAGCCGAAGCAGAAGGTCAGTTTCCAGTTCAACATGGTGCTCGACTTCCCGGAAATCAAGCTGAACAAGCTCACCTCCGCCAAGAAGTACACCGCATTCTACCCGGAAGCATACGGCCGCGTGGTCGCCCTCCTCACGGAAGCTCTCGCCGCCGACAAGACTTTCGACGCTCGCCTCAAGGCTTTTGAAAACCTTGTTCCGAAGAAGCCGGTCGCCAAGCTCTACAAGACTGCCGCCAAGCAGGCTGAATTCAAGAGCCTCGCCATCAACACGCTCAGCTTCCTCGCCGAAGCCACCGTGTGGGACAAGGAAGACCGCTTCTTGGTTCGCGAATGCGCCGACTATCCGTTCTTCAACTCTCTCGACGTGTATTTCTACGGCAGCTTTAGCTTGCTCGCCCTCATGCCGCGCCTCGATGGCGTCGTGATGAAGCGCTTTGGCGATGCCATTCTCGCCGTGAACGAAAACCGTCGCCGTCACCACGAATTCGTGAACCTCCCCTACGCCGACCTCCCGGACCCGAAACTCGAAGGCCCGCGCGCAGTGCGTGGCGCCGTGATTCACGACCTCGGTAGCCCCTTCGATGCCGAACCGGATGCCTACGACTGGCACAACGTGAAGGAATGGAAGGACCTCGCTCCGAAATATGTGCTCATGGTCTACCGTCACTACCACAAGACGAAGGACATGCAGTGCCTCGCCGATTGCAAGGAAGCTGTCTATGCCGCTATGGAATACCTCGAAAAGATGGTGAACCCGGGCGAAAACTTCCCGCTCACGCACGGTACCGACGACACGTTCGACAACCTCTGCAGCTACGGCATTTCCGTTTACTGCGGTTCCCTCTGGATTGCAGGCCTCCGTGCTGCAGCCAAGATTGCAGAACTCCTCGGCGATAACGAACAAGCCGCCAAGTGGAATGAAAAGTCCGAAGCAGCGAACAAGGAATTTACCGAGTCACTCTGGGACGAAAACGAAGGCTACTTCCGCTTCTTCGTGACCCCGATGGAAATGAAGGACTTGAACGTCGAAAAGTACGCCGAACTCCGCGAAGCCGTGAAGGTTTCTTTGGAACTCCCGGAAGATCCGAACGCAGGCGTGAAGGCCATCAACGAATGGCTCTGCGCAGGCGAAATCCCGGACGGCGAAGACCTCTCCAAGAACGAACTCCGCGGCCTCAAGAAGGCTTGGATTACGGCTCAGTGCAAGGAAGCCTTCACCAAGAGCTGGGAAGCAAAGATTGCTAACGACAGCGACGACGTGTTCGCCGATACGATGCTTGCAGACACTTACCTCCGCTTACTGGACCTCGAACCGATTACCGACAGCGCCAAGGCCAAGTCTAACTTGCTCAGAATTTTCAATACGAACTATAAGGCCAACAGCCCGCTCATCGGTGCCGCAAACCTTGTCCGTAAAGACGGTTCTCCGCTTGACGAATTCAACTTCCAGGCTCACGACGTTTGGATTGGCATCCAGTACAGCATCATGACCGCCATGATGTTCCACGGTTTGGAAAAGGAAGCCTCCGTGCTCGCCGATTCCATGATCGGAAACCTCTATGACGAAGCTCGCGTGCCGTTTGCAGCACCGGAAGGATTCAACGGTTCTTGCCGCCTCCACCCAGAAGCTCTCGTTGCAAAGTTCGGCCTCAGCTCAACTGCCGCCGACAAGATGCACAAGGAACTCCTGAAGAAGGGTGCCCTCCTCGCCGACTCCCGCATCAGCCCGAAGCTCCCGCGCAACATCGCCGCCTTCACCAAGGCTTTCGGCGCCATTGCGAAGAGCAACAAGGTCGATGTGAACGAGCTCTTCACGCTGCTCCACAGCACGGCTTTGAAGTACACCGCAGGTAAGTACTTCCGTCCGGGCATGGTGTTCGCTTTGCTTTACTAAGAAGACCGCTCGGCTCTATCGCAATATAGAACCTCCGTCTTCGCCTCGCTCTCGCAAAAACGCCCGGTTAATACCGGGCGTTTTTTTGCTCACTACAAGTAATTGTAAACTGCAGAGAATAAGCTCGCACGCTCACAGGTCCTCCCTTCGGTGCGGAATTGTTCGCTTAGCGACTTATTCTCTTACGTCTTAATGCAATTACTTGCAAGCTCCGTTTTTGCGGGTTCGCTTTGCTTTACTAAGAAGACCGCTCGGCTCTATTGTAATATAGAGCCTCCGTTGCCTAAAGCGAGACTTTAAAATTAAAAATGCGTTCCGTTAAAGGACGCTTTTTTTTCTACAACAAGTGCGGTTCAGATATCATTCCTCCTAGTTGCCACGTTTCACGAAATAATTAAATTTATCTTGATACTCACAAAGCTCCGGCTTTAATTCCAGGAAAAAAAATATGGCAAACAATCGTGAAAACTGGGGTTCCAAACTCGGCGTGATTCTCGCAGTCGCGGGGTCGGCGGTCGGGCTTGGCAATTTTCTTCGGTTCCCTGTGCAGGCAGCTACCAATGGTGGCGGCGCATTCATCATCCCATACCTCATCGCATTCGTGTTCCTCGGAATTCCCTTGGCGTGGATTGAATGGACTCTGGGCCGTTATGCGGGCTATCATAACTATGGCACATCCCCGAGTACATACCACGTGATTTTTCAGAAAAAAAAGAAGTGGGCAAAGTACTTGGGTTCGCTTGGACTTTTACCGCCAATTTTCATCATTTTCTACTACGGGTTCATCCAATCATGGATTTTGGCATTCGCGTTTTATTCGGCAACGGGCACATTGATGGATGTTGTCGCACAAGGGCCTGCAAAGATGACAGAATTCTTCGGCAACTACATTATGCTGAAGACATGCGTAGGCGGCATCCCAGTCGCAATTATATTCTTCCTCATCACATTCATAGCAAACATGGTCGTACTTTCGTTCGGCGTACGTAAGGGCATTGAACGCGCCAACAAGATCTGCATGCCGATTCTCTTGATTTTGGGTCTCGTGCTCGTGGTCCGAGTGCTCACACTCCCAGGCATTGGTAAAGGGCTTGCATTCATGTGGAACCCGGATTTGTCGGAACTTGCAAGCCCGAAGGTGTGGATGGCGGCCGCAGGCCAGGTGTTCTTCACGATGAGTCTCGGTATGGCTATTATCTTCTGCTACGCAAGCTACCTCAAGCCGAAAGAAGACCTCGTACTTTCTTCGCTCACGGCTAGCGCCACGAACGGCTTCGCCGAGGTGATTATTGGTGGTACCGTCGTGATCCCGATGGCGGTGCTTATCGCAGGCGCAAACATCGAAGAATGCGCGAAGCTCGGCACGTTCGGGCTTGGCTTCCAGACGATGCCGTACGTTTTCGGCACGCTCCCGCTCGGGGGCGTTCTCCAGACAGTCTGGTTCACCATGCTCTTCTTTGCGGGCATCACGAGTGCAATTTCCATCATCCAGCCGCTCATCAGTTTCTGCGAAGACGATCTCAAGTTCACGCGTAAAAAATCCGTGACTACGGTCAGCACGATTACATTTGTCGGTAGCCTCACCGCAATTTTTGGACTTGCCGCTGGAACGGTGGACGAACTCGATTTCTGGGGCGGTACGTATCTCATCGTGTTCGTGGGCATGATCCAGGCAGTACTCTTTAGCCTCGTGCTCGGACGTCGCAAGGCCAAGGAAGCCCAAGCACAAGGAGACCTCCCAGCCGAAGTGATTATTGAGCCGGGCGAGAACGAAGCTTTCGCCACGATGAACGATGGCGCACTACTCAAGCTTCCTCGTTTCTTGCGTCCAGTTATTTTGTATGTTTGTCCAATTTACTTGATTGTGCTTTTGGTTTCGTTCACGGCAACTGACGGTCTCCCGTTCATCACGCTCAGCAATGTGGATCCAAGCGCAACCGTTGATTTTCTTGGCCATACGTTCCCAAAAATCGGATTCACGTGGGCGTTCCGTGGATTTTTGTTGGTGTTGTTCCTGCTATTGAACCTTGCGATTGCCTATGCCTGGCGCAAGGGCGGTCCGGCGGAATCGGGCCGTAGCAAGGACATCAAGAAAATGGAAATCGGAAATTCAGACAACGCAGAGGAGGCTTAACTATGGACGCTGAATTTACAACTGGCGGGCTAGCATTCATGATCTGCGCCTGGGGCGCCATCGTAGGACTTTGCGCATTCTGCTTTTACAAAGTATTTAAGAAGTAAATAGCAGACAGTAGAAGGTTAGAAGTAGGAAGAATCGTCTTTGCGCAAGCGCATGACTGGTTCGCTTCGGATATAGAAATAAGCAAGCTTATTTTTGCATCACTCCGCTCCCACGTCACTGCGAGCCACACCTGCTCTGGGCGACAGCATGGGAAGCTAGCGAAGCAATCTATTCTTCCTTGAATCAATCGTGTCATGCCGGACTTGTCCTCTTTGACTACTTGCAGCTTGCTGCTTAGTACTCATGATGCGCGGATGAGGACGGCATTTCTTTTTTTATTCACACCAATCATTGCTATATTTACCCCAACATTTTCATAACTTTTTATTTCGACTAACGATTATATGAAACGCACAACTTGCCCCGGCGAAATTCCCTATTACATTGCGGTATTTTTAAGTTCATTCATGCAATTGGGTTTATTCATCCACTTCCAAAGGTGGATAACCTTCAATTCCGAAGGAACACGATTTTTTTGGTTAAGCCTCTTACTCCAGTTCGCCATGTTTTCGCCAAGCATCATCATGATGCACGTCGCAAGCTACTTTGCAGGCCGCTACCCCAAGAGCAAAGTCATGGGATGGACTTCCGTCGGTATGGCCATATCCGTTTTGCTGATTGCATTTTTCTTTGGCGATAGGCTCGACTTTGGCGCATTTGCGCTGCTCTTCCTTTACGGCATTTTCCTCGCGATTTTCAATCCTGCAAAAATCGGTCTCATGAAAGAAATCACCGACGGGAACAATCTCGTAAAGATCAATGCGAAACACTTGATTTTTATGGCGATTGGTATCACGGTCATTTCGTTCCTGACCTTTGACTACAGCCCGACCGGCAATTCCAGCATCAACTACACGCTTCTCCCGTTCATTCTTTCAGGTGTTGCCCTTGTAGCCGCCATTTCCTCATTTTGCATCCGTATTAACAAGCAGAGCAAGTACGTCAAACTACGCTCCCCCATCCGCAATTTTTCATCCACGTGGTCAAACCCGATGCTCAGGCTTTCGATGCTCGGTATCGCCGCATTCTGGAGCGTAACGCAATTCCTGATCATGATTTCGCAGAACATGACGGGCACGCAAAGTACGACGCTTTTCCAGTGGACTTTCATCTTTACGGGTATCGGTTACATCATCGGAGCCATCAGCGCAGCAAAGTCCTCCAAGAACTTCGTTGAAACAGGCATTATCCCCATCGCCGCCATAGCTTCTTCTATTACGATGATTGTGACGCCGTTCATCAATAACCAGTATGTTCTAGCGTTCCTCTACGCATTCATCGCCTTCTGGGCAGGCTCCGCATTCGTCATCCTCCGCACGGTCATCCAGAACGTCACACGCCCCGACACATCTGGCCGCATCCACGCCGTTTCGTTCATGATCCAGATGAGCTTCTTGTTCATCTTGCTCGGCTTCCAGGTCATCCTCTTCCTCATGACCGAACTCAGCCTCCACAAACAGCTATTCTTCCTCGCTGTGATCCTCGCCCTCACGTTCGTGTTCACGCTCAAGCGCACCCCGATGACGCTCCTCCGCGCTGGGCTCCGCTTTGCATTCTCGTACGTGTTCCGCTATAAGGTCAAGGTCCACGGCATCCAGAACATGCCCGAATCTGGTCCGCTCCTTTTGGTCGGTCCGCACTACAGCTTTATTGACTGGGCTGTGCTCCAGATGGCAAGCCCGCGCCCGCTCCTCATCGCAAGCAACCGCAACACCTTTGCCGACTGGTATTTGCGCTGGTTCGCACACGGCAAGTCCGTCATCGACATCAACCGCCGCGACCCAAGTGAAGCGATGGAAAAAATCCACGAAGCGCTCCTCAAGGGCGAGGCAGTCGTGATTTTCCCCGAAGGCGAAGTATCAAAGACTCCATTTGTATCCAAGTTCTCGCTCGATTACACAAAGGCTATTGAAGGCACCGAAGCCCAAATCGTCCCGTTCTACATACAAGGTCTTTGGGGCAGCCGCTACAGCCACGCCTCCGAATGCGTAAACCGCCCGCAGTATTTCAACCGAGTCATCAGCGTAGGTTTCGGCAAGGCACTTCCCGCCTCCACTCCCGAAGATGTTATCCGCAAGGACTTGCAGAACTTGGGCACGGATATCTGGAACATGGCGATGGACCATTCCGCAAGTATCATCCCGCTCTGGTACCGCGCGATGCGCAAGCGCCGTTCCCGCCCAATATTGATTGATCCGGCCGGCCGCCACGTGAATGGTTACGAGATGATCCGCCTCTGCCACCACTTCAGCAAGAAAATCAAATCGCTCACCAAGAACGACCAGAACGTAGGCTTCATGCTCCCCACGAGCCGCGATGCCGCTCTCGGCATTATGTCTATTCTCGGCTGCGGAAAGACGACCGTCAACCTGAACTACACCTCGCCTGTAGACACGCTCATTGGTTGCATCGACAAGGCTGAACTTTCGACAATCGTCACGTCCCACGCCTTCTTCGACAAGCTCTGCGGCAAGAACCCGGACTTCAAGCAGCTCGCCGAAAAATGCCAGATGTTCTACATCGACGAAGAAGAACAGAAAATCAGCACATTCTGCCGTCTGCTCGAATCGTTCATCGTCTTAACGTTCCCCAAGAAACTTTTGAGAGACCTCTGGTTCACCACGTCTAAGTTAACCGATGATGCCGTTATCTTGTTCAGTTCCGGTTCTGAAGGTACACCGAAGGGTGTAGAACTCACGCACAAGAACGTGATTTCCAACGCTCAGCAAGGAGATCACGTCATCAGGCTTTGCCGCACCGACGTGATGACTTCCCTCCTCCCGCTCTTCCACTCGTTCGGCTTTACGATGACGTTCATGATGCCGCTTTTGGACGGTGTACCGATGGTGCTCTGCCCAGATCCGACTGACATCAAGACTCTTGCTCGCGTGTGCGCCGAATACAAGGCAACCATCCTCATGGGCACCCCGACGTTCCTCCGCGCCATCGCCATCAACCGCTGGGTACACCCGATGTGCCTCGACTCTTTGCGCTACGTGATTGCCGGTGCAGAAAAGCTCCGCCCCGAAATGCGCGAAACGTTCAAGCTCAAGTTCGGCAAGGACATCTACGAAGGCTACGGCTGTACGGAACTCACGCCGCTTGCCACGCTCAATGCTCCGAACGTATTGCTCGACGACTTCTTGACGATGGAAAAATGCAGTGACCCATCGAGCATCGGCATGGTCGTTCCAGGTTCAACAGGTGCCATTATTAACCCCGAGACAAACGAATTCTTGGCTCCGGGTGAAGAAGGCATGCTCGTTGTGACCGGCCCGCAAGTCATGAAGGGCTACCTCAAGGACGAAGCCAAGACATCCTCCGTAATCCTCGAAATCGATGGACGCCGCTGGTACAAGACCGGCGACAAGTGCACCATCACCAAGGACGGGTTCATACAAATTCTCGGTCGCTACAGCCGCTTCGCAAAGCTCGGCGGCGAAATGATTTCGCTTACTGCCGTGGAACTCCGCATTGCAGAAACAGGCATCTTGGGCGACCACGAATTCGCCATTACTGCCGTTCCGGATTCAGTCAAGGGCGAACGCATTGTGCTCCTCGTCAAGGGCGACGCAACGCTCGACACCGAAGAAATCTCGAGAAGCCTCCGCAAGTCGGGCATTCCGCCACTCATGCAGCCGGGTTCCGTATTCTGCGTCAACGCAATCCCGAAGCTCGGCAGCGGCAAGTGGGACTTCAACGGAATGAAGAAGCTCGCCACGGAACTCGTCGAGAAGAAGTAACGACACTCTTGTCATCCTGAGCGAAGCGCAAGCGAAGTCGAAAGATCCAGTTACAATTCGAGAAGCTCACCAAGCATCTGTGTCATGCCCCGCCTAGACGGGGCATCTCCTTTTTATAAACACCACTAATAGCCTTAGAATATAACGGCTCCCTAAATTTTTTTCGAACAGCGATTAACAAGATCGCGCAGCCCCAAACCACCGCAATTATTGTATATTAATGGAGCAAAACAAGGAGATTAAATGAGCAATATTGTCTCTAAATTCCAAGAATTGGGGCTGACGCTCCCCGCCTGCCCCGCACCGGTTGCCGCTTATGTTCCGGCAACGCGCTTTGGCGATACAATTATCGTTTCCGGTCAATTGCCATCTGTGAAGGGCGACTTTTCCGCTTTTACCGGCACTGTCCCGAACCAGATTTCAGTAGAAAAGGCGAAAGAAGCATCACAGATTTGCTTTTTGAACAACATTGCAGCAGCCCTCACGCAACTCAAGAATGGAGAAACGCTCCGACTGGTGCAGATACAGGGATTTGTACAATCCGCAAACGATTTCCATGACCAGCCGATCGTGCTGAATGGCGCAAGCGAACTCGCGGTACAGATTCTCGGTGAAAACGGGAAGCACGCCCGCACTGCCGTTGGCGTTTCGACGCTCCCGAAGAACGTCGCCGTGGAAATCAGCTGCACGTTCCAGGCAATTAAGGAATAATTAAAGCACCAATTTGCGGATCCACTCGCGCATGTGGAATACAGAATAGCCCGAAGAGAGTGACTTCTGGGCTATTTTTGCACCCCATTCCGTTGCCATTTTCTTGGGATCCAACGGAAACCCGACGCGGCCCAAATCTAGTCGATCCGCATCAAAGCAGGTGTCTATCGTAACAATCCCCGTACGCGACTGAATCGTGTGGAGGCGGCACGCATCATAGAGCCAGCCAAAGCGCTCGTCATCAAGATCAAAACGTTTTTCTTCGCGGCAGCGCTTTGCAAATTCCGCACCGCGAGCGCCATGTTCACGATCGTACGCATCATCCAGGCGCTGCGAGTCATGGAAAATCGCGAACAAGCGCACTACGTCAATATCGGCGCCGGTCTTTTTCGCCAAAAGGAGTCCATTGTATTCCACCTGATGCCAATGTTCAATGCCATGAACCTCGGACTCGTAGAGCCGATTCTCAAAAGCAAAATTCATTAAAGCAGCGAAATCGATCATAGGGGTATGGGGTTGTGGGCTATGGGCACGGTAGCCTATGGCTACCTTTGAGGTTTATCTTAAGGTCAAAATAAAAATACATTTTATTTTAAAAGCCTCATAGCTCAAAGCGACCTTTGGTCGCGACCTCATACCTCAAAGGTGCGTAGCACCGCGCTATTACTTTCCGTAATTTTCCTTCAGGTCCATTAATCTTTGTAGCGCTTGCATCGGGGTCATTTCCTCGGGCTTGAGCCTGCGGATTTCATCCTTGAGCAAGAGCGTGTTTTCGTCTGGCGGAGCAAACAAGTCCATCTGCGGCTGCGCCTTGATTTTCTTGTTTTGCGCCTCGTCGCTCGGGTCAATCTTCTGCTTTTCCAAGCGCAACAAAATCTTGCGGGCACGGCGAACCACGTTAGGTGGCAGCCCCGCCATCTCGGCCACGTGAATGCCATAGCTCGAATCGCAAGCGCCTTCGAGAATCTTGTGCAAGAACGTGAGCTTGTCGCCTTTTTCCTGCACGGCCACCTGGAAGTTTCCGGCATGTTCCAGCGATTCCACGAGCCCCGTCAATTCGTGATAGTGCGTTGCAAACAGCGTGAGCGCCATGCGGGCAGGCTCGCTGTGGAGCGTCTCGACAATCGCCCACGCAATCGAAAGGCCGTCAAACGTACTCGTACCGCGACCGATTTCATCGAGCAGCACAAGGCTATGCGGCGTCGCATTGCGGAGGATGTTCGCCGTTTCGATCATCTCGACCATGAACGTACTGAGGCCACGACTCAAGCGGTCGCTCGCGCCCACACGCGTAAAGATGCGGTCCACTACGCCAATGCGGGCACTTTCGGCAGGCACAAAGCAGCCAATCTGCGCCATGAGCACAATAAGCCCCGTCTGGCGCAAGTACGTCGATTTACCGGCCATGTTCGGGCCCGTAATGAGCATCAGCCGCGTTCCGTCCGGCGAGAGCGTCACGTCGTTCGGGACAAAGTTCAAATCGGGGTTCACCGCGACAATCACTGGATGGAAACCGCCGCGAATTTCAATCCCCGTACCTTCGAAAACTTCAGGGCAAACGTAATTGAACTTGCGGGCGGCACGGGCAAAGCTGTACAAACTATCGACGCGGGCAATCGCATCGGCGATGCCCTGAAGTTCGGCGCGCCAGCTGTTCACGCGTTCGCGGATTTCGCAGAAAATCTTGTATTCCAGCGCATGGATATTGACTTCGGCATTGCTGATGACGGACTCGCACTCCTTCATCTCCGGTGTGATATAGCGTTCGCCGTTCACCGTCGTCTGCTTGCGAATGTATTCATCGGGAATCGGCTGCGTGGCCTTTGCCATCTGCGCCTTCGTGATTTCGATGTAGTAACCGAATACGCGATTATAGCCCACTTTCAGAGTCGGAATGCCGAGGCGTTCGCGCTCACGACCTTCCAACGAAGCAATCCATTCACGGCGTTCCTTGATGTCCTCGTTCATCGCATCGAGTTCAGCACTTGCGCCCGGGCGGATCATTCCGCCTTCGCGCACGGTCAACGGCAAATCGTCATTGAAGTACTTGAGCAAGTCTTCACCACGGCCTTTTGCACCGTTTAACGTTTCGCGGAGACCTTCAAAAAGCGGTGCATGCAAGCCTTCCAAAACGTCAGCGACCTTCGACGCCTGCGAGAGTGAACGTCCCATTCCCGCGAGGTCACGCGCATTTGCACGACCGCTACCGACACGGCCCATCAAACGCTCCATATCGAGAATCGACGTGAGCGATTCCTTAAGTTCGTCAAGCGCCACGGGATTCTGGACAAGCTCGCCCACCGCTTCTTCGCGTTCGCGGATGCGGTCCACGGCAATCAACGGATGGCTCACCCAGTCCTTAAGCGTACGCCCGCCCATCGCCGTCACCGTAAAATCGAGCACTGAGCAGAGCGTGCTGGAATAATCATCAGCATTCAGCGGACGCACGAGTTCCAAGTTACGCAACGTACTCGGGTCGAGCGTCATGTAATCGTCCAGATTCAAAATTTCGAGTGTCGTGAAGTGCGACAGTTCGGACTTTTTCTGGTTGATCAAATACTGCAACAACGCGCCCGTCACAGACGTTTCAAAAACGCGACCGTCCAAGCCAAGGCCATCAAGCGCTTCGACCTTGAAGTGGTTGAACAGCACATCCTTCGCTTGGTCTTCTGCAAACAAAATCGCCGGGAGTTCAGTGACCAAGACGTTTTCCGCCTTGATCAAGTCCATGATGACCGTCGGAATAGTCGTCCCTTCGGGAACCACAATTTCTTTGGGCATGCGGCGGCTGAACTCGCACTCAAAGGATTGCACGCTACTGCGGCACGCCGCCAAATAACCCGTCGTCACATCCGCAATCGCAAATGCCGCTACATCCCCGTTTCCGCCCTTGCCGTCATCGTTTGTCGCAGGCACGTACGCAAAAAGATAGTTCGCTTCTTTTGCATCGAGGTTTGCCTCGTTCATCGCCGTGCCGGCACTGATGATTTCAACAATGTCGCGCTTGACAATTCCTTTCGCGAGCTTCGGGTCTTCGACCTGTTCGCAAATGGCGATGCGATAACCAGCGGCCACCATCTTTGGCACATAGCGTTCGGCAGCGTGGTGCGGGAACCCGCACAAAGGCGTTGCCCCGGCAGCACCGTTATTGCGGCTCGTGAGCGTTAAACCTAAAATTTTAGAGGCGATTACAGCGTCATCTTCAAAAAGCTCAAAGAAGTCGCCCATGCGGAAAAACAAAATGCAGCCAGGATTTTCTTTCTTGATTTCGTAATATTGCTGCATCAACGGAGTAACGGCCATTAAGCATCTCCCATAGACAATTCAATCTGGTCTGTCGATTCTTCAAGCGGTGAAGGTTCTTCCGGAGCATTTTCGGGCTTGGAATACTGCGGCACCAAAGCGCCCGCTTCCAGAAGTTCACTGAATTCGCGCAAACGCGGCAAATCCTCGGGAATGCGATTGATACCAAAGTATTTCAAAAATTCCTGCGTAGTCACGTAAGTATAGGGGTTACCGACCGTTTCTGCACGTGCACCAAGCGTAATGAAGCCCTTGTCGAGCAAGTTACGGATCGGGCCATCGGCAGACGAAACGCCACGCACCTGTTCAATCGCGGCCTTTGTAATCGGTTGCTGGTACGCAATCACGGCAAGCGTTTCAAGCGCCGCCTGCGAAAGTCGCCTGGCGTTTGCTTCCGGGAAGAGCTTGCGCACCCAGGGGTAATACTTTGCACGTGTTCTAAAGCGGTAACCGCCCGCCTGTTCCACAATTTCAAACGGGGACTGAATCTTGTTCAAAGAATCGTTCGCAGTGATAAGCGCATCGGCCACAGAACGGGCATCCAAAAAATCGCCGAGAATTTCGCGAAGTTTCTTGAGTGTCACGACATCCGGGGACGCAAACACAAGCGCCTGTATAATGCGAGCCAGGTCTTCCCTACTTTCAACTTTCGGGAGTTCCGCCGATTCCTCTGGCAAATCATCTAAATTCTGGTTTTCCTTCATACATTCGCAAAATAAAAATTTTCAAAAACAAGAAAGGATTCCTTCTTCCAAAGGAGTCCTTTTCTCAATGAAAAACTTGCTACCGTATATTCAGCAACCTGACCTCGGACTGCATGCTGAACAGAAGCCGTCCCATAAACTGCAGCGGCACAAATTGGCTTTCGCGCGAAACGGTCCCTTTTTCAAGGATTCTTCCCTGCAAATCCATCAAAGCATATGTTGAGCCGATTTTTGCATTGGAAATAATCAAGCCGCTCGGTACAACATCCACAGAGAACTTAGGAGCAGCCTCCAACATCGCAACAAAAACTTTTCCCGAAGAAGAACTAGATTTCGCACTCGAAGAGCTCGACTTCACGCTCGACGAACTCGGAGCAATCGAAGAGCTGGAAGGTGCATGAGAGCTGCTCGATTTCACGCTTGAAGAGCTTGCCGCGGAACTGCTGGACTTCGCAGAACTGCTCGAAGATGCCTTCGCGGAACTGCTTGATGAAACCTTCACAGAACTGCTGGACACGGCCTTCGCAGACGAGCTCGACAATACAGACGAACTAGATTTCGCACTCGAAGAGCTCGACTTCACGCTCGACGAACTCGGAGCAATCGAAGAGCTGGAAGGCGCATGAGAGCTGCTCGATTTTACGCTTGAAGAGCTTGCCACAGAACTGCTGGACACGGCCTTCGCAGACGAGCTCGACAATACAGACGAACTAGATTTCGCACTCGAAGAGCTCGACTTCACGCTCGATGAACTCGGAGCAATCGAAGAGCTGGAAGGCGCATGAGAGCTGCTCGATTTTACGCTTGAAGAGCTTGCCGCGGAACTGCTGGACTTCGCAGAACTGCTAGACGCAACTTCCGCGGAACTGCTTGAAGACGCCTTCGCTGAACTGCTAGACACAACATTCGAAGAAGAGCTAGCCGTATAAACAGGGATTTTGGCAAACGCCGGTATTTCACCAGATGCAAGAGCCTCCAAAGCCCCAGCCAAATAAGCGAGAGGAGCATTCCAATTGATGGCGACCTCGTTCGTCGTGTAACTACAATCATTGTCATAATAACTAATTGCAGGGTAACTTGTCGCATAAGAACATTTGGAGGACTTATCGCTATTGTCGTTATTCTGCGGACCACCCACCAACATTCCAGGAACCGGAGCCTTAATTCCATCGGCCTGAGAAATTCTATGATGCGGATTCTGCGGTGACTTTGTTCCAAACCCTGTCACATAGCTCATTCTCAGAGGATTTTTTCCGACAAGGTAATCCAAAGTACGAACAGCAGTATTATAGTATTGTTCTTTACCAGTCAAATAATAAGCATTTAAGAGCCAGACCCCTTGATTAGCCGCCACACCATTAGACCCCCACACGAAATCATCGCTCGACATCGGAACTCCAAAACCCGTCGAAGCTATTTGCACCAACCTGTCAGCGGTCGCAATCAAGTCCGTATAGGCCCCCGTTCCAAAATCATTCGTGTAATTGGATTTTTCATAAGTGGCAAGGCCATACACGTTCTGCCACGATGGTATCACACCCGATGAGCCATCCATTTTATAAGCAGGGTTTCCTGTCGCCACATAGAGTTCCGTAGCCGCAAACTGCCGCTCATCGGTAGCATCGGCATCTTCGTAAGCCCCCGTCTTTACCCCCGCAGGGTTTGCCGTAAAGAAATAGTTCGGATGGCTTTCCGCCCAGCGGTAAGCCATTTCGGCAGCATCAAGGCAACGTTTCGCATACGAAGCATCAAAGCCCTTATACACACGCGAAGCAGCTGCCATCACAGCGGCAAAATCGTAAGCCGCCGTCACGCTTTTACCAATCATAAAGCGTGAACCCGAAGCATCCTCGTCAGGCATCACCGTTTCCGGAAAATCTAGTGCAGTGAGTTTATGATAAACTCCGCCATCACTAGCCTGCATCGCAAGCATCCAATCCAAATTGTACTTGATTTCGGCAAGTAGATCGGGCAAATTTCCATCGGCCGGAATATTCCACTTGAGTTTTTTGAAATAATTGGGGAAACGTTCATAAAGCGAAAGCAACGTATATGTCGTAATGCCTGCATTGACGGTATATTTACCGTAATCGCCAGCATCATACCACCCCTTGGAAGCAACAACCACGCCTTCGTCACCTGTCGAAGAGTGGATATAGACCGCAGTATCGGGGTGTCCCGCAACGCGCGCGTACACACCAGCAAAGCTTTCGTCTAAAGACATCGAGGCTCGTTGGTAGTAATAGAACTTGAGAGAGCCCTTCAATAAATTTTCGTAGATATTTTCACCAACAACAATATTTTTATAAATAGTATCGTTTCCCTGCACCACCTGATAGGTTCCATTCGTCGTAAGCTTCGAAAAATCAGCAAGTCTGACCCATTGGTCACTCGGGGCATAGCCCGAAGCATTGCCAAGCGGAACCGTCAAGGCAACATTCCCCGCTTCATTGATAAATTTCAGGGGCTCGTCAAGTCCATATTCTATAACAAGTTCCTTGAAGCCATCTTTTTGGAAACCGATTTGTGATGCATACACAGTTCCCGGGCACTGGATTTCACGTTCCTCGACAACAACATTCTGTATCGCAAATCCCCCGTAACGGAGACCGCCATTGATGTAGAACGATGCGGATTGCCCATTACCGCAATAATCAAAAGTTCCAGATTCGAATTTTCCATCCAGTTTAAACACATGCTCGAAGAATACGCTATAAGGTTCATAAGATAGCATCAGTCCCACATATACAGTATCCCATGTAACATCATCATAAAGATAGCCGCTGCCTTTTATCTTGTACGAATGGCCCTTTCGCAAAGTTACAGGATACTTTGCCTGAACGGCATAAGCAGCCGATCTCTCGGAAGTGGAGTAAAGCTGAAGCACAATGTCTCCGTCATCGTTTTCAACCAACTCGGTACCGCCTCTCAGCGTCCATCCCTTAACGCTCTTTGTATGGACAAAGTCGCCCGCACCGCCAAGAGCATCGACCACCCAGCCTGCGCCATGGCCACTGGAGCTCATCGGCATCTGCGAAGAACTAGACTTCGCGCTTGATGAGCTAGACTTCGTGCTTGATGAGCTCGCCACAGAACTGCTGGACACAACACTAGAAGAACTTGCATCCGGGTTCACATAATTTGCAAAATACTTTGTATCACCTGTCACAGACGAAATTTCGGGGAACCAGCCGACAAACTCGTAATTCCTGTACGTCGGTGTTTCGCCCTTAAACTCCGGCAAGGCTCCATAAAGAAGGCTATCGCTCTGCAAGACCTTCCCCTGATCCAAGAACTGCACCGAGTAATACACATTTTCAAATTTTGCAGTCAAAGCCATCGCAGTTGTAAACTTTTTGCTTTCACCCGCAATGCCTACTAATTTGTCTCCATTGAACCAACCCAGGAACACACACCCAGCCTTCTGCACATTCGGCAAAGTGAGCGTAAGGCTAGAACCTTTCAATACATAATCAGCAATCCGCTTCCCATCAGCCTCAAACGAAATAATAGAAGGCTCTGTCCCCTTTGCGATATAGAACGCATAGAGATCGTAATCGGAACTGATTATAGATTTTTGAGAAATAGCCTTGCCGTCCCAATTACCCCAGTAACCGAACTGGAGTTCGTCTTCACCGGCATCTTCCGGATTCGGTTCTTCCGGCATTTTGACAATGTGGCCCGAATCATCGGTATAACTAGCCCCCACCGTATAAGTTCTGACACTAAAGACTTTCGCGGAATCTAAAAATGTTACTTTGTAAATAGGATGATGCAATTCATCTGCAAAGACAGGATAACCATTGCCGTAATAGGTCCAGCCCCCGCCATTATCGACGGTGCCGTTGCATGTATTCAAACGCCATGCAAATTCAAGGCTCTGCATTTCGGCAGTCGTAAGGGCGTTGCTATTCGATGCGCCATCAAGGCCTAATTTATTGCGGTCCGCAAAACTACAGCCATTCACGGCAGCAACCATCTTTCCGTTAGCCATCACCGTATCGGCAATGCTATAGTTGCCGCCACCCTTAGTGTTTCCACTCTGAACAGCTCCAATAGAAGACTCTATTGATTTTGACCAGTGCTGGATAAGGTTACCCTTGTTAACGCTATTGACCACTGATCCCGAACAATTTATTCCAGCTACAAAAGCGCTCCGGAGCAGTTCGCTGCCCACAAATTCTATACGACCTTCATTCACGGACTTTCTTACAGAGCCTTCCGCAGCAATACCTGCAACCAAAGATGTCGATGCAGAATTTTGCATCCGGGCATAAATATTTCCAGTATTCAGGGATTGTTCGACAGAAGCCATATAACCGACAATTCCGCCCATGTAAGCATAGAGCTTGTCAGGACCATTCTCGATAAAATTGATATTTCCGTTATTTGTACTCCGCGTTATAGACAACTTGCTATATCCGCGACCTACGAGGCCTCCAACATAAGCATCAGCCCCCGAAGATGCGTCAACAAAGATATCTATGTTTCCATAATTGACCGCATTGTCTATAACAAGTAGAGAATCCGAAATTCGAGCGGCAATTCCACCCGTAGCCGAGCCTTCAGAACCGCGATATAAAATATTTCCCTTGTTTACGACATTCCTGATTTCGTGTTTCGTCTTGGAAATCGACGAAATAGAAGCGACAAGGCCACCCATATAGCAATATTTCATCTCGCCTTCAATATTCCCTTCGTTTACCGAATTCAAAAGCTGTAACGGACCTTCCGCTTTCGCAACAATCCCGCCAACAACACTTCCCTTGATATGGGCTTTATTCAAAAGACCATCAAGCGTCCAACCATAATCATTTTTATAACCCATTGAAGCAATAAAACCAGCATTATACGAAAACACAGTAGAATCATAACCAAGGCGTCCTTCATTGACACTATTCAATATCGAGCCGGTGTTTGTCGTTTTCCCAATAAAGCCGCCATTATACTTTATTCCATCTACAAAACCCTTGTTCACGCTTCCCGAAATGTTCAGCGATCCAATGGAGGCATAACCGACAAAGCCCCCCGCATAACCAACCTCGGTAACATGAGCAGAACGTGTAACAGTTCCATTGTTTATGCAGTTTTCAATCATCAGTTTTCCATCGGTAATGCCAACAATGCCGCCTACAATAAATCCATAATCAGGAAAATTACCCGAATAAACGTTACCGTCGTTGACCGTGTTGCGGATGACGATCGGATGATTCGACGAGCTTATTTCTGAAACAATACCTCCCGAGGTTCCATTAGAGTCCGTTGTGGCGATAGTTGCATGGTTAATACAGCCGTCTATTGTCGTTTCAAAGTTTTCCACAAATCCCGAAATACCGCCACAGTATGCGCCGGTCACATTTCCAAAGTTTTCAGAAGCGATGATATCGACACTGTAAGCGGTACCGACAAGCCCGCCCCCCACATACAGACCTTTAACATTTCCATAATTGCGGCTATTTGCAATAACGCCCGCATGCCCCTTTGGGGTTTCTGGATATTTATATCCGCAACCGCTAATGCAAGTTCTTCGTGCCTTGCCTACGAGTCCACCAGCAAGAGAATCAATGACTGTTCCATGAAATTCGCAGTTGACGATTGAATCACCATCGAAGATACCCGCAATACCGCCCGTTTCCGCGTATATTTCCATACCGCCCGGCGCAAAGTAGGTGCTCATATCCCCTTGAATCAAGGCATTTTCAATCGTCAGGTTCTTGACAACGGCACCACCGTTCAGAACAGAAAAGAAACCGCTCCGTCTATATTTTTTTTCAGGGACATAAATACCGGACACCTTGTGCCCGTTGCCATCAAAAATGCCCCTAAACCCCAAAGTGTCGGACTCTCTCGTTTCGACGATACCAATCGGAATCCATTCAATAGTTTCGCTAGATACAGAATCTTCCCAGACAACGATATCGTCGGTAAGGATGGCATTATAGTCCAAGTTTCCCTTGTTCACCTGAACAGCAAACCACGCCAGGTTTTCAGGAGTTGCGATTTCGTAAAATTCCTTGCCATCAATTTCACGGGTAGAAGGTTTCTTGACGGCACCTTCCCAATTGGCAAAAACCAAGGAGCATATGAATAAAAGAATTGCAAGGATTTTTTTCAACACGGGAAACCTCATGATGCGATTAGATTCAATATAAATAAAAAATCCCTCCCCATAGGGAGGGATAGCCTTGCAAATACGCAAAATAAGCGTCTTATTTCACAAATTTATTAAAAAACAACCAAGTCGTTCTTGTGGATAAGTTCATCGGGAACATTTTTACCCAAAATTTCGTGCACTTGGGCGGTTTTCTTGCGGAGCACGAGCTTGAGCGTCTCGCTATCGAAACCGGCAACACCGCGAGCCACGGGATTTTTCTTTTCGTCCTGGACTTCAATCAGGTCGCCCTTGTCAAAGTGTTTCTGCACGGCAATCACGCCCACAGGCAACAAGCTCGAATGATTTTCGCGCAAAGCCTTCACGCCGCCTTCATCGACAATCACGCTTCCACGCGGCGTCGTAATGAAACTCAGCCAGCGCTGACGGCTATTGAGCTTTTTCTTGGAACCAGCAAACAACGTACCTGTTGCATTTTCAAAGAACACCTGATGCGGGAGGACCTTCATACCGCTTGCGAGGAACGCGTTCGCGCCGCTCTTCGTCACATTGCGGATCGCTTCGAGCTTGCTCCTCATACCGCCGGTACTGACGGCGGACCCGGCCTCGCCGGGCTTTCCGGCAAGCGCCAAAATGGCAGGCGTGATTTCAGGAACAAAGTTCAACAAGCGAGCGTTCGGATTCTTCTTCGGATTGTCATCGAACAAGCCGTCTTCATCCGTAAAGATGAGGAGCAAGTCTGCATCAAGGAACAGCGCCACATCGCTCGAAAGCTTGTCGTTATCGCCCACCTTGATTTCGGCCACGGCCAAGGAGTCGTTCTCGTTAATGATCGGAACAATCTTTTTGGCAAGCATCGCCTTGATGGTGTTCTGCAAATTCTTGTAACGCGCACGGTCACGGAAATCTTCTGCAGACAAGAGAATTTGACCGACGGAGAGTTCAACCCAGCGGAACATTTCACGGTAGGCATACATGAGGTCGATTTGCCCCACGGCTGCACAGGCCTGCTTTTCGGCAAGCACCGTCGGCTTCTGCTTGTAGCCAAGTTCAGCCATGCCGGTACCCACAGCGCCACTCGTGACAATGACGACTTCTTTCCCGGCATCCATCAAACGCGCGACAGAATCAGCCAACTTTTGAATATAACGTGTACGGACTCCACCACGCTCGGAATCCACGAGAATGCGGGATCCGATCTTCACTACCACGCGGCGAGCTTCATCTAAAATGTTCTTTCTTAATTCACTCATAATCTTTTCGCGGCTTCGCCGCAGTTGGTAGAACTTAGAAAATCCAAATTATCTAAGTTCTAAGTTCTAAGTTCTAAGTTCTAAGATCAGCCCCTACTTGCACACCACCAGTCGAATTGCATCGAGGCGGAGTTGCGGATTTGCAACAATTTTCTTGCGCTCCTGCACGTTCTTGCGGAGCAACTTGAGAGCTTCGCTCGTGCCCGCCTTGCCACGCATCGTAAGCAAATGGTTCATACGCTGGTATTCCTGTTCCGAGCGTGCCTCCACGGCATTTGCCGCCTCTTCTGCATATTTTTTCGCTTGTTCAGAAACTATCAGACGAGCCTTTGCAAGACCATCCTTAGCAAAGTAACGGAGCGTCATATCGACCGCGGCATTCCCTTGCGGAACGCCAACATCCTTGAGCGCCGCATTCGAAAGCGCATCGAAATAATCGGACATGTTTTCGCCCTTCGCATTCACGAGCACCTTGAAATACTTCGGCCCAGCGATATCGGCACAGCCCCATTCTTCGGACACCGGGAGTTCCACCGCAAAGTTGTACTGCATCATGAGCCCGCGCAATCCGGAGTTCGGCCAAATCGCACAAGAAACGGTACCGCGTCCCATGCCTGTTTCGTAATCGAACACGCCTTGAGCAAGCGGATGGTCCAAACTGATAAATTCAATATCGTCGTGCGTCATGGCAACATCGCGATCGAACGTCACCGTCATGCATGTGCCACCACTCACGCGACCATCACCATCGGAGCTTTCGCCACCTTCACCGCACAAATCCGTCTGACTGTTCACACGGCCACCGCCAGCACTGAACGCAGCCATAGCCAAATCAGGCATGCCCGGCACAGAACCCGCTTCAACCTGCGGCCCCATCGTGATGAGGAAGCAATCTTGCACAGAGCTCTTTTCGACATCGAGACCGCGATTCATCAAGGAATCAAACACGAGATTCTTGAGTTCCGGTTCCGCATCGAGTTCACGAATTTCGTCCGTGATTTCCTTTGCCTTTTCGGGATTGCGGGAGTTGAATTCGAGCAAGCGGTCGCGCCCGTTTTCAATATTCTTGCGCATGAGTTCGCAGTCTTTCTTGACTTGCGGAATGATGTTCTTCACAAAGTTATCAAGGCTTGCCTGCGGAGTTGCAAGAGCTTCAATCAACGCTTCCGTGTACTTGAGGAAAAGTTCGCCACCGCTCATGAGAGGGGCACCGAACGAGTTCAAGCCTTCATTGTACCAACGGAACATGACTTCCTGGCCCGAGCCCTTCACGTACGGCACATGGATGATGATGTCCTTGTCCTGACCAATACGGTCCAAGCGGCCAATACGTTGTTCTACAAGAGCCGCATCGAGCGGGAGGTCGAACAAGACCAGGTGATGCGAGAACTGGAAGTTACGGCCTTCGGAACCGATTTCTGATGCAATGAGCAAGTTTGCTCCATCGGGCTTGCTGAAGTTTGCCGCAGCCTTGTCACGAGCCATGATGCTCATGTCTTCGTGGAACATTACAAACGCACCTTCGCCCAAGAATTCGAGGAGCAAAGTTTCAAGAGCCTGCACCACCTGGATAGATTCGCAAATCAACAAGACCTTTTCGTTCTTGTATTCCTTAAGGAAACCCTTCAGCCACACAAAGCGTTCGTCCAGCGCCCATGCATCGGAGAATCTCGTGCAGAGGAGGCCGTTTTCCTGAATGTCCGTCGAAGCTTCCAAGTCGCGGTCCGCTGCGACTTCCACCATTTCACGGTAAGCCAGGTTCGGTTCGAGCGGAATTTCATCGAGCACGCGCTTCGGGAATCCACCCACGCCCTTACGCGTATTGCGAAACACCACGGAACCCGTGCCCATGCCATCGACAATGCGACGCATCCATTCGCCCGCCGTCATCGACTTTGAATTTTCCTGTTCCAGCCACGGACGAATCTTCGAGTTCTTCGGGACGCATTCGTACAAGTCGTCCCAGCTCATTTGATGACTCGGATCTGTCGGCAACTTGTTCAAGTCCCTCACAAGCTTGAGGTAAGTTTCCTGATCCTTGATAAAATCATTGTAGTCCGCAAAGCGCACCGGGTCGAGCATCTTGAGGCGGTTGAACTGAGATTCCGGATGGAGCTGGAGCGGAGTACCCGTCAAGAGCAGCACACCTTTCGATCGCGCAATTACCCTGTTCGCAAGCATGTACTCGTGACTTGTAAACCCGTCCTCGCACACTAGATGGTGGGCTTCATCGATGATGGTCATGTCCCAGTTCGTCTTCAAAAGGTCTTCTATCAACGCAGGCTGCGCCATCAAAAAATCAAACGATACGATGATGTCGTTACTTTGCAAGAACGGATTGGGTTTCGTCTCGTCTTTAGCGACGCCCACGAAAAGCCCGCGGATATAGCCTTCATCGACAAGCGTAAAGAGCTGGTTGAAACGACGTTTCATTTCAATCATCCACTGGTGTTTGAGCGTTTCCGGGACAATCACGAGCGTGCGCTGGATGCGGCCTCTCGACTTGAGCGCATGCCAAATCATGCCGGCTTCAATCGTCTTGCCAAGGCCCACTTCGTCCGAAAGCATGAGCCTCGGGAGCGTGGAGCTAGAACAGGCTCGGTAGCAAAGGTAATACTGGTGCGGGATCATGTTCACGCGCGGACCAATCATACCACGGACTGGCGAAGATGTCCACTTGTAATACATTTCCATCGCATCTTCATGACGCAAAAAATCACTCGATGAGCAAACTTCGTCATCGGCCAAAGCCTTGAACAGCACTGCCGGTCGAGCAGTCGAAATCTTCGAACTCAGCTCGGATTCCTTCATTTCCTTGCCGTTTCGCCCGGCATAAACCATGATTCCCGAATCCTCGCGAACGGAGTCCACCACAAAAGAGACGCCCTTTTCACTCTTGACAGATTCACCCACTTGCAACACAAAACGTTCAACAGGAGCTTCTTCGGTTCTATAAATGCGAGACTGACCGATGGAAGGGAACAAAATTTTAACAGTACGGCCCTGAACTTCAGATACTATACCAAGCCCCAGGGTTGGTTCGGCTTGGCTAACGTAGCGCTGACCAATTTTAAACATCATCATAACCCCTAAATTTACATTTTTTTCAAAATTTCGGCTTGCAAACTTTTTACTAAATTATTCCACAACATGAAATGGTTTTACATAGACACCTCAATTACAGACGGGGACAGGCGTCAAGGCCCATTCTCCCTCGATGAAATCAGAAATTTTGTTCAAGACGGCAAAATAACGGACGAAACTCTTGTCTGGCACAGCGGCGAGACCAATTGGAAAACTTGGAAAGAATTTCCTGAAGCAAGCGAAACGCCCGAACTCACGGAAGAAGAAATCCTCAAACAGACTATTGAAACGTTGCTCAACACAAAGATGCAACGCAAGCGTTTTGCAGGCTTTTTCGTGCGCGCCAACGCCTTTATCGTAGACAACTTAATTCTTTCTGTTGTCGGAGCAGTATTCATTTACGTGATGGGCTTGGCAGGCTTGGTCGACATCAACGCCGTCACCGAAATTGCAAAGCAATACGTTGAAAACCCAACGTCCTCGGAACTTATTTCAAAGGCACTTGAAATTCCTGGAGTGTCCACGTTCTTTACGATTTGGAGTTTAGTCCAGGCGATTTACTTTATCGTATTCCATGCGGTTTGGGGCGCCACACCGGGCAAGAGACTCTTGCGCATTCACGTAGAACTGGCTAACGGCGAAAAGCTCTCGTGGGCATTCTCGATTTTCCGCTTCATCGCAAGCATCGTCACGCAAGCGACACTTATTTTTTATGGTCTGGGCTACCTTATAGTTCTCGTCGATCCGCAAAAGAGGGCCTTGCACGACTTTATTGCAAGAACCCGTGTTGTCCACGACCCGATTGAACAAAAGAATAATAAAGAGGTTTAATTTATATGGATCAGTTTATCGTTCCGCAAGTGAAAGCACCGGTCAATGGAGAAATTGAAATTTCAGGAGCAAAGAATGCAGTGCTTGCCGTGATGGCCGCAGCGCTCCTCGCCGACGGCGTTTCTGAAATTACGAATGTACCGCACTTGAAAGACATGAAGACCATGTCCGATGTGCTCCGCGTGATTGGCTGCCACATCAATGGTGGAAGCCATATTTTGAAAATCGACACACGCGGCGTAGACCATCTCGAAGCCCCGTACGAACTTGTGAAAACCATGCGCGCAAGCTTCTACGTTCTAGGCCCGCTCGTTGCCAGATTCGGTCGCTGCCGCGTTTCGCTCCCCGGCGGATGCGCCTGGGGCCCGCGCCCTGTTGACCTGCACCTCAAAGGTCTTGAAGCGCTCGGCGCAAAGATTACTGTCACGCACGGTTATGTCGAAGCCACCTGCGAAGGCCGCCTCCCCGGCGGAAACTTCAACTTCCCGATTTCTAGCGTCGGTGCAACAGTCAACGTCTTGATGGCGGCAACACTCGCAAAAGGCGTAAGCGTCTTGCAGAATGCAGCCCTCGAACCCGAAATTGACAACCTCATCGACTTTCTCACGAACATGGGCGCCAAGATTCAAGGCCGAGGCACGCGCACCCTCACCGTTCAAGGTGTCGAATCGCTCCGCCCGGGCACTGGCGTCACCATCCCCGACAGAATCGAAGCAGGCACGTTCCTCTGCGCCGCCGCCATCACACGAGGCCGCGTGAAGGTCACGCATATCATCCCGGAACACATTGCATCAACACTCGACGCTTTCCGCGAAATCGGCTGCAAGGTAAGTGTCGGCGCCGATTGGGCAGAAGTCGATGCCCGTCAGCAAGAACTCAAGCCGATGAGCCTCATGACGCTCCCGTTCCCGGGATTCCCGACCGATATGCAAGCCCCGTTCATGGCAACGCTTCTCTCCGTTCCAGGCAACAGCCTCGTGCAAGATACAGTCTATAATGACCGTTTCAAGCATGTTGCAGAACTTGAACGCTTGGGTGCGTCCATCCAGCTGAACGGCAACACGGCAACCATCAAGGGTGGCCTTCCGCTCGAAGGCGCCGACATCATGGGCTCCGACCTCCGTGCAAGCGCAGCGCTTGTACTCGCAGGCCTCATCGCCGAAGGCGAAACGACCATCAGCCGCATTTACCACCTCGACCGCGGTTACGAAGATTTCGAAGCCAAGATGGCAAAGATCGGCGCCACTGTCAAACGTGTTAACCCCGATGCCCGCGACGCGGAATAGCTAGCAAAAATCCTCCCCGACCGGGAGGACGCAACATATTTCCCTGGCAAAAAGCAACAGCGCCCGCAGCGCTATCCCTTCGCAATTTTATCGTACGCCTGAATGAGTTCGCGGTCCATGTCCCGGCGATGTGCCGGCGATGCAAACTTGTTGAGCACCTGGCTTTTATATATCGTCCAGTTGCGCGAGAACGCCATGTGCATCACGGCCGCAATCAAGAGTCCCGGAAGCAAGCTATAGCTTCCCGTCATTTCGCAAACCATAACGACGCCCGCAATCGGGGCCTTTGTAGCCCCAGCAAAGAACGCAGCCATCCCAACGAAAATGAACATTTCCGGTATGCGGATGAATCCCGGCAGCACAAGTTCGCAAATTCCAGCAAAAATAGCACCGACAACACCACCAATAAATAACGATGGTCCAAAGACACCTCCGGAACCTCCCGAACCGACCGTCAACGCCGTGGCCACAATTTTCGCAAGCACTATTCCAAGCAAAAGCACCACGCCCCACAACGTATGCGGCACAAGCCCCGCCACCAGATTATCGATAAATTCAAAGCCGCCACCCGAAACTTCCGGGTACGCAAGCACCAGCAGCGAAATGAACGCGCCGCCCACCGCGGGCTTACTCCAGGCAGGAATGGCCCACTTGCCAAAACGCCGTTCGGATTCGTAGTAAAAACGCACATACAAGTACGAGAACGGGAAGCAGAAAATTCCTAGCAAAGCACAGGCAAGCAATTCCACGCCCCCTGTAAACGGGAACGCGGGCACTCCGCCAATCAAAGGAGAGGTCCCCACAAACGCCACGTAAACCGCAAACGCCACGACCGACGATATGATGGAGGTGGCAAAAGCATTCGATTCAAAATCTTCGCGATAAAGCATCTCGACCGATGTAAGCGCTCCCGCGAGCGGAGCCTTGAAAATAGCGCCGAGCCCGGCCGCCGTACCCGCCAGCAAGAACTGCCCGCGCATCATCCGTGGCATCTTGAAGAATTTGCATATCGTAGATGCAATCCCAGAGCCAATTTGCGAAATCGGTCCCTCGTAACCTGCCGAACCGCCTGTCGAAAGCGTGACAATACTCGCAAAAAACTTGACCGGCGCCACGCGCGCACGAACATTGCCGCCCTGATGATGAAACGAATGGATCATCTTGTCAGTGCCCTGCCCCGCCGTTTCTGGCGCACGAGCAATCTTGTGGATGAAAAGACCGACAACAAGCCCGCCAATCGCAGGCACCGCGGCAAAAGCCCACCATGGCAAAATTCCAAGAATCCATGGCTTGCGCACCCATGCAACCGCTTCGGAAAGCCCAAAATGGAATGCGACTGCGACAAGCCCCGTCACAAAACCAATTACCGCTGCAAGACCAAGCTTTGGCAAGTAACCGTTCACTACAAGTATTTTCGCAATCGTTCTATGAATCCGCTTCACACGGCGCAAGATAGAAATTTTAAAAGTACGCGACAAGGTTTCGCGAACACGCCCAAATCTGCGACATCCGCCAGATACACCAAATTCAGAATCCAGAGTTCCGAATGGGCATAACCGAGGGTACCGCCAGATCTAAAAACTCTTAATTCCGAATTCTCCAAGCTCTACTTTTCCATGACTTCAAGCACAAGTTTCTCGAGCATTTCAAAACTCGGAGCGCCACTCCAGACGCGCTTGATGTAGCCGTTCGAATCGAGGAGCATGAGCGTCGGAACCGCATGAATGCCGTAACGGCGCCAGAGTCCCTGATCGGCATCGCGGTAAAGCGGATATGGCGAGGCATGTTGCTTTTTATAGAACGAGAGAAGCGTATTCTTTTGTTCGGACGAAATGCCAATGATTTCTAGCCCCTGGCTAGAATACTTGTTGTACATTTTTTCAAGCACGGGTAACGTCTGGCGGCACGGTCCGCACCAAGTCGCCCAGAAGTCCAATAATGTAGCCTTCGGGGCTTCTTGCCTCTTCTCGCCATTCTTGTAAAAGTTCTTGCCGAACGAAGCCATCTTGCTCCCGATAGCAGAACCCGTAAGGCTCGAAATATCGTCCGGACGTTCCGTGAGCGTCACCGTCAAGGGAATGCGCTTGCCTTCGCGGAAAATTTCGATAGAGACATGCGATCCAACGGTCGCATTTTTAAGTACATTTTGGATTTGCGCCACGTTGACCAAGTCCTTGCCATCGAAACCGATGACCAAATCCCCCGAAAGAACTCCTGCCGCAAGGCAACCCGATTCCGGATGCACTCCAGAAACGAGGAGCGCTAGGTGATTTTCGTAGAGGGCTTTTTTGTAAGTGAGTCCAAGCCACGGCCCAGCAAACACTGATGCAGCAAGGAACAAAAGAACGAAAATTGCACGAATTATTTTAGACATTTAATCCATCCTATAAATAGCTATTTAAAACAGATAAAAACCGATATTCAACGATGCCGTAAAATGCGCTTCACGATAAGAAAAATCATTTTCCTTTTCAACAAGCGCCCGTCCCATGATGTAACTTGCATCCAGTTCTATACGACACAGAAAACTTGTATTCTTGAAAAAAGTGATATCGCGACCATAACCAAGCGTCACGCGCGGCGGAAAATAGTTCTTTTCGAAACGTTCAAAAGAAACGAACGAAATTCCCAGACGCACAAAATCGTCTTCACGAGCACCACGGAAAAAGAAGCGCCAATCGGCGCCAATTTCCAGATAGTCCCCAGAAAACAACGCCACCGCGAATAAATCTGCCGAATGATGTTTATGGAAACGGTACTCGCCACTAAGCAGAATTCCCGGATGGATGGAACTCAAGTAATAGACGAGCTCCAACTCGCCGCCAAAAGAAAAAGACGCAAGCGAATCTTTAGCTGGAACATCTTCGTAGGATTGCTCGATAAAATATCCAGCAAAAGACTGAACACAGCTAAGCAAAACCGCAAGGGCAAATATTTTAGCGCATCGAATCATCATTAACGTTTCGGATTTTTGGCATCGTAATCAGCGAGAGTCTTGTAACCGTCTTTCGAAAGAGCTTCTTCAAGTTCACTGCGCATCGCGTGAGCGGCCATCCAACGGAACGCGACGACCGAGTAGCACTGCACCGCATCGACACCCAGCTTGATGAGGTCGTAAATTTTGTAGCCGTGGTCAATGCCGCCACAAGCCATCACGCTCATCTGCGGATAATGTTCGCGGATGAACTTGACGTTTTTCACCATGTTCTCGTAAAGCGGACGGCCCGACATCCCCCCACGATCGCCATCCGCGCGGAGCGGAGTCAGTTCGTTATAATTGACGCGGACCGGGAGATCTACGATTTTCTTGGTCGGATACGTGTTGCCGATGACAACGCCGTTCACGCCCGCCTTCACAAGCGCATCCATAATCGTAGCCGTGTGGGCTTCGGCCATATCCGGGCTGAGCTTTGCATAAACAGCCTTGCGGTAGCTCTGCGCATCGCGGTAATTCTTGATTTCGGAGAAAATCTTGTCGATGAAGGACATGTCGAGATCGAGGCGGTTCTCCCCCGTATTCGGGCAGCTCACGTTGATTTCGATGTAATCGGCAACGCGATAAGCAATGGAGAAACTTTCGACAATGTCCTTGAGCTTTTCGTTTTCGTCGGTAAGGCCCGGCGTTTCGGCAACGGAAATGCCCACGCACATTCCGGCCCTGTGAGCAGCGGCAATCTGCGCATCCGTACGACGAGTCACAGCTTCGACACCATCGTTGTTGAGGCCCATGCTGTTGTGGATGGCACGATCTTTTTCAATGAAACCGATACGCGGTCTATGCGTGTTTCCTTCGCGAACATGGCGTGTCGCCGTCCCCACAGAAATACCGCCAAAACCCATATTGGCGTAATCGCAAATGCGAAGAGCCGTCTTGTTTGCACCAGCCGCGAGTACGATCGGGCAACCGAAATGCAGCGGATTGGAGCCGTCAGCAAAAGTCACCACGCGATTAAGAACCTTGCTCAAATCCGGACGACCGCCCATAAACGGGATAATCGGAGCAAAACGCGCCACATGCTTAAAAGAATCGTGGCGAAATTCCGGATTGTTGTGGAAAATGCGGCGAATCAATGCAAGAATGCGGTCGCTCGGACGCATAAAATATTCGTGATTGATACAATTATCGTTCATGAGTAGTAAAATAGAAAAATCTGCCACCAAAGACTGCACGGCAAGACTTATAGAACTGGCAAACCACCTATTGCCACGCCCCAAAAAATTTTATAATTCTATTAGACAAGAGAGAATATTATGCAAAATATCAAAAAAGATATTCACGAAAACATGCCGCGCTACATCGACATGCTTTCGAACTTGGTAGCCATACCATCCATCAGTTTCGACAATTTCGACCAGAAGTTTGTTTTGGACTCCGCCAATGCGGTCAAAGCCATGTTTGAAAAAGCTGGGCTTACGAACATCCAGTTTTTGATGCCGCCGAGCGGACGACCAAGCGTTTACGCAGAAAGTCTCACCACTCCGGATAAGCCGACCATTCTTTTGTACGCCCACCACGATGTGCAACCGCCAATGCGTGAAGCTTTGTGGGACACGCCACCGTTTAAGGCCACGCAAAAAGGCGACCGTCTCTTTGGACGCGGCACCGCCGACGACAAGGCAGGCGTCATCGTGCATCTCGCAGCCCTTGAACAAGTTCGCAAGGAACTCAAAGGCGAAGGCCCGAATCTCAAGTTCATCATCGAGGGCGAAGAAGAATCCGGAAGCGCGGGCTTCGAGAAAATCCTTTCGGAACATGCGGAACTCCTGAAATGCGATGCCGTGATTGTCGCTGACCTTGGGAACTTCGCGAAGGGAACGCCCTCCATCACGACAACGCTCCGCGGCATGAGCGCCATCAACGTGACACTCCGCGCGACAAAGGCGCCTCTCCATTCCGGCTCGTGGTCCGGCCCAATTCCCGATCCGGTACAAGCGCTTTGCCGCATGATCGCAAGCCTCACCGACAAGGACGGCAAGATTCTCATTCCGCATTACGAAGATGACATCATCCCGCCGACAAAGAATGAACTGGAATCGTACAAATCGCTCGGCATGACCGAAGAAATTTTCCGCAACGATGGCGGAGTTCTCGAACAAGTGAAATTGAACGTACCCGAAGACGAAATTTTGATTTCGCTGTGGCGCCGCCCGAGTATCATCGTAAGCACCATCGAGTCCGGCTCCCGCGCAAACGCCGGTAACGTATTGCAAGACAGCGCCTACGCCCGCATAGGAATCCGCCTTGCCCCCGGCATGGATGCAAACAAATGCACCGACATGCTCGCCGACTTCCTTAAAGCGCAAGTTTCGAACAACATGGAAATCACCATCGACAAGGAAGACGGCGCCAATCCGTTCGTCACCGACACGACACACCCATTCTTCAAGAAAATGAGCGATGCTATGGCGGACGCCTACAACGCCCCCACAAAATTTATCGGTTGCGGCGCAAGCATCCCCGGTGCAGAGCTTTTCCGTAACACGTTCGGCGACATCCCCATTTTGCTCACGGGCCTCGAGGACCCGGAATGCAATGCCCACGGCGAAAACGAAAGCCTGTATTTGCCCGATTTCGAAAGCGGAATCGTCGCAGAAGCGCTTTTCTTTGCGAACCTGTAGCAAGAAGAAGGAGAAAATATGAAACGTTATAGAGTAGTGGTTCTGACAGGTGCTGGAATCAGCGCTGAATCAGGTCTTCGCACATTCCGCGGGAACGATGGCATGTGGGAGCACGAAAACATCGAAGACGTCTGCACGCCGGAAGCCCTCCGCCGCGACCCGAAACGAGTCAAGGACTTTTACAACTTCTTGCGAAAGGGACTCCCCGAGCATGAGCCGAACGCGGCACACATCGCGCTTGCCAAGCTCGAAGAGCGCCTCGGCGATAAATTTTTGCTTGTAACGCAAAACGTCGATGACCTGCACGAACGAGGCGGAAGCAAGCGCGTGCTGCATATGCACGGCGACTTGATGAAGCTCCGCTGCACAAAGCATGAGCATGAATTCGACTTCACGGGCGAAGAAACGATGGACACCAAGTGCCCGATTTGCGGAAGCCCCGTGCGACCGGACATCGTATTCTTCGGGGAAACGCCTTTGTACATGGACGAAATCCAGAACGCGCTCATGAACTGTGATGAATTTGTCTATATCGGTACAAGTAGCGTTGTGTATCCGGCAGCAGGATTCAAGAGCTTCGCGCATTCGTACGGTGCAAAAGTCACATGCCTCAACCTCGAAGCGCCCTACGGCGACCCCTACACGGACGTCGTCGTTGAAGGGAAGGCAACCGAAATCGTACCCAAGTGGTGCGAAGAGTTTAAGTGATTAGTAGACAGTAGGACAAATGCGTAAGATGAGCGTCGCGACAAAGATTGCTTTGGCATGACCGAGTCTAGCATTTGGTACTTGAACATAGTGAAAGTACAAGTAGGCGGTAGGAAGTGGCTAGAAGTTAAAGGGAGCCACGAAAATTGCGCGGGACAGCCCGCGCATTTTTTATTTCTTTTCTGGCGTTTGGGGTTCCGCAGTATCGTCCTTGATTAAACGCACATACGATTGCGAATGCGTGCTAAACGTTACTCGCCCGGGGAAAATTTCAAAGCAGAATTTATCTTCAGCCGTCCAAAAATGGCTAAAGTAATTATTGCTTATACCCGTATTGCTTTTCACAGGAAGCGCTTCAAAGCCAAGGTTATCCGTCGGAGTCACGCTGCACTTTTCCCATCCCTTGCGAGACATCAAAACACTCGACGGATCGCCACAGCCCAAGTTCGCCGCAGTTTGCGTCAATATTTCAAAATCCTTTTTCTTGGGGACGCGCCACCCTCTTACAGCGCAGTACTTATTAACGGCATTCCATTCATAAATACCTTCTCCGGTATAACCCACGCATTTGTATTTCAGCGGTTCCTTCATCCATACCTGGTTGCCAATCTTAACAGTCTTATAAACTTGCCCGTCACGGGGATCCACAAAATGACCTTCAAAAAAATTCGGGGACAACGGGAAAGTCTTCTTCCAGATATATTCCTGCAAAGCGTCTAGCATTTGGGCACAGGGTTCAAACGACATCCCCAAATCCACGCAAAGGCGCCTTAAACAAGCTTCAAGCACTTCCTGCTGTTCGCCATCCGAGAATTCCTTCACGGCATACATGCTAGAAGGAATATGCTTCAAGACAAGCAAAAACAAACGGTCTTTCGCATCTTCGAATTCGGGAGCGCTCATGTTACGGAGCTCGTTTTCCAAAATGGAATCATCGACAAAAATATTCTCGCCAATTTTTTGCACCAAATTGTCGAACAAGGTATTCACATCCTTTTGCGGAACCTTGACTGGAGGCCTCACCAATTTTGCGCCACAGAACGGGCAATTTTCCATTTTATCGATTAAAGCTTCAAAATCCTTTAAATTTTTATGGCATTGGATACAAAACATGGCTCATTTCCCCGAGAGAAATAATTCGAATATTTAACGGTTTAAAAATAAAATTAATTTGGAAAAATTTATGGTCCACCGTTGGCCGAAGCCTCCATTCTCACAACGTATAATCGTTATCCTCTAATTATTCGACAATTTATCATACGTCATTTAGACCGATGCCTAAAAAAATCTATACATTTATTCCATTTGTTTGAAAAAACAGTATGCGAAATGTTCCGCGTCCGCAATTTTCGGCGGAAGTTCCGCAGAGAGACATTTCTCGCGAACATCGGCAGAGGCTTGAGCACATTTGCTGCAGCGGTCGGCAAAGCGGCAGCCTTGGGCAAAGTCCTTCGGGTGCGGCACGGACCCCGGAATGGACGCAAGCGTGCGCAAGTCACTGTGGCTTTCGGGAATTGCGGCGAGAAGACCTTGCGTGTACGGGTGCATCGGATTGTTAATGACTTCGCGAACGGGACCTTCTTCGACAATGCGACCGGCGTACATCACGGCGACGCGGTGGGCGTACTGCGAAACGATACCCATGTTGTGCGTAATGAGAAGAACGGCAGTTCCCGTCTTTTCAGCCATGTCCTTGAGCACGGCGAGAACTTGAGCCTGCACGGTCACATCCAAAGCCGTTGTCGGTTCATCGGCGATGATCAATTTGGGCTTTGGCAAAAGCGCCATCACGATGCAAACGCGCTGCAACATTCCGCCCGAAAGTTCATGCGGGTAAGAATTCAAAACGCGGTCCGGGTCGGTGAAACCGGCCAAGCGGAGCTGTTCGCGGATAAGGTCAAGAGGATCGTTTTGCGCATTCCGAGATAGCGCGGATTCTTGTTTGGACAGCGCATTTGGGGACTGCGCTTTTGGGGGATGCGCGCTTTTCGGTACTACGCCCTTCGAGACTGCGGCGAACTTGAAAACTTCGAGGAGTTGCTTTTTAATAGTGACAACGGGATTCAGAGCCTGCATCGGTTCCTGGAAGATGCACGCAATTTCGGAACCGCGAACAGATTGCAGTTCTTCAAGCGAAAGCGTCGCTAGATTGCGGGTACTCCCATTGCCATCATCAACATCGCCGTGAACGTCGCGAGAATCACGAACGTTCGCATTGTCATCACCGACTTCACTAGAATCGCCGACCTTGAATAAAATCTCGCCGCTCACAATTTTAGCACTCGGCCATGGCAATAGGCGCAAAATGCTCATCGCGGTCACACTCTTTCCGCAGCCGGACTCGCCCACCAGCGCAAAAAATTCACCAGGGAAAATGTCGAATGACACACGGTCCGTCACTTGCAACGGCTGCTTACCGTCACGCGAAAGACCGTTCTTGTCAAACCCAAACGCCACCGAAACATCTTTAACGCACAAAACGGGGACTTTACTGGATCCTTCGCCTTCGCTCAGGATGACGAGTTTCTCTCGTCTCTCGTCTCTCGCCTCTCGTCTAAACATACCTATCTCCCGATTTGGGGTCCATGGCATCCCTTACGCCTTCGCCGACAAATGTCGTAAGCAAAAGCGTCACGAACAGCGCAGCAACCGTACTCACGGAAATCCACGGAGCATAGAGGTTGTTGAGTCCCTGGCTCATGAGCTCGCCCCAGCTCGGCGTGGGCGGCTGGAGTCCAAAGCCCAAGAAGTCGAGCGACGTGAGGCTTCCGATTCCACCGATAAGCGTGAACGGGAAAAGCGTCACCACGGGCGTCATCGCATTCGGCAAAATTTCTTTGAAAAAGATATGGCGATGCCCGAGTCCAAGCACTTTCGCGGACATCACGTAAGTCATGCTGCGGAGTTTCAGGAATTCCGCGCGCATGTAGTAGCTGAGCGAAAGCCAGTTGAACGCCGCCATGATGAGAATTAAGAGCCAGAAACTGCGGCCATAAATACTGCCGATGAGAATCACCACGTAGAGCATCGGGAGCGACGACCAAATTTCAATCATACGCTGCATGCCCGTATCCCAAAACTTCCCAAGGTAGCCCTGGATACCGCCAATCACAATGCCGAGGAACGTTCCGAGCACGGTCAAGAGCAAACTAAAGCTAATGCAAATGCGGAACCCGTGAATCAAGCGCGAAAGAACATCTCGCCCATTGCTATCCGTGCCGAGCCAATGCTTTGCGCTCGGCGCAAAGGGAGGGGTTCCCTCCTCGCTCAGATCCGCCTTCAGCGGATCGTGCGGCACTGGCGGCATGATCGTCCACATCTCGGGGCAGCCTCCAGCACGCGGGAATCCGTCTTCTTCGTCCTGCTTGCACTCGGCGACATCCGCAAAGAGCTTCGCGTAATCCTGCTCCGTCTTGTATTCGCCGCCAAAATCAGCTTCGCTGTAACGTGCAAACGCCGGGAAGTAATTCTTGCCGTTATAACGCAAATAGAACGGCTCGTCATTCACCGTCCACGGGCTCGTGAGCGAAAGCAAGTACGCCACCACCAAAATCACAAGCGACCAAAAGGCGCGCTTGTTCTTGCGGAAGCGTTTCAATCGATTCAAAGTTTCTGTCGAAAGTCTAAGTTTCATAAATTAAACAAGGTCCGGCGCACTTTTGCATTCTCGCGCATTTGCATTTTTGCGCTTTTGCACATTCCGCGCGCATTTTCGCATTGTTTTGCGGCAGTTCCAACGAAATTTCGCATCTTTGCGGCATTTTCCACAACCATCAAATACTCGACTCGATATATTCCTTGCGGAACGTCCCGTTACCAAGCAAAATATCAATCGGCAGCTTGTGGAATTCGTACTCGTACGGAGGCTGTTTCCACGCAAAATCATTCGGGTATTCGTTGAAAATGTACTGCAACAGTTTCACCGCCATCTCAAAACTGCGGAACTTGTTGCGGTCGGTCACGTGAATCTGCGCACCGCCGCAAATCTGCCCCGCGCCCTTGTGGAACGTCGGCTGGAAGTAATTTTCGCGGAAATACACGCCTGGGAGCTTGAGTCCATTCATGTACTTGCAAAGCTTGACCGCATCGATGAACGGCGCTCCAAAAATTTCGAACGGGCGCGTTGTGCCACGGCCTTCGCTCACGTTGGTCGCCTCGAACAAGCACATGCCCGGATACACAATCGCGGTATCGAGTGTTGGCATGTTTGGGCTCGGCAAAATCCACGGAAGTCCCGTTTCGTCAAACCACATGCGCTTATCGTAGCCGTCCATGTGCATCACGTAAAGTTCGCACTTCGGGAAACGCTCGGCCTTGAACTGTTCCGCCAGTTCGCCAATCGTCTTTGCATGCCTCGTGCGGATGCTATGCAAACCCACAAAGCTCGTATAATCCAAGTCGAGCACCGGTCCTTCTTCGTCCACGCAGTTGATCGGGTTCGGGCGATCTACGACAACCACTGGGATTCCCGCCTTTTCGCAGGCCTTCATGCAAAGGAACAGCGTCCAAATGAACGTGTAGTAACGAGCACCCACATCCTGCAAATCCACAAGCATCGCATCCACGTGCGAAAGCATTTCCGCCGTCGGCTCGCGATGTTCGCCGTAAAGGCTATAAACCGGAATATGGAGTTCCGGGTCTTCGTAGCCTTCCCATTCAATCATGTTGTCTTGCGTATGTCCCTTGATGCCGTGCTGCGGGCCAAACAAAGCCGAAAGTTTAAAGAGCTTGCCGTCCAAATCCTTGAGCAAGTCAAGCGTATAACGCAAATCGGCACAAACCGAAGCCGGGTGCAAAACCGCACCCAGACGCTTGCCACGGAGCGCTGCCGGGAAACTTTTTTCAAAATGAGAAAGAGCTAACGTAACCATGTTTTTAAAGGTAGTAAATAAAGGAAGCTTGTAAAAAGTGACTCCATTTTTATTTGAACACTTTTCTTATTACAACGGATCCTCCAACAGCTTCGGCACGAACAATGTAAGCACCCTTGGGATAATTGGCAGGAATGTTCCAACCATCAGCCACGCCAAGGCTATTCCCATTCACGTCAAACACCGTAAACTTTTTATACAACCTTTTTTCAAGATGTGCTTTTGAAAGGGAATTTGTCGAATCGTCCGGAACATCATTCGCACCGGGCTTGCGCACCTTGAGACTCTTCGCCATGAACTCGATGATGTAGGAGCCATCACCTTCGCGAGCAATCTTTTTGCCCCCCTGTTCCACAACAACATTTTCGCCAACGCTCTTCGTATCGATTTTCACACGCAGCGGGACGCTTTTCGGCATGTGTTCGTTCGGAATTTCCCAACTTACCGTAAACCCATCATCCGTCTTTTTTGCAGCCGCGGCATCCACGACAAAATGCGCCCTATAGTAAGCCCCAATTACTCCAAACGGTGCTACCCATAATTTATTTTCAATAGCATGTTCAAAAATTTTCTTGATATCCGAGGGGTTGATCGAATAATCATCACCCGTATCATCCGTGACGCCATGATTCAAGACAACGAGCCATGAACCGCCCTTCACTTGGACTTCCCATGGTTGCGCGCCCCCGAAATTACCGATAAACGCAGCCGTATCGAGAGCCGAAAGCATCTCAGGCACCGTAGCTCCCGAACGCGTCCAAACTTTTGCCTGAATACTCATCCAGTCCGGTTCCACATCCCATTCGTTGCGGCCATGCCATCCGCAATCGCGGTTGATAAAATGCCGTTTTGCGATGACATTCTTTACTTTGTCGTTATTTTCACAAAAAGGAGTTGCAAGCGAGGTCACCGTCACATCAGCCCCCTGTTCCGCAAACGTACTTTCAATCGTATTTGCGAACTTGACTATTTCTTCTTCAAGTTCCCCAGCGCTGATTCCTGTCAAATGCGGATGCGTCTTGGTATGGTTCCCGATTTCGTTTCCCGATTTCGCAAGCGCTACAAAGCCCGCACCATTCTGCTTCAATCCATTCCCCATGTCCGTGAAAAAGAATGTCACATGGACATCCGGCAGAGCGTCCAATATAGGTTTCAAATTCTGCGGTTGGTTCGCAAGCGCATCATCGAAAGTGAAACTCACAGCCCCGACATGACCGTTCCAGGGAACGGTCTTAATAGGAGATTCGGCCATACAAAACCCCGCTAACCCAACGGTAAATCCAAGCGCCACAATCGCAGCGCGGTTTTGCCAATTTGATAAAAACATATTTATAATCCTAATCACACAACTATCTACTAATTTACTTTTTTCAAGCCGCTTAAATGGCCATCCAAATTTCAATATCCCCGTATTGATGTTTTGTCCATGATAAAAAAAGCTCTTCAGTAATTTATTTACGTGAACGATATATGTTTATAACGGGTGGTTATGAGCTATAGAATTTTAACAATACCTTTTTTTGCACTATTTTGCGCTTTTTCGGGAGTCTTTGCGGGCCCAGGCCTTGCCGACGGCGCGGCTAAGTTCCTCGGCAACATTCCGGTTGATGGCGAAGTTCCGTCTGATTTCGCGAAATACTGGAACCAGATTACCCCCGAATACGAATGCCTGTGGGTCCAAATTGAAAAAAAACACGGCGAATTCGACTTTTCCAAGTGCGATGCCATTTACAACTGGGCAAAACAGAACGGAGTCCTATTCAAGTTCCGCACGCTCGTGTGGGGTTCGCAATACCCAGGTTGGGTCAATCAACTTAATGTCGAAGAAACCAAGGATGCCATTACCGCCTGGTTCGATGCCGTCGCAGAACATTACCCCGACCTGGAAATGATCGATGTGGTAACCGAGGCTGGCCGATCAGCGACAAACCAGTACCACTCTGGATTCGGTAGAGGCAATCTCTTTATCGATGCCCTAGGCGGTGACAACGATGGCGACTACAATTTCGTCACTACGGCCTTCAAGATGGCTCGCGAGCGCTGGCCCAAGGCGATCCTCATTTACAACGACTACAATACGTTCCAATGGCAAAGAGATGTCGGAATAAATCTTATCAATACCATCAAAAAGAACGGTGCACCAGTCGACGGCTACGGAATGCAAGGACATGATTTAATGGCAACGGGCTCCGGCCCGACAAACTGTCTCAACTTCAATATCCTAAAAAAATACCTACAAGAAATTATTGACAGTACGCAGATTCCATTGTTCATTACCGAATACGATATAGGAACCGTGAACGACGATATTCAGAAAAAATGCTACTCCGAACAAATCCCGCTCTTCATGGAAGAGGAGCGTATTGCTGGCATTACCCTTTGGGGCTATATCTATGGCAAGACATGGGCATCTTGCAACGCAAAGGAACTAGGGTGTTCCGGCATTATCAAGGATGGCATAGACCGCCCGGCAATGACCTGGCTCAAGGAGTATTTCAATTTTCAGGAAGATACCACTGCAAAGGATACGACTATTGCCGATTCCACGATTGCAATTGGCAGCAACCTTCACCTGCAAGCGAACACCCTCCAGGCATACGACGTATTTGACCTGAACGGCGTGCGCCTCGGCCGCCTACGCGCCTACACCATGGACGAGGCTATTTCAATACTCCAGAATACCAGCGAAATCAAGGTCCAGGGCATCTACATGCTCCGCTCCGTGAAGAACGGCACCGTAAAGCAAGTGCGGATTGCACAGGCTAAATAAATAGGGAGATTGGGCCCGCACACTCGGGCCGCGGCGCTAACGGTTAATCCTTACCGGATAAAAACGGCCGTCAACCCGCAGCAGGTAAGAACCGGCGCGGGGTATCTCGATAGCCTCGTTTGCGTTCACGACCCTTTCGAGAACAACCTTCCCCTGCAGGTCGAACAACTGCACTCTGGAAGCGTTGGACACGTTCGAGACGCTCACGGAATGCCCTGCAACATGGACCTTTGTCTTCAAGCTATTTGAAGGGACGGGCTTCACGGTGACGGTCTTGATTTCCGACGCCGTGGTATCGATTTTAAGTTCATCGTAAACCTTGGCCAGTTTTCCGTCCTTGTTCAAGAACTTGATATCCTGGATTTCGATAGAGGCGTATCCACCCGGAGTCATCATGGGTTCAAACACGAACCCTTTGACCTTGTCCATACTTGCTTTGTTCCCGTAATCATCAATCGTGAAACTCAAGGTCGTAAATTCATCGCTCGAGTGAATGAGATTATTTTCCCAATAGGTGATTCGACGCCCTTCATCATTCTTGCCGTAGCAAAGTGCAGAAACTCCGATAACCCCCTGCGTCTTGAGCGTCATGCGGATAGTATCCACATCGCTCAGGTCTTGGAACTTGTCGTCAAGATAAAGAGCGAGTCCGCTAAAGACATTTTCGCGGTCGTCACAATATGCTCCAGAGCATTCCTTGCCTACGCTAGATTCTACGCGCATTTCGGCTTTGACAAGAGCCATTCCGTTATCGGCAAAGAGCGGTTTCTTGGTGGAATCGGGGAAGATGGTGATTTTGTTAAAGCCGTTCGATTTGGTAACCCAGTTCCCGAAACCGGAAACCTTGAGCGTAGAATCCTGCGTGCCTTTGGGCATTTGTGGCTGACGCATAACCGATGCGGTTGCGATGTTTTTCGTATTTTCCATATGTGTCAAGTCCGGCATGTTTCCGGTCAAGAGTAACAGTTCCAAAATACGTTCCGTCTCCGTTCTTGCCGTTTTGGAATTCAGGTTCATCAGTGATTCGTAGACCGTTTCTAGATAGGGATCGTACTTGTCTGTAGAACTGAATGCTAGACCAACACCGCTAGCTTCTGCAAGATCATCCCACTTGCCATAAGTCAAATACGAGCCGTCCAATTTATAATAGCTTCTGATATAGCTGGCATGCCCATACGACACATATGGCAACCACTTGGCAAGTTTATCGTTAACTTTCTTGGCGTTTTCGTCGCCGTACCAATAATACGCCGTAGCCATTCTCCATGGGACCAACAAAGCATCGTAAATGAAACCAGGGCCTTCTTCATAAGAATAAGAATCTTGAACCTTCACCGGTTTATGCGTGCTGTAATCGCACCAGAGTGGAACGAGTCCTGTTGTAGAATCCTGACAAAGGGCGAGTTCTGCGGCGGTATTCTTTGCCAATGTATTCCATGCATCCTTGAGCGCGGCTCCGGATTCTGCAAAAATTTCAAAGCTGGCGAAGGCGGAATAACTAGGGTTAAATGCAGCGTCATAGTTCGAGTATGCCTTTATATGCATCTTTTCGCCGGTTTCTATATCATTTTCATAGATATCCTGCAATAGCGACTTTGCATAGGTGGCATATTTTTCTGTACCTTCGGAACCCCACTGCTTGTCGGCCAAGAGAAGTGCAAGAGCGGCATCCATGTCGGCATCGGGGTTGGATACCCCTGCGTACCGAACTAATGCGGAATCTTCTTCGTAGACTTCGCCTGCCATAATTTTGAAGTTTTGACTTTTGCAGGTTTTCGGTTCCTTATTCTCGTTTGCGAAACAACGGTAGAAATTCATGAACTGGTTGAATAACGATTGGGCGTCGTTGGTGGCGTCGGCCATATACACGGAGAGCAACATACCAAAAGCGATATCCCTAGATGAAATGCGGAGTATCTTAGAATCCGACATTTTAATGTATGCGGTTTTGACACCGTCTATCTCGACGTTCTCGGTTACCCAATTTTTGCGCCAGTCTGCAAACTTTTGTTGAATGGCAGTTTCCGTTTTTTTCAGGTCGGGGTTGAAAATTTGCCCATAGGCGTACTGCTTGTTTTGCGGGAACGGGTACTGCGGTGCCGCGCCGGCTAAGACAGATGCAAGCAAAAGCAGCATCGAAAAACGGAACAGCATGTGCATAAGGCCTCCTTTCTTCCAAAACACTCATTTAAAATAGAATCTTTCCCCCGAAGAAACCTTTCACTCTAGCTAAAAAAGCTATTTTTAGCGCGTTCAAATTATAAACCAAGGATTAACAATGAGCAAGAATTACAAGATTGCAGTGCTTCCGGGCGACGGTATCGGCCCCGAAGTCATGAAAGAAGCTGT